>NZ_JBVJYH010000001.1:0-305464 GCF_055600785.1 Streptomyces sp. NPDC038200
GCGAACGCGGCAGCATCAACGCCACCACCCGCTCCGGCCCCGCCCCACGCTCCACCAACAACCGCGCCAACCGGTTCGCCCGAGCACTCAACTCCTCGTACGACAGCTCCACACCCTCGAACACCACCGCGACCGCGTCCGGATCGGCCGCCACCCGCGCCGCGAACGACTCCGGCAACGACACCCACGGCACCTCGACACCCGTGGCGTTGCGGCGTACCACCAGCTCGTGACGCTCGTCCTCGGACAGCACATCCAGCCGGCCCACCCGCACATCCGGATCCGCCACCACCACCGACAACAACCGACCGAACCGCTCCACCAGACCCTCGACCGTCCCCCGGTCGAACAGATCCACAGCGAACTCCAGGAAGCCCGTCAGCCCGGCGGGCTCGCCGTCGGCACCCTGCTGTTCGGTGAGGTTCAGCAGCAGGTCGAACTTCGAGGAGCCGGTGTCCAGTTGCTCGACCACGGTGGTGAGCGCGGGGAGTTCGAAGCTGGGGGCTTCGTTGTTCTGGAAGGCGAGCATCACCTGGAACAGGGGGTGCGCGGCCAGGGAACGGGCGGGGTTGAGGACCTCCACCAGATGCTCGAAGGGCACGTCCTGGTGCGCGTACGCGGCCAGGTCCGTCTCCCGGACCCGGTCCACCAGCTCCCGGAACGTCGGATCACCCGACAGGTCGGTCCGCAGCACCAGCGTGTTCACGAAGAACCCGACCAGGTCGTCCAGCGCCTCGTCCGTACGGCCCGCCACCGGCGAACCGATCGGGATGTCCGTCCCCGCACCCATCCGGGACAACAAGGCCGCGAACGCCGCCTGCACCACCATGAAGAGGCTGGCGTCGGCTTCCTGGGCCAGCCTGGCCAGGGACCGGTGCACGTCGGGGCCGATCGTGACCGGGATGGTCTCGCCCTGGTGGGACGCGACGACCGGGCGGGGCCGGTCGGCGGGCAGTTCCAGCTGCTCCGGCAGTCCGTCCAGCGTTTTCGCCCAGTAGGCGAGCTGGCGTGCGAGCGGGGTGTCGCGGTCGTTCACGTCACCGAGGACGCGCCGCTGCCACAAGGTGTAGTCCGCGTACTGCACGGGCAGCGGCTTCCAGTCCGGCGTAGCGCCCATGCTGTGCGCCTCGTAGGCGGCGGCCACGTCGCGGGCGAAGGGGACCATGGACCAGCCGTCGCCGGCGATGTGGTGCAGCACGACGAGGAGCACGTGCGCGTTGTCGTCGAGGGTGAACAGGGAGCTGCGCAGGGGCAGGTCGCGGGTCAGGTCGAAGCCGCGGCCGGCCGCGCGGTCGAGGAGGCGCGGCAGCTCTTCGGCGTTCGTGGGTACGACGTCGAGGGGGACGGCAGGGATGCGGTCGGGGGTGAGGATGTCCTGGTGGGGGGCGTCGTCGGGGCCCTCGGGGAAGACGGTCCGCAGGCTCTCGTGCCGCTCCACGACGTCCCGCAGCGCGGCGGCCAGGGCCTCCCGGTCCAGGGTGCCCGTCAGCCGTACGGCGAACGACATGTTGTAGGCCGAGGAGTCGGCCCCTTCGAGGCGGTTCAGGAACCACAGACGGCGCTGCGCGAAGGAAAGGGGGATCTCGTCGGGTCGCGGGGCCGGGACCAGGGCCTGGACGGTGGAGCGCTCCGCCTCGTCGAGCCGCTGTGCGAACTGGGCCACCGTGGGCGCCTCGAAGAGCGCGCGTACGGGAAGCTCGACACCGAACTCCGTGCGGACCCGGCTCAGGAGCCGGACGGACGTGAGGGACTGCCCGCCGAGGTCGAAGAAGCTGTCGTCGATGCCGGGGACGTCGACGCCCAGTACCTCCGCGAAGACGCGGCACAGCTCCGCCTCCCTGGGGTTGCGGGCCGTGCGGCGAGGCGGTGCCGGTTCCCCGGCCGGGAGCGGCAGGGCCGCCCGGTCGAGCAGATGGTGCGGGGTGACGGGCAGCGCGTCGAGGACGACCAGGGCCGTCGGGGCCTGCGACTCGGGCAGCCGCTCGGCCGCATGGCGCTGGACCGCGTCCGGGTCGACGACGGCGCCGGAGTGCGGCACCACGTACGCCACGCGGACCGGGGTGCCCGCGGCGTCGTCCCGGTCGAGGACGGTCACCTGCGCTACCTGAGGGTGTGTGATCAGGGCGGCCTCGACGGAGGCGAGGTCCGCGCCCGGGTTCGGCACGGCGGTCCGGTCCGCGGAGCCGGCGTGTTCCAGGGCGCCGTCGGCGCGCCAGCGGGCCAGGTCCCCGGTGCGCCGCATCCGCCCGCCGGGCCGGCCGTGCGGGTCGGCGACGAGGAACCCGGCGGTGTCGGCGGGGCGGCCGGGGAAGCCGAGGGCGGCGTCCTCCTCCGTCACATACAGTTCGCCGGTGACGCCGGCCGGAACCGGACGCAGCCGGTCGTCGAGCACATAGGCGCGGGTGCCGGCCAGGGGGCGGCCGAGGACCGCGCTGCCGGTGCCGGGGTCCTCGTCGTCGGCCCGGACGACGGCGGGGACGCCGGACCCGGACGGGATGTGGACGGCGCACAGGGCTGCCTGGTCCAGAGTGTCGCGGAAGCGGGTCGGCAGCCAGGCCGGCAGGGGTTCGCCGGCGCAGACCACGGTGCGCAGGGAGGCACAGGCGGCCGCGTGCTCGGCGAGGAGCGCGGCCAGCACCGTGGGGGTGGTGTGCAGGGTGGTGACGCCGTGGGTGCTGATGTCCGCGGCGAGGGCGGCGGCCGTGCGTGCCGCGTCGCGGTGAGGCGCGTCCGGGACCTGGCCCTGGTGGGGCTGGTCCGGGCGGGGCTGGTCCGGGCGGGGCTGGTCCGGGCGGGGCTGGTCCGGGTGGGGCATCACCAAGGTCGCCCCGCTGCTGAGCGTCCACCAGAGCGCCCACAGGGACGCGGTGCCGTGCAGGGCGCGGTCGCCGGGGGGCTGCGGGTGGCCGGACCGCAGCCGGTCGAGCCGATCGGTGAATGCGGCGTGCGAGGTGGTGAGGCCCCCCGGGTGGCTCACCTGCGCCGGATGCGCGGGCAGCAGGGCGGTCGTGCGGTCCTCGTCGGTGACGTCCGTGTCCGGGAAGCGGGCGAGGATCCCGGCCGTGTCCGGCGCGTCCAGGGCGATGCCGGGCAGGGTGCCCGGGAGCCGGGTGGGGGTGTGGACCGAGGTCACCGCGCAGACGGCTCCCGGGACGTCGCCGGCGCCGGCCGGTGCGTCGGGTTCCGCGAGCAGGCAGGCCGCTCCCGTCTTCGCCACCGCGAGCGCCGCGACAGCCCACTGAGAGGACCGGGGCAGGGCGAGAGCCACGGTACGGCCCGGCCCGGCGCCGCGCTCGATCAACAGGCGGGCGACACGGTTCGCGCGGGCGTTCAGCTCCCGGTAGGAGAGCTCGTCGGCCGCGGAGGTCACGGCGAGGGCGTGCGGCATCCGCCGGACCTGCTCCTCGATCCGCTCGATCCGCTCGGTCAGCGTCGTCGCGGCGCCCGCCTCGCCGGCCGGGCTGCTCCACGTGCCGAGGATCAGCCGGCGTTCGCGCGGCGGCAGCAGGTCCAGCTCGGCCACGGTGCGGCCGGGGTCGGCCAGGGCCGTGGCCAGGGTGTGCTCGAAGCGTTCCAGGTGCCCGGTGAGTTCTTCGGCGGTGTAGAGGGTGTCGTTGCCGTCGAGGTGGATGACGAGGTCTTCGCCGCGGGCGGTGCCGTAGACGTCGAAGGCCAGGTCGTCGAGGGGCCCGTTGCCGAGGTTGAGGAGCCGGGCGGAACACTCGCCGAAGGCGAGGCCGTCGTCCGCGGCCATGATGTTGACCAGCGGGCCGAAGGAGCCCGAGCCGTCCGCGGCGGTCGCGAAGTGACGTTGCAGGTCCTCCTGGCGGTAGCGCTGATGCCGCAGCGCCTCCTTCACGACCTGCCCGGTGCGCGTGACGAGGCCGGTGAAGTCGTCGTCGGCCGAGACGGTCAGGCGCAGCGGGACGACGTTCGCGGTCATGCCGGGGGTGCGGCGGGCCGTGAGGCTGACGCGGGCGGTGACGGGGAAGCCGAGGGTGAGGTCGCGGGAGCCGGTCATGCGGTGCGCGTACAGGGCGACAGCGGCCGTGAGGACCACGGACCAGTGGGTGCGGGCGGCGCGGGCGGCGGCGACGAGCGCGTCGTTGAGCGGCGACGCGAGGCTCGTGGTGGCCCGCAGCGAGGAGCCGCGGGAGGTGGCGGTGCGCCGCGACAGGCTGAACCTGGCGGGGCGGTCGGCGAGCCGGGTCTCCCAGTAGGCGCGGTCCGCGGTGAAGTCCGCCGACGCCCGGTACTCCCGGTCCTCGGCGAGGAGGTCGGCGAGGGAACCGAAGGGCGATTCGCCGTCGGGGTTCCGGTAGATCTCGGCGACGCGGCGGGTGAACAGGCCGGCGCCGTGGCCGTCGACGACGGCGTGATGGGCGCGCGTGTACCAGAGGAGGTGGTCCGGTGCCAGGCGGAACAGGGCCAGCTCGTACAGCCGCTCCGCGAGGAGGTCGACGGAGCGGGCGCGGTCCTCGCGCATCCAGCGCAGGGCGGTCTCGGCGGGGTGGGGGTCCGCCGAGACGTCATGGAACGCCACGGCACCGTCGGGAACGGGCACGGGGGTCTGCCACACGCCGTCCGTGTCCTCGGTGAAGCGGACCCGCAGGGCCTCCGCCTCGTGCAGGGCCGCCCGGATCGCCGCCGTCAGACGCTCCACGTCGATGGCGCCGCGGATCTCCACGCACTGGGCGAGACTGAAGTCCAGGTCCGTCACGCCCAGTTGGTGGGCGAACCAGACGCCCGACTGCGCGGCGGACAACGGCCGGCGAGCGGCTCCCGTGCCAGACACCTGTTACCTACCCCATGAGTCTCGAATCCGGAACGGTGAAAAGGGAAGAACTGACCAGGGCGGGCGTCACCCGCGGCGGCCGCCCTGGCGGAGAAGGGTCCTCAGGCGGGTGTGTCCATGGCGTCGCGCAACGACTTGGGCCGCATGTCGGTCCAGTTCTCCTCTATGAAGTCGAGGCACGACTGCCGGTCGGTCTCGTCAAGGACGACCCGCCATCCTCCGGGGACTTCGATGAAGCCGGGCCACAGCGAGTACTGCTCCTCGTCGTTGAGCAAGACGAGGAACTTTCCCTCTGCATTCTCAAAAGGGTTCGTCACAGCACAACCTCGATTTCGATAATGGGCCGTTCTACCCAGCCCATCACGGGCTTGCATCACTTCGATATCACGGCACCATCTCCCCTTCACGCCAGTCGAGTTGACGGCTCGTAGGGCGCGACCAGGCGCTATCATTTCGCCTACCGTCACGTAACTGCCCTGCGACCGAGGGGAGCATCAGTGGAACTGCACGGCCTTCTGGGAACTTCAGACGGGTACGCAGTCGCCGATTCCTTCGCCCTGTACCAGATTGCGACCGGCCACACCCCGGCCGCGTCGTCCTTGAAAGCGGCGATCAGTGCCAGGGAATTCCGTCTCGTCATACCCTCCGTGACCTTCGCGGTGTCCTGTGCGATGCGCACCTGCTGGGACGAGTACTGCACGAAAGGTCATCAATTCGGCACCGGCGTCCCGGTGCAGAACCTCGTCGACCGGGGTGGTGTCGACATTCTCGAACTCTCCCCGGACGAAGCGGTGTCCGCGGGAAAGCTCTACGCCCGCTGTGCGGACCAGCGGATCGAGGGCGCCGAGGTGCTCGCGGCCTGTCACGCGTCCCACCTGGCGGAGGTGCGCGGCGCGCTGCTGCTCTCCACGTCGCGCGCCGCGTACTGCTATCCGGCCGCGGTCGGGCCTTCCGGCCGGATCGGGGTGATCTGAACGTTCCGGCGGCTCCGGACGGAGCGGGTGCCCTGTCCCCGCCGGTCCCGGGGGGGGTTCAGTCGGCGGCACCGGGCCGGACGTGCCCGGGAAGACGCACCGGATCGCCGAAGAGGGCGATGATGTCGCGTTCGCCGCGGTACGCCTCGCGGCTGTGGGCCGTCCGCAGGTTGTCCACGACGAGTACGTCGCCCTCCTGCCACGGTTCGGCGACCGTGACGGTGGCGTACGCGTCGTTGACGGCCGCGACCACCGGTTCGGGCACGGGTGTGCCGTCGCCGTAGAAGGTGGTGAAGGGCAGCGCGTCCGGGCCGTACAGGGAGACGAGGTACTCCCGGACCGCCGGGTCCATCGTGAACTCGTTGAGGAACGCGATCTGGTTGAACCACAGACGTTCCCCGTGGACCGGATGGCGGACGACCGCCGCCCGGCGCTGCACCGTGCGCAGCGATCCGTCCGGCAGCCAGCGGTGGTCCACGGCATGGTCGCGGCAGTACGCGGACACCGCCTCGGGGTCGTCGGTGCGGAAGGCCTCCGCCCAGCCCAGTCCCACTTCGCCGTAGTGCCGGGCGAGCAGCCAGCCGTGCTCCTCGAACGGGGCCACGAGGTCCGCGGGGAGGGCGTCGAGGACCTGCCGCGCGTCGGCCAGGGCGGTGGCTCCGCCCTGCTGCGGGGCCCGCAGGCAGCCGAAGAGCGCGATGCCCGGCACCTCGTCGGCGTAACTCAGCTCGTGGTGCATGCACATCGGCTCGTCGGCGGGCCACCGTGACGCCGAGTACACGCCGTGGCCGACGTCGTCGCGGACCGCGAAACCCTCCCGCTCCACCATCGGTGTCACTCCGAGGGCACGGGCCACGGCCGCCAGGTCCGCCGGTGCGGCCAGGCCCAGTCCGCGCAGGAGGACGGCGCCGTGACGGGAGAGGAGCAGCCGTACGGCTCGCGCGGGCGGTTCCCCCTGCGCGAGCCGGAGGACCGGCGGGCGCCCCGGTTCCAGGACGAGCCGGGAGCCGTCGGGAAGGACCTCGGACGTCGAGGCCGTCGTCACATCAGTCATCGGTGTCAGCCGTCCCGTTCGGGGAGTCGGTGGCCATGGCCGCGGTCTTGGCGTCGAGGAGCGCCGCCAGGTCCGCCAGCAGCGGGGTCTCGCGCAGCTCCAGGGGCGAGACCGCGCGGTCGAGGCCGATGGCCAGGCGGATGAGGGACAGCGAGGTGCCGCCCAGGGCGTAGAAGTCCGAGGTGCGGCGGATGGTCGCGGCCGGGACTTTCAGGACGTCGGCCCAGAGTCCGGCCAGTCTGCGCTCGGTGTCGCTGCTCGGGGCCGTGCCGTCGGCTTCGTGGGCCGCCGGCCGGTCGTCGGGGGCGTCCGGCGTCTCGGCGATCCGGGCCAGCGCCGTGCGGTCGGTCTTGCCGTTGCCGGTCAGGGGAAGCTCGGTCAGGTGGTGGAAGCGGTGCGGCACCATGTAGCCGGGCAGGGTCTCGCCCAGTGCCGCCGCGAGCCGGTCGGCGGACTGCCCGGTGCCCGTCCAGAAGGCGGCGAGCTGCCGGCGCTCTTCGGTGCCGACCACGATCACCGCGCTGTCGCGTACGCCGGGGATCTTCAGCAGGGCGTTCTCTATCTCGCCGATCTCGATCCGGAACCCGCGGATCTTCACCTGCGCGTCCCGGCGCCCCAGGAACTCCAGGCGTCCGTCGGGCAGCCAGCGGCCGAAGTCCCCGGAGCGGTACATCCGCTCCCCCGGCACCAGCGGATCGGGGACGAAGGCGGCACGGGTGCGTTCCTCGTCGTTGACGTAGCCGCGGCCCACGCAGACACCGGAGAAGGCGATCTCTCCGGGCGAGCCGAGCGGGACGGGCCGCAGTGCCTCGTCGAGGACGTACACCCGCACGTTGGCGATCGGCCGGCCCAGGGGCACCGAGGTCTGGTCCGGTACCCGCCGCATCACCTCGTGGTTGGTGTCGTCCGACGTCTCGGTCAGGCCGTACGCGTTGACGAGCGGCACCTCGGGGCACGTGGCGAACCAGCGCTCGACCAGTTCCTTCTTCAGGGCCTCACCGGTGGCCGACACACACCGCAGCCGGGGCAGCCGCCGCCGGGTGCGGTCGAGTTCGGCCAGCATCGTCTCCAGGTAGGACGGCACCACCTGGAGGATCTCGACGCCCTCCCGGTCCAGGGTGTCGACGAGCAGTGCCACGTCCTGGACGGCGGCCTGGTCCACGATGACGGTACGACCGCCGACGGCGAGTGCCGCGACGAGCTGCCACAGCGAGATGTCGAAGCACTGGGGCGCGGTCTGCGCCACCACGGTGCCCTCCGCGACCCCGAGGTCCTCGATCTTGGCGAGGAGGTGGTTGAGGAAGCCCGCGTGCTCGCACACGGCGCCCTTGGGGGTGCCCGTGGAGCCGGAGGTGAAGTACAGGTACGCGCTCTGGCGGGCCGCGACCGGTACCTCCGGATCGGTCACCGGGCCCGGGACGGCGAGCAGTTCCTCGACGTGGCCGGTACGCAGGCCGGGCAGCAGGGCCGCGGCGGTGTCGAGGGCGGGCGAGATGCCTCGGCGGGTGAGGACGTGCCGGCAGTCGGCCCGCCGGAGCATGTCCGTCACGCGGTGGGCGGGGAACTGCGGCTCCACCGGGAGGTAGACGCCGCCGGCCTTGAGGACGGCGAGCACGGACGCGAGCCACTCCAGGTCGCGTTCCATGACCACGCCGACCACGTCCTCGGCGCGCAGCCCGGCTTCCAGCAGGGTGTGCGCGATCCGGTTGGCGCGCTGGTTGAGTTCCACGTACGTCCAGGCCCTGGTGTCGTGCACGGCGGCGACGTCGTCGGGGCGGAGCCGCACCCGCTCCTCGAAGAGTTCGTGGACGCGCCGGTCGGGCAGCTGCCGCACGGGGCCGGCGAACTCGTGGATCTGGAGAGCGATTTCCTCTTCCGGTACGGGGCTCCACTCGTGGTGGGGGGTCTGCGGTGCCTCGGCGAGCGCGCGCAACGCCGCGAGCAGGTACGTGGCGAAGCGTCCCGCCTGATCGCCGCCCATGGCCCGCGGACGGTGGCGGAGGACGAGCGTCAGCGCGTCGCCGTCCCGGGACAGCCCCGCCGCGAGGACGGCGTCCGCCGGAAGGTCTGCGTCGCGGGGGGCGCGTCCCGCGACGCAGACCGCGTCGAAGAGGGGGCCCCGGGGGCCGGGTCCGGCTCCGTCGGGGGACGGCGGTGCTTCCGGGTAGCCCGGAAGGTGCCGGAGCAGCTCCGACTCGGCGCGTGCCACGTCGGCGAGGAGCCGGGACCAGGTGCCGTCGGCGACGGCCACCGGGCAGGGCACCGGCCCGCCACCGGCGTGCGGCCGGTATCCGCAGACCACGGCCCGGTCGGCGGTGACCTGTGCCAGCACCTTGGCACACGCGGCGAGGACGGCGGTGTCCAGTGTCACCGCGGACCGCTCGCACAGCTGCCTCAGGGCGCGCGCGGTCGCCGGAGGGAGGGTGACGTGCACCGCCTCGACCGGGCCGGGCGTTGCGCGCCGGCCGGCCCCTCCGGCGGGCCGCGGCTCGTTCCCCGGCCACCGGGGCAGCGGCGTGTACCCGCTGCCCGTGAGCACTCGCTGCCAGAACGCTCCAGGCGGCCCTGTCTCCACACCAGTACCTTTCTGCGCCGGGCGGCCCGGGCCCTGACGGCCCGTTCCGCCGACACCGTGGACGTTAAGCGGGTGGTTTATCGCCGGAATATCGTTGCCGGACCTTCCGGGAACTCCTCGTTCACGAACGGGCCAGCTGCGCCTCGGAAAGGCGGCCGAGGGCGGCGTACCGATCGTCCTCGGTCTCCTCCGCGAGCGCCTTCTCCCGGGCGCACAGACGCACCAGTTCGTGGAACGCGTAGTGCAGCGTTCCACCGGGCCCCACGCCGGCCACCCGGACGAAGTGCATGTCGAAGAGCTGCTCCATGGCGTCTTCGGCGTCGGCCGGGTCGACGGCGAGCAGTGTCGCGCCCGTGTCCGCGGTGAAGTACGGGGTGTCGAGGAGCCCCAGCATGCGGCAGGTGCGGGCCGCGGCGGCGGTCAGGCCGCTGTAGGCACGCTCGAACCCCGCCCGCAACTCGACGCCTCCGGCGCCGAGTTCCTCCAGTCGCCGGTCCGCCGCGGCGAGCCGGTACACGAAGTGCCGTACGGACCAGTGCGGTTTGGCGATGAGGCGCCCCGCGGCGGCGCGCAGCGCGAGTGGCAGACCGCCGCACAGGCGGCACAGCTCCCGCACGGCCCGCGGGTCGTCCAGGACGCGTCGTTCGCCGACCATCCTCGTCAGCAGGTCGGCGGCCTCGGGGAGCGGCAGTGCGTCCAGGTCGACGCGGACCACTCCGCGGCCGACGGCCAGCGGGTCCTGGCGGCCGTCGGTGGTCACGAGGAGCCGCGAGTCGCCGTAGCCGGGCAGGAACGGCTGGACGTGCGCGAGCGTCCTCGCGTTGTCGAGGACCACCAGGACGCGGCGCTCGGCGAGCAGGCTGCGGTAGAACGAGACGCACTCGTCGAGCCGTTCGGGCACACTCTTCGCTGGGATGCCGAGGACGCGCAGGAAACGGTGGAGCAGCGAGTGCACCGTGGCCGGTTCGTGGCTCCACTCGTACTGGGAGAGGTCGGCGTAGAGCAACCCGTCGGGGAAGGACTCCCAGGCGCGGCTGGCCCAGTGCACGACGAGACTCGTCTTGCCCACACCGGCGGTGCCGGCCACGACCCCCGTCCGGGTCGGCGGTCCGTCGGACGAGACGGTCAGCAGGGCGTCGAGCGCCTGGAGTTCCGCGTGCCGTCCGATGAGGTCCGGGACGTCGGCGGGCAGTTCCGCCGGGATGGTGCGGCGGTCCGGGTGGGGCGCCGCCTCGGCGTGCAGGGCGAGTCCGGGCTCGTCCTGCAGGATGGCGTTGTGCAGCTGGTGGATCGACGCGCTGGGCTCCATGCCGATCTCGTCGACGAACCGGCGGCGCCAGCTGCGGAATCCCTCGGCCGCCTCCGCCCTGCGTCCGCAGCGGTACTGGGCCAGCATCAGGCTGTGCCGCAGCTTCTCGTGCAGGGGGTGGTCGTCGGCGACCGCGGACAGTTCGGGCAGCACCTCGTTGTGGCGTCCGAGTGACAGCTCCGCGTCGAACAACGCCTCGTAGACGGTGAGGCGTTCGGCTTCCAGGCGGGTCGCCTCGTCCTCGACGAGCTGCCCGGCGACGCCGCACAGGGCGGGCCCGGTCCACAGGTCGAGCGCCTTGCGGTAGAGGCCGACGGCGTCGTCGAGGCGGCTCTGCCGCGCGCTGTCGGCGGCGTCGGCGGCCATGGCGGCGAAGTCACGGACGTCGAAGGAACAGGTCTCGGTCAGGAGTTGATATCCCGGGTGCGTGGTCAGGATGACCGGTTCCTTGACATCCGCCGCACGAAACGCCTTACGCAAAGCTCCTATGCAGATGGCCACTTGTGTACGGGCCGTGGTGGGCGGTCTGACCCCCCAGACCGCATCGACCAGACTGTCCACGGATACGACTCTGCCCCAGGCAAGGGCGAGCATCGCAAAGATGGTGCGCTGCCGTGGTCCGGCAATCACCACCGGGCGGCCATTGACGGTCGCCAGGAGTGTTCCCAATGCCGATATCGCTACGCGTTGACAGCCGGTCACTTCCAGTTGGTCGGCATCACAAGAGGTCATGCCAGATTTCCCCCATTATCCCGCCTGTTATTCCCTAGCAAGTGGAACTGTGGATCACTATAGGCACACGTCTCACAGTGTGGGCCGACCCCATGGGTGGCCCGTCGGCGCCTGTGTCGGAGTGGGGTGGACGCCCGGGTCAGCAGCGCACGCGGAGCCGGGTCAGACCCCGAGTGGCCGCGGCGGGCTTCCAGTGCAGGCCGTCGATGTCCTCGGCGAGCGCGAGGCGGGGGAAGCGGTCCAGCGTCAGGCGGATCACCGTGGCGAGCTGGAGTCGCGCCAGGGGGGCACCCAGGCACCGGTGCACCCCGTGCCCGAACGCGAGATGGGACCCGGCCGGCGTGCTCTCGGACCTGCGCAGGCTGCGGTTGGCGCCCATGAGGAAGACCAGGACCGGCTCCCCCGGGCGGATCGTCACGTCCGCCACCCGCACGGGCTCGGTGACCGCGCGGCTGAAGCTGAGGGGGGCCGAGGAGTTGGTCTGCAGCAGCTCTTCCACCTCGGTGGCGACGAGGCCGGGGTCGGCGCGCAGGGCGTCCGCGCGCGCGGGGTCGTGCAGCAGGCTCAGGAAGGCGAGGGTGATCTGGTCGGCGGTGGAGTCGTACCCGGCCATCAGCAGCGACAGCGCCAGGGTGACCAGCTCACGGTTGGTCAGTCTGCCCTCGGTGTCGGCGACCTGGATGAGGGCGCTGATCAGGTCGTCGCCCGGCTCACGCCGCTTCCGCCCGACGAGCTTCGCCATGTAGTGGGTGATACGGAAGGCGCGGGCCCGGTTCTCCGGGCTTGCGCCGTCCAGGTCGAAGAGGACGGGCACCCATGCGCGGAAGCTCTCCTGGTCGGTGACCGGGATACCGAGCATGTGACAGAGCACGCTCAGCGGCAGCGGCGCGGCGAGGCCGGCGACCAGGTCGGCCGGCTGGTCGCCGGCCGCCAGCTCGTCCAGGAGTTCGCGCACACGGTCCTCGATCACCGGGCGCAGCGCGGTGATCCGGCGCTCCGTGAAGGCCCCGGCCACGATCCTGCGCAGCCGGGCGTGCGCCTTGCCGTCCAGGCTGATGATGGAGTCGGGTGACGGGTCGATGCTGGCCACCCTGGCCACGTCCGGCGCCAGGGCGGCCGCGCGGCTGAACCGCGGGTCGGCGAGCACCTGGCGGGCGAGCCGGTAGTCGGACACGGCCCAGCAACCGGCGCCGTTCGGCATGCGCACCCAGCGGATCGGTGTGGTGTCGTCGGGATCGCAGGCGATCGGCAGCGGGCCCGTAGGCAACCCCTCGGGTACGGCCGGCTCTTCGAGTGCGGCTCGCGAATTCTGCATCGGCAAATCTCCCCGTGATAATGCGCCGCCGTCCACCATGCGCATGGGTTTTATCGCTTCGTTTTCACTCATCTATCGCCGTGCGGGCCGGGGTAGTTGACGCTTGCCACGGCGGGGATCGTGGCCTAGGGTCCCGATTCATCACGTACACGGCGGGTCTGCGGCCGAGCACTCTGCCGGGCACGCCCAACAGTTCGCTCGTGCACACTCCCGTCGGAAATGCCGCGAGCAGCCCGCTTTCGCCGTCGACCAGCGTGCGGCGCCTGCCCGCATTCACGGTGAAAATGCGCCGCTCACCGCCCCGGTAAACCGATGGCGCGCGCTTCTCTGGTCATTCCTGGAAGGACGTCCGATGTCCGATCTGCACGACGAGGTAGCCCAGCGGCTTTCGGATACGCTCGGCATCGACAAGTCGATCATCACCCCCGACGTGACCTTCGTCGAGCTGAGGATCGACTCACTGGCCCTGGTCGAGTTCTCGGTGGTCCTGGACGAGGAGTACGGGGTCCCGCCGCTGGAACTGACCCCGGACAGCACCATCGGTGAGGCGGTGGCCCTGGTGGCGGCCGCCATGGACGGCACGGCCGAGGCCACGTCGTGAGCGCCCGTCCCGCCGTGGCGGTGACCGGCCTCGGCCTGGTCTCCCCGTTGGGTACCGGCCTCGACGCCACCTGGGACGGACTGCTCGCGGGGGTCTCGGCGGCCGCGACGGACAGTCTGCTGGAGGGGCTGCCCGTCGACTTCTGCTGCGCGGTGCCGGACTTCGACGCGGACGCGCTGCTGGGGCGCGCGCTGGCGTGGCGGCTCGAACCGTACGCGCAGATGGCGCTCGTCGCGGCCCGGCAGGCCGTCGCCGACGCCGGCCTCGACCCCGCCTCCTGGGACGGTGCCCGGGTCGCGGTCGTGCTCGGAGTGGGCGGCACGAGCACCCGCCACTTCGACAAGCAGTTCAAGCAGTTCGCCGCCGAGCGCCACGACCGTGTCTCGCCGCTGTTCATACCGCGCTGCCTGACCAACCTGGCGGCCGGTGAGATCAGCGGCGACCTGCGGGCGTTCGGCCCCAGTCTGAGCGTGAGCACGGCCTGTGCCTCGGGCGCCACGGCCATCGGCCTGGGCCGTGATCTGCTGCTCTCCGGCAGTTGCGACATCGCGGTCGTCGGCGGCGCCGAATCGGGGCGGTCCCGCGCCACCAGCGTCGGCTTCAGCCGTATGGGGGCGCTGTCGACCCGCGTCGCGGCACCGGCCGAGGCGTCCCGTCCCTTCGACGCGGACCGGGACGGCTTCGTGCTCGGCGAGGGCGCGGGCATCCTCGTGCTGGAGCGGGCGGACGACGCGCGGGCGCGCGGCGCCCGCGTCCACGGCCACGTCGCGGGCTTCGGAGCCTCCGCCGACGCCTACCACTTCACCACGCCCGATCCCGAAGGACGGGGCACGGAGCTGGCCACGCGCACGGCGCTCGCCGACGCGGGCATGACGGCCCGCGACATCGGGCACATCAACGCCCACGGCACCGCGACCCAGCTCGGCGACGAGGCGGAGGCGGCCATGCTCGGCCGGGTCTTCCCGCACGCTCCTCCGGTGACCGCCACCAAGAGCCTGACGGGACACGCCCTGGGTGCGTCGGGCGCCCTGGAGGCGGCCTTCACACTTCTGACGCTGGCGCACCGGCGGGTGCCGGCCACCGCGAACCTGGACCGGGTGGACGCGGCGGCCGGCGCGCTCGACCTGGTCGTGGAGAAGCCCCGGGACGTGGTCGCGGGCGCCGCGCTCAGCACGTCCTTCGGTTTCGGCGGCCAGAACGCGGCCCTCGTGCTGACGGCCGCCTGAGGGTCGCCTGACCTGCGCCGCCCCGACTCCGCCCGTTTCCCCCGCACAGGAGGTTCCCGCTCATGGCCAGCATCGGCGTCGCCCCGCACGTCGGCCTCAAATCCGCCTACGAGAGGGACGGTTGGTGCGAGCCGCCGTACCGCTTCGGCGACGCCGCCGTGGCGCTGCTCCGGGAGCGGACCCTCGCCATCAGCCGCGAGCGCAGGCCGGAGGTGGTGCACGAGAAGGACGGCGGGACCGTCCGGGCGATCCACGGCTGTCACGCGTTCGACGAGGTGTGCGCGGCGCTCGTGCGCCATCCGTACCTGGTGGGGCTCGCCGAGGAGCTGATCGGCGGCCCCGTGTACGTGTACCAGTTCAAGGTCAACCTGAAGCAGGCCCACGAAGGGGCGGCCTGGCCGTGGCACCAGGACTTCGCGTTCTGGCACGAGGAGGACGGCATGCGGCGTCCGGACGCCGTGAACATCGCCATCTCGCTGGACGACGTGCACGAGGACAACGGGCCGCTCATGGCCATCCCCGGTTCGCACCGCCTGGGCCTGCTCGACCTGCCCGAAGGCCGCGCGGACGGCGCGGAGTCCGACTGGCGCAGCCATGTCTCCGCCGACCTCGCGTACACCGTGGACGCCGACCGGGCCCGCGCGCTCGCCGAGGAGAGCGGGCGGAAGCTGTTCGTGGGCCCGCGGGGCTCCGTCCAGGTCTTCCATCCCAGCATCGTCCACTCGTCGTCGAACAACGTGTCGGCGGACCGTCGCGCGCTGCTGCTCATCACCTACAACGCGGTGGCCAACGCCCCGGTGCGCCCCACCCGTCCCGCGTTCCTGGTCTCACGCGACACCACCGCCGTCGCACCGCGCGCCGACGAGCGTCTGGCTCTCCAGGCGCTCCCCGATCCCACCGTGTCTCTCTGAGACGCCGAGCAGAAGGGCGAGACACCCGCATGCCGACCGAGTCCGCCGAGCAGCCGCCGGTCATCGATCTGGTGGATCCCGAGCTGTACGCGAAGGGCGACCCCTTCGTCCAGTGGCGCTGGCTGCGGACGCACCAGCCCGTGCACTGGCACGAGCCGACGCAGTACCCGGGCTTCTGGGTCCTGACCCGGTACGACGACATCCGCGCGGCCTACCGGGACGCGGCCACCTTCAGCTCCGCCCAGGGCATCCTGCTGCGCCCCGAGAGCCACGGCGCCGACCCGGGCGGCGGCCGCACCCTGGCGCTGACCGACGCGCCCCGGCACCGTCAGCTGCGCGGGCTGGTCGACGGCTGGTTCTCCCTGCGGTCGGCCCGGGCCATGGAGGAGGACGTCCAGAGCGTCGTGGGGCGGGTCGTGGACGACGCTCTGGAACGGGGAACGTGCGACTTCGTCACGGACGTCGCCGCCCGTCTCCCGCTGTACGTGATCTGCAAGATGATGGGGATCCCCGGCACCGACTGGGAGAAGCTCTTCACGCTCACCAGCGACGCGTTCGGCGCCGGTGACCCGCTCACCCGGCGCCTCGCTCACCTGGACATCCTCGGCTACTTCGAGGCGCTTCAGGCGGACAAGGCGAAGGATCCGGGCGACGACCTGGTCAGCGTGCTGGCGACGGCGAGCGTGGACGGTGAGCGCCTCTCGCCGGACGACGTGATCCTGAACTGCGACAACCTCCTCGTCGGCGGTACGGAGAACACGCGCATCGCCACCGCGGGCGGCATGCTCGCGTTCCTGCGCCGTCCCGACCAGTGGCAGCTCCTGTCGGACAACCCCGACCTGCTGCCGTCGGCGGTGGAGGAGGTGCTGCGATGGACCTCGACCGCCACCCACATCATGCGCACCGCGACGCGCGCGGTGGAGATCCGCGGCCGGCGGATCGCCGCCGGTGATCGCGTCACCTTCTGGCTGCCCTCGGCCAATCGGGACGAGTCCGTCTTCGAGGACCCGGACCGGTTCGACATCCGGCGGCAGCCGAACCGGCACCTGGCGCTCGGTTTCGGCGAGCACTTCTGCGTCGGCAGTGTGCTGGCCCGAGTCGAAATGCGGTTGCTGTACGGCGAATTGCTCCGCCGGTCGATCCGGGTCACGCTGGAGGACGAACCGACGCTCCTCAGCTCCATCGTCGTCAACGGCCCCGAGCGTCTGCCGGTACGCATGACTGCCGCCTGAGGTACGCGTGACCGCTGCCCGAGGTACGCGGGCGGACACGGGTGAGCCCTGGACCGGCGTCCAGGGCTCACGCCGTCACCGCGACGGACGGGCCAGCGCCAGCACGCTCAGACCGAACATGAGGACGCCCAGGGGAAGATGGACCGACGGGACGTGCGCGATACCGAGCACGACCTGGACCGAGGCGAGGACGAGGAAACCCGACGCGTGCCAGACGGGCCGGGGCGAGCCGCCGCCCGGCTTCCACGCCAGCACCGCCGCGAGCACGTACAGCATCGACGCCCCGTACATCACACGGGCTCCGACACCGTGCAGCGTCTCTCCGTAGGACGCGGTCAGCAGCAGTCCGGCGGAGACGGCCTGGAGGAAGATGGTCAGGGTCTGCAGGGCGATCGCGATCCGCAGGAACGAGCCGGTGCGCTGTGCCCTGGCCGTCGCCGTCGCCGTCGCCTGAGTGGCCATGTCGCAGTCTCCTTGTCCGCCCTCGGGCAGTAGATCGATAAGGTCTCACCGGTCCGACGAAGCGGGCCTGCGAAAGGTAAGGCGAGGGGGCAACCGGAACCATGGGGACTGTCGGGACCAGCGCCCGGGGGATACCGGGCGAACGACGCCAACTGATCAACGTCGCGTACCGGTTGCTCGGCTCGGTGACCGAGGCCGAGGACGCCGTGCAGGACGCCTACACACGCTGGTACGGGCTGCCGCGAGGCCGGCAGGAGGAGATCCTGTCCCCCGGCGCCTGGCTGACGACGGTGACCAGCCGCATCTGCCTGGACCTGCTCGGCTCGGCGCGGGCCCGCCGTGAACGCTATGTCGGCGCGTGGCTGCCCGAGCCGCTGCCCGACCGCACCGAGTGGGACCACACGGGCGACGCCGGCCCCGGGGACCCCGCCGACCAGATCGTCCTGGACGAGTCGGTGGCCATGGCCTTCCTCGTCGTCCTGGAGTCGATGACACCCGCCGAGCGGGTGGCGTTCGTGCTGCACGACGTCTTCCGGTACCCGTTCACCGAGATCGCCGGCGTCCTCGGCCGGACCCCCGCGGCCTGCAAGCAGCTGGCGTCCTCCGCCCGTCGGCGGGTGGGCGCCGCGCGCGCACCGGTGACACCGGCCGGCCAGGCCGACGTGGTGCGGCGCGTCAAAGAGGCGTGGGAGACCAAGGACATCGCCACCCTCGTCGGCCTCCTCGACCCGGCCGCCGTGATGACCGCCGACGGCGGCGGCATGGTCGGCACCGTCCTGCGCCCGGTCGAGGGCGGCGCGCGCATCGCCCAGTACATGGTCGCCATCGCCGACAAGGCTCCGGGGCTCGAACTCCTGGAGCGGTCGGTCAACGGCGCACCGGGCCTGGTGGCCCGGCGTGCGGGCGCCGTCGTGACCGTGGCCGCGTTCGACCTCTCCGACGGACAGGTCGACCGGATCTGGGTGGTCCGCAACCCGGAGAAGCTCCGGCCGTGGGCCCGGGAGGGCTAGGGCCTCTCGTTTGGATCATGCCGGGCTCGCGGGCCCGGCCGCCTCCGGGGGGAGCGACACGGCCCACGACCGGGACCGGCCGTCGCCGGGCGCCCGGACCGGAGCGGGGCGCGCGGGGGCTTGCCGCGCGCCGCTGAGCCTGGTTGGGTACCAGCACCTCGGGCACGTCGGGCGCGCCGGGCGGGTGGGGAGCGGAGCGGGCACGGTGCACACGACGGTACGGC
The DNA here is from genome assembly GCF_055600785.1 of Streptomyces sp. NPDC038200. Taxonomy (NCBI): domain Bacteria; kingdom Bacillati; phylum Actinomycetota; class Actinomycetes; order Kitasatosporales; family Streptomycetaceae; genus Streptomyces; species Streptomyces sp. NPDC038200. Next base: position 18,421 of record NZ_JBVJYH010000001.1, read on the forward strand.
AGGAGGACGCGTGGTCCCTGCCCCACGGGCTGGGGCGGGCGATCCGGGGCACGGCCGAGGAGATCGCCGCGCTGGTGCGGAGCGCGGGCGACACGGCGCTCGCCGTGCCGGGGTCGCAGTGGACCGTCGGCGAGGCCGCCGCGCACCTGGCCATGGCCAACGAGCTGATGGCCGACCTGGCGGCCGGGCGGGAGCGTCCCTACGGCGACGGCACGCCCCAGAGTCTCGCCGGGGCCAACGCGGAGTCCCTCGCCGACTTCGGGGAACGCCGGGCGGAGCCTCTCGCGAGGATGATCACGGAGCAGGCCGAGGCGTTCCTGGACGCTGCGGCGCGCCCCGCCGCCGACGGCCCGGCGCCGGCCACGCCCCTGGGTCCGATGAACCGGTCCGTTCTCGCGTCGTACCTGCTCACGCACATGCTCGGCCATGGATACGACCTGGCTCGCGCCCTGCGGCGTCCGCACATGATCGACCGGACACGGGTGGGCTTGTGCATGCCGTTCATGCTCTCGGTCATGCCGCGTGTCACGAACCCCGCGGCCACGGCCGGGCTCACGGCCCGGTACCGGATCCGGCTGCGCGGGGGCGAGGCGTTCGGCGTGTCCCTCGCCGACGGCGCCGTGCGGGTGACACCGGGGGCGCCGCGGCGCGCGGACTGCACCATCCTGCTCGATCCCGTCGCCTTCCTGCTCATCGCGCTGGGCCGGCTCAACCCCTGGCGTGCCATCGCCCAGGGGCAGGTCCTCGCCTGGGGCCCCCGGCCATGGCTGGCCCCTCGCTTCCCGACCCTGTTCACCGCCCCCTGAGCCGTCTCCCGGTGCCGGTTCCCTCGTACCGCTTCCCCCTCGTACCGCTTCCCTCGTCCCGTGGTTCCCTCGTCCCGGGTCGCGGCAGACGTCCGGTTCGGGTCGTCGATGCGGCTGTCCGGGTGCCTTCCGGACATGCCGCGAGCGAGCGACACCCGGGGAGGGGTATGTCGTCTCGCGCGAGGTGACCTCGGATCCGTGAGGAGTTCGGCTATGTACGCGGTGGTTCGGCGGTACGAAGGGGTGACCGATCCTGCCGAGGCAGGACGTCGGGTGGACGAGGGATTCGTGCCCGTCCTGCGCCAGGTCCCCGGATTCGTGGCCTACTACTGGATCGACGCCGGGGACGGAGTGATGGTCTCCACCAGCGTCTTCGAGGACGAGGAGGGGGCCGAGGAGTCCGTCGGGAGGGCGGCGGACTTCGTACGGGACCACCTCGCCTCACTGCTCCCCGACCCGCCCCAGGTCACGGCCGGCCGGGTGGTGGCTGCCGGGTAGCGGCCACCGGGCCGCGGCGGGACCGCGGGCTACAGGCGCAGGTCGTGGATGCCGCCGTCGACGGCCAGGACCGTGCCCGTGGTGCCGGAGGAGGCGGGCGTGGCCAGGAAGGCGATGGCCTCCCCGACCTCCTCGGGCCGGGCCAGACGGCCCAGCGGGTGCCGCTCGTTGAGCGCGTCCCGCGCCTCCTGCGGATCGGCGGCCTGGGCCAGTATGCGCTGGATCCAGGGGGTGTCGACGGCGCCGGGCGCGACCGCGTTGACCCGGATGCCCTCGCGCACGTGGTCGGCTGCCATCGCCAGGGTCAGCGAGTGGACGGCCCCCTTGGAGGTGGAGTACAGGACGCGCCGCTGGACGCCCATCGAGGCGAAGACGGAACAGGTGTTGACGATCGCGGCGGCGGGAGACTTGCGCAGATGGGGCAGCGCGGCGCGGGCCAGCCGCACCATGCCGACGACGTTCACGTTGAGCACGCGGAGCCACTCGTCGTCGTCGTTGTCGGCGACGGTGCCCTGCGCGGCGATGCCCGCGTTGTTGACGACGATGTCGATGCGGCCGAAGCGCTCGGCGATCTCGGCGACGGCGCCGCGCACGGAGGCGTCGTCGGAGACGTCGCAGGCGATGCCGACGGCGGGCGCGGCGACCTCGTCGGGTTTCAGGTCCAGGGCGGCGACCCGGACGCCCCGGGCGAGGAGGGCGGCCGTGGCGGCCGCCCCGATGCCGGACGCGCCGCCGCTGACCACGGCCACGAGGGAATCGGACGTCTGTGCTTCGCTGTTGGCGGCCACGGCTGGCGCCTCCTTGAGGGTGAGGTGCGGATCGGGTAGAGGGGGGAGGCCGGCCGGGCCTCAGCGCGCGGGACCGCGTTCCAGCCGCTCCAGCAGCGGGTGCACCTGGGCGCCGGCGGCCCCCACCGCGCGCCGCGTCCACCAGGCCGCCGCGAGATTGGACGTCAGCAGCGTGGTGCGGCCGAATTCGCGGTCCAACTCGGCCAGGGCGGCCAGCGTGCCCATGCCCGTGCCCGTGAACAGGACGGCTCCCTCGTCGGGGAGGCCGGCCTCGCGCATCTGCGTGAGGACCGTCCTGGTCGTCACCCGGTACGGGTCGAACTCGTGGTCCTCCTCCCGCGGGGCCGGCACGGCCGGGGCGAGGACGACGCGGTCGATCGTCACGCCGGCCTCCTCCCAGAAGGAGCGGGACGTCTCGGTGAGCCACGCCCAGTAGGGCGAGACGAGCGTCATGCGGGTGATGCCGAACGCCTCGCACACGGCGAGGATCGCCTGCGTGGTCGACAGCACGGGATAGCCGAAGCGCTCCGACAACTCGGCGCAGAATGCGCGGTCGCCGTCGGGGCCCAGAAGATAGTGCGACGCGTTGCACGCCACCACGGCGGCGTCCAGACGCATACGGCCGAAGGAACCGAGAATGTCGGGAAGCACGTCGTTGTAGCTCAGCATCGTTTCCTTTACTCCCATTCCGGGAGTCAACGGGAAACGCGAGGTGTACACATTCACCTCGGAGCCGATCAGGCGATGGAACTCCGGCTCCGCGATGGGGTTTTCCGGAGGAACTATGAGGCCGAGGCGGGGCAGCGGGAAAATGTCCATGGCAGCACATTAATGGGCGCTCGGGGCACCGGCGGCGGCAATCTTCTCAACTTGACGTTCCGCCACGCCAATTTTGCAACACGGCCCGGTCTTGACATTCCTTGACAATCCACTACAGAGATTTGACGGGACCGCCTTTACTCTTTCCCGCGGCTCGTTGGAGGGTTGTGGATCGACACGAACCACACCGAATGGAGTTGAGCCATGTCCAGCGCCACCCTCACCGGCGCCTGCCCCGAGTGCGAGACCGATCTCACCGTCCCGCCGGTCGTCCAGGGCGAGACCCTCGCCTGCCCGGAGTGCATGCTCACGCTCCGCGTCGAGGACATCAACGACGGCCGGCTGACGCTGGAGATGGTCGAGGTCCAGCTGCGCGACTGGGGCCAGTGACCGCACCCCACGCGGCGTCCCGGCGGCCCCTCGCCCGGCCGCACCGGACGCCGCGTGGGCTGACCGACTGTCCCGTCCCTCTTCACGGTTGGAGTCCTGGCATGTCCGATGCCCCGCCCATTCCCATGTCGGCGACCCTGGCCGCCGACGAGGCCCTGGCCCGCAGGCGCCGCGCCGGGGAACAAGTGCTGTACATGGCCGGCGGGGAGATCGGGCTGCCGGTGCTTCCCGCCCTGCGCCGGCAACTGGCCGCCGCGGCGGACCGGAACGCCTACGGCCCCGTGCCCGGCAGCCAGGCGCTGCGCGCCGCCGCCGCCGGGTACTGGGGGCGGCGCGGTCTCGCGATCGACCCCGGACTCGTCGTGGCCGGGCCGGGCAGCAAGCCCCTGCTGTTCGCGCTGCTGCTCGCGATCGGCGGGGACGTGGTCGTGCCCGTACCCAGCTGGGTCAGTTACGCCGCGCAGGCCCGGCTCGTGGGGGCCCGCCCCGTCCCGGTGCCGATCGCTCCGGGCCAGGGCGGAGTGCCCGACCCGGAGCGGCTGGGCGCGGCCGTCGCCGCCGCGCGGGCCGACGGCCTGGATCCCCGGTGCGTGGTGGTGACGCTGCCGGACAACCCCACCGGCAACGTCGCCTCGCCCGACACCGTGCGCCGCCTCGCGGCCACGGCCCGGGAACTCGACCTCGTCATCGTCTCCGACGAGATCTACTGCGACCTCGTCTACGACACCTCGGTGCCCGCCGAGTCCCCCGCGCTGCACGCCCCGGAGCGCACCGTCGTCACCACCGGGCTCACCAAGAACCTGGCCGTCGGGGGCTGGCGCACCGGTGTGGCCCGGCTTCCCGACAGCGACACGGGGCGTGCCCTGCACGACCGCCTCGTCTCGGTGGCCAGTCAGATCTGGTCCAGTCCGCCGGCGCCCATGCAGGCCGCGGCGGCGTACGCGCTCGGCGAGCCCCCGGAGATCACCGAGCATGTCGCGACCACCCGCAGGCTGCACGAGATCGTGGCGCGTGCGGTCGCCGACCGCTTCACCGACGCGGGGGCGACCCTCGCACCGGTGCGGGCGACCTGCTACCTCTACCCCGACTTCGGGCCGCTGCGCGACCACCTGGCCCGGGTCCACGACGTGCGCGGCGGAACGGACCTGGTCCGGTTCCTCGTCGAGCGCCACGGCGTCGGAACGCTCCCGGCCAGTGCCTTCGGAGAGCCCGGCGACCCCTTGCGGATCCGGGCCGCGACCAGCCGCCTCTACGGCGAGGACGACGAGCAGCGCACCGCCGCACTCGCGGCACCGGACCCGCTCGAACTGCCGTGGATCCGCAAGAACCTGGAGCAGATCGGCGCCGCGCTGGCCGATCTCACCGGCGCCCGCCTGTCCCGGCCCTGATCGGCGCCAACCCCGTCCGGCTCGACCCTCACATCAAAGGTTCAGCATCCCATCATGACAAGCGCCGAGCCGTCCACCGGCACCGCCGCCCCTTCGCTCGCCTCATCCGACGCGACGTCAGCCCCCGAGCAGAAGCTGCCGCTCTCGGCGCTGCTCGCCCTGGCCGTCGCGGTGTTCATCACGAGTCTCACCGAGACCCTGCCCGCCGGGCTGCTGCCCGACATGAGTTCCAGCCTGCACACCAGCGAGTCGGCCACCGGGCAGACGGTGACCATCTACGCGCTGGGGACGGTGCTCACGGCCATCCCGCTGTCCGCGGCCACCTCGGCCTGGCCGCGCAAGCGGCTGCTGCTGACCGCCATGGCCGGCTTCGCCGTGGCCAACACCGTCACCGCCCTGTCGGCGAACTACCCGCTCACCCTGGTCGCCCGGTTCGTCGCCGGCGTCGCCGCCGGTCTGGCCTGGGCGCTGCTGGCCGGCTACGCCCGCCGCATGGTCGCCCCCCACCAGGAGGGCCGCGCCATAGCGATCGCCATGGCCGGCATCCCCCTGGCGCTGTCCCTGGGTGTGCCGGCCGGCACCTTCCTGGGACAGGTGGCCTCCTGGCAGGCCGCGTTCCTCTCCATGACCGGCCTGACCGTGGTACTGCTGGTGTGGATCACGGCGGTCGCGCCGGACTACCCCGGCCAGCAGACCTCCGGCAAGATCCCCATGCGCCGGACCCTGCAGGTGCCGGGCGTCACCCCGGTGCTGGTCGTCACCCTGGTCTTCGTCCTGGCCCACACCATCCTCTACGCCTACATCGCCAGCTTCCTCGACCACATCGGCATGGGCGACCACGTCGACGCGGCCCTGCTCGTGTTCGGCGTCGCCTGCCTGATCAGCATCTGGGCCGTCGGCACCTACATCCACGCCCACCTGCGCACCCTGACCATCGTCAGCACCCTGCTGGTCGGCGTCGCCGTCGCGCTCATGGGCGCCTTCTCCGGCAACGACGCCCTGGTCTACGTCGCCGCCGCGCTGTGGGGCCTGGGCTGGGGCGGGGTGCCCACGCTGCTGCAGACCGCCGCCGGACAGGCCGGAGGGGAGGCGGCCGACGCCGCCCAGGCCATCCTGGTGACCCTGTGGAACGTCGCGATGGCCGCCGGAGGCGTCGCCGGCGGCATCCTCCTGAACGCCGTCGGTGCCGACGCGTTCCCCTGGACCGTGTTGATCCTGCTGGTCCCGGTCCTCGCCATCGTGCTCACGGCCCGCTCGCACGGCTTCCCCGGCCGACGCTGACCGGGCACCGAACCGACGCGGCGCCGGGGCGTCACCTTCCGCCCCGGCGCCGACCGACTACACCCGCCGATCCCTGAGGAGACCCTGACAGTCATGTCCATCATCTTCGAGTGCGAGTACCAGGGCCGCCGGTACGCGGGCCGCGGCATCGCGGCGCCGGGCGGTTCCGTCACCCTGTACCCGGTGGCCGACGGGCAGTTGCAGGCGGCCCTCGTCGCCGGCAAGGGCCCCGAGGAGCTCGGTGCCGCCGTTCCCGAGGGCGGCGAGCGGATCGAGGTGGAACTCGACGACCCGGGGCTGAAGTTCCTTCCCCCACTGCTGCCGACCGCCTCCAACAACTCCCTGATCAACGGGTTCATGGGCACGCACCGCTCCAAGTTCGACCGCGACCCGGAGCCGGACGAGGAGTTCACCCCGCCCAACTACTACATCAAGGGCTTCGGTTCCTGGCTGCGGCTGCCGGACGAGCCGCTGACCACCCAGCACGACCCGGTCTGGCTCCTGGAGGAGCCCGAGGTGGTGCTGGTGTACGCCAACGACGAGCAGGGCATCCCGCACTACGCCGGTTACACCTTCGGCAACGACCTGAACGACATCGGCCTGCACCGGCAGAACCCGTGGGCCTGGACGCCGTACGCCAAGCTGTGCGAGACGTCCATCGCGCCCTGGCTGTTCCTCGACGCTCCGCCGGAGAAGGTGACCGGCACCGTCACCATCGAGCGTGACGGCGGCAAGGCGTGGCAGGGCCCCTTCTCGTGCGGCGCCGACTCCATCTTCCACCGGATCCCGGACATGGCGGAGTACCTCTTCTCCCACCCGCTGCTCCGCCGCCCCGGCCTCGTCAACTACCTGTTCCTGGGCGCGGACAAGGCCACGTTCCACGACGGCTTCCGCATCGAGAACGGCGACCGGATGATCCTCGACGTCAGCAGCCACGGTGTCGTGCTGGCGAACCAGGTCCAGTACGGTACCCCGCTCCCGAAGTAGCCCTCTCCCCCTCACGCGGGACGCCCGGGCCCCCGGGCCCGGGCGCGCCACCCCCGCACTTCGCCCGGCACAGCGCACGACACAGCGCACACGCACACGCACACGCGACGACAAGGGACACCAAGGATGGCCAACCAGGCGACCGGGTCGCTCCGGGGCACCGCGCGCGGCAGCGCTCCGGCTCCTCTCTCCGTTCTCGACCTGGTAGCGGTCGGAGAGGGCCACACCACGCGGGAAGCCTTGCGGACCTCCGCACGGCTCGCCCGCCTGGCCGAGGCCCGGGGCTTCCATCGCTACTGGGTCGCCGAGCATCACTCGATGCCGGGCATCGCCAGCAGCAGCCCCGCGGTGATCCTGGCGTACCTGGCTTCGCAGACCAGCCGGATCCGGCTCGGTTCCGGGGGCGTCATGCTGCCCAACCACGCTCCTCTCGTCATCGCGGAGCAGTTCGGCACCCTGGAGGCGATGGCCCCCGGGCGGGTGGATCTGGGGCTCGGACGGGCGCCGGGCACGGATCAGATGACCGCGCGGGCCCTGCGCGGGACCAGCGAGCCGGCGGCCGGTGACGCCTTCCCCAGCGAGGTGGCCGAACTCATCGCCTTCCTCAGGGACGAGTTCCCGCACGGGCATCCGTACCGCAGGGTGCACGCCGTGCCCGGGCCGGTCCAAGGGGGCGCGGAGGGGCAGCCCACGGTGTGGCTCCTCGGTTCGTCCGGCTTCAGCGCCCAGCTGGCCGGCCGGCTGGGGCTGCCCTTCGCCTTCGCGCACCACTTCGCGGCCCACAACACGATCCCCGCGCTGGAGCTGTACCGGCAGATGTTCCGGCCTTCCGCGGTGCTGTCCGAGCCGTACGCCGTCGTCGGTGTCTTCGCGTTCGCCGCGGAGACGGAGGAGAAGGCCCGGGAGCAGGCGCTCACCGGGGCGTTGACCACGGCGCGCTTCCGGAGCGGACACCCGGGGCTGGTGCCGACCCCCGAGGAGGCCAGGTCCCATGTCTTCTCGGCGTTCGAGCGGGAGATCCTCGGCGGCTGGCTCGACCACGCCGTGTACGGCACGGCGGAGACGGTACGGGAGCGGCTGGACGCCCTGCAGAAGCGCACGGAGGCCGACGAGATCATGCTCGCCTCCAACTCCCACGGCCTGGAGGAACGCCTCACGTCGCTGTCCCTGATCGCGGACAGCTACGGACTCCCGCATGCGGAGACCGGACCGGCGTAGCCCGCCGGACCACCCACGCGACAGCGCGGCGGCACTGCTTCGGAGCAGTGCCGCCGCGCTGTCGCGTACGGCCTGACGGAGGAGGCGCGGGCGAGGAGTGCGGCCGGGCTGGGACGGGCCTCGAAGGGGGGTGGGGCCTTGAAGGAAGTGGGGACCTCGAAGGGGGGCGGGGCCGCGAAGGGAGTGGGGGTCTCGAAGGGAGTAGGGGTCTCGAAGGGAGCCGGGGCCTCGAAGGGAGCGGGGCTGCCGGGCGGAGAGACGCCGCGCGAAGGGTTCGGCCCGGAGTGAGGCCATGGGGTGCCGGCTTCGCCGCGGTGGCGGCTGTCGTGTCCGCCGCCGGCTGTCGCGTCCGGGTCCCGCTCCTCGCCGGGACAGCCGCGCGGTCGCCGGGCGAGGAGCAGACCGCGCCCGCCACGACCCGGCCGACCGACGCGAGTGTCCCAAGACGGCCGCAACCGCCACGGCCCGGCCGACCGTCCGACGCGAGTGTCCCAAGACGGCCGCGCCCGCCACAGCCCGGCCGGCCGGCGCGGGCCTCCGAAGACGGCCACGCCCGCCACGACCCGGCCGGCCGGCGCGGGCCTCCGAAGACGGCCACGCCCGCCACGGCCGGTCGGCCGTGGCGGGCGCATGGGTGGTGAGGGGATCAGGCTCCGGTGAGGCGCCGCCGCAGCTCGCCCTTCTTGACCTTGCCGGTCAGCGTCTTGGGCAGGGCCTCGACGAGATCCAGCTGGTCCGGGACGAAGCGGGGGTCCTGACCGCGTTCGAGCAGGTGCTCCCGGATCTCCCGGAGCGTCGGCCGGGCACCGCCGCGCGGTACGACGACGGCGACGATCGGGTCGTCCGTGCGCCCGTGGGGCCCGACCAGGGTCGCCTCGGCGATCTTCGGGTGCGCGGAGAGAACCGCCTCCAGCTCGGCCATGGGGACGACGACCCCGTCGCGCAGGATGGCGTCCTTGGCCCGGCCCAGCACGCGGATGCCGCCGCGGCCGTCCTCACGCGCCACATCGCCGGTGTCGAACCAGCCGTCCGCGGTCAGCTCGGCGTCGAAGGCGTCCTGGTTCCGGTAGTACCCGAGCGCCTGGGACGCGCCGCGCACCCGCAGCCGGCCCACCTGGGCACGTTTGTCGGCGTTGCCGCACAGATCGATGCGGACCTCCATCGCGTCGATCGGCCGGCCGTGGCTGTGCGCGGACCAGTCCTGGTCGTAGTCCAGCCGGCTGATGGTGATCGGGCCGAACTCGGACATGCCCCACACCGAGTACGTGGTGGTGTCGAACGTGTCGCGCAGCTCGTCCACCAGCTCCTGGAGCACGGGTGCCGCTCCGGTGATGGTGTAGCGCAGGGTGGGCACCTCGTGCCGGTCGGCCCGCTGGGCCGCCGCCGCTCCGAACAGCGTGGGCGGCGGACCGTAGAGCAGGGTGGCGCCGTACCGCTCCGCCAGGTCGAGCAGACTGGTGTAGTTCCGGCCGTCCTGGAAAGCGACGGTCCCGCCGAGCATCACCCCCGCGAGGATGCCCTGGCCGAAGCCGGAGTAGTGCACCAGCGGCGTGGTGACGATCGCCACCAGGTCGTCGCGGAGCAGGAACGAGTCCACGTAGCCGCGCACGCCCGAGTGCACGGTGTTCTGGCTGTGCACGACTCCCTTGGAGAACCCGGTCGTACCGGAGGTGAACAGCACCACGAACGCCTCGTCGGGCCCGAGTTCACGGCCCTCCAGGTCGTCCATGTGCTCTTCCTCCCAGGGCACCGAGACGAAGTGGTCGTGGAAGTCGACCGTGTCCTCGGGTCCGTGGCCGCCGACCACCACGACGTGCTCCAGGGGCAGTTCGGAGCGGAGCGCGGTGATGCTCGCGGCGAGCGGATACTCCTGCCACTCGGCGACGGTGATGCACACCCGGGCCCCGGTGAGTTCGAGGCGGTGGCGCAGCTCCTCCCCCTGGCACTCCGGCGCGATGGGGCAGATGACGGCGCCGACGGCGATGCAGGCGTACATCAGCGGCACCATCTCCCACCGGTTGGGCAGCTGGACGGCGACGACGTCGCCGCGCTGCACCCCCAGTTCGAGCAGGGCCCCGGCGAACCGGTCGGTCAGGAGGGAGAGTTCGGCGTAGTCCAGGGTGTCCGTACGGGCCTCGTCGAGGCGGCGTCCGGCGATGGCCAGCTTGCGCGGACGGATCCGCGCCTGCCGGCGGAGGTCGTCGAGGAACGTCTCGTCCCTCCACCACCCGCGCGACCGGTACTCGGTCGCGCGGTCCGCGGCCGGCCCGGTGGCCGGCCGAGCGGTCGGGGGAACAGTGGTCGTCATCGCAGTTCTCCACGTCGTATCGAGAGCAGCTCCGGCAGCGGGTCGCCGGCGCGTGCGGCGGCGATCTCCAGCAGGGCCCGGGTGTTGTCCCGCACCCGGTCGCCGATCCAGTCGAAGACCCACGCCTTACGGGCGTCGGCCGCCAGGTCGAAGGGGACGACCCGGGTGACGGCCAGGGCGGCCGCGCCGGCCCCGCCGATGTTGGCGATGACGCCCGGCACCAGGGTGGCGCCGGCCGCCCGCGCCTTCTCCCGCGCCTCGGCGTCGGAGGCGAGGTTGGCGCCCTCGACCACCAGGGCGGCGCGCAGCCGGTGTGCGTTCTCGGCGTTCAGCGCGTGCTTCTGGGCCGCGAGGATCAGCACGTCGGCCTCGACGTCGAGCCAGGCGTCCGGCGTGCTGGTGGTGGTGACGTGCTGCGGCAGGCGGGCGCGGTCGATGCGCCCGAACTCGTCGGTGATCGCGACGAGGTCGGCCACCGGCAGCCGGTCCGCGCTGATGGTGCCCTGCACGTCGGCGACGCCCACGACGATGTGGCCGCGGTCCTCCAGGAACTGGGCGACCGCGCGGCCCACGGCACCGAAGCCCTGCACCACGACGCGGGCGGACTCCGTGCGGCCGCTCGCCTCCAGGGCGGTGACCGCGGCGACGCCGACACCGTGCCCGGTGACGTCGATGAGCGGCTCGTAGTAGGTGCGCCAGTCGATGGGCATGTCCGGGGCGCCCAGGCGGTAGCGCGGGTCGTAGCCCGCCTCGTCGAAGAACACGGCCCGGTCGGCCGGGGTGACGCCCATGTCGATGCCGAGGTGGATACCGCCGTGCAGCAGCGGCTTGACGGTGCGTCCGAAGGTGCGGAAGGTCTCCTCGCGGTTGCTGCCGTCGGAGACGATGCCGCCCTTGGCGCCGCCGATGCGCAGGCCCGCGAGCGTGAACTTCTGGGTCATGTCGCGAGCGAGGCCGGCGACTTCCTCGACGGTCACGCCGGGCGTCATCCGCACGCCGCCCATCGCCAGGCCGTCGACGAGCGTGTCGATGACCACCCAGCTCTTGATGGTGCCGCCGCTGCCGTTCAGGTGGACGACGAGCGCGGGATCCTGCGTGTTGTCAACGTCACTCATTGCCAAGTACTCCAGTTCGTCACAGGTTCGTCCAAGAGTGGGGGACGGCGCCGCGCCCGGGGCGCGGCGACCGTCACTGGTAGAGCTGGGCGAAGCCCCGCAGGATCTCCAGGCCGTCGCTGCGGAACTCCAGATGCGCCTGGGAACCGTAGATCCGGCCGTCGTCGGAGCGCAGGAACTCCACGGGGGCGTGCTCGGAGCGGCCGATGGAGCGGAAGCCCTTCGGGGCCTCCTGGAGGTAGAGGGTGTGCCGGTGGAAGACGGTCACCGTCGGCTTCACATGGGTGAAGAGCGGGTCTTCCTTGTCGACCTGGGCCTCGTAGCCGCCGACCCGCGAGGGGCCCTCCGCCAGCTGTCCGCCGGCGGCGACGGCGAGGATCTGCATGCCGCCGCAGATCCCGAAGACCGGGACGTCGGCGGTCATGACGAGGTCGACGAGCGGCTTGTAGTACTCCTGGTCGTAGGCGCGCACCTTGGTGCCGCTCAGCACGATCGCCTGGTAGCGGCCGTCGAGCCGGGCCGGCACGGAGGCCGCGTCGACGGTGTCGGTGTCCGAGCCCAGCGTTTCGAAGCGTCCGCGGAGCTGTGGCAGCGACAGCGTCTTGTTGTTGACGACCAGCACACGAGTTTTCGCCACGGTTGTGCTCCTCAGGTTCGGGTGATGACGGTGCCGGTGCGGGCGGCGAGCAGGTCCGAGACGGGCGCGCTGCCGATGACGACCCGCTCTACTCCCCGGTCCAGGGCCTCGCCGGCGGCGCGCAGCTTCTTGCGCATGCCGCCGGTGGCGCCCTTGTCGCGGAACTCGGCCGCCGCCTTCGCGGTGATCTCGCGCACGGGTTCGCCGTCGATCAGGAGGTGCGCGACGTCGGTGACGAGGATCAGGTCGGTGGCGCCGGTGGCGCCGGCGATGGCGGCGGCGGCCCGGTCGGCGTCGGTGTTGACCTCCTGGCCCGAGGCGTTGCGGGCCAGCGGCGTGACGAGGTAGGCGTGGCCGGGCTGGAGCTTCGTCAGCGGCGCCGGGTCCACCCCGGTGATCGGGCCGACGAGGTTCTCCAGTTCGACGAGCTGCTTGTCCTTCCACCACCAGCGCTCGCCCTCGCCGGCGTTGACCAGGCCGTCGCTGCCGAGCAGCCGTTCCGCGGTGATGTCGCGCTGCTCCAGGCGCCGCAGGACCTCCTGGCCCAGGTCGGCGCTGACGGTCTTGATGTCGGCGATGACCTCGGGCGTGGTCCAGCGGCTCTGGTTGCCGTAGCGGTCGCGCAGGATCGCGGACGGCTCGCTGTAGCGGGGGCTGAGCGCCTTCAGCGGCTTGGACCAGCCGTGCACGAGGACCAGCGGCCGCTCCTGCCCGTGCCGGGCGAGGTCGTCCCACCAGGAACCGTCGAGGTCGGCCAGGCAGCTGCCGCCGAGCTTGACCACGGTCGGGGGGTGCTGGATGTCGGTCATGCGGGCATCACCGGCTGCATGGTCAGGCCCGTCTCCTCGGGCAGGCGGAAGCGCTTGTTGACTGCCTGCACGGCCTGTCCGGCGGCGCCCTTGACCAGGTTGTCCAGGGCGGCGAGGACGACGATGCGGCCCCCGTCCGGGTCGTACATGGCGGTCACGTCGCAGTAGTTGGAGCCGAGCACGGCCTGCGGGTCGGGCACCGGGATCAGCGTCTCGTTGTGCCGGCGCACCCGGACGAAGGGGTGCTCCTTGTAGAACCGGAAGTACGCCCGCTGCAGTGCGCGCTCGTCCACCGGGTCGTCGGTGTACACGTAGGAGCTGGCGAGCAGACCGCGCACGTGCGACACCCCGTACGCCGACATGGCGAGGGAGCCGACGCTGCCGGGCTTGCTGCGCTGGAGGAAGTCGCTGACCTCGGCCGCGTGCCGGTGCCCGGTGGGGGCGTACGGCGCGATGGCGCCGTTGCGCAGCGGGTGCAGGTCCGGGACGCGCAGCTGCAGGCCGCCGCCGCTGGAACCGCTCTTGCCGTCCACCACGACCGTGCGCAGGTTCAGGCCGAGACCGAGGGTCAGCGGGGCGAGGCCCAGGGTGATGGCGGTGGCGTAGCAGCCGGGCACCGAGATCAGCGCGGCGTCCACCAGCTGGTCGCCGACGAGTTCCGGCACACCGTAGACGAACCGGTCGGCCAGTTCGGTGGTGCGCTCGGCCTTGGCGTACCAGCGCTGGTGCAGCTCCGGGGTGCGGATGCGGAAGGCGCCGCTGAGGTCGGTCACGCAGGGCACGCGGTCGGCCAGCTCGGCGGCGAGCCGGGCGGACGCCGGGGCGGGCGTCGCCAGGAACACCACGTCGCACTTCTCGGCCACGCGGTCGGCCGTGACGGGCTCGACGGTCAGCCCCAGGTCGAGGCGGAGCCCCGGGTGCAGCTCGGCCGGCCGCCGGCCGGCGCTGGAGTTGCCGCCCAGGAAGGTCAGCTCCATCTCCGGATGCTGAGTGACCAGCCTGATCAGTTCACCGCCGGCGAGTCCGGACGCGCCGACAATTCCCACACGGATCATTCGAGAGTCTCCTGGATGTAACGGACGACGACGGACGCGATGTCGATCCCGGTCGTCGATGCCACTCCCCGCCAGGCGGGGGCGTGGTTGACCTCGTTGACGAGATAGCCCGAGGAGGTCTTGAACAGGTCGACCCCGTAGATGCCGCTGCCGAGGCGGTCCACGACACCGTCCACGATCTTCTGGACCTCGGGGTCGTGCGCCAGCGCCCGGCTCTGGTTGCCCAGCGCGGCGTTGCTGCGCCAGTCGGCGCCCGCGCTCTCGAACTCGGCGGCGGCGACGATGTCCCGGCCGACGACCAGGCAGCGGATGGAGCCGCCGCCGAGGTAGGGCTCCACCAGGCAGGCCTGCTCGAAGGCGTGGCCGAGGTCCTCGACGTAGTCGTAGACGGAGTGGGCCAGGTCGGCGTCGCGGACCAGGGTCACGCGCTTGCCCATGCCGCCGTAGACCGGCTTGAGCACCACGGGGACGCCCAGTTCGCCGAGCGCCCGCTCGTAGTCCTTGCGGGACAGGGCGAGCCGGAAGTCCGGGACCGGGACGCCGGCCTCGCGCAGTACGGCGCGCAGGACCAGCTTGTTCTCGCAGGCGTGGATCGCCGCGGCGCTGTTGACGACCTTGAAGCCGTCCGCCTCGGCGAGGGTGGCGATCAGGCCGCCGCGGGTGTAGCTGCGGCTGCGCACCATGACCGCGTCGTAGTCCTGCAGGGACACGGCGTCCCGATCACCGGCGCACAGGGACTCGTCGTTGACCCAGTCGATCTGCAGGCCCAGGTCAGGGGCGGTCTCGATCAGCCGGCGTTCCTCCCAGCCGACGCGATCCGCCACGATGGCGACACGTTTGGTCATGTCACTGACCCCAGTCGCGCAGCTGGACCTCGACCATCTCCAGGGTCAGCCGGCCGTCGTCGATGCCGTCGATCCGCAGGGTGAGCATGCACTCGGGGCAGGAGAGGGTCTCGCCGACGACCATCTCGGGCACGGTCAGGTCGGTCTCGCACTCCGGGCACGAGCCGGTGAGAACAGCGGTGCTCATGGAACAACTCCGATCAGGGTGATGGACGGGGGTGGAGAAAGAGGTGGAGCGAGGGGCGTTCCCGGGGACGGTCCCGGGGCGGGACGGTCCTGGCCGGGGACGGGACGTGCCTGCTCGGGGTGGGACGGTCCCGGGCCGGGACGGTCCCGCTGCCGGACGGTGTTCAGGCGGCCTGGAAGTCGATGGCGGCCTTGCGGACCGCTTCCTGGTCCAGCACGGGAGCGCCGTTGCGCTCCTGCCGCTCGACGAGCCACGCGGTGAAGGCCTCGACGTCGACGTCGATGTCCGAGTCGGTGAGCGCCCACTTGACGAGCGCGGGAGTCAGACGGGTGCGTACGCGCAGCTCGCGGGTGTTGCCGACCAGCTCGGCCGGCAGCGTCTCGTAGGCCTCCGGGTTGGTGAGCTGGCCCGGCAGCTCGTAGGCGAAGGCGTGCGGCGTCGTGGGGCCGGACTGGAAGGCGCTGCCGAGACCCGCGCCCTTGAGGGCGACCCGCGACAGCTCCGTGAGGTGGGTCAGGTCGAACCGGGTGTCGCCGTGGATGACGCGCAGCGAGGTGAGCAGCTCGGCCAGGGGGGCGTTGCCGCCCCGCTCGCCGATGCCGCCGACGGTCGCCGAGATCCACTGGGCTCCCGCGCGGACGGCCGCGAGGGAGTTGGCGACGGCCATGCCGAGCATGTTGTGCGAGTGGATCTCGATCTCGGAGCCGTCGATCGCGGTGAGATCGGAGATCACTTCCTCCATCTGCCAGGGCGACAGGTACGCGACGGTCTCGGCGAGCCGGAACCGGTCGGCCCCGGCCTCGAAGCCGGCGGTGACGTAGGGGACCAGCCGCTCCTTGGGGGTGCGGGCGCCGTCCTCGCCGCTGAAGGTGACGTGGAAGCCACGCTCCTTGGCCTGCGTGATCGCCGAACGCGCCAGCACGTTCAGGAACTTGGCGCTCGGGGAACCGAGCTTCAGCTTGGCGTGCTGCTCGGAGGTGGGGATGGAGTACATGATGTGCCGCACGCCCAGGCGCTCGGCCTCGTCGAGGGCCTTCTTGACCTGCTCGCGGTCGCGCACCACGACGAGGGTCATGCTGCGCTCGGCGCCGATCGCGTCGTGGGTGGCGAGGACCAGGTCGGCGTCCTTGGAGTTCGGTCCGGAGACCATGCCGACCTCGACCAGGTCGATGCCGGTCTTCACCAACAGCTCTGCGATGACTGCGGCGTCCTTGGGGCCGAATTCGACGCCGCCCATGTGAGCGGAGTCGCGCAGGGTCGCATCGGACAGATGCGGCAGCCTCGGAAGGCTCCCCCAGTTCTCCGTGTCAGTCATTGCGTTCCCTCCCTATTCCAGAGCCTTGCTTCTCTATCGCCGGGCTCTGCGCTGGATTTGCGCTGCCTCGAACATGTTGCGGGACCCCGTGCAAAGATGCGCTGCGCCCTGTGTCAG
The DNA here is from genome assembly GCF_055600785.1 of Streptomyces sp. NPDC038200. Lineage (NCBI taxonomy): Bacteria > Bacillati > Actinomycetota > Actinomycetes > Kitasatosporales > Streptomycetaceae > Streptomyces > Streptomyces sp. NPDC038200. Next base: position 34,984 of record NZ_JBVJYH010000001.1, read on the forward strand.
AGCTGTGTCAAGAGCTGTCAGGGAATGTCACGCCGAGCAAGGTGTGCGAATAATTCAGGCTTGAAATAGTTCGGGAATCTGCTGTTGCCCCGTGCCGGACAACACGAAACGGCCCGCCGCGGAAGGCGACGGACCGTTTCGCTGGGTATACGACCGGGGCCGTCCCCTCGCGGCCGGCCGGGCGGCGAGGGGACGGGGACGGCTCACCGTCAGGCGGTGTAACCGCCGTCCACGGCGAGGGAGGTGCCGGTGATGTAGCGGCCGGCCGGACCCGCCAGGTAGGCCACGGCGGCGGCGATGTCCTCGGCCTCGCCGTAGCTCCCCAGGGCGGTGAGAGAGCGCTGCCAGTCGGCGGAGTCGCCGTCGGCCGGGTTCATGTCGGTGTCGATGGGGCCCGGGTCCACGACGGTCGCGGTGATCCCGCGCGGTCCCAGCTCCCGGGCGAGTCCCTTGGTCAGTCCGACGAGCGCGGTCTTGGCCATCGCCTGGAGGACGAAGTTCCCGGCGGGGACGCGTCCGTTGAAGCAGGAGCCGATGCTGATGATCCGGCCGCCGTCGCCCATGTGCCGGGCGGCGGCCTGCGCGGCCAGGAACACCGAGCGGACGTCCACGGCGAGCACCCGGTCCAGGTAGTCGGGGGTCACCTCGTCCAGCGGTCCGTAGGCGAGGAAGCCCGCGTTGTTCACCAGGATGTCGATGCCGCCCAGCTCCCGGACCGTCTGCTCCACCGCCTCCGCGGCGGCGTCCGGCTGGGTCAGGTCGGCCTGGATCACCGCGGCCTTGCCGCCGTCCGCCTCGATCCGCTTGGCGACCTCGCGCGCCTGGTCGGCTGCCTGAACGTAGGTCACCGCGACCGCCGCGCCCGCGTCGGCCAGCCGCTTCGCGATCGCCGCGCCGATACCGCGGCTGCCGCCGGTCACCAGGGCCACCTTGCCGGTCAGGTCACTCATCGATCCATCCTCCGTAGACGGTTCGTTCGTCGTCATGCCGCTACGCTAAAAGTTGACACCGGCGTCAGATTCAAGTCCTCCAGGGCAAAAACGGGGTGGGAGATGCGGATCGGTGAACTGGCCCGACGCAGCGGGGTGAGCGAGCGATCGCTGCGGTACTACGAGACGAACGGCCTGCTCCGGGCCGAGCGAACCCCCGGAGGCCACCGCGACTACGGCGAATGGGCCGTCGACCGGGTCATTCGCATCCAGGCGCTCTACGCCGCGGGGCTCAACAGCAAGAAGATCGCCCAGCTGCTCCCCTGCATGCGGGACGGTGACGGCACCCCGAGCGAGAGCGCCACGCCCCGCCTGGTCGACGAACTCACCGCGGAGCGCGAGCGCCTGGACCGGATGATCGCCGACCTGGTCCGCTCGCGCGACGTCCTGGACGGCATCATCGACACCGCGTCGACGGGCCTCGGGGACGACGCGCTCTCCGGGGCCGGCGGCGGCCTGGCGACCCACTGACCCTGCCGCGGCCCGGTCCGGAGCGGCTCAGGCGGCCTGGTCCGACAGCCGGTCCAGCGTCGTACACGCGTGGTGCTCCGCCTCGGCGGGGCTCAGCCATGCGCCGCGCTCGAACGACTCCTGGAAGGCGCGCATGCCCATGACGGCCTGGGCCGTCGCGGTGATGCGGTCGACGTCACCGCGCTCCGCGGGCGGCAGCGGCGCGCCCACACTGCGGCGCGCGGCGTGGGCCGCGCCGAGGAGCAGGGCCGCGCAGGCCGCGCCCGGCCGGTGTCCGCTCAGGGTGGCCGCGCCGGCGAGTCCCTCCAGGGAGAGGGCGCGGGCGCGCGGCTCGTCCAGGGAGCGGGCGATCTCCAGGCCGCGCAGGTGGTGGGCCGCGCACTGGGCGGCGTCACCGCGGAGTTCGGCGATGAAGCCGAGTTCGGCGTGGAGGAGATGGTCGCCGGCCGGCGAGGAGACGCAGGCGTGGTGGTCACGGATGCGCAGCAGGTGCGCCTCGGCCGCGTCGACGTCCCCGGAGCGCCGCGCGCCGAGGGCCAGCCCCATGTCGGCGTGGATCTCGCCGTACTTGTAGCCCTGGGCGACGGCGATCCGCCGTGCCTGCTCGTGCAGTTCGCGGGCGCGGTCGAAGTCCCGTTCGAGCAGGGCGAGACGGCCGAGCCCGGACAGCCGCGCCGAGACCTCGGCCTGCAGACACAGCTCCCGGGCCATCTGCAGCCCTTCGTGCTGGCGGTGCGCCGCCTGCGCGTACTCACCCTTGATCTCGGCGAGCGCGGCGAGCGGTGAGACGGTCTGCAGTTCGCCCCAGCGGTCGCCCAGGTCACGGAAGAGGGCGCGGCTGCGCTGTCCGTCACGGGCCAGGCCGTCCAGGTCACCGCGGACCAGGGCGAGCACCGCACGCAGACCGAGCGCGGCGGCGACGCCCCACGGTTCGTCCGCGGCCTCGAAGTGGTCCAGGGCGCGCGTGTTCCACGCCCGGCTGCCGTCCAGGTCGCCGACGCTGAACATCCCGTAGGCGGTGAGCCACAGCGCCCGGGCGCGGCGCACCGGGTCGGGTACGGCGTCGGCGGCGCCGATCACCGTGCGCTCCCCGGTCAGGAGCACGAAGGCGCCGTGGAGCAGGGCGAGTTCGGGGTCGGTGTCGCCGGCGGTGGCCGCGAGGACGGCGGCCAGGCTGCGACGGGCCTCGGTGAGACGGCCGCGCAGCAGCCACCACCAGGACAGGGCGGTGGCGAGCCGGACGGCTTCCGTGCTCCGCCCGGCGGCGGCCCGGCGCACCGCCTCGTCGAGGGCGGCGCGCAGATTGCCCGCCTCGGTGTCCAGGCGGGCCAGCCAGTCCCGTTGGTGCGGGCCGCGCAGCCGGCGCTCGGCGCGTTCGGCGAGCGCCAGGTAGTGGCGCAGATGGCGCTCGCGTGCCGCGGTCTCGTCGGCCGTCTCCCGCAGCCGCTCCACGGAGTACGCGGCGACCGACTCCAGCAGACGGTAGCGGGGGCCGGTGGGGCCGTCCGCGACCACGACGAGGGACTTCTCCACCAGCCGGGTGACGAGGTCGAGCACCGCGCCGCCGGCCACGCCCTCCCCCGCGCACACCGCCTCCGCCGCGGCGAGGTCGCAGCCGTCGCTGTGCACGGCGAGCCGGCCGAGGACGAGACGCTCGGGCGCGTCGAGCAGCTCCCAGCTCCAGTCGATCATGGCGCGCAGGGTCTGCTGCCGGGCGGGCGCGCCGCGCTGCCCCGAGGTCAGCACCCGGAACCGGTCGCCGAGGCGAGCGGCCAGCTCCCGTACGCCCAGGGCGCGTACCCGGGTCGCCGCCAGCTCCAGGGCGAGCGGGATGCCGTCCAGGCGGCGGCAGATCTCGGCCACGGCTGCGTGGTCGGATCCCGCCCCGTCCGCGGTGCCGTCCGGCTCGTCGGAACCGAGCCGGAAGCCGGGCGCGCAGGCGGCGGCCCGCTCGGTGAACAGGCGGACGGCGTCGGGGGTGTGCAGCGGCTCGACCAGGAACACGGTCTCGCCGGCCAGCGCGAGCGGCTCCTGGCTGGTGGTGAGGATGCGCAGCTGGGGGGCGCCGCGCAGGAGCAGCGCCACCAGTTCGGCGGCGGCCGCGACGACGTGTTCGCAGTTGTCCAGCACGAGCAGGGTGTGGCGGTCGCGCAGGGCGGCGGTCAGCCGGCGCACCGCGGAGGCGGCCCCGGTGCCGGTGGCGGGCGGGGCGGAGGGAGCTTCGTGCCGGATGCCGAGGGTCGCGGCGACGATCTCGGCGAGGTCGTCGGGGGTGGCGCTGCGGACGCCCGCGAACTCGACGAACCAGGCCCCGTCGGGGAGCGTGCCGCCGGACGCGATGTCCTGGGCGGCGGCCACGGCCAGCCGGGTCTTCCCCACGCCTCCGGGACCGGTGAGGGTGACCAGCCGCTGCCGGGCCAGGAGCCGGGCCAGCCGGCCGAGGGCCTGCTCGCGGCCGATGAGGGCGGTGAGCGGGACGGGCAGACCGGCCGGCGCGGCGGGCGCGGGGGCGGCCTCGGGCCGGGTGGGCGGGGGCGGCGCCGCGTCGGCCGGGGACGGGGTGGGGGCGTCCAGTCCCGGGTCCTGGCGGAGCATCGCCTGGTGCAGCGTGCTCAGCGCGGGGCCGGGGCAGGCTCCCAGCTCTCCGGCGAGGCGGGTGCGCAGGTCCTCGTACGAAGCGAGCGCCTCGCCCTGGTGCCCCGCCCGGTACAGCGCCTGCATCTGGACGGCGCGCAGGCGCTCCCGCAGCGGGTGCTGGGCCACGAGGGCGGCCAGCTCTCCGGCGAGGAGCAGATGGTCCCCCGCCGCCAGGCGGGCCTCGGCCTGCTCCTCCAGCACGGCCAGCCGCTGCTCGGCCAGGCACTCCCGGGCCGCGCGGACGAACTCCTCGTCGGCGAAGTCCGCGTACGCCGGCCCCCGCCACAGCCCGAGGGCCTCGGTGAGCAGCGCCGCCCGCGCCCGGGGGTCCGTGACGGAACGCGCCTCGGCGACGAGGTCGCCGAACCGGTCGGCGTCGACCTCGTCGGCCGCGTCGAGCCGCAGCCGGTAACCGGGCGGCTGCCGCACCAGCCGCTCGCGGCCGATCACCCGGCGCAGCTGGGAGACCTTGGCCTGCAGGGCGCCCGCCGGATTGCCGGGCAGGCTGTCGCCCCACAGGTCGTGGATGAGCCGGTCCGCGGAGACGGGGCCGCCGTCGTGCGCGAGCAGATCCGCCAGCAGCGCCCGGACCTTGGTCTCGGGGACCTGAACCGGCTGCCCCTCGTCGTCCCACACCGCAAGTGGTCCGAGCACCCCTAACCGCATGTACACAACCGTACCTCTTCAGTAAGGCGCCCAGCCTGTTCCGTCATCGGCTCCTAAGCGTTCCCGAAGCATTCCCGAAGCATTCCCGAAGTGGCCGCGCACACAGTCGTAGCGCCGGACGGCCTCGCTGCGGGCGTCCGCGGCGACTGCACCCCCCGTGGCTCACCGCCGGACTCCCGCGGCAGGCACCGGCATCGGCCCCACGAGATACGGAGTACACCCCCATGAGCGCCTCACCCGACACGGCCGCCGCTGCCGGCAGGGATTCCGGTGCCGCGCCCGCCGCGCGGCGGGAGAGCGAGGAGCAGCGGCAGAAACTGCCGCTGGCGGCGCTTCTCGCCCTCGCCACCGCGGTGTTCATCACCAGCCTCACCGAGACGCTCCCCGCGGGCCTGCTGCCCGAGATGAGCCACGCCCTCGGGGTGAGCGAATCCGCGACCGGGCAGACGGTCACCATCTACGCGCTCGGCACCGCGCTCACCGCGATCCCGCTGACGGCGGCCACCGCGGGCTGGCGCCGCAAGCGGCTGCTGCTCAGCGCCGTGGCGGGCTTCGCCGTGGCCAACACGGTCACGGCCGTGTCGTCCGCCTACGGCCTGACGATGGTGGCCCGCTTCGTCGCCGGTGTCGCGGCCGGTCTGGCGTGGGCCCTGTTGGCCGGCTACGCGCGGCGCATGGCGCCGGTGGCTCTGCAGGGCCGGGCGATCGCCGTCGCCATGGCCGGCATTCCGGTGGCGCTCTCCCTCGGTGTGCCCGCCGGGACCTTCCTCGGCCAGGCCCTCGGCTGGCGCGTGGCGTTCCTGGCGATGACGGCGCTCACGGTGGTGCTGCTGGGGTGGATCGCGGCCGTCGTGCCCGACTATCCGGGCCAGGAGCGCGGCGAGCGGCCGCGCATGCTGCGGGCACTGGGTGTGCCGGGCGTGCGCCCGGTGCTCTTCGTCACGCTCGTCTTCGTGCTGGCCCACACCGTCCTGTACGCCTACATCGCCACCTTCCTGGACGACCTGGGGATGGGCGACCGCACCGACCTCGTGCTGCTCGCCTTCGGTGTGTCCTCGCTGGTCAGCATCTGGATCGTGGGTGCGCGCATCCAGCACCGGCTGCGCTCGCTGACCATCGCGGGCACCCTGCTGGTGGGGGCCGCCGCCGCCCTGTTCGCGGCCCTCGGCGACGGTGGACCGCTGGTGTACGTCGCCGCCGTGCTGTGGGGGCTGGGCTGGGGCGGGCTGCCCACGCTGCTGCAGACGGCGGTCGGTGACGCGGGCGGCGACCACGCCGACGCGGCGCAGGCGATGCTGGTCACGCTGTGGAACGTGGCCATGGCCGGCGGCGGTGTGCTCGGGGGCGTCCTGCTCGACGCCAGCGGCAGCGGTTCCTTCCCCTGGACCGTCCTGCTGCTCCTGCTGCCCGTGCTCGTCGTCGTGGTCGCCGCGCGCGGTCACGGGTTCCCGTCGCGGCGGCCCGGCGTGTAGGCCCGGCGCGCGGGTCCGCGGCTGCCCCGGGCGCCGGTCCGGTGCTCCCGCGGACACTCCGGCCCGGGTCCGGCGGCTCGGCGACTGTTCGCGGCGTGCAATGTGATGTTCACAGACCGTTGGCTGGATGCAGGCTTTCTTTCAGCCCCCTTTCGGCGACGCTCCCGATCACCGGCAGCAGACCCGGCAAACCCCCGGTGACCAGCGGAAACAACCCCCCTCCCGCTGGTCGCCCCAGGGGGGCAAGCGCCTTCCCCGAGCCCCCGCGCCCCGCCGGACCAAAAACCGGCCCGGCGACCTTTTCGCAGGTCAGGGGGCGAAATGTCAAAGTGACAGGCCGACCGGTGAAATCGGCGAACAAGCCGGTAGCTTTGTCCCCCGTACGACTGTCTGCACATCGACACGATGAGGCGACACGACTGCGAGGGGGCGTAGTTAACCATGTCGTCAATGGGAGTGCGCGTCGCTGCCGGGGAGCGCGAGCGCATACAGAAGTTTATTGAAGAAGTATTCAACCCGCTCCACCGTGCGGAACAACGCCGCTGGGCGCGTGAGTACTTGTGGGGTCTGCTCCATACGCCCGGTAAAAAAACACCGCGGCGCATGGCTCAGGCCGGCTTAATGCCGACGGGAGCCGCGCACGGACTGCACCAGTTCATCAACAGCAGTACCTGGAGCTGGGAGCCGGTGCGCTGCGGACTCGCCCGCACGATCGCGGCGAACCGGCCGGCCTACGCATGGACGACCGCGGACCTGCTGATCCCGAAGCAGGGCGAGCATTCGGTGGGGGTGCACCGGCGCCTGGACCAAGCGACCGGACGCACCCTCAACTGTCAGCGCGCCGTCGGGCTCTTCCTGGTGGCGGGCGGCCAGTGCTTCCCGGTCGACTGGAACCTCGTGCTCGACGGAGCGTGGGACTGGGACGACCTGCGCAGGCGCCGTGCGCGTATCCCGGAGACGGAGACCGGGCGTCCCGTGGGCGCCTACGTCCTCGGCTTCGCCCGCGGTGTCGCCGCACACAGCCGGCTGCCCGACGCGCCCTGGGCTCTCAACCTGACCCAGCGGTGCGACGACGCAAGCGGTGTCATGGCCGGAATCGCCCGCCGTGGGCTCGACTTCGTGTGTGAGGTCGACCCGGGGCAGATCGTGCTGATCGGACGCCCTGCCCCGCGGGTGATCACCGTCGGGGAACTCATGGAGGAGCCGCATGCCCGGCAGCCGCACGTGCTGATGCGCCAGTCCGAGCAGGGCGGTGCGAAGGCGGTACGGGTCAACGTGTACGGCGGGCCGGTGCGCCTGTCGCAGCGCGGGGCCGGCAAGGACGGGGTGTCGCGTACCTACCATGTCCTGGAACTGCCCTCCGCCGACGGCGCGCAACCCACCAGATACTGGATCACCAGTCTGCTCCGCCGGGGCGTGGAGGAGGTCCTGGCACTGGCCCGGACCCAGGCCGTCGCCCGTACGACCGTCGCCACGCTGCGGGAGGAGTTCGGCGTCCTCGATTTCGAGGGCCGCTCCTTCCCCGGCTGGCACCACCACATGACCATGGTCTCGGCAGCGTATGCCTACCAGCAGCTCCACGGCACTCTCGACGCGGTCCCCGCGCCGGCCGTACCGCTGCCCAGGGCGAGTGCCGAGGCCGCGAGCTGCTGGGCGGAAGCCGGAGCGAAAGGCCTGGGCGCGTGAAGAAAGTGCTGGTCGTGGAGCCGGACGTCGCCGCGGCCGAGACTACTGCGGGCGATCTGCGACGGCAGGGCTATGCCGCCCACACCGTCGACCGCGGGGCGCGGATCCTGCGTACGTACCACGATGCCGATCTGGTGCTGCTCAGCCTGGATCTGCCGGACATCGACGGGCTCGAAGTGTGTCGCACGCTGCGGGCGGAGAGCGACATCCCGGTCATCGCGTGCACGCACCGTGACAACGAACTGGAGCGTGTTCTCGCCCTCAAGGCGGGAGCCGACGACTGTGTCCTGCGGACCTGGAGTCCGCGGGAGATCGGAGCACGGATAGAGGCGGTGCTGCGGCGTACCCGGCCGCAGGCCGTCGGAGCGGACAGCATCTCGCTCCGTCCCCTGCACATCGATCCGCGGACGCGGGAGGTGCGTCTGCTCGACCGGGTCGTCGAAGTGACGGCCACGGAGTTCGAGTTGCTGTACACGCTCGCCGCACGGCCCGACTCCGTCGTCTCCCGCAAGGAGCTGATGGCGAAGGTGTGGGGCAGCAACTGGGTACGTACCAGCCGCACCATCGACACGCACGTGAGCAGCCTGCGGGCGAAGCTCGGCTCCAGCCGATGGATCATCACGGTGCGCGGGGTCGGCTACCGCATGGGACACGTCGGGCAGATGCCCGAGGCGTCCGTGGGCTGAACCGACCCACCGACCGTCAGAAGACCCGGGCACGCGCGGTGTACCAGTGCGCGCTGCCCGGGTCCCGTTCTCCACCTTCCGAGATTCCTAGGGAGCCCTGCCTTGGTGAGCCCTGCCCTTTTCCCGTTCGCCCCGGACGGAGTGAGCGGCGCATGACGAAGCAGATCCACCTGGCCGCGCAGCTGCCGGCCATCCACAACGTCACCGTCTGGTCGGACCCGCGCTCCACCAGCCAGATCGCCGTCGACAACTTCGTGCATCTCGCGCGGACCGCGGAGCGCGGCAAGTTCGACTTCTTCTTCCTCGCCGAAGGACTGCGGGTCCGCGAGCACAAGGGCCACTTCTACGACCTGGACGTGGTGGGCCGCCCGGACAACCTGACCATGCTCAGCACGGTCGCCGCCGTCACCACACACCTCGGGGTCGCCGCCACCGTCAACGCCACGTTCAACGAGCCGTTCGAGGTGGCACGCCGGCTCGCGACCCTCGACCACCTCAGCGGCGGGCGGGCCGCCTGGAACGTGGTGACCAGCTTCGACGCCTTCACCGGTGAGAACTTCCGCCGCGGCGGCTTCCTGGCCGAGGCCGACCGCTACACCCGCGCCGCCGAGTTCCTGACCACCGCGCGTGAGCTGTGGGACAGCTGGGCCGACGACGACGTGCGGGCCGACCCGGTGTCCGGGCGGTTCGTCCGCTCCGGGGCCGGCGCGTTCGCGCACCGGGGCGAGCACTTCGACATCTCCGGACGCTTCACCACCCCGCGCAGCCCGCAGGGGCATCCCGTGATCATCCAGGCCGGGGAGTCCGCCGCGGGCCGCGAGTTCGCGGCGTCGGACGCCGAGGTCGTCTTCAGCAAGTACAACCGCCTCGACGAGGCCCGCGCCTTCTACCAGGACGTCAAGGGCCGTCTCGCCCGGTACGGCCGCTCCCCGGACGACCTGCGGATCATGCCGACCGCCACCGTCGTCGTCGCCGACACCGACGCCGAGGCCGCCGCGTACGCCGACGAGATCACCCGGGCCCAGGTGAGCCCGCAGACCGCGATCGCCCACCTGGAGGCCGTCTGGGGCCGTGACCTGTCCGCGTACGACCCGGACGGGCCGCTGCCCGACATCGACCCGGAGTCCGAGTCGCTGGTCCTGAAGGGGCATTCCGTGTTCCGCACCGGCCGGGCGGAGACCGCACGGCGCTGGCGCGCCCTCGCCGAGGAACGCGGGCTCAGCATCCGTGAACTGGTCATCGAGGTGCACGGCGGGCAGACCTTCGTCGGCAGCCCGCGGACCGTCGCCGACGCCGTGGACCACTTCGTGCAGAGCGGCGGCGCGGACGGCTTCGTGTTCGCCGCGCATCTGACGCCGGGTGGCCTGGACGACTTCGTCGACCGGGTGGTGCCCCTGCTGCAGGAGAAGGGCGTCCTACGGCGGGACTACACCGGCACGACCCTGCGGCACCACCTGGGTCTGCCCCCGCTGCCGCGCACCGAGCGCACCTCCGGGGACACGAAGGAGGCATCGTGAACGACCACCCGCTGCATCTCGCCGTCGCCCTCGACGGCGCCGGCTGGCACCCCGCGGCCTGGCGGTCCCAGGAGACCCCCGGCGCCCTCTTCACCGCCGCGTACTGGGCGGACCTGGTCACCGAGGCCGAACGCGGGCTGCTCGACTTCGTCACCTTCGAGGACTCCCTCGGCATGCAGTCGGCCGCGCCGCACCGGCCCGACGACCGGACCGACCAGGTCCGGGGCAGCCTGGACGCGGTGCTGATCGCGGCCTTCGTCGCCCCGCTCACCACACACATCGGCCTGATCCCCACCGTCAACGTCACCCACACCGAGCCGTTCCACGTCGCCGTGGGCATCGCCACCCTCGACCATGCCGCCAAGGGCCGGGCCGGCTGGCGCCCGCAGATCGCCCCGCGCGCCGCCGACGCCGCCCACTTCGGCCGCCGCTCGACCCCGCAGCTGACCGACGACGACATCCGCGACCCGGAGTTGATCGCCAAGCGGCTGCGCCCGCTGTTCGCGGAGGCCACCGAGGTGGTGGAGGTGACCCGGCGGTTGTGGGACAGCTGGGAGGACGACGCGGAGATACGGGACACGGCCACAGGCCGCTTCATCGACCGCGACAAGCTGCACCACATCGACTTCGAGGGCGAGTACTTCAGCGTCCGGGGCCCGTCGATCACACCGCGTCCGCCGCAGGGGCAGCCGGTGATCGCGAGCGTCGCGCACGCCTCGACGCCGTACGAGTTCGCGGCACGCGGCTGTGACGTCGTCTTCGTCACGCCCTTCGACCGCGCGGGCGCCAAGGCGATCCTCGCGCAGGTCGACGAGGCCGTCGAGGGAGCGGGCAGGGACGTGGTGGACCGGCCCCTGCGCCGGTTCGCGGAGCTGGTCGTCTTCCTGGACGACGAGCCCGGCGCCGCCGCCCGCCGCAAGGAGCGCCTGGACGCGCTGAACGGCGCCGAGTACACCTCGGACGCCGCGATCTTCACGGGCACTCCGGGCGAGCTGGCCGACCTGCTGCTCGACTGGCGCACCACCGGGCTCGACGGCTTCCGGCTGCGCCCCGGTGCGGTGCCGCACGACCTCACCGCGATCACCCGGCGGCTGGTGCCGGAGCTGCGGCAGCGCGGCGCCTTCCGCACCGAGTACGGGGCCGGGACCCTCCGCGACCGGCTGCGCCTGCCGGTTCCCCGCAACAGGTACGCGCGCAGGGGCTGAGGAACGGAAGTGACCGGCCGTCCCCGCGACGCCCCCCGGGGCTCGGCGCCGCCGTGCGCACCTGGCCTGGGGTGCGGGGTGGGGAGGCCGGTCAACCGGTGGCCGGCGGGGGGCCGGTCACGCGGTGTACGGCGGGGGGCCGGTCACGCGGTGGCCGGCGGGCCTCACCGGGCGGTGCGGACGGGATCCTGGTCGGCCGTCGCGGCGAGCCGCTGCCGCTTGCGGGGCCGGAAGACCCGGCCGGACGCTGCGGACTGACGGCCAATCACACCACCCGCACCGGATGCCGGACCACCGCGTCGAACAGATAGCCCTGGGTGTTCGGGACGGTGGCGTCCGGCTGGGTCCGGCCCGCCGTGTCGGTGGCGCGGGCCAGCAGGGTGTACGGCCCCGGGGCGGGCGGACGCCAGTCGGTGGACCAGCGGACCCAGCCGTCACGGCGCGGCGCGTCGTGCAGCCGGGCCCGCCGCCAGGTGGTCCCGCCGTCGGTGCTGACATCGACCCGGACCACTCCCCCGGCCCCGGACCAGGACCTGCCGGTCAGCCGGTGCCCGGCCCCGGCGGACAGGGTCGCGTCCCAGACCAGCTCCCAGGCGCTCTTGACGGTCTGCCGGGTCAGCGGCGCGCTGCCGCCGGGCGGGTAGGCGTCGCCGAACAACCGGTAGAAGTCGGTGTTCCACGGCGAGAACAGCGGTGTGGCCGACACCTCGATGTCGCCGACCCACTTGATCGAGGAGATGCCGATCCACGAGGGCACCAGCACCCGGACCGGGTGGCCGTGGTCGTACGGCAGCGGCTCGCCGTTCATCTCGTAGGCCAGCAGGACGTCGTCCATGGCCTTGGCCAGGGGCAGCGGACGACGGACCCGGCCGAGGTCGGTGCCGTCGGCGGTGACGTAGTCGGCATCGAGTCCGCGCGGCATGACATCGACCGCGCGACGGCTCACGCCGGCCCTGCGCAGTACGTCGGCCAGCCGCACGCCCGTCCACCGCGCGGTGCCGATCGCGCCGAGCGTCCACGCCGTGCCGGTGACGGCCTGGCCCTGCTGGCCGGTGAAGAAGCTGCGGCCGTTGCCCGCGCACTCGACGAACGCGGTACGGGTGACGACGGGCAGCTTCTTGAGGTCGGCGAGGGTGAACTCCGCGCCACGGCCGTACGCGAGCCCGTCGCCCCACACGGTGAGCGTCCAGTCGTCGGCGTCCAGGACGGGCGTGGACGTGTGGTTGCGGACGAAGAAGTGGTCCACGGGTGTGTGGTAGCCGGTGCCGGCGAGGGAGGCGAACTTCGTCTCGGCGTTGGTGCCGCGGACGGTGAACCATTCCTCCGGCAGCGGCTTGACGATACCGGCCGCCGCCGACACGGACGCGGCGGCGGGCGCGGCGAGCGCGGCCGGCACGGCACCGGCGGCGAGGCCGGCGGCGGTGAGCAGCCGCAGCATGTCCCGCCGGGACACCCCCTCGGCACGGGCGTCACCGGCCAGCCACTGACGCAGTCGGCGGCGGTCGTAGGCGGACTCGGGGGTACGCATGGGGGCCTGCCTTTCCTGGGCGGGAGTCGAGGCGGGGAGGCGTACGGGCGCGGTGGGCACCCGCATCCGGATTCAGGGGAACGAACCGACGCTGCTACGGCGTCGACCGCACGGCCGAGACGGAGGAAAAAAGGGGGGGATCAACAACAGCGGCGGGAGACGTGCACGCGGGGCCGCGGAAGAGCGGGGACGACGCGTCGGCTGTGGATCACGGGCGCCATCGTACGTCGGTCGGGGCACGGTCGGCAGGAAAACAGTATGGCGACGGTGTGACGGCAACGCCCGCCCGGGCAGCGGGCGTTGCCCGGGAGGAGGCGCTCCTCAGAGGTCGTCGAGGCCGTCCGGCGTGCCGATGCCGGTGAGCGCGCCCACCGGATCGAGGTCCGGGGTGCCGCGGGGCCACCAGTCGTCCTGGCCGGGCTCCGACTCGTAGGCGTACCACAGCCCGTCGCGGCCGAGGCGCAGCTGGACGTGGGCGCGGGGGTGGGTGAGGCGGTTGCGCCAGGGGCGGAACGCCGGCAGGTCGGCGGCGAGCAGCAGGGGGCGGGCCCGGTCGAAACGGCCGGCCGGCGGGTCCCACGGCTCCTCCAGGACGGCCAGCCCGGCCGGTCCGCCCTGCCGCCAGGCCGCGACGGCTCGCGCGAGGTCGGCCGGGGTGCGGCCGACGGCGTCGGCGAGTGACGCGTACAGCGTGCGCGTGGCCGCGGTCAGCCCCGAACCGGGCCGGGCCGCCGCGAGGCGCACCGCGTCCTGCCACAGGCTCAGCTCGCCGACCGGGTCGCGTCCCGTGCCGAGCAGGGCGTGGGCGCGAGCGGCGGCGTCGGTCGCCAGCTGGTCCAGCGCGAAGGGATCCGGACCGCCGGGCGCCGACGGGTACACCGGGGGCTGCCCGGGATGCGACGGTGCCGGCAACGGCGGGGGCAGCGGTGGCAGTTCACGCGGGGCGAGAACCTCGGCGGCGCGGACGCCGGGCAGGGTCCCCGACTGCCGTTCCCGCGCGGCACGGGCCGCCCGCGCGGCACTGCGCCGGGACAGCGCGTCGAGCAGCTCCTTCTCGCCCCGGCCGCGGAGCAGGAGCAGCACGAAGGGGTCGGCGTCGAGCAGACGGGCCGTCTGGTAGCAGAGAGCCGCCGCGTGCTTGCAGGGGTGTCCGGAGTCGGGGCAGCTGCAGCGGGGGCCGAGGTCACCGGGGCCGGGCAGCAGCGGCACGCCGCAGTCGGCGAGGGACTGGGGCAACTCCTTGTCCAGCAGCGCCGCGATGTGCCCCGGCCGGTCGGCCGCCGCGTCCAGGAACCGCTCCCAGTCCTCGTCCTCCAGCGTCCGTACCCGCACCTGCACGCGGTACGGACGCGGGCGGCTGCCCCGCACGTACGCCAGCACGAGTCCCGGTGTGACGGTGATCGCGTCCACGTGTCCCTGGTCCGCGTACCCCCGCCCCCGCGCCAGCCGCTTGGCGTCCAGCGCCCCCTGCTCCAGCGCCCCGACCCAGGCGTTCCCCCACCAGGTCCCGGCGAACGCCCCGTCCGCCCCGGCACCCTCCCGGGCGGCGAACGCCGGGAAGGTGCGCCGCAGTTCGGAATCGCGGTGGGGCGTGGCCATGGAGGCGGGCACCCGCGGCTCCACACCACCGGACCCCACCACCGCGCCCGACGAGGCGGAGCCCGGGACGGCCGGGGGCCAGGGGGTGGACGACCTCGGTGAGGCGGCGCTCCCGGCGGACGGCGCAGTGGGCGCCGGGGACGAGGGGGTGGGCGACGACGTCGACGCGGCCGGGTCGGCGGGGGTGGGGGCCGGGGACGAGACCGTGGGCGAGGACGCCGTGGGCGTGGTCGAGGACGCCGTGGACGAAGGAGCGGCGTCCGAGGGCGCGGGCTCCTCGGGCGAAGGTGCTGCGGGCGAGGGCGTCGATGAGGTGGCGAGCGCGGCCGACCGGGACGCGGGCGGACGTCCGGGGGCCGACGGAGCAGGCGGCGGCGTCGACGCGGCCGGGTCGGCGGGGATGGCCGTGGTGTCGGCCGGGTCGGCGGGGATGGCCGTGGTGTCGGCCGGCTCCTCCGGTTCGCCGGTGGTCTCCGTCCACGTGGGCATGCGGAAGGCGTTCGCCAGGTAGTGCCGCATCTCCTGCACGGCCTTGACCCGGGCGGCCCGGGCCTCCTGCCCGGGCGCCGAGGAGGTGCGCGGCGCCGCGGGAACGGAACGTGCCGCCGCCCGCCGCTCGCGTGGAGCCTCCTCCGCCCGCAGCGCTTCCCGCCGCGCCGCCCGCAGTGCCTCCCGAGCCGCGTCGGCGGGACGCCCGCCCCCGCCACGGGAAGCACCGGAGGCACCAAACGCACGAGAGACACCAGAAACACCAGACGCAGCAGACGCAGCAGACGCAGCAGACGCAGCAGCCGGGTCCGAACCCCGCGCATCGGCTTCCGGCTCCGCACCCGCGGCCTCGGAGGCAGCGTGCGCGGTCGCCGACTCGACGGCGTCTTCCGTCGCGGTCCCGGTGGGCGTCGGCGCCGGCTCGGACACCGGCCCCTCCGCCGGCCGGGCCGTACCCTCCCGCTGTGCCTCGGCCCGCTCGCGGGCCGCCCGCAGGGCGCGACGGGCGGCGTCGCCGGGGCGGCCGGTGCCGGTCATGGCGTCCTCCGCAGGGAGACGAGGTCGGACAGCTCACGGTCCGTCAGTTCGGTGAGAGCCGCCTCGCCGGAGCCGAGGATGGCGTCGGCCAGGGCACGCTTGGCGGCGAGCATCTCGGCGATGCGGTCCTCCACCGTGCCCTCGGTGACCAGACGGTGGACCTGGACGGGCTGGGTCTGGCCGATGCGGTAGGCGCGGTCGGTGGCCTGTTCCTCGACGGCCGGGTTCCACCAGCGGTCGAAGTGGACGACATGGCCCGCGCGGGTCAGGTTCAGGCCGGTGCCGGCGGCCTTCAGGGAGAGAACGAGGACGGGGGTCTCGCCGTTCTGGAAGCGGTCGACCATGCGCTCGCGTTCGGGGACCGGGGTGCCGCCGTGCAGCAGGTCCACCGGGATCGCGCGGGCGGACAGGTGGGCGGTGAGGAGGCGGGCCATGCCGACGTACTGGGTGAAGACGAGCGCCGAGCCGTCCTCGGCGAGCAGGGTGTCCAGCAGCTCGTCCAGGAGGGCGAGTTTGCCGGAGCGGGCCGCGAGCCGGTCGGCGCGCGCGTCCTCCTTCAGATACAGCGCCGGGTGGTCGCAGATCTGCTTCAGGGCACCGAGCAGCTTCAGCACCAGGCCCCGGCGCGCCATGCCCTCGGCGGTCTCGATGGCCAGCATGGACTCGCGCACCACCGCCTCGTACAGCGCGGCCTGTTCCCGGGTGAGCGGCACCGGGTGGTCCGTCTCGGTCTTGGGCGGCAGCTCGGGGACGATGCCGGGGTCGGACTTCCTGCGGCGCAGCAGGAACGGCCGGACCAGCCGGGACAGGCGCTCCACGGCCTCCTCGTCCTCGCCGTTCTCCACCGCGCGGGCGTGCCGGGCGCGGAAGGACTTGAGCGGGCCGAGGAGTCCGGGGGTGGTCCAGTCGAGCAGGGCCCACAGTTCGGAGAGGTTGTTCTCCACCGGGGTGCCGGTGAGCGCCACGCGCGCGGGGGCCGGGATGGTGCGCAGCGCCTTGGCGGTGGCCGAGTAGGGGTTCTTCACGTGCTGGGCCTCGTCGGCGACGACCATGCCCCAGGGCTGCTCGGCGAGGCGGGTCGCGGCGGAGCGCATGGTGCCGTAGGTGGTGAGGACGAAGCCGCCGCCGACGTCGTCCAGGGTGCGCTCGGGGCCGTGGAAGCGGCGGACGGGGACGCCGGGCGCGAACCGGGTGATCTCCCGCTGCCAGTTGCCGAGGAGGGAGGCGGGGCAGACGACGAGGGTCGGCTCGGTGCGGGCCCGTTTCAGGTGCAGGGCGATGAGGGTGACGGTCTTGCCGAGCCCCATGTCGTCGGCGAGACAGCCGCCGAGGCCGAGGGAGGTCATCAGGTCGAGCCAGGCCAGGCCGCGCAGCTGGTAGTCGCGGAGGGTGGCGGCGAGCCCGGCGGGCGGTTCGGCGGGGTGCAGACCCGCCGTGAGACGGTCGCGGAGGGCGGCCAGGGCGCCGGTGGGGACGGCCTCGACGGTCTCGCCGTCGACCTCTGCGGTGCCGGTGAGGGCGACGGACAGGGCGTCGACCGGGTCGAGCAGGCCCAGTTCGCGTCTGCGGGCCTTGCGGACCAGCGCGGGGTCCACCAGCACCCAGCGGTCCCGGAGCCGGACGACCGGGCGGTGGGCCTCGGCGAGGGCGTCCATCTCGGCCTCGGCCAGCGGATCGCCGCCGAGCGCCAGCTGCCAGCGGAACCGCAGCAGGTCCTCGCTCTCGAAGAAGCCGGTGCCGTCGGTCGCCGAGCCGGGTGCCGGGCGGACCACCGCGGTGGCGGTCAGGTCGCGGGCGAGGTCGCGGGGCCAGTGCACGGCGACCCCGGCGGCGGCCAGCCGGCTCGCCGCCACGCCGAGCAGTTCGCCCAGCTCCTCCTCGGACAGGGCGAGGACGTCGGGCACGTCCTGTTCGGCGAGGCGGTCCAGGGGCGGCCACACCCGGGCGGCACGCCGGACGGCGAGGGCGGCGTCCACGCGTGCGCGGGGCCCGAACGCCGGGTCGGCGTCCCCCGCCCACAGGGACGCCGCGTCGGCCACCAGGGTGGGGTCGGCGAGGCTGTGGACCTGTACGACGGCGGCTCCGGCGGCGCGGGCGCCGTCGTGTGCGCCGGCGTCGAAGACGTCGGACGCGGACAGGTCCAGGCGGAGCGAGATCCGGACGCCCGCGTCCATGCCGGCGGCGACCTCCGCCGCCCACTCGTGGGCCCCGGGCAGGGCGTGCGGTTCGTGGCCGGCGAAGGGACGGCCGACGGTGTAGGGGGCCGCGGGGGTGCGGGGCAGGGTGTCGGCGACCGCGTCCAGGAAGGAGCGGACCAGGGCCTCCGGCTCCGGCAGCCGGAGCGCGCCCGGGCCGGGGAGGGGCGCGGCGTGGCCCTCCGGGGGCAGGGCCGCGGCGATCGCGCGGAGGTGGGCGATGTCGTCAGGCTCCAGAGGGCCGGCCCGCCAGGCGTCGTGGCCGTCCGGGGTCAGGCCGGGCAGCAGCCGGCCGCGGGCCACGAGCCGCAGCGCGTGCAGGGCGGCGGCGCCCCAGCAGGCGGTGGCGGGGTGGGCGGCGGGGTCGCGGCGGGCGAGGACCAGCAGCGGCAGGGCCTCGGTCAGGGGCAGGGTCAGCGCGGGCACCTGGCGGCGGCGCACCCCGGCGCCGTGGCGGCGTACGACCGTCAGCTCCAGCGGCGTGCCCGCGGCCGGGGTGGGCAGCGGGTCGCCGTCGGGATCCCAGAAGGCGAGGCGGCCCTCGCGCGGCAGAGCCGCGGGCAGGTAGACGGAGGCGAGGCGCACCGGGACCGGGTGCCCGGTCTCCCGGGAACCCCCCGTGCGCTCGGCCACCGCAGCCGTGCCGCTCATACGTCCTGCCACCTCCCGCCCGTGTGTCGGATCAGACGTCTCCGACTCTACGGGCGGGGTCTGACAACCGGCTCCGGGGCCCGGTCGGGGCCGCAGGTCACGGGACCGTGCGGGAGACCACGAACACCATCGGCCGGGCGGGGTCGGACAGGTTGACGACCACGTCCTGGGTGGGCGCCGGGTTCTTCTGCTCGTGGGTCAGGCCCCACCAGGGGCCCGGCCCGCTGAAGGTCCAGCCGCTGACCTTCCGGTCCCGCTCGCCGATGGCGATGTCGTCCTTCTTCAGCTGTTCCCGCCGGACGCCCATGGCCTCCAGGAAGCTGTCCAGGCCCGCGGGGTTGGTGCGGAACTGCACGTAGAGGCGGCTGGTCTTCCAGTTGTTCGTCTCGTAGTAGGCGATGTCGTCGGCGGGGTGCGGGACGCTCACCTGGTAGAGACGGCGCTGCACCTTGGACGGCCAGCCGGCGGTGAGGCCGGTGGCCGAGTACTTCGCCTCCTTGTCCTTGCCGCTGTTGCGGCTCTGGTTCGCGGAGATCACCAGGTAGCCGGCCGGCACGCCGATGAGCAGGACGATGATCAGCAGCGTGAGCGCCCGGCGCCTGGCCTTGTGCCGCGGGTCCTCGGCGGGCCGGTGCGGCTCGTCCGGCGGGCCGCCCTGGTGGGGCAGCGACGGGGTCATACGGTGTCCCGGTCGCGGCGGGACTGGGCGTACCGCTCGTAGCGCTCGTGGCGCTCGACCCGGCGTCGCTTGGCCCGGCGGAACCGGCGGGCGACCAGCCGGGCCAGGTCGGCGGCGCCCACCATGCCCGCCTCGGGGCCGAGCTGGGCGCGGGTGATGCGGGCCTCGGGGCGGTAGCCGCGGCCGGTGAGGTGGCGTTTGAAGGCGTCCCGGGCAGGGCCGATGAGCAGGTCGTCGGCGGCCGAGACCCCGCCGCCGATGACGAAGCAGGAGGGGTCGAGCGCGGCGGCGAGGTTGGCGATGCCGACGCCGAGCCACTGGCCGATGTCCTGGAGCAGCTCCACGCACATCGCGTCGCCCTCGCGGGCCAGCTCGGTGATCATCGGGCCGGTGATGTCGTCGACGTTGCCCTTGACGTGCTCGATGATCCCGTAGGCCACCGGGGAGTCCGCCGCGGCCAGCTCCTTGGCCTCACGGACCAGCGCGTTGCCGGAGCTGTACTGCTCCCAGCAGCCGCGGTTGCCGCACGGGCAGCGGTGGCCGCCGGGCACGACCTGCATGTGGCCGAACTCGCCGGCGACGCCGAACTTGCCCCGTTTGACCTGGCCGTCCTCCAGGATGGCGCCGCCGATGCCGGTACCGAGGGTGATCATGACGAGGTGGTCCTCGCCGCGGCCTGCGCCGAAGCGCCATTCCGCCCAGGCGGCGGTGTTGGCGTCGTTGTCCACCAGGACCGGGACGGAGAGCCGGCCGGCGAGGCGGTCGCGCAGGGGTTCGTTGCGCCAGGACAGGTGGGGGGCGAAGAGGACGCGGTTGCGGTCGGCGTCGACCCAGCCGGCCGCGCCGATGCCGACCGCGTGCACGTCGTGCCGGTCGGAGAGGTCCAGGACCAGCTCGACGATGGTGTCCTCGACGACCTTGGGGCTCTTGGACTTGTCCGGGGTCTCCGCGCGGAGCTTCTCCAGGATGTTGCCGTCGGCGTCCACGACGCCCGCCATGACCTTGGTGCCGCCGATGTCGATGCCGACGGTGGGGACACGGGGGGCAGTCAGGTGGGACCGGCGTTCCCTGGTACCGACCGTTCGCAGGACGGGGGCTCGGCGGGAGCCGATGGGGGCCGTGAGGTCGCGGTAGGTGCTCATCGCGCTCGATTCTGCCTCACCGCCGGTAGGGGTGCCGTACGGGGCACGGGCGGGGCGCGCCAGCAGTGCCGGGGGGCGGCGTGCGGCGTGGCTGCGCGCGCCTCGTGGCGGAGCCGCAGGTGGATGCGGCCCCGCGTCTCTCAGCCGCGCCGCAGTTCGTGACGCAGAGCGTCCAGGTCGGACCCGCCGGCCATCTGCCGGGTCAGCTCGTCCAGGCTGATGTCGTCCCGTGTGTGATGTCCCACCATCGTGCCCCGCCTCAGGAGCACGAACCTGTCGCCCACCAGGTACGCGTGATGCGGATTGTGGGTGATCAAGACAACGCCCAGGCCCTCGTCCCGTGCCGCGGCGACATATTTGAGGACCACACCGGACTGCTTCACTCCGAGTGCTGCCGTCGGCTCGTCGAGGATCAGGACCTTCGCGCCGAAATGGACCGCACGAGCGATCGCCACGCACTGACGTTCGCCGCCGGAGAGGGTGCCGATGGGCTGGTCGACGTCCCGCAGGTCGATGCCCATGCGCAGCAGCGCCTCGCGGGTGGTGCGGCGCATGAGGTCGGTGTCGAGGCGCTTGAAGGGGCCGACGCCGGTGCGGGGCTCGGAGCCGAGGAAGAAGTTGCGCCAGACCGGCATCAGGGGGACGACGGCCAGGTCCTGGTAGACCGTGGCGATGCCCCGGTCCAGGGCCTCGCGCGGGGAGGCGAGGCGGGTCTCCTCGCCCTCGATGCGCAGGGTGCCGGCGTCGTGCCGGTGCAGTCCCGCGATCGTCTTGATCAGCGTCGACTTGCCGGCGCCGTTGTCGCCGAGGACGCAGGTGATCTCCCCGGCGTGAACCTCCAGGCAGACGCCCTCCAGGGCGCGGACGTTGCCGTAGCGCTTGCCGACGCCGGACAGCTCCACCAGGGCCGTACGCTTCTCGGTCTCGGTCATTTCACGGCCTCCGCGCGCTTGCGGACCCAGGTGTTGAGCAGGGTCGCGAGGAGCAGCATCGCTCCGAGGAAGAACTTGAACCAGTCGGGGTTCCACTCGGCGAAGACGATGCCCTTGCTGGTCATGCCGAACAGGAGCGCGCCCACGGCCGAGCCGACCGCGCTGCCGTGGCCACCGGTGATCAGGCAGCCGCCGATGACGGCCGCGATGATGTAGATCAGCTCGTTGCCGACGCCTTCGCCGGACTGGACGGCGTCGAAGGAGAACAGCAGGTGCTGGCCGGAGATCCAGGCGCCGAACGCGACGCCCATGTAGAGGCCGATCTTGGTCTTGGCGACGGGGACGCCCACCGCGCGGGCCGCGTCCTCGTTGCCGCCGACGGCGAAGATCCAGTTGCCGGTGCGGGTGCGGAGCAGGATCCAGGAGGCCAGGGCGACCAGGCCGAGCCACCACAGGATGGTGACCTTGACGTCGACGCCGCCCAGGCCGAGCGTCGAGGCGAAGACGGCGTGGGCGCTGGGAAAGCCCTCCATGTCGCCGATGGTCTTGGTGGAGACGGTGCCGTCGATCAGCTTGGTGAAGCCGAGGTTCATGCCGGTCAGCATCAGGAAGGTGCCGAGCGTGACGATGAAGCTGGGCAGCTTGGTGCGGGTGAGCACGAAGCCGTTGAAGGCGCCGACGGCGAGGGTGACCAGGAGGGACACGCCGACGCCGACCCAGGCGTTCGCCGTCATCTGATAGCTGAACATCGAGGAGACCAGCGCCGAGGACGTCACCAGGACGCCCGCCGAGAGGTCGAACTCGCCGCCGATCATCAGCAGGGCCACGGGTACGGCCATGATGCCGATGGTCGACGAGGCGTACAGGACCGTGCTGAGGCTGGAGGCGTGCAGGAAGCCGTCGGCGGCGAAGGCGAAGAACAGGAAGACGGCGAGGGCGCCGACGACCGAGCCCAGTTCCGGGCGGGCGAGCAGCTTCCGCAGCGACGAGGTCCGCAGAATCCTTTCGTCGGCCGTCTGGCCGGCTCCCGCCGGCTCGGCCGCCTCGTCGCCGGTGCGTTCCACGGTGGCGGTCATCGGGTGCCCCGCTCGGTGTACTCCGCCAGCGCGGACGCCTGGTCCCGGGTGATGATCTGGGGGCCGGTCAGCACGGGCTTGCCGCCGCCGAGGACGTCGCCGTTGTACTTGTACAGCCACAGCAGGTCGACGGCCTGATAGCCCTGGAGGTACGGCTGCTGGTCCACGGCGAAGCCGAGGGTGCCGGCCTTGAGCGCCGCGGCGACCTTGGCGTTGAGGTCGAAGGTGTCGATCTCGGCCTTGCTGCCCGCGTCCGTCCTCGCCTTCACCGCGGTGTCGGCGTAGGGCGCGCCGAGGGTGACGACGGAGTCGATGGACCGGTCGGCCTGCAGCTTGGCCTCGATCGCGGACTGCACGTCGGGCATGTTGGTGCCGTTGACGTAAAGCTTGCGCAGCGTGCCGCGGAAGGTCTCGGCGACGCCGTCGCAGCGCTGCTCGTGGCCCACGTTGCCCTGCTCGTGCAGCACGCACAGGGCCTTCTTCTTCCCGCGCATGTTCAGCTCGTCGCCGACCGCCTCGCCCGCGATGGTCTCGTCCTGGCCGATGTGGGTGAGGGCACCGAAGTCCTTGGACTCCGCGGAGCCGGAGTTCACCGTGATCACCGGGATGCCGGCCTTCTCGGCGCGGGCCACGGCGGCCTTCATGGCGTCCGGCTTGGCGAGGGTGACGATGATGCCGTCGACCTTCTTGTCGACGGCCGCGTCCACCAGCTGTGCCTGCTGCTGGGCCTCGTCGTCGTGGGAGTACAGGAACTTGATGTTGTCCTTGAGGGCGGCCTGCTTGGCGCCGCTCTGGACGATGTCCCAGAAGGTGTCGCCGTCTCCCGAGTGGGTGATCATCGCGAAGGTCCAGCGGGGGGTGTTCACCGCCGCCCGCCCCTGGGCGGCGGCGGCCTTGCGGGCGTCCTCCGCCCGCTTGCCTCCGGTGCTGCTGCACGCAGCCAGGGACACGGAGAGTGCCCCCGCCAGCGCTATGCCTACCCAGGTCCGAAACCGTGCCACGAGGCCGTGCCCCTTCTCGCTGTGCTCTTGCTCTGCTCCGACGTGCGTAAGGGGCGGGCGACCTCACCGTGGGTGTGTCCCGGCGGCGACCTCACCAGCCCCAAACACTTCAGTATCGGACACGGGGAACGCGCATGACACGACCGGGGGACCGCAGACCGGTCACATTGTCAGGACATTGCGACGAAGGTCGGAGTGCCCTCAGGGCCGGACGAGCAGCTGGAACTCGAAGGAGTAGCGGCTCGGGCGGTAGGTGTGGTCGCCGAACTCGACCGCGCGGCCGGTGTCGTCGAAGGTGGTGCGCTGCATGGTGAGCAGCGGGGCCCCTTCGGTCTCGGTGAGCCGCTCGGCCTCGGCGGCCGTGGCGCCCCGGGCGCCGATGGACTGGCGGGCGCTGTGCAGGGTGATCCCGGCGGACCGCATCAGCCGGTACAGGCCCGTCGCCTCCAGCTGCTCGGTGTCGAGATCGAGCAGGCCGGGCGGCAGGTGGTTGATCAGGTAGGCCATCGGCTCGCCGTGCGCGAGACGGAGCCGCTCGACGCGGTGGACGTCACCGCCCTCGGTGACACCGAGCGCGGCGGCGACCGTGGCGGAGGCCGGGACGACCGTGTTGACCAGCACCTTGGTCGCGGGGCGCTGGCCGGCCGCCTCCAGGTCGTCGTAGAGGCTGCTCAGTTCCAGCGGGCGCTTGACCTGACTGTGCACGACCTGGGTGCCCACACCCCGGCGCCTGACGAGGAGCCCCTTGTCGACGAGGGACTGGATGGCCTGCCGGACGGTCGGCCGGGACAGACCGAGCCGCGCGGCCAGCTCGATCTCGTTGCCCAGCAGGCTGCCCGGGGTGAGGCCGCCCTGCTCGATGGCGGCCTCCAGCTGCTGGGAGAGCTGGAAGTACAGGGGCACCGGCGAGCTACGGTCCACACGGAGATCGAGCGACACGGTCGGGTCCACATCTGGTTTCGGCACGGGCCCGAGCGTAGCCCCGTGCATGGTTGACGGGAAGTTGTGTAGTCCGGTTGTCCGGACATACCCATTGACAGGGTACGGGGTCCGCCCTCACTTTGATTCCATGCGCATCGGGGTCATCGGTACGGGCCGCATCGGCACCCTTCACGCGAGGACGCTCAGCCGTCACCGTGAGGTCGGGTCCCTGATCCTGACGGACGCGGAGCCGGCGCGGGCCCAGGCGCTGGCGCACCGGCTGGGCGAGACGGTGGCGCCGGGCGTCGACGAGATCTTCACATGGGGCGTGGACGCGGTGGTGATCACCACGGCGACGGCCGCCCATGCGGAACTGATCGGCCGGGCGGCCCGCTCGGGGCTCCCGGTCTTCTGCGAGAAACCCATCGCCCTCGATCTGCCGGGCACCCTGCACGCGCTCGCCGAGGTGGAGACGGCCGGGACCGTGCTGCAGATGGGGTTCCAGCGGCGGTTCGACGCCGGGTACGCCGGCGCCCGCGAGGCCGTCCGCACGGGCCGGCTCGGCCGGCTGCACACCGTACGGGCCATGACCTGCGACGCGTCCCCGCCCCCCGCGGAGTGGCTGCCGCTGTCCGGCGGGCTGTTCCGGGACACGCTGATCCACGACTTCGACGTGCTGCGCTGGGTGACCGGCCGGGAGGTGACCGACGTGTACGCCACCGGCTCCGACGCCGGTCCCGCCATGTTCCGCGAGGCCGGGGACGTCGACACGGGCGCGGCGCTGCTCACGCTGGACGACGGCACCCTGGCCACCGCGACGGCGACCCGGCTGAACGGCGCCGGCTACGACGTCCGCATGGAGCTGGCCGGGGAGCGCGACACGGTGGTGGTGGGCCTGGACGACCGTACGCCCCTCGCCTCCACCGAGCCGACCGGGCCACCGCCCGCGGACAAACCGTGGACGGGGTTCCTGGAGCGGTTCGGGCCGGCCTACGAGGCCGAGCTGAACACCTTCGTGCAGGTGGTGCGCGGTGAGCGGGCCAACCCGTGCGACGGCTGGGAGGCGTTGCAGGCGCTGCGGATCGCGGAGGCGTGCGAGATCTCCCGGCGGGAGCGCCGCCCGGTACCGCTCGCGGAGGTCCCCGACCGGGCGCAGCCGTCGTCCGGCTGAGAACGAGCGGGAACCGCCGGACGCACCGGCGGCGGAGCCGGCCAGGAGTCCCGGCGGTCCCCGGTTCGTCTAGCGCCCGTCGTCGTCGTCCTCCAGGAGCCCCGCGTCGTAGGCGAGCAGAGCGATCTGGACCCGGTTGTCGAGGCCGAGTTTGGCGAGGATGCGGGAGACGTGGGCCTTGACGGTGGCCACGCTGAGGAACAGCTCCGCGGCGATCCCGGCGTTGGCGAGTCCGCGGCCGACCGCGACGGCGACCTCGCGTTCGCGGTCGTTGAGGGCGGCGAGCCGTTCCCGCGCGCGGGTCTGCCGGGTGTCGGCGGCGGTACCGGCCGCGTGCCGCATCAGCTGCCGGGTGACGGTCGGCGACAGGACCGGATCGCCGGCGGCGACCCGGCGCACGGCGTCGACGATCGCGGCGGGCGGGGTGTCCTTGAGGACGAAACCGGCGGCACCGGCGCGCAGGGCGTGCAGGACCTGTTCGTCGGCGTGGAAGGTGGTGAGCACCACGACCTGCGGTGCGTCCGGCCGCGCGCGCAGCCGTCGGGTCGCGGTGATGCCGTCGACCGACGGCATCCGGAGGTCCATCAGGACGACGTCCGGCCGCGTCCGCCGCACGGCCTCCTCGGCCTCCGCGCCGTCGGCGGCCTCCCCGACGACCTCGATGTCCCCGGCCCCGCCGATCATCAGCGCCAGCCCGGCGCGTACGAGGGGGTCGTCGTCCACGAGAAGGAGTCTGATCGGCGTCGCAGTCATGGGGTCACGTAATCACGGGCGGGGAGCGGGGGCGGAGGAATCGGTCAGGACCGAGGGGTCACACGGGCGCGTGCGGGGTGGGCGTGCGGGGACCGGCACGGCGGACGCGGGGGCGGGCACGTGCGGAGACCCCCGGACACCCGCACCTCCTGCCCCGCACCCGCCCGCCCCCCTCTCTGCTCCGCACCCCGCCGCCCCGCACCTCGCTGCCTCGCACCTCGCACCCTGCCGCCCCACACCTCGCTGCCCCGCACCCTTCCACCCCGCACCTCCCGCCCCGCGCCCTTCCGCGCACCCCACACCTCGGCCGCCCTGTCGTTCAGCCCCGCGGCCACGGCAGCCAGCCCCGTACCTCGAAGCCTCCGTCGGGCCGGGCCTCGTGTTCCAGGCGGCCTCCCGCCAGGGTGGCTCGTTCGATGAGGCCGATCAGGCCCTGGCCGGAGCCGGGGACGGGCGGGACGTCGGCGGGCGGGGCGGGGTTGGTGACGGTGACGGTCAGGCCGTCGCCGGGGGTCCCGGCGAGGCGGACCACGACCTCGGTGCCGGGGGCGTGCTTGCGCGCGTTGGTCAGGGCCTCCTGGGCGATGCGGTAGGCGGTGCGGCCGACGGAGGCGGGAACGGCGGCCGGTTCGGCGACGCGGTGGTCGAGGGCGACCTCCATCCCCGCCTCCCGGCACTCGGCGACGAGGGCGTCCAGCCCGGCCAGCGTGGGCTGGGGGCGCCCGCCGGACGGTTCGTCGGACTCGCCGGCCCGCAGCACCCCGATGATCTCCCGCAGGTCCTGGAGGGCCTCGTGGGCGCTCTCCCGGATCACCCCGGCGGCCCGTGCGATCTCCTCGCGGGGCGCGTCCGGCCGGAACTCCAGGGCACCCGCGTGCACGCTGAGCAGGGTGAGCCGGTGGGCGAGCACGTCGTGCATCTCGCGGGCGATGGCCTCGCGGGCCAGCCGCTGGGCCTGCTCGGCGCGGAGCCGGGCCTCGGTCTCCGCCCGGTGGGCACGGTCCCGGAGACTCAGCATCAGCATCCGCTTGGCGCGGACGAACATGCCCCAGCCGATGATCGTCACGGTGAGCAGCGCGGTGAACGCGACGACCCCGGCGTACGGCATGTCCGGGTCGGGGCGCAGCCAGTAGAAGAGCGGGACCAGCGCGAGCTCGACCCCACCGACCCAGGCGACGTACCGGAAGGGCCGGTGCACGGTGAGGGTGAACAGGACGACCAGCTCCGCGCCGCCCGCCGAGTTGGACAGGAAGCCGACCGGGACCAGGGCGACGGCGAGGCCGACCGGCCACCGGCGCCGCAGCCAGAGCGCCGCGCAGGCGAGGGCGCCCAGGACCTGGTCGAGGACGGCCAGGGGACCCGGCAGCCCGGGTTCGCGGGCCAGCGTCACGGCGGCGGCCAGTCCGAGGCCGACCGCCAGGAGGAAGCAGGAGAAGTCGACGACCCAGTCGCGCGCCGTGCGTCTCGGCCGGCGGCCCGCGGCCCCGGCGTCCGGGTCCAGCTCGTGGATGAGGGCGGAGGGGAACAGCCACCGGCGGCCCGCGAACTCCTTCGGCGCCCGCGCCTGCTCGTCATTGGTCACGGTCGGCCAATCTACGCACGGACCGCTCCCCGGCGCCGCCCCCGCCCGGGATCGCCGACCGAACGCCCGGGGTCAGCGACCAAAGTCGCACCGCTGTCGACTTCGGGTGCCGCCCGCCGGCGCGGGCGCCGACTTTCGGCGCCGTGCGGGCGCCCGGTGGCCGACGCGCGCAAGGATGCCGCCGGGCGAGAGTCGTACCGTGAAACAGGTACGGGAACTTCTCGGGTTCATCGCCCTGGTGCAGGGCGCGCTGGGGCTGGTGCACGAGCTCACCGACTGGCACGTGGGTCTCGTCCAGCGGCTCGGCTTCCTCGACGGCTACGGGATCTACGCGAGCGTGGCGCTCGTGGTCCTCGCGTTCGCGCTGTTCGCCGTGGCGGAGAGCCAGGGGCCCGGCTGAGCGAGGTTAACTTCCCGAAAACTCATCGGACTTGCCGGGAGAATCTTCCGGATTGTCATTGACATGCCATCCTCTACGCGCGTCATCATGGCGCCATGAGATTCCCCCCACGCATCACCCGTATCGGCGCCGCGGCCGCCGTCCTGTCCGCACTCCTCGTCGGCGGCACCGTCACCGCCACCCCGGCGGCCGCCGCGGTCGGCGACATCTGCTACGGCGACCTGCCGTCCCAGGCGCACGACACGCTCGGCCTGATCGCCCAGGGCGGCCCGTACCCGTACTCGCAGGACGGCACCGTCTTCCAGAACCGCGAAGGCGTCCTCCCCCGGCAGACCTCCGCCTACTACCACGAGTACACCGTGAAGACGCCGGGCTCCTCCACGCGCGGCGCACGCCGGATCATCACGGGCAAGCAGTACGAGGAGGACTACTACACCTCCGACCACTACGCGACGTTCGATCTCATCGACTTCGACTGCTGACATCCGGCATCCCCCCACACCTGGAGGCCCGGCGCACGGTGCGCCGGGCCTCCTGGCGTCCGCGCACCGGTGCCGGCTCAGGCGTCTTCCGGGGACTCGTACGACCCGTACTCGGGGCTGCCCGCGAAGTCGTACGTCTGGAGGGAGACCCCCGCGGGCGTGACACGTCCGGCGCGGTGCGTGAAGCGGGCGGGGACCGCGCCGTCCGCGAAGAGGCGGCGGCCGGCACCGAGGACGACCGGGAACGTCAGCAGGTGCAGGGTGTCGACGAGCCGCAGGTCCAGCAGCGAGCGGACCAGGGCGCCGCTGCCGTGGATCTGCAGTTCGCCGTCCGTGCGCTCCTTGAGGGCGGTGACCTCCTTGGCGAGATCGCCCGAGACGACGGTGGTGCCGGACCAGCGCGGCGCCTGGAGGGTGGAGGAGACGACGTACTTCGGGAGGCCGTTGAGCTTGGCCGCGATCGGGTTCGCGGGATCGGTCACCTTCGGCCAGTAGGAGGCGAAGATCTCGTACGTACGGCGGCCGAGCAGGAAGGCGCCCACCTGGTCGAAGAGCCCGGTGACGAACCGGCCGGAGTCGTCGTCCCCGAGCGGGAAGCTCCAGCCGCCCTGGCCGAAGCCGCCGCTGGGGTCCTCCTGGGGGCCGCCGGGCGCCTGGTAGACGCCGTCGAGGGTGACGAAGACGGTGGAGACGAGCTTGCCCATGGCGGGTGCCTTCTTCCGGGGAGCGGGGTCTGCTGTCATCTCCTCGGACCCCGCTCGCGCCGGGAACTCATCGGTTCAGCCGGCGTGCGTCGAGAACAGTCCGCCGGTCGGGCCCTGCTTGTCGCCGCCCTGGGCCTTCTTCAGGGCGTTGGCGAGGCTCTCGATGGTGAGGGACTGCAGGATCACGCGTCCGTTGCCCTCCAGGGTGGCCAGGGACAGGCCCTCGCCGCCGAACACGGCGTTCATGATCCCCTGGCGGTTGAGGCCGCCGACGCGCTGGACGCCGTACTGGATGCCCTCCTCGAAGGCGACCACGCAGCCGGTGTCGACCTCGATGCGGCCGCCGAAGTCCGCCGGGTTCAGGTCGATGAAGTTGCCGGCCCCGGCGATGATCACCGTGCCGTGCCCGGTGAACTTCTCCAGGACGAATCCCTCACCGCCGCTCGTGCCGGTCCGGCCGCCGGCGAAGGCGATGCCGAACTCGACGGTGGACTCGGCGGCGACGAAGGCGTCCTTCTCGGCGAACCACGCGCGTGTGCCGTCCAGCTCCAGGGCGCGCATCTCGCCGGGGAGCACCCCCGCGAAGCCGACCGTGCCCTCGCCGCCCTGCGCGGTGAAGTACTGGAACGCGAGCGACTCGCCGGCGAGCATCCGCTGGCCGACCTGCATGGCGGTGCCCATGGCCTGGCGCAGCAGACCGCCCATGCCACCGCCCGAGCCGCTCTGCTGCTGTCCGCCGCCTCCGGACGGGCCGGACAGCCGCGTCTCCATGGTCACGTCCACCGTCTTGAACAGGAACTTCCCGGCCTCGCAGTACACGGTCTGGCCGGGACGCAGGTGGACGACCGCCATCTGCATGGCGTTGCCGACGATCTCTTGCTGAAGGGTCACGTGGGAGACAACGCGGGAGGTGGACGGAAGAGTTCCGGACCACGGGGACGGGGGGCCGCGGGCGTGACGCGTGGGGCGCCCCGGTGCTGTCCGGCCGGGACGTCCCACGCGGGCGCGTGGGCGGCGGTCAGCCGCCCAGTTCCTGGTGGCGGGCGGCGAGACCGCTCGCGCCCCGCTCGGTCAGGGAGCCGAACAGCCGCAGGCGGGAGATGCCGCCGTCGGGGAAGATGTCGATCCGCGCGTGCGTGCCGACCGCCGGCTCGGGCAGGACGAAGCGGTGGTTGGTGTCCGGCTGGAGGCGGGTGCGCGGGAGGACCTCGGTCCACTCGCCGTCCTCGCCGTCCTTGACCGAGACCGCCGCCCAGCCGGCGCTGTTGCCCTTCAGATAGGCGGTGTCGATCTCGACCGCCCGGATCCGGGACTGCGCGACCAGCCGGTAGCGGATCCAGTCGTTGCCCTGGTCGCGGCGGCGGCGGGTCTCCCAGCCGTCGTCCATCTTGCGGGAGCGGCCCGGCTGGATGGTGTGGGTGGCCGGGGAGTAGAAGAGGTTCGAGGCGTCCTCGACCTGGCCGCCGTTCTCCAGGGCCACCACGTCGAGGGTGCCGAGGACCGCCAGCCACTCCGGGTCCGGGACGACCTCGCCGTACACGCGCAGGCGGGCGATGCCGCCGTCGGGGTGCTGGTTGATCCGCAGGTGCGTGAAGCGCTGCTCGGCCGAGACGGCGAACCCGTTCGCCGCGTGCCCGCCGACCGCGGTGCGCGGGACCAGGGTGGTCCACTTCACGTCGTCGCCCAGCAGCTCCTCCGGGGACGGCGAGCCGGGTACGGAGGCGCCCTCGACGGAGACGGCCTGCGGGTAGTTGCCGCGGAAGTGGGCGGTGTCGACGACGATCCCGCGGATCACGCCGGGCGCGCCGAGGCGGACCAGCGCCCAGTCGTGGTCCTCGGCGGCCGGCCACGGGTGCCCGGCGGAAGCACCGCGCCGGCGGCGGGTCTCCCAGCCGTCCATGATCTTGCCCTTGTGGCCGAAGTGCTCGGGGTCGAACTCGGCCCGCTCGGGCACCAGCAGGTTCTCCCGCTGGGCGAAGAACTCGTCGTTGGCGGCGATGACACCGGCGCCGAGCTGCCGGTCGGCGAGGTTGGCGTACTGGGTGAAGGGGAAGTCGGCGGTGCGGTAGTCCGCGTACGGGTCGCCGCCTCCGTAGGGGTGCGCGTCGCCGGTGAAGCTCGGTATCGCCGTCACGGTGATCAGGGGGTCCTTTCCGGAGTCGGGCGGGTGGGGTGCGGGGGGGCTTACTGGGGGCGGGCGAGCAGCGTGCCCTTCGGCTCGGTGAACTCGCCGTCGGCGACGATGCGTTCGCCGCGCAGCCAGGTGGACTTGACGACGCCGTACAGGGTCCTGCCGGCGTAGGCGGTGACCCGGTTGCGGTGCTGGAGGCCGGCCGGGTCGACGGTGAAGGTCTCGTCGGGGGCGAGCACCGCGAAGTCGGCGTCGCGGCCGGCCTCGATGGCGCCCTTGTGGCCGAGGCCGGCCAGGGCGGCGGTCCGCGTGGACATCCAGCGGACCACGTCCTCCAGTCCGTGGCCGCGCCCGCGGGCCTCCGTCCACACGGCGGAGAGGCTGAGCTGGAGGCCCGAGATGCCGCCCCAGGCGGTGGCGAAGTCGTGGGTCTTCAGGTCGGCGGTGGAGGGCGAGTGGTCGGTGACGACACAGTCGATGGTGCCGTCGGCCAGCGCCTCCCACAGCAGGTCCTGGTTGGCGGCCTCGCGGATCGGCGGGCAGCACTTGAACTCGCTGGCGCCGTCCGGGACCTCCTCGGCGGTCAGGGTGAGGTAGTGCGGGCAGGTCTCCACGGTGAGGCGGACGCCCTCGGCGCGGGCGGCGCGGATCAGCGGCAGCGCGTCACCGGAGGACAGGTGCAGCACGTGCACACGGGCGCCCAGCCGCCGGGCCTGCCCGATCAGGTTCGCGATGGCCGTGTCCTCGGCGTCGCGCGGGCGGGAGGCGAGGAAGTCGGTGTACTTCGGGCCGCCCTGCTGCGGGGCGGCGGCCAGGTGGTGCGGGTCCTCGGCGTGCACGATCAGCAGCCCGTCGAACCCGGCGATCTCGGCCAGGGACTGGGCAAGCTGGTCCTGGTCGAGGTGCGGGAACTCGTCCACGCCGGACGGGGAGAGGAATGCCTTGAAGCCGAAGACGCCGGCGTCGTGCAGCGGGCGCAGGTCCTTGACGTTGTCGGGCAGGGCGCCGCCCCAGAAGCCGACGTCGACGTGCGCCTTGTCCCGGGCCACGTCCTGCTTGATCCGCAGATGCTCGACCGTGGTGGTGGGCGGCAGGGAGTTGAGCGGCATGTCGACCAGGGTGGTGATGCCGCCGGCCGCCGCGGCGCGGGTGGCGGTCCAGAAGCCCTCCCACTCGGTGCGGCCCGGGTCGTTGACGTGGACGTGGGTGTCGACCAGGCCGGGCAGCAGGACGTGGTCGCCGACGTCCTCCAGCCGGGCCGTGGCCGGGATCTCGGCGTCGTACGGCAGGACGGCCGTGATCTTCCCGGCGGACACGGTGACCGTGGCGGCCCGTGTCCCCTCCGGAGTGATCACGCGCGTCGAGCGCAGCACCAGTTCAGCGTCGGACACCCGAACCCCTCTCTCCACCGCCGTTTTACGTCCAGGAAACGGGATTTACACCCACGAAACGGATTTCAACGTTCTGTTGAAGGAGTCTTCACTCCCGCTTCCCCGCCGTCAAGAGGCACACTTCCGGGCAACGCGACGGGGCCCGCCCTCTGGACGTTTCCACAAAGCGGAATTAGAATTCCAGCAAGCAGAACGTAGCTATGTACAAGCGGGGAGTCAACCGGCCGCCGGGTAGGCTTCTGCCCTCCTGTCAGTCCCGAAAGGAACGCGCCGTGCCGACGTCCAGCGCCAGCACCACCGACTCCGCCAAGCCCTCCGCCGCCGGCGGGGTGCAGTCCCTGGAGCGTGCCTTCGACCTGCTCGAGCGGATGGCGGACGCGGGCGGCGAGGTGGGCCTGAGCGAGCTGTCCGCGACCAGCGGGCTGCCCCTGCCGACCATCCACCGGCTCATGCGCACGCTGGTCGCCTGCGGCTACGTACGCCAGCAGGCCAACCGGCGCTACGCGCTCGGGCCGCGGCTGATCCGGCTCGGCGAGTCCGCGTCCCGCCTCCTCGGCACCTGGGCCCGGCCGTATCTGGCCCGGCTGGTGGAGGAGACCGGCGAGACCGCGAACATGGCGCTGCTCGACGGGGACGAGATCGTGTACGTGGCGCAGGTGCCGTCGAAGCACTCGATGCGGATGTTCACCGAGGTGGGCCGGCGGGTGCTGCCGCACTCCACCGGTGTGGGCAAGGCGCTGCTGGCCGGCGTCCCCGATGACGAGGTACGGGCGTTGCTGGCGCGCACCGGCATGCCCGCGGCCACCGAGAAGACCATCACCACACCCGAGGGGTTCCTGGCGGCACTGGCGGATGTGCGGCAGGCGGGATACGCCGTCGACGACAACGAGCAGGAGATCGGGGTGCGATGCCTCGCGGTGTCCGTGCCGGACTCCCCCACCGCGGCCGCCATCTCCATCTCCGGGCCCGCGGGGCGCGTCACCGAGGCGGCCACGGACAAGATCGTGCCGGTGCTCCAGCAGATCGCCCTGGAGCTCTCCCAGGCCCTGGCGAGTTCGGGCGCCTGACGGCCCGGAGGCGGTGACCGCCGGCGGGGACGGGCGGATGGCGGCTCGTCCCGCGGTTCCCCGCGCCCCCGGTCAGGCCGGGGCGCCCCGCGCCGTCACGGGCGCGACGTCTCCCCGAAGAGGTCCACCGCCGCACGCACCCCCCGCAGTCCCCCCGCCAGGGCGCTCATCGAGCCGATCGCACCGGCGATCAGTAAGAGGGAGCCGCGCAGCCGCGGGATCTCCGGAAGGCCGCCGGCGGCCATCGCGGCCAGGGCCGCCAGCTCGTCCTCGGCTATCCCCCGGTCGGGGAAGTCCGCCGGGAGGGCGGCGAGTTCGCGGCGCAGCCGGGACACCGCGGTCCGCAGTTCCGCCACCCTCGGGTCCTCGTCGCTGCCGGTCACCGGCCTCTGCCCCAAGCTCCGCAACTCAGCCCTCCCCCTGGCACGCCTTCGTGCGCGGGACAGTAAACGCCACGTCGTGCGGGAGCGCCACAGGGCGGACCGAAATTCAGCCCAACGGAATCGGCGCCGGAAAAACCGGCCGGTTCCGTCGCCGTCGGGTATGCAGGACCCATGACGGACAAGCAGGATCTTCAGGGGGATGTCGCGGGGCTGCTGCTCGCCGCTGGCGGCGGCAGACGGCTCGGCGGGCGCCCCAAGGCGCTGCTGCCGCACCGGGGGCGCCTGCTGGTGGAACACGCGGCCGGGGTGCTGCGCGCGGCCGGGTGCGGGCGGATCCATGTGGTGCTGGGCGCCCGGTCCGACGAGGTGCGCGAGCGCGCCCGGCTGGACGGCTGCGTGCTCGTGGACAACCCCGACTGGGCGGCGGGCATGGGCTCGTCCCTGCGCGCCGGGCTGGCCTCGCTCGCCGGCACCGGGGCACCCGCGGCCCTGGTCAGCCTGGTCGACCAGCCCGGCATCGGCCCCGCCGCGGTGGCCCGGGTACTGGGCGCGTACGAGGACGGGAAATCGCTGGTCTCGGCCGCCTACGACGGGGTGCGCGGCCATCCCGTGCTGTTCGGGGCCGCGCACTGGGCGGGCATCGCAAAGACGGCCACCGGGGACCGCGGGGCCCGGGCCTACCTCGCCGCGCACGCGACGGAGATCCGGCTCGTGGAGTGCGCGGACGTCGCCGAGCCCTACGACATCGACACCGAGGCCGACCTGAGCCACCTTGAGTGAACGAGGTGGCACCGAGCGCCACCTTCCCTCGACTCAGAGAATCTCGACATCAACAAACCATTGAAGTTCCACGATGAGGAAACTACTATCCACTGCTCAGAAGCGCCTGACCGCACAGCCGGCGCTGACTGTCCTGTTTGTGCCACTTGGCACCCGGTGCCACCGCTGAAGGAAGTGACAGCTCATGTCCGCACCAGCGCCGTCCCCGCTGGCCATCGTCGACGCCGAGCCCCTGCCCCGGCAGGAGGAGGTCCTCACGGACGCGGCGCTCGCCTTCGTGGCGGAGCTGCACCGGCGGTTCACCCCGCGCCGTGACGAACTCCTGGCCCGCCGGGCCGAGCGCCGCGCCGAGATCGCCCGCACCTCCACGCTCGACTTCCTGCCCGGGACGGCCGCGATCCGCGCGGACGACTCCTGGCGGGTCGCCCCGGCCCCGGCCGCGCTGAACGACCGGCGCGTCGAGATCACCGGCCCCACCGACCGCAAGATGACCATCAACGCCCTCAACTCGGGCGCGAAGGTCTGGCTCGCCGACTTCGAGGACGCCTCGGCTCCCACCTGGGAGAACGTCGTCCTCGGCCAGGTCAACCTGATCGACGCCTACACCCGGTCCATCGACTTCACCGACGAGCGCACCGGCAAGTCGTACGCCCTGCGGCCGAACGAGGAGCTGGCGACCGTCGTCATGCGCCCGCGCGGCTGGCACCTGGACGAGCGGCACCTCGTCGACCCCGACGGCAAGGCGGTCCCCGGCGCCTTCGTCGACTTCGGCCTGTACTTCTTCCACAACGCGCAGCGGCTGCTCGACCTCGGCAAGGGCCCGTACTTCTACCTGCCGAAGACCGAGTCGCACCTCGAAGCCCGCCTGTGGAACGACGTGTTCGTCTTCGCCCAGGACTACGTCGGCATCCCGCAGGGCACCGTCCGCGCCACCGTCCTGATCGAGACCATCACGGCCGCGTACGAGATGGAGGAGATCCTCTACGAGCTGCGCGACCACGCGGCCGGCCTGAACGCGGGCCGCTGGGACTACCTGTTCTCCATCGTGAAGAACTTCCGTGACGGTGGGGCCAAGTTCGTCCTGCCGGACCGCAACGCGGTGACGATGACCGCCCCGTTCATGCGGGCGTACACCGAACTCCTCGTGCGCACCTGCCACAAGCGCGGCGCGCACGCGATCGGCGGCATGGCGGCCTTCATCCCCTCCCGCCGGGACGCCGAGGTCAACAAGGTGGCCTTCGAGAAGGTCCGCGCCGACAAGGACCGGGAGGCGCACGACGGTTTCGACGGCTCCTGGGTGGCCCACCCCGACCTGGTGCCGATCGCCATGGAGTCCTTCGACAAGGTCCTCGGCGACAAGCCGAACCAGAAGGACCGGCTGCGCGAGGACGTGCACGTCGAGGCCGCCGACCTGATCGCGATCGACTCGCTGGCGGCCAAGCCGACGTACAACGGTCTCGTCAACGCCGTCCAGGTCGGCATCCGTTACATCGAGGCCTGGCTGCGCGGCCTCGGCGCCGTCGCCATCTTCAATCTGATGGAGGACGCGGCCACCGCCGAGATCTCCCGCTCCCAGATCTGGCAGTGGATCAACGCCGGCGTCGAGTTCGAGAACGGCGACAGGGCCACGCCCGAACTCGCCCGCAAGGTCGCCGCCGAGGAACTGGACGCCATCCGCAAGGAGATCGGCGAGGAGGCGTTCACGGCCGGGCACTGGCAGGAGGCGCACGACCTGCTGCTCCAGGTGTCCCTGGACGAGGACTACGCCGACTTCCTCACCCTGCCGGCGTACCGGCAGCTCAAGGGCTGACCCCCTACGCGGATCCCTCCGAGTGGCCCAGGGACTTCCCCGGGGCCACTCGGTCGCGTACGCGCCGCTTCACCGCCGTCGGCTCCGGGAAGCCGTCCTCGCGGCGGTCCCACACCACCTCGTCGTCCACGCGGACGACGAAGACGCCGCCCGTCCCCGGCTTCAGCGACAGCTCGGCCAGCTCGGCCTCGAACGTCGTGAGCAGCTCCTGCGCCAGCCAGGCGGCACGCGGCAGCCAGCGGCACTGGGTGCAGTACTCGATCTGGACCTTCCGGCTCATCCCAGATGCACCGACCAATCCTGTTCCGCCGCCGGCTTGCCGTGCAGGTCGGGGACCCGCTTGAGCCAGTCCGGACGGCCCGCCTGCGTCTTCGCCGTACGGGCGGCCTCCTCGGCCGCGAGTTCCTCGCGGCTCGGGAAGTCGGTGGGCAGCCACTGCGGCGAGAGCCGGACCCGGTCCAGGAGATAGCCCACGTAGGCGTCCCGGACGTCGTCGGGCGTGGCGAACCCGGCGTCCTCGGCGAGCCAGGCGTCCGGCACCTCGGCGACGATCCCGCGCAGCAGCTCCTCCGTCACCCGCGGCGCCAGCTCGGCGTCGGCGGCGCGCACATCGGGGGCGTAGTGGCCGAGGGCGTGATGCCGGAAGTCGTACTTCTTGCCCGGACTCGTGGTGTCCCAGCGGTGGTGGAAGACGAGGGCGGCGCCGTGGTCGATCAGCCACAGCCGCGGGGGCGCGGTGCCGAGCGTGGGCCAGACCATCAGGTTGGAGCTGTGGACCGTACGGTCGACGTTGACGGTCAGCGCGTCCAGCCACACGATCCGGCCGGCCTCCAGCGGGTCCACCGGGAAGACCCCGGCGATCTCCGGAGTGAAGTCCCGGGCGCCCGGCAGGTAGTCCATGCCCAGGTTGACGCCGGCGCTCGCGCCGTGCAGCTCCCGGACCTCCTGGTGCGGCTCGTCGGCGGCGATCACCGGGTCGAAATGGACGAGGACCAGTTCGGGGAAGCGCAGACCGAGCGCGCGGGCGAGTTCACCGACGATGATCTCGGCGACCAGCGCCTTGTGGCCCTGGGCCGAGCCGGTGAACTTGACGACGTACGTGCCCAGGTCGTCGGCCTCGACGATGCCGGGCACGGAGCCGCCTGACCGCAGGGGTGCGACGTAGTGGGTGGCGGTGACTTCAGTCAGCATTTTCCCAGCCGATCCGACTCTCCGACCTTGCGATCAACGACCAGCCTCGGACGAGCGCACCCCGTAGAGGTGGCATGAAGTGTTCATTTTAACCGAGCGTGACAGCTGACGACGCCCCCGCCGGGACCCTCCGGCGGCGGCACGGAGCTGACCAATCTGGAACTCACGCGGCTTCTCCTGAGGGAATTCGACTGCACCACGGACATGATCGAGCCGGTCCCCGACCGCCTCGGCCACGACCGCCGCTATGCACTCGACGACTCGAAACTCCGCGCTCTCGGATACCGGCCCGGCATCCCCTTCGAGGAAGGACTGCGGGCGACGGTGGCCTGGTACCGGGAGCACACCTCCTGGTGGAGGGCGCTCCTGCCCTGACGCGGAGTCCGGAGGACCGCACGCGTGGAGCCTCCTCGCCCCGGCGGGAGCCGGTCTCCGCTCAGCGGTCCGCGGCCCGGGCCAGCGGGTTCGGCAACGGCAGATAGCGGGCGTCCGCGCCGTCCGCGCCGGTCCAGCGCAGCAGCAGGTTGGTCTTGCCGGGCAGCGTGGGCGCGGTGAGCAGGGCGGGGATCTCGGGCAGGGCGTGCCGGGCGAGTTCCCGGCGGGCGGCGGGCCAGGGATCGAGGCCGGGATGGTGGTCGGCGAGGGCGCCGGCGATCTCGGTGAGGTGGTTGACGACCAGGCAGTACACCAGCCGCTCCCAGCCGGCGGCGCGGGAGACGTCCGGCAGCAGCTTCGTGCCCTCGGCGTCCCGGAACAGCGCCTGTACGGGCGTGCCGGACGCGTCGACGGCGACGAGGGTGTTCTGCAGATGGGCCTCCAGGACGACCCCGTGGTCGTCGAAGGCGGCCAGGGCGGGCGGCACGACCTGCCGCAGGTACGCCTCCCACCAGCCGGCCGGATCACCGGTGGCGGCGAGCGGGCTGCCGTCGAAGCCCTCGGCGAGGCCCGCGGCGAGCAGCGGGGTGGCACCCGGCAGGAGGTGGCCGCGCAGCCCGTCCCGGACGAGGACGGCCAGCTCCTCGAAGGCGAAGGCCGCGGTGCGGTAGCCCCGGTCGCTCAGCCAGGCCGCGGGCGGGCCCATCGCGGCGAAGGCGTGCCCGGCGGCGGTGTCGGTACGGCGCAGCCGGCGCAGATCGTGACGCCACAGCCGGCGGATGTCATTGGTGATGCGCACGTCCAGGCTGAACTTCAGGAACAGATCGCGGCGGGGCTCGTACACCGTGCGGACGGCGGCCGTGGGCCAGGTGTCGGACGCGGTGGTGCCGAGCCGCAGCAGGCGGCCGTCGGCGAAGGCGGGGGCGAGGTCGCGGGCGGCCAGGTCGAGCTGCCAGGGGTGGGCGGGCAGCAGCCGGTAGCCGGGCGGGGCGGTACCGAGGGCGTCGAGGGCGGTGGTGTCGCCCTCCTCGGCCACCTGGTCCTCGCGGACGCCGAGCAGCGCCAGCGGGAAGCGGGCGTGCGCCTCCGGGGCGTACGGCAGCCAGGAGGCGACCGGGCCGCCGCCGCGCGCCTTGGGGGCCGGATGGTACGGATGGCCGGTGAGCAGGGACTGCTCGGAGCGCAGATACGGGTCCTCGGGTGCGGCGGCCCGGGCGCGGGCGGCGAGCAGGGCGGCGACCGTGTCCCGGCTGTCGATCATCTCGGCGGGCAGGTCGCCGCCGGGCAGCCCGGTGTGCCGACGCAGCTCCTCCGCGACCAGTTTGACCAGCTCCGGATGGCCGATCGGGTGCCAGGCCCCGGCCGAGTACACCTCGGGGTCGGCGGGCCGCCGCCCGGCACGCACCCGCAGCAGGCGGCCGTCCGGCAGCCGGTGCACGCGGCGGCCCCCGGTGTCCGGCAGCGGCTGGGCCACCTCCCGGAGCAGACAGTTGAGCAGGGGGGCTGCCGCGTACGCGTCGGCGCGGCGGCCGGTCTCGCCGGTGGGGGGTGAGAGGTCCACGCGTTCCCTTCGTCCGTCGTCCAGGGGGCCCGCGGTCGTCCCTGCGCACGCCGGGTGCGCCGTCCGGGAGCCGGTGATGATCAGTATGGCTGTCGTCCCCGGCAGTCCCCGACAATCGTGCCGTGCCCGCGTACCCGAGGAGCCGACCGTGCACCGTCCCCCCACCGCCGAGGCCGAGATCGCCGAGGAGCTGGCCGCCGTCCGGCCCGGTCTGCTGCCCCGGTACGCGGCGGAGCTGCCGGGTGCCCGGGCCGCCGTGCTGACCCGGCTGTGGCGGGCGCTGGCCCATGAGCCGCTGCCGTGGCTCGCCGGCCGGGCGTCCGGGGCGCAGGGGCTCGCCCTGCGCCTGGCCGACGGCCGGACCCTGCGCGGGCCGCACGCGGACCCGTACGCCACGAGCGCGTACGTCACCGCCGTGCGCCTGGACCGGGAGCGGTACGACGATCCGGCGCGGCTGATGACGGCGCTCGGGGTGCCGCACGCGTCCGGGTTCGCGGCGGAACTGGCGCACAGCGTGGCCTCGCTGGCGTTGTCCCGGGCCGGTGCGGACCACCCGAAGGAGTGGCCCGAGCAGGACTGGGAGTGGGAGCAGCGGGTGGTCGACGGCCACCCGTTCCATCCCAACTGCCGTTCCCGGCCCGGTTTCTCGGTGGCCGACCAGCTGGCGTACGGCCCGGAGCACGGCCCGGTGGTCGAGCTGGGAACGGTGCCGGTACCGGGGGCGGACTGCGTGGTCTCCGGACACTGGCCGGCCGAACTCCGTGCGGGCGAAAGCCTGTTGGTGCCGGTCCACCCCTGGCAGGCCGCGCACGTGCTCGGGCGGCCCTACGACGGCTGGCGGCCGGCCCGGCCGCTGATGTCCCTGCGCACCCTGGCGCTGCCCGGCGGCCCGCACGTGAAGACGGCGCTGAGCGCCCGGCTGACCTCCTCGGTCCGGGACATCTCCGGCTACTCGGTGCGGGCCGCGGCGACCCTGTCCGACTTCGCCGAGGACCTGGCGGCGCGCACGGACGGTCTGCTGCACATCACCCGCACGCTGGGGGCGGTCACGGCCCACTCCCCCGACCTGGCCGCGCTGCTGCGGGAGTCACCGGAGGTGTACGCGGCACCGGGCGAGCGAGTGCTCCCGGTGGCCGCGCTCGCCACCACGGCCCTGCCCGACTCGCCCGCCTGGCTCGCCGCGTTCGCCCGGCTGGCGCTCACGGTGGGGCTGCGGCTGCTGGACCTCGGCGTGGCCCTGGAGGCCCACGGCCAGAACCTCCTGGTCGTCCTGGCGGCCGACAGCGCTCCCCTGCGGCTGGTCTACCGCGACCTGGCCGACATCCGGATCAGTCCCGCCCGCCTGTCCCGCCACGGCATCGCCCCGCCCGCCCTCACCGGCCGCCTCGTCACGGACGACGAGACCGCCCTGCGCCGCAAGCTGTTCGGCTCCCTGGTGGCGGGAGCCCTGGCCGGCACGGCGGGCTCGGGGCCGGCCCTGGCCGGGGCCCTGGCCACGGCCCTCCCCGACCTGCCGCACACCCCCGACCTGCCGCCCCTGCGCGACGCCCCGGTACCGGCGAAGGCCCTCACCCTGATGCGCCTCTCCCCCGACCGCCCCGGCGACCTGTGGACGGGGCTGCCTCATCCCTGCGCCGCACCGCTTCCGGACACACGCTGATTTCGCGTCACGTCGTCGGTCGAAAAGTCACGTCGGCCTTCCTTGCGCCCGGGGGTGTACCTCTGGGACAGTCCGCGCCGGCCGGTGTCCGTCACCGCCC
Source organism: Streptomyces sp. NPDC038200 (assembly GCF_055600785.1). Taxonomy (NCBI): domain Bacteria; kingdom Bacillati; phylum Actinomycetota; class Actinomycetes; order Kitasatosporales; family Streptomycetaceae; genus Streptomyces; species Streptomyces sp. NPDC038200. Next base: position 76,604 of record NZ_JBVJYH010000001.1, read on the forward strand.
TACGCCCTGAAGGGAGACCACATCCCGTGCGAGCCATGGGGATCGAAGGTGCCTGGGTCCATGAGCCGCAGGTCTTCGACGACGCACGTGGAACCGTCGACGAGTGGTTCCGGCCCGACGTTCTGCGCGCCTCCACCGGACGGTCCATGAGCGTCGCCCAGGCCAACCGATCGGTGCCCCGCCGCGGCGTCGTCCGGGGCATCCACTACAGCGCCGTACCGCCCGGCCAGGCCAAGTACGTCACCTGTGTGCGGGGAGCGGTCCTCGACGTGGTCGTCGACCTGCGCACGGGAGGCGCGGCACTGGCCCGCCCCGCGCCGCGTCCGTCCCACAGCGTCCTGGGACACTCTCGGTGGGCGGAAGCGGGTCTGCGCCCGCTCGGCTCCTGGCAGTCGGCTCCGGCCCGGGCACCGCCCACTCTCGTCACACTCGACTCACACTCCCGGAACGTCGAGCCAACCCGGTGTGACGGTGGGGCGAACCGAACCGGACGGACGGTGTCCCGGGCAGCCGGCAGGGCCGCCGTTTTGAAGTGCGACCTGTCTGATCAATAAGATCCGGCGATGATCAGAAGACAACGGCTGGCGGCGGGAGTATGTGCTCTGCTCGCCGCCCTGACGGCCGGGATCGCGTTCCCCGCCGGAGCGGTCGCCGATGAGACGGAACAGGCCGCTCCGCAGGTCGAACTGGTGCTGGACGTCAGCGGTTCCATGCGCACCCGCGACATCGACGGCGGCACCCGGATGGCCGCGGCGAAGCAGGCGTTCAACGAGGTGCTGGACGCCACCCCCGAGGAGGTCCGGCTCGGCATCCGTACGCTCGGTGCCAACTACCACGGCAACGACCGCAAGGAGGGCTGCAAGGACACCGAACAGCTCTACCCGGTCGGGCCGCTGAACCGGACCGACGCGAAGACGGCCGTGGCCACGCTGGCCCCGACCGGCTGGACCCCGATCGGGCCCGCCCTGCTGAAGGCGGCGGACGACCTGAACGGCGGCACCGGAACCCGCCGTATCGTGCTGATCAGTGACGGCGAGGACACCTGCCAGCCGCTCGACCCGTGCGAGGTGGCCCGCGAGATAGCGGCCAAGGGCATCGGACTGACCATCGACACCCTCGGCCTGGTGCCGGACGCCAAGACCCGGGCCCAGCTCAGCTGCATCGCGGACGCCACCGGCGGTACGTACACCGACGTGCGGCACAAGGAGGAACTGTCGGACCGCGTGGGCCAGTTGGTCGACCGGGCGGCCGATCCCGTGGTGACTCCGGTGGCCACCGAGGGCGCGGACCGGTGCGAGAAGGCGCCGGCCCTGAAGTCCGGGCTGTACACCGACCGCGAGGAGTTCGGGCAGCAGCGCTGGTACAAGGTGGACGTCGAGCCCGGCCAGGAGCTGCGCGCCTCGGTGAGCGTGGCGGACGACCGGGCCGTCGCCCCGAACTACGGGGTGCTGCTGCGGGCGGTGACCCTGCACGGGCGGGAGATCGTGCGCGGTGAAGCCGCGGGCACCGGCCGTACGGACGTCGTCTCCACCGGTCTGCGGTACCCGAAGGCGGAGAGCGACGACGACTCGGCGCCCGCGGAGACCGTGTGTCTGCAGGTCACCCAGTCGTTCTCGGCGGCCTCGGGCGTGAAGACGACGCCGGGTCTGCCGCTGGAGCTGACCGTCGACGTCGTGGACGGGCCGTCGGGCCACCACGACGTGGCCTCCTTCGGTCTCGGCCGTGGCTGGTGGCTGCTCGGCGCGCTGGTGCTGGTCGGCTTCCTGGCGGGTCTGGTGTGGGGCTGGCTGTCGCGTTGGCGGGTCGCGGTCTGGAGGACGAACTGATGCGGATGACACGAGTGCTGGGCGCCGCCCTGCTGGCGCTGGGACTGGCCGCGGGGCCGGCCGCCGCCGACTCCTCGCCCTCCCCGAGCGCCTCCGACGACGGCAAGGCGCCCACGCAGGCCGGCACGTCGTTCCGTACGGCGACGGAGATCGAGCAGGGGCAGCGGGCCACCGCCGCCGCCTCCGCCGGCGACTACCTCTACTGGTCGTTCCCCGCGGACACCGGGCAGCGCCCCACCGTCAAGGCGACGGTGAAGCTCCCGGACACGCACGCCGCGCAGACCTGGCAGCTCGATGTGTACGACGGGCTGCGGCGCCGCCAGGCGTGCCAGTACGGCGCCACGACCCGCGCCGCCGAGCAGGGTGCCTCCTCGGTCGAGCTGGCCTGTGTGCTACGCACGGTGCGCGGCTGGTCGGAGCCGTGGGCCGACGACCCGCTGCCGGGCACCTACTACGTCCGGCTGACGGTGGTGGACCTCGGCGCCGCCGACCTCGGCAAGCCGGTCGGCGCCGAGGTGCGCGTCGACTCCAAGGACATCGGCGGCGCGGCGGCGGTGGACGGTTCGCTGGGCAAGCCCCTCGTCCCCGGTATCGCCGTCACGTCCGAAAAGGACGAGGACGGTTCGAAGGCGGCCGTGCTGTCCAGCTTCGGTTCGGACGACGGCTGGTCGTCGGGCTGGTGGTCCGACCGCTGGGTGTGGACCGCGATCGGCGGCGTGCTGGCCGCGCTCGCCGGCATCGGCGGCTACGCGCTGACCCGTGGGTCGGGACGGCCGTCCGCCGTGCCGCCGGGCGTCTGAGCCGTACGACTCCCGCATCCCTGTCGAAGGCCCGCCGCTCCGGCGGGCCTTCCGCTTGTTCAGGCCTCTCGCAGGGCCTTGGCGAGCGCGCCCTCGCCGGTCACCGTGACGCGGCCGGACCGGACGGCGTCCAGCAGCGTCGACTCGCCCCGGGCCACGGTCTCGCAGGTCTCCGCGTCCAGTACGAGCCGCGCGTCCGGCTCGCCGGGAGCGGGCCCGTCGGCGTAGACCGGCCCGTCCGCCGCACCGACGTGCAGGTGGAAGTCGCCCTCTTCCAGGGCGACTTCCACGACACCCTGCCCGTCCAGGGCCCGCAGCAGCGGCAGGGCGAACCAGTGCGCGCGCACGGCGTCGGTGGGCCTGCGCTCGCCCAGCTCCCCCTCGCCCCAGGCGCCCAGCGCCTGCAGCACGGGCAGCAACTCCCGCCCCCGTGGGGTGAGCTCGTACACGTAGGCGACGCCCGGCGGAGGCAGCCGTCGGCGGCCGGCGAGGCCGTCCCGTTCCATGTCCTTCAGCCGGGAGGCGAGGACATCGGTGCTCACGCCGGGCAGGTCCGCATGCAGATCCGTGTAGCGGCGGGGGCCGGCGAGCAGCTCCCGGACGATCAGCAGGGTCCAGCGGTCGCCGACGAGGTCGAGGGCGCGGGCTGCGGAGCAGTACTGGTCGTAGCTTCGGCGAGGTGGCATGCGACGCAGTCTAGACATGTTGTTGGACTTTCCAAGCTCCTACTTGGTAAAACCAAGCAACACGAGTTTCGGAGGGGCGCATGGAGTTCCGGCAGTCCAACAAGCTCAGCGAGGTGTGCTACGAGATCCGCGGTCCGGTGATCGAGCACGCCAACGCGCTGGAGGAGGCAGGGCACAGCGTGCTGCGCCTGAACACCGGCAATCCCGCGGCCTTCGGCTTCGAGGCGCCGGAGGAGATCCTCCAGGACATGATCCGGATGCTGCCGCGGGCGCACGGCTACACGGACTCCCGTGGCGTCCTCTCCGCCCGCCGCGCGGTCGCCCAGCGCTACCAGAACCTGGGTCTCGACGTCGACGTGGACGACGTCTACCTGGGCAACGGCGTCTCCGAGCTGGTCTCCATGGCGGTCCAGGCCCTGATCGAGGACGGCGACGAGATCCTCGTCCCGGCACCGGACTTCCCCCTCTGGACGGCCGTCACCACCCTGTCCGGCGGCAAGGCCGTCCACTACCTCTGCGACGAACAGGCGGACTGGAACCCCGACCTGGCCGACATGGCGTCGAAGATCACGGACCGGACGAAGGCCGTGGTCATCATCAACCCGAACAACCCGACCGGCGCGGTCTACCCGAAGGAGGTCGTCGAGGGAATCCTCGACCTGGCCCGCCGGCACGGCCTGATGGTCTTCGCCGACGAGATCTACGACCAGATCCTGTACGACGACGCCGTCCACCACTCGGCCGCGGCCCTCGCCCCCGACCTGGTCGTCCTCACCTTCTGCGGCCTGTCCAAGACCTACCGGGTGGCGGGCTTCCGCTCCGGCTGGCTGGTCGTCACCGGTCCCAAGCAGCACGCCAAGGACTACCTGGAGGGCCTGACCATGCTGGCCTCCATGCGGCTGTGCGCGAACGCGCCCGCCCAGTACGCCATCCAGGCCGCGCTCGGCGGGCGCCAGTCCATCGGCGAACTGACCGTGCCCGGCGGCCGGTTGTACGAGCAGCGGAACGTGGCCTGGGAGCGGCTCAACGAGATCCCCGGCGTGTCCTGCGTCAAACCCAAGGGCGCGCTGTACGCGTTCCCGCGCATCGACCCCAAGGTGCACCGGATCCACGACGACGAGAAGTTCGTCCTGGACCTGCTGCTGCGCGAGAAGATCCAGGTGGTCCAGGGCACCGGCTTCAACTGGCCCTCCCCCGACCACTTCCGGATCCTGACGCTGCCGCACGCGGACGACCTGGAGGCGGCGATCGGCCGGATCGGCCGGTTCCTGAGCGGGTACCGGCAGGAGTGACCCGTTTCCCCCGTGCGCGCGAAGATCACCCGTCGGTACCGCCCGGCACCGCACCGGCGGCGTGATCGACATCCGGGTCCGCACCACGGTGCTCACCGCGGCCCGGGTCCGCACCCCCCTGCCTCCGTACCGGGGGCCGGAGGGCACGCTGCCGGGCTGCGCGCACGCCGGCGCGGGGCCGCGCTCAGGGTCGCCGGCGGCCCCGGCCGCGCCCGGGACGCCAGCGGCCGTCTGGCGCAGTCCGTCCTGCGGGCGGCGGCCACCCTGTGGCACCGTGCCGTCATGGGTGACCTCTTCCTCGTCCGGCACGGTGAGACCGAGTGGTCGCGGTCCGGGCGGCACACCGGCTGCACCGACGTACCGCTCACCGAGCACGGCCGGGACGAGGCGCGCCGGCTGGTGCCGCTGATCCGCTCGCACCGGATCGGCGCGGCCTTCGTCAGCCCCCTGCAACGGGCCCGCGAGACCGCCCAGCTCATCGGGATCCCGGACGCACGGGTCGACGCCGACCTGCGCGAGTGGGACTACGGCGGGTACGAGGGCGTGACCACCCCGGAGATCCAGCGGACCCGGCCCGGCTGGTTCCTCTTCACGGACGGTGTCGCGCCCGGTCCGCCGGACCACCCCGGGGAGACCCCGGAGCAGGTCGGGGAGCGGGCCGACCGGATGCTGGCCAAGGCCGAGGCCGCCTTCGCCAACACCGAGGGAGTCGTCGTCCTGATCGCCCACGGCCACTTCCTCCGCGTCCTCACCGCCCGCCGCCTCGGCCTGCCACCCCAGCAGGGGGCGCTCTTCCAACTGGCCACGGGGGCCCTGGGCCGGCTCGGCACGGAGCACGACCGGCCCGTGGTGGCGGGCTGGAACATCCGGCCCCGGGAGTAGGGGGCGACCGGAGACCGGACACGGTTCCGCGCCCGGACCGGAGAGGCCGCGCCGCCCGACCGGGGCGAGTCCGAGTACGTGCTGCCGGGCGTGGTCGGGGGGGGGAGGGGCGTTGTCGGACCCGGGCCGTACTCTGCGAAGGGGCCGTCTCTCCGGCGGTCCCGTGGAGCCACGTCGCCGGAAGGAGCATTCCGTGACCCGACCGCCGACCGCCGCGCAGCGGCGGGTGATCGAGGCCGCCGATCCGGTCACCGGCCGGCTGCGCGGTACGGAGACCCAGCTCGCCGCACTGGTGAAACGGGGGCTCGCCTTCCGGCACCCCCGGCCGCCGCACGACCACTTCCTCACCCCGACCGGCCGTCGTCTGCGTGAGGAGACCCCCGAGGCGACGGTCGAGTCCGTGCCGGACACCGGGGTGTTCGCGGCCCGCGTCGGTGGCGAGGAAGCGCCGCCCGCCTCCGGTCCGGCCCGGCGACGCGAGGTGCACAGCGCCTGGCAGGGACTGCTGGAGCTGCGCCGGATGACGAATCCGGACGGCGCCGTGGACCGGCCGTGCGGGTGGGAGCGGACGCATCTGGTGCAGGCCGCGGCGCTCGCCCTGGAGGCGGCCGGACACCGTCCGGCGGGCGGGGAAGCCGACGGCTACCGGGTCCGGGCGACACCGCAACCGGAGGCGGTCGCGGTGTACGCGCCGGACACGGAGACGCTGGCGGCCGGCGCGGCCACGCTGGAGCGGGCCGGCTGGCAGACCGGGGAGTACACCGAGCCACGGTCGAGGGCCCGTTATCTGCTCGCCTCGCCCCGCCGGGTGTGACCGGCGTGCCAAGATCGATCGACCGGAGATCCGAACTCGAGAAGGGCCGGCAGTGGCCGAACCGTATTCCGTCCGTGTGACCGTCCGCGGCTACGAGACCGACACCCAGGGCCATCTCAACCAGGCGGTGTACCTCAACTACGCCGAGCACGCCCGCTGGTCGCTGCTCCAGGCGGCCGGGATCAGCCAGGCCCGGCTCGTGAGCCAGGGGGTGGGCCCGGTGGCGCTGGAGACGAACATCCGCTACCGGCGTGAACTGCTCGCCGGTGACGAGGTCGACGTGACCTGCGAGTTCGAGTGGGGCGACGGCAAGACCTTCCGGATACGGCAGGAGATACGCACAACCGACGGCACCCTGGCGGCCGAGGTCACCGCGGTGGGCGGCCTGCTGAAGCTGGAGGAGCGCAAGCTGGTCGTCGATCCGCGGGAGGTGTTCAAGGAACTGGCGACGGACCACGCCCTGTTCGGCCTGTAGCCGGCGGCCGCCCACGTGTCGAGCGATCCGTGCCGCCGCTCGGCGCCGCGGGCCGCCCCTGTCTCGCCGCCGCGCCGGCGGGCGGATCAACTCCCCTCGAAGGCTGCCCTGTTGTCCCTCGCCCAGGCCCGGTAGGTCCGGGCCGTCCTGCCCAGCACCTCGGGTACGTCCTCGGTGACCACCGCGTTGCCGCCCCCGCGGACGTAGGTGACCCCGGCCAGCACGCCCTCCGCCCGTTCCGCGTCGAAGCCCCAGGCGGTACGGAGGAACTCGCGCGTCTCGTCGGGCGAGAGATCCCGGGTGGGGACGGGGCGGCCCAGGACCGAGGCGAGCACGGCCGCCTGCTCCGGGACGCTGATCGCCTCGGGACCGGTCAGGGTGTACGTCCGTCCCGCGTGCCGCCCGTCGAGCAGGGCCCGTACCGCCACCGCCGCGATGTCGAGCGGGTCGATCACACCGGAGGCCCCGTCGCCTGTCATGTTCGGCACCGGCTCGCCCGCCCGGAGCGCCGCGCCCCAGCTCAGCGTGTTGGTGGCGAACGAGGAGGGCCGCAGGACGGTCCACTCGGCCCCGCTCTCCCGGACGGCCCGCTCCCCCGCCGTGTGCCACGCGCCGGACGGGCCGGACCGCGGGTCGCCGGTCGCGATCGCCGAGAGCTTCACCAGCCGGCGCGCTCCGGCCGCACGCGCCGCCGCGACCGTGACGGCGTCGTGCCCCTCGTCCGGGCCCGCGGGCCGGAGCAGGAACACGGCCGTCACTCCGGCCATGGCGCCTTCCAGGGCTTCGGGGTCGCCGTAGGAGCCGCGCACCGCCTCCACGCCGTCGGGCACCCGGGCCCGTCCGGGGTCGCGGGTCAGGGCCCGCACCTTCTCGCCACGCGACACCAGCTGTCGCACCACTTCGCCGCCGATGGTGCCCGTGGCACCCGTCACCAGAATCATGGCTCCACGCTGACTCCTCGACGGCGTCCGGCTCTTGTAGATTCCGGCACGGCCGGGGCCGCCCCGGAACGCGTCGGCGCCCTTACCGTGGAGGCATGCCGCAGCCCATCGCCGAGCAGGACCTGGCCACACCCGAGGTCCTCCGCCCCTGGATCGCGGGGGTACGGACCGCGTCCTACGCCGACCCGCCGCAGGAGGCCCTCGTGCGCCTGCCCGACGCGGTGACCAGGGTGGTGCTCCGCGTGGCGGCCGACGGACACCGTGACGTGCTGGTCGTCGGGCCCCGGGTGCACGCCTCCTACCACCGGGGCAAGGCGGACCTGACCTGTGTGGAGGTGCGCCTGTCGCCGGGCACGGTCCGTCCCCTGCTGGGGGTGGCGGCCACGGAACTCGTGGGCCGGGTCGTGCCCTTGCGGGCGCTGCCGGGCGAGACGCCGCGCCGGCTGGCGGACGCGCTGCGCTGGCTGGAGCCGGCGGACGCCGTGCCGCAGCTCGAACAGTCGCTGCCCGCACTGCTCTCGGCGTCCGCGGACCCGGCGCGCGCCGCGCTGCTGCGGGCCGGGGTGGCGGCGCTGTCGGTCCGGACGGACCGGGCGCCCGCGCAGGTGCGTGACGTGGCCCGGGAGATCGCGGTGAGCGAGCGCCAGTTGCGCAACCTGTTCGCCGAGGGAGTCGGGGTCTCCCCCAAGCAGTACGCCCGCATCGACCGCGTCCGCGCGGTCGTCACCGCAGCCCCGACCACCCCCTGGTCCCGGCTCGCGGTGGCCACCGGCTACTTCGACCAGGCGCACATGTCGTCCGACTTCCGCGCCCTGATGGGTGTGCCGCCGCGCTCGTACTTCACCGGCCGGCTGCCTGCCGTCACCCCGTGCCGGGCGAGCCACCTGGCCCGGGACGGCAGCCGGTGAGGGGTGGCGGCCCGGACCGCTCGCCCACCACGTGCGAGGGCCGGGGGTCACGGCGTCGTTCCCGTGTCCCCCGGCCTCCTAAGTCCTGACCGTCGGCTTCAGTGCGCAGCGGCGATCTCCTCCCCCGCCTCCATGGGATGGGTGACGTCCTGGGCTTCGCGGCCCCTGCCCACGTGGTTGAAGAGAAGGTTGAGCACCACCGCCGTGACGCAGCCCGTGGAGATGCCCGAGTCCAGGACGATCTTCGCGGTCTCGGGGAAGGCGTGGTAGAAGCCCGGCGCGGTGATCGGGATGATGCCGACCGCGAGGGACACGGCGACGATCAGGACGTTGTTGTCCTTGTCCAGCCCTGCCCGGACCAGGGTCTGGATGCCGCTCGCGGCGACCGAGCCGAACAGGACGACGCCGGCGCCGCCGAGCACCGGGCGGGGCACGACCGCGATGAGCGAGGCGGCCATCGGGCACAGGCCCATCAGGACCAGGAAGCCGCCGCCGGTGGCGACGACGTACCGGCTGCGGATCCTGGTCATCGCCACGAGCCCGATGTTCTGGGCGAAGGCGCTGCACATGAAGCCGTTGAACAGCGGGCTGAGTGCCGAGCCGAGGGTGTCGGCGCGCAGACCGGCCGCGATGGTCTTCTCGTCGGCGGGGCGTTCGACGATCTCGCCGAGCGCCAGCATGTCCGCGGTGGACTCGGTCATCGAGACGACCATCACCACGCACAGCGAGAGGATCGCGGCCGGCTGGAACCGCGGCGCGCCGAAGTGGAACGGGGTGGGGAAGCCGACCACGTCGGCGTGGGCGACGGGGCTGAAGTCGGTGACGCCGAACGGTATCGCCACGAGCGTGCCGACGACGAGACCGAGCAGGACGGCGATCTGCTTGACGAAGCCGCTGGTGAAGCGGCGCAGCAGCAGGACGATCAGCAGGGTGACGCCGGCGAGGGTGAGGTAGGTCGTCGAACCGTAGTCGCCGGCGCCGGGATCGGGGCCCTGGGCCCAGCCGAAGGCGACCGGGAGGAGGGAGACACCGATCAGGGTGATGACGGATCCGGTGACGACCGGCGGGAAGAAGCGGACCGCCTTGCAGAAGACGGGGGCGGCGAGGAAGCCGAGGAGTCCGGCGACGATGACCGCGCCGAAGATGATCGGCAGGGCGTCGGACTTGTCCTCGGTCGAGGCGACGATCGCGGTCATGGGGGCGACACCGGCGAAGGTGACGCCGTTGACGAAAGGCAACCGGGCGCCGATCTTCCAGAAGCCGAGCGTCTGGAGGAAGGTGGCGAGGCCCGCGGTGAACAGGCAGGCACCGGTGAGGAAGGTCAGGTCGGTGGCGGACAGGCCGATGGCCGCGCCGACGATGAGCGGTGGGGCGACGACTCCGGCGTACATGGCGGCCACGTGCTGCAGACCGCTGGTCGCCATTTTGAGGGCGGGGAGTTTCTCGTCAACTGGATGGGCGGCCACGGCGGCTCCTCCGGGCGGGTAACACGTCGTCTTCGACGTGGGTTTCATGGAGGTGGTGCGTGTGGTCGTGCGGGACCATGACGGGGGGTGACGAATGAGCGGTGGGCGAGCGGTGCGGGGGTGACCGTCTCCGGGGCGCGTGCGTCCGCACGAACCCCGGAGACGGCGTGCCGTGGATCCCGCTCGGATCCACGTCCCGGCCGAGAGCCGTCCCTCCCGGCCGGAGTCTGGGGGCACCCGGAGCGGATCAGCCCTGTGCGGCGATCCGGGCCAGGCGCTGGGCCTCGTCGCGGGTGGCCGCGGCGATCGCGTCCTCGTCCACGGTCAGCAGACGGCCGTTCTCGACGATCTGCCGGCCGTTGACGAAGGAGGCGGTGACCGGGGCGGCCGCGCCGAAGACCAGCGCGGTCACCGGGTCGGCGATGGAGGCGTGGGCGAGCGTGTCCATCTTCCAGAGCACGAGGTCGGCGAGCTTGCCCGGCTCCAGCGAGCCGATCTGCTCGGCCCGGCCGAGGACTCGGGCACCGCCGTGGGTGCCGAGCCGCAGCGCCTGACGGGCGTTGAGCGCTGCCTCGCGGTGGGCGCCGAGGCGGTTGATCAGCAGGGCGTTGCGCAGTTCGGTGTGGAGTTCGCCGGACTCGTTGGAGGCGGTGCCGTCGACGCCGAGGCCGACCGGGACGCCCGCCTTCAGCATGTCGGGCACCCGGGCGATGCCGGCCGCGAGGCGGGCGTTGGACGACGGGCAGTGGGCGACACCGGTCTTCGTCCGGCCGAACGCGGCGATGTCGGAGTCGGTCATGTGGACGCAGTGCGCCATCCACACGTCCTCGCCGAGCCAGCCGGTGGACTCGAAGTAGTCGGTCGGGCCCATGCCGAACAGCTCGTGGCAGAACTTCTCCTCCTCCACCGTCTCCGAGCCGTGGGTGTGCAGCCGGACGCCGAGGCGGCGGGCCAGCTCGGCGCCCTGGCGCATGAGTTCGGTGGAGACGGAGAACGGCGAGCAGGGGGCGACCGCCACCTGGGTCATCGCGTCGAAGGAGGCGTCGTGGTGCTTCCTGACGGTCTCCTCGGTGGCGGCGAGCGCGCCCTCCAGCGTCTCGACGGCGAAGTCCGGCGGCAGGCCGCCGTCCTTCTCGCTGCGGTCCATCGAGCCGCGGGCCAGCGTGAAGCGGACGCCCGTCTCGGCGGCGGCCCGGATGATCGAGCCGGACAGGTCGCCGGAGCCGTGCGGGTAGACGTAGTGGTGGTCCATGGCGGTGGTGACACCGCCGCGGGCCATCATCGCGAGGGATCCCTGGGCGGCGGTGTACGTCATCTGCTCGTCGATGCGCGCCCAGGTGGGGTAGAGCGCGACGAGCCAGTTGAACAGGTTGTGGTCGGTGGCCAGGCCCCTGGTGATCCACTGGTAGAAGTGGTGGTGGGTGTTGACCAGGCCGGGCGTGGCCAGGTGGCCGCTCGCGTCGATCCGGCGTACCACGTTCTCCAGGCCCTCGGGGGCCTTGCCCGCGCCCACCGACTCGATCCGGTTGCCGGCGAGGACGAGGTGTCCGGAGGCGTACTCCGTGTCGCCCGCGTCCACGGTGGCGATCGCACAGTTCTCGATGACGATGCGCTGGGCTGCCGATGCTGCCATCGTGCTTCCTTGTCTTTCAGTGGCGGCCCGCGGACCGAAGGGGTGTCCGCGGGGAGGGCACGGCAGGACCCTAGGAGGATTTGAGTGCCGGGGCCGGTTGCCGCCCCCGGGTGCCGAGATGGTGGAAGAACAGGTTCAGCAGGACCGCGACGAGCGCGCCCGCGCTGATGCCGGAGCCGAGGACGGTCTGTGCCCAGGCCGGGAAGTCGGCGTAGAAGGTCGGTGCGGCCAGCGGGATGATGCCGGCGCCGAGGGCCACGGCCACCAGGATGATGTTGGAGCTGTCGTCCAGGCCCGCCTCGGACAGCGTACGGATGCCGCTGACGGCGATGGAGCCGAACAGGACGATGCCCGCGCCGCCGAGGACCGGCATGGGGACCAGGGAGACGACCGTGCCGAGGACCGGGAAGGCGCCGAGGACGAGCAGGGCGCCGCCGGCGACGGCGACGACGTAGCGGCTGCGCACCCGGGTGAGGGAGACGACGCCGACGTTCTGGGCGAAGGCGGAGGTGGGGAAGCCGCCGAAGACGGGGCCGAGCAGGGTGGCGATGCCGTCGGTGCGCAGGCCGCGGGTGATGGTCCCGGCGTCGGTGCGGCGGTCGCAGATCTCGCCGAGGGCGAGCATCCCGGCGCTCGACTCGGTCATCAGGACCAGCATCACGATGCACAGCGAGAGGATGGCCGCGGGCTGGAACTCGGGGGCGCCGAAGGCGAACGGGGCGGGCAGCGCGGCGATCGGCGCGGACTTCAGGCCGCTGAAGTCGGCCATGCCGAAGGGGAGTGCGGCCAGGGTGCCGATGAGCAGGCCGAAGAGCAGGGCGATCTGCTTGACGAAGCCCTTGCCGAAGCGCTGGATCAGCAGGATGACGGCGAGGGTGAAGCCGGCGAGCGCGAGGTGCCGCATGGCTCCGAAGTCGGCGGCGGTCTTGTCGCCGCCCTGGGCCCAGCCGACCGGGACGGGCATCAGGGTGACGCCGATCAGGGTGATGACGACGCCGGTGACCAGGGGCGGGAAGAAGCGGAGCAGCCGGCCGAAGAACGGGCCGAGCGCCAGGCAGAAGGCGCCGGCCACCATCACCGCGCCGTAGATGGCGGGGAGTTGGTGCCCTGTGCCGTTGGTCTCGGCGATCGCGAGGATCGGGGCGATGCCGGCGGAGGAGGCGGCGTTGACGAAGGGCAGCCGGTTGCCGACGTATCCCTTGACGCCGATGGTCTGGAGGATGGTCGCGATGCCGGCGATGAGCAGGCTCGCGGCGATGAGCCGGGTGCGGGCCGCGATGTCGAGTCCGCAGGCCTGGCCGATGATGAGCGGAGGAGTGACGACGCCCGCGTACATCGCGGCGATGTGCTGGAGCGCGGCGGGGACCAGCCGTGTCGGGTGCAGCTTCTCGTCCACCGGGTGCACGGACGTGACGGCGTCCTCGGTGTGCACCGGCGGGGTGGAACACGGGGCTGTGGCGGGCCCCTTCGCAGGCTGTGCCATTTTGTTCCCTCCGGTGTCGCGTGCCCCGGCCCGGGTGGCGGGGCCGGGGCGCGCGTCCCGCGTCAGAGGTTGGTCATGTCGACCGGGATAAGGGCCTCACAGCCGTCCCGCAGGACGGTGGCCTCGATGAGGCCGTAGGGGCGGTCGGCGGCGAAGTAGACCTCGTTGTCGTTCTTCAGTCCGAACGGCTCCAGGTCCACCAGGAAGTGGTGCTTGTTCGGCAGCGAGAAGCGGACCTCGTCGATCTCGCCGCGGTTGTTGATGATGCGCGCGCCCATCTGGTACAGCGTCTGCTGCAGCGAGAGGGAGTAGGTCTCGGCGAAGGCCTGGAGCATGTGCTTCTTGACCTGCTCGTAGGACTTCTCCCAGTGGGGCGCCTTCTGCTCGTCGTCGGTCCAGTTGAACCGCCAGCGGGCGGAGACCTGGGTGGCCAGGATGCGGTCGTACGCCTCCTGGAGGGTGGTGTACTTGTCCTTGACGTAGCCCCAGAACTCGGAGTTGGTCGAGTTCATCACGACCAGGTCCTTCAGGCCGGAGACGACCTCCCACTTCTCACCGTCGTAGGTGATCTGGGTGAGCCGGGTCTCCTGGCCCTTGCGGACGAAGGAGTGCTTGACCTCGTCGGCGCCGATGAACCGGGAGTTGGCGTCGGAGGTCTCGATCCGCTCCCAGGCGTACTCCTCGATGCGGATGCGGGCCTGGTGGATCGGCTCCTGGCTGGTGACGAAGTGCCGGGCGAGGTGGATGCCGAACTGCTCGGCGGACTCGATGCCGTACTCCTTGGCGAACGCGTACACCGTGTTCTTGGTGGTGTCGGTCGGCAGGACGTTGGCGTTGGAGCCGGAGTAGTGGACCTCTTCCATGTCGCCGCTCAGCGCCACGGATACGTTGAGGTCCTTGATGTGATGGGTGGCGCCGTCCCGCGTGATCTTTACGACTCGGTTCTCGGCCTTGCCGTACTGGTTCTGTCCCAGGATGGTCGGCATGAGCTAGCTCCCTCGGTAAACGGAGTAGCCGAACGGGTTGAGCAGCAGCGGTACGTGGTAGTGCTCGCCCGGTACGACGGCGAACGTGATCGCCACCTCGGGGAAGAACACGGACCGCGCACCGCTGTCCCGATTCGCGGGGGCGTCCTGCTGCGCATCGGCTTGCTTCTTCTCGAAGTACGGCTCCACCGCGAAGTCGAGCCGTACGTGGGTCGTCCCTTCCGGCAGCGCCGGCAGGTCCTTGCACCGGCCGTCGGCGTCGGTCGCGGAGCCGCCGAGCGCCTGCCAGTCCGCGTTCCGGCCCGGACGGGCGGACAGGTGGATGGCGACGCCCTCCGCGGGGCGGCCGATCGAGGTGTCCAGGATGTGCGTGGACACGGAGGCGGTGGTGCTGGTGCTCATGGTGTCAGGCGTCCTCTTCGACGAGTCGGGCCAGTCGGATGCGGTTGATCTTGCCCAGCTCGGTGCGGACGATCTCCCGCTCCTGCTCCGGCGCGTTGCCGATCCGCTCCTTGACCGCGTCGCGCATCTGCTCGCCGGTCCGGCCGGTGGCGCAGATGAGGAAGACATGGCCGAACTTCTCCTGGTAGGCCAGGTTGAGTTCGAGCATCTCCGTCTTGAGCCGGTCGGAGGCGCCGGCCATGCCGCGCTGTTCGCGGGCGGAGGTCGGGTCGCCGGGCTTGGGGCGCCCGATCGGCGGGTGCCCGGCCATCGCCTCCTCCAGGTCCGCGCCGGTCAGCTCGGCCATGGCGGCGTCACTGGCGGTGTAGAGGTCCTCCGCGGTGGCGTACGGGCGGGCGGCGAGCAGTCGCCGGGCCCACTCGGTGGAGGCGCACGCCTCGTGGAGAGCGGCGAGGGCCGCACGCTCCTCCAGATCGTTGAACCGGGCCAGGCCCGGGGGCGTGGAAGTCGACGTCACGGGAGCCTCCGTGGCCACGATGGGCCGTCGTGCTGAACGGGCTGCCGATAGCTAACGCCCTCGGAAACATCCCGTCAACACTTTGTTGAAAATTCCGCGTAACAAGCCGCCGGACTCCAGGGCGGCCGTGTCGCGAGGGGGCGCGGGGGCCGCGCGACCAGCCGCGACGGACGCGCGACGGCGGGGCGAGGCACTCCGCCGGCGGGCCGTGCCCCCTGCGGGTTTACGCGCCCTTCTCCCGGTTGAGGTAGTTGTAGACCGTGAAGCGGCTGACGCCGAGCGCGCTCGCCACGGTCTCCACGCCGTGCCGTACGGCGAAGGCGCCCCGCGCCTCCAGCGTGCGCACGATCTCCTGCTTGGTCCTGCGGTCCAGGTCGGCCAGCGGCCGACCCCGTCTGCGTTCCATGGCGGCGAGGATGTGGTCGAGCGAGTCGGCGAGCTGGGGCAGGCGCACGGCGACGACGTCGACTCCCTCCCAGGCGAGGACGACATCCTCGGGGCCCGCCTCGTCCGGCGGGAGCATCGCCCCGCCCATGGCGTCGACCAGCGGCTTCACCGCCGCGATGAAGGGCTCGTCCCCGGTCACCTATCGCCCTCCCCGATCCCGTCGCCGATCACGTTGACCTGGAGCGAGACCCGGGTGGCACCCGCCTCCAGGGACTTGCGCAGCAGCGCGTCCACCGCGGTGAGCACACGGTCGGCACTTCCCTCGGCCGTGTTGCCGAAGGGGCCGACGTCGACGGCGTCCAGCTCCGCCGTCTCGATCACCTCCCGCGCCACCAGGGCGTGCGCGGGCGCCTCGTCCAGGTCGAAGGGTTCGGTCGTGAACTCCACTCTCAATCGCACGCGCTCAACCTAACGCCCGGCAGGTCTTTTCGGGCGGCCGGCGGCCCACCCCCCTTGACAAGCGGCGACGCACGGCGGCAATCTTCCGTTAAGCAGAAACGAACTTCCGTAATACGGAATATCAACCACGGAAGGGAGCGCGGCCCGAATGGGATTCGCAGACCAGCGCTTCAACGTCAACCTGTCGATCCTCTTCACGGAACTCCCGCTCCTGGAGCGTCCCGCGGCCGCCGCCGCGGCGGGCTTCTCCGCGGTCGAGCTGTGGTGGCCCTGGATCGACTCCCCCACCCCGCCCCGGTCCGAGCTGGACGCCCTGAAGACGGCGATCGAGGACGCGGGCGTGCGGCTCACCGGGCTGAACTTCTACGCCGGACGGCTGCCCGGCCCGGACCGCGGCGCCCTGTCGGTGCCCGGCGAGGAGTCGGAGAGGTTCCGCGCCAACATCGAGGTGGCCGCCGGCTTCGCGCGGTCCCTCGGCTGCACGGCCCTCAACGCCCTCTACGGCAACCGGATCGAGGGCGTGGACCCGGCCGAGCAGGACGCGCTCGCCCTGGAGAACCTGACCCTCGCCGCCCGCGCGGCCGACCGGATCGGCGCGGTCCTGCTGATCGAGGCCCTCAACCAGCCCGAGTCGCCGCTGTACCCGCTGGTGTCGGCGCCGGCCGCGGTCGGGGTCGTCGACAAGGTGAACGCGGCGACGGGCCTCGGCAACGCCAAGTTCCTGATGGACCTGTACCACCTGTCCATGAACGGCGAGGACCTGCCGGCGGTCATCGAGACCTACGCGGCGAAGACCGGGCACGTGCAGATCGCCGACAACCCCGGCCGCGGCGCCCCCGGAACGGGTTCGCTGCCGCTGGAAGAGCTGCTCGACCAGCTGCGGAAGGCCGGTTACGACGGCTGGGTCGGCCTGGAGTACAAGCCGGGCGACCGCCCGAGCGCCGAGGCCTTCGACTGGCTCCCGCGCGAAGCGCGCACCGCGCGCTGACCCCCCGACTTCGCACAGCAGTGAGAGAGGCACCCCCAACCATGAGCAACCTCCCCAAGATCGCCTGGATCGGCCTCGGCATCATGGGCTCCCCCATGTCCGAGAACCTGATCAAGGCGGGTTACCAGGTCACCGGCTTCACCCTGGAGCAGGAGAAGCTGGACCGGCTGACCGCCGCCGGCGGCACGGCCGCCTCCTCCATCGCCGAGGCCGTGCGCGACGCCGACGTGGTGATCACCATGGTGCCCGCGTCCCCGCAGGTCGAGGCCATCGCCTACGGCCCGGACGGCATCCTGGAGAACGCCAGGCAGGGCGCCCTGCTGATCGACATGTCCTCGATCACCCCGCAGACCTCCGTGGATCTGGCCGCCGCCGCCAAGGACAAGGGCATCCGCGTGCTGGACGCCCCGGTGTCCGGTGGCGAGGCCGGCGCCGTCGAGGCCGTACTGTCGATCATGGTCGGTGGTGAGCAGGCCGACTTCGACCAGGCGAAGCCGCTCTTCGACGCCCTGGGCAAGACCATCGTGCTGTGCGGTCCGCACGGCTCGGGCCAGACCGTGAAGGCCGCCAACCAGCTGATCGTCGCGGTGAACATCCAGGCGTGCGCCGAGGCCGTGGTCTTCCTGGAGAAGTCGGGCGTGGATCTGAGGGCCGCGCTGGACGTCCTCAACGGCGGCCTCGCCGGCTCGACCGTGCTGACGCGGAAGAAGGACAACTTCCTCGACCGCGACTTCAAGCCGGGCTTCCGCATCGACCTGCACCACAAGGACATGGGCATCGTCACCGACGCCGCCCGCAACGTCGGCGCGGCCCTGCCGGTGGGCGCCGTGGTCGCCCAGCTGGTGGCGTCGCTGCGCGCCCAGGGCGACGGCGGCCTGGACCACTCGGCCCTGCTGCGGGCCGTGGAGCGCCTGTCCGGCGCCCAGGTCTGACGGCCCTCCCCGGACTTCCGGGTCGCGGCGCCGCCGACACCTGTCCTGTCGCGCCCAGGCGGCGTCGCGGCCCGGAATCTACTTCAACAAACTGTTGACGCTCAGAACACCCCCCTCCTAGGCTCCACAAAGCGGAAACAGGTTTCCGCTGACTCCCGCACGGAAGGTCCACGATGTCGAAGCGCGTGCTCACGACAGAGTCCGGCGCACCGGTCGCCGACAACCAGAACTCCGCCTCCGCCGGCGTCGGCGGCCCGCTCCTGATCCAGGACCAGCACCTCCTGGAGAAGCTCGCGCGCTTCAACCGCGAGCGGATCCCGGAGCGTGTGGTGCACGCCCGTGGCTCCGGCGCGTACGGCCACTTCGAGGTGACGGACGACGTCACCGGCTACACCCACGCCGCCTTCCTCGGCACGGTCGGCAAGCGCACCGAGGTGTTCCTGCGCTTCTCCACGGTCGCCGACTCCCTCGGCGGCGCGGACGCCGTCCGTGACCCGCGTGGCTTCGCGGTGAAGTTCTACACCGAGGAGGGCAACTACGACCTCGTCGGCAACAACACCCCGGTGTTCTTCATCAAGGACCCCATCAAGTTCCCCGACTTCATCCACTCGCAGAAGCGGGACCCGTTCACCGGCAAGCAGGAGCCGGACAACGTCTGGGACTTCTGGGCGCACGCCCCCGAGGCCACGCACCAGGTGACCTGGCTGATGGGCGACCGCGGCATCCCGGCGTCGTACCGGCACATGAACGGCTACGGCTCGCACACCTACCAGTGGACGAACGCCCAGGGCGAGGCCTTCTTCGTCAAGTACCACTTCAAGACGAACCAGGGCGTCCGCAGCCTGTCCACCGAGCAGGCGCAGGAACTGGCGGGCAAGGACGCCAACTCGCACCAGACCGACCTGCTCCAGGCGATCGAGCGGGGTGTGCACCCGTCCTGGACCCTGTACGTCCAGATCATGCCGGCGGCCGAGGCGGCGGACTACCGCTTCAACCCGTTCGACCTGACCAAGGTGTGGCCGCACCAGGACTACCCGCTCCAGCGGGTGGGGCGCCTGGTCCTCGACCGCAACCCGGACAACGTGTTCGCCGAGGTCGAGCAGGCCGCGTTCTCCCCGAACAACTTCGTGCCCGGCATCGGCCCGTCCCCGGACAAGATGCTCCAGGGCCGCCTGTTCGCCTACGCGGACGCCCACCGCTACCGCCTGGGCGTCAACCACACCCTGCTCGCCGTGAACGCCCCGAAGGCGGTCCCGGGCGGCGCCCGGAACTACGGCCGCGACGGCCTCATGGCGGTCAACGGCCAGGGCCGCGGCGCCAAGAACTACGAGCCGAACTCCTACGACGGCCCGGCGGAGACCGGCCGCCCGCTGTCGTCCCCGCTGGCGGTGGCCGGCCACACGGGCACCCACGCGGCTCCGCTCCACGCCAAGGACGACGACTTCTTCCAGGCCGGCGAGCTGTACCGGCTGATGTCGGAGGAGGAGAAGTCCCGCCTGGTCGCGAACATCGCCGGCAGCCTCTCGCAGGTCTCCCGCGACGACGTGATCGAGAAGAACCTGGCCCACTTCCACGCCGCCGACCCCGAGTACGGCAGGCGCGTGGAGGAGGCGGTCCACGCCCTGCGCGAGGACTGAGCACCGGGAACCACGAGCAGCGTACGGGATCTGACGGGAGGTCACGATCTCCGCACGCGGCCCGCGCAGCACGCCCGGCGGCCCGGATGAGGGGTGGCCGGCGGACGGAGAGCGCGGGCAGGGCGAGGACCGCGGCGGCATGCGAGCCAGTGCGGTGGTGAAGGATCCGAGTGCCCTTCTCGACCAGAGGGAAGGGCTCCCGGCTCCGTCGCATCCACCGCGGTCCCACCCAGCCCCCTTCGCGGGGCCACCCGCCCCGTCCGGCGGCGCGAACGACCTGTCGCGCCCAGCCTCGCGCCGTCGGACGGCCACCACGTGACACCGGAGCGCCCCCCTGGCCAGGGGGGCGCTCCGCGCTGTTCCGGCTCCGGCGTGCGCACCGGGCGCTTCCGCAGGACGCTGATGCCATGGGCAATCCGACGCACCACCCGCACATCGTGGTCCACTCCCCGGCCCTGGACGGCTCCCGGCGGGTCACCGAGGGGGACGTGACGCTGGGGATCGCCTCGCATCTGGACGACGTCGTGGAGATCCTGCGGCTGGCGGACCTGGACCGCATCGAGGTGGAGGAGAACGACCTGATCGAATGGCAGGGCGGCGGCCCGGACGACTGGCCCGGCCTGTCGGAGCACGAGCTGTAGCGGCGACGCGTACGGCAGGGGCCGTAGCCGGGCTACGCAACCCTCACATCGACCTCTGAACAGCGCGGCCCAGGCTTCGACGCCCCGGCGAGCGGGCACATCAGGGGCACACGGGGCCCGTCGGCACGGGGCGGCGGGCCCGGCACCGGGGGGTGTCCCATGGGCCGTACGACGTCTGTTCCACTGGATCCGTGCGCGGTCGCGCTGCTGCGCGGGGGCGACCGCGCCGCCGTGACCGTGGCCGTGCTCGGACTGCATCTGCGCGGCGCGGTCGAGGCGGGCCGGCCGGGCACGCTGCGCAAGGCCGCCACGGGCGGCGCCGAGGCCGTCCGGCACCCGCTGGAGAAGGCGGTCCGCACCGGCCTCTACCGGCCCGCCGGACCGCGGGAGCTGCCCGGCCGCGCGGTGGTGCGGCGGGCGCTGGCCCGGATGCGCTCCGAGCTGGCGGCTCAGGGGCTGCTGCGCGCACTGCCGCCCGGCCGTACCCGCGCCGCCCGCCGCGAGCTGGCGGAGCTGCGTGAGCGCCGCCCGCTCCCCGAGGCGCCCGACGGCCTGCCGGAGGCGGAGATGCTGCTCGCCGTCGCGCTGTACGGCGAGCGGGCCCTGACCGTCCTCGTGCCGCGCTTCGCCCGCGAGGCCGGGCTCACCGGCCGGGGCGCGCTCGCGGACGAGGGGCGCTTCCCGTTCGGCCGGGGCGACGATCTCCGCCGCCTGTACGACGACTCGGACCCGGCCGGCTGGGACGGCGACGGTCACGGTCACGGTGGTGGTGCGCACGGGGGGCACGGCCACGGGGGCCACGACCACGGGGGCGGATGCGGAGGCGGCGGGTTCGACTGAGGGACGGCCGGGCCCGCGGGGTGGGCATGCCGCAGGGGCGGCCCGTCTCCCCTGGACGGGCCGCCCCTGCTCGCCGGAGGTCTGTCAGACCTTCAGCGTCCTGATCGACGTCGGCGCGTGGCCGGGCTCGGTGGCCAGGTCCTCGAACTCGCTGATGTCGCTGATGTCCATGGTGCGGCTCATCGAGATGTTGGTGATCCGCTCCAGGATCGCCTCGACGACGACCGGCACCCGGTACTCGGCGGCCAGCTTCTTCGCCTGCTCGAAGGCGGCGCCCAGCTGGTCCGGCTCGGTGACCCGGATCGCCTTGCAGCCCAGGCCCTCGGCGACCTTGACGTGGTCGACGCCGTACACGCCGATCTCGGGCGTGTTGATGTTCTCGAACTCCAGGTTCACCTGGAAGTTGATGTCCAGACCGATCTGCGCCTGGCGGATCAGGCCCAGGTAGGCGTTGTTGACCAGGACGTGCACGTACGGGATCCGGTGCTGGGCGGCGACCGCCAGCTCCTCGATCATGAACTGGAAGTCGTAGTCGCCGGAGAGCGCGACCACCGGGGAGTCCGGGTCGGCCTTGGCGACGCCGATCGCGGCCGGGATGGTCCAGCCGAGCGGGCCGGCCTGGCCGCAGTTGATCCAGTGGCGCGGCTGGTAGACGTGCAGCATCTGCGCGCCGGCGATCTGGGAGAGGCCGATCGTGGTGACGTACCGGGTCTCGGGGCCGAAGGCCTTGTTCATCTCCTCGTACACGCGCTGCGGCTTCATCGGCACGTTGTCGAAGTGCGTGCGGCGCAGCAGGGTGGCCTTGCGCTCCTGGGTGGAGGCGACCCAGCCGGCCCGGTCGGGCAGTCTGCCCTCGGCCTTCAGTTCCTTGGCGACCTCGACGAACAGCTCCAGGGCGGCCTTGGCGTCGGAGACCACCCCGTAGTCCGGCGGGAAGATCTTGCCGATCTGGGTGGGCTCGATGTCGACGTGGACGAACTTGCGGCCCTGGCGGTAGACGTCGAGCTTGTAGCCGGTGTGGCGGTTGGCCCAGCGGTTGCCGATGCCGAGGACGAAGTCGGACTCCAGGAAGTTCGCGTTGCCGTAGCGGTGCGAGGTCTGGACGCCGACCATGCCGGCGTTGAGGTCGTGGTCGTCGGGCAGGGTGCCCCAGCCCATCAGGGTCGGCACGACCGGGGTCTGGGTCAGCTCGGCGAACTCGACCAGCAGGTCGGAGGCGTCGGCGCCGATGACGCCGCCGCCGGCGACGATGACCGGGCGCTCGGACTCCAGGAGGAAGGAGAGGGCCTTCTCGATCTGGGCACGGGTCGCGGTCGGCTTGTAGACCGGCAGCGGCTCGTACGTCTCCGGGTCGAACTCGATCTCGGTGAGCTGGACGTCAATCGGCAGGTCGATCAGGACCGGGCCGGGGCGGCTGGAGCGCATCAGGTGGAAGGCCTGCTGGAAGACGCCGGGGACCTGCGCGGCCTCCAGGACGGTCACCGCCATCTTGGTGACCGGCTTGGCGATCGAGGCGATGTCGACGGCCTGGAAGTCCTCCTTGTGGATGACGTTCGTGGGCGCCTGCCCGGTGATGCACAGGATCGGGACGGAGTCGCCGATGGCGGAGTACAGACCGGTGATCATGTCCGTGCCGGCCGGGCCGGAGGTGCCGATGCAGACGCCGATGTTGCCCGGCCGGGTGCGGGTGTAGCCCTCGGCCATGTGCGAGGCGCCCTCGACGTGGCGGGCGAGGGTGTGGCTGATGCCGCCACCCTCTTTGAGTGCCTTGTAGAACGGGTTGATCGCCGCGCCCGGCACACCGAAGGCGTCGGTGACGCCCTCGCGCTTGAGGATCTCAACTGCCGCGCGGGCAGCGGTCATACGAGCCATCGAGTACTCCTGCTTCGGCTTCTCGGATGCGTACTCCCGTCGCGCCCCGCGGTGAGCACAGTCTCCAGATGATCGATCTCCGCATTTCCGTATTGCGGAACTCAACTTCTACTATCTGGAAGCAATGTAGGGAAGTGGGCGGAGGTCGTCAAGAGCGGTCCGGACACCGGCAAGCGCCGGACAGGAGCGTCCGGGGAGGAGCACCATGGGGAGCGCCGTCCCGACGCGACGCCTTGGAGTGGGCCATGCCCGAGAGCGTTCCGGTGCGCTGTCCGATCTGCCGGCGCGCGCACGTCTACACCGCGCCGGCCTATCCCTGCGTCTGCGGGACGCCGGCCGCCCCGCCGCTGGATCCGGCGGCCGAGCCGGCCGTGGCGGCGCACCGCGCCTGGGAGGAGGAGTGGCTCACCGTGCCGTGCGCGGCCTGCGGGCGCCACAACCACTGGCCCCGACCGGAGCTGGGCTGCCCGTGCGGCACGGTCCTGCGCGTTCCGGTGGCGGCGGCGCCCTCCGGCGGCCCGGCGGCGGCGCAGGGCGACGGTCCGCCGGCACGGGCCGCCGGCCACCCACCGGCCGACGGCGGCACCCGGGAACCCGGTGACGCACCCCGGCCGGCCGGGCACCGGCCTCCGTTCCGGCCCCGCAGCATCCGCACCGCCCGCGACGCCGTCACCACCGCCGCGCTCTACTTGCGCTGGCTCGGCTACCAGGGCATCCGCCGGGCCGACCAGCGGCCCCCGAACGGCATCGGGCTCGCCGCCCGCGGACTGCTCGCCCAGGTGGACCCCGGCGTGCGCCCGGCCGCGCCGCGGGACGTGGAGTGCCTGTGGCTGACGGCGATGACCGAGAGCGCCGGATGCGTGTACTTCTCCCTCGCCGGCTACACCGACGCCGCCCGGTCCGGTGCGGACACGCTCGGGATCCCGTTGTTCGTGCTGGACCTGGCGGGAGTGCCGCAGCCGGTGAACGACCCGGCCGAGACCCTGCACGTCACGGGGGCGCCGGTCCCGGGGAGGCGGGCGCGGGACGGGCGGGCCTGACCCTCCCGCGGACGCGGCCGGCGCGGCACCCCGGGCGCGGCCGCCGGCCGGACAGTCCCGACGCCCCCCGGGGCGAGTACGCCGCCGACGGCGCGCTCACCCGGGGAGCGCCGTGGAACACTCAGCGCATGCTCGTTCGCGGGCGTTTCACACCCCGTACTTCTCCCGCAGTTCCACCTTGCGCACCTTCCCCGACACCGTCATCGGGAAGGAGTCGAGGATCCGCAGCCGACTGGGGATCTTGTAGTGCGCGAGCCGGCCCGCGCAGAAGTCCCGCACCTCCTCCAGCGTGAGCGGGTCGGCGGGGTCGCGCGGGATGACGCAGGCGAGGACCTCCTCGCCGTACCGCTCGTGCGGCACCCCGACGACCTGGACGTCCCGGATCTTCGGGTGGGCGTAGAGGAACTCCTCGACCTCGCGCGGGTAGATGTTCTCGCCGCCCCGGATGATCATGTCCTTGATCCGGCCGACGATCTCGACGTAGCCGTCCTCGCGCATCACCGCGAGGTCCCCGGTGTGCATCCAGCGGCCCGCGTCGATCACCTCGGCCGTCTTCTCCGGCTCGTCCCAGTAGCCGAGCATCACGCTGTAGCCGCGGGTGCACAGCTCGCCCGCCGTGCCGCGCGGCCGGGTGACGCCGGTGGCCGGGTCGACGACCTTGACCTCCAGGTGGGGCAGGACGCGGCCGACCGTGGCGGTGCGGTGCTCCAGGTCGTCCTCGATCCGTGTCTGCAACGACACCGGTGACGTCTCCGTCATGCCGTAGCAGATGGAGACCTGCTCCATGTGCATCTCGGCCACCACCCGCTTCATCACCTCCACCGGGCAGGGCGAGCCCGCCATGATGCCGGTGCGCAGGCTGGAGAGGTCGTAGGAGGCGAAGTCGGGGAGGTTCAGCTCGGCGATGAACATGGTCGGGACGCCGTACAGGGACGTGCACCGCTCCTGCTGCACCGCCTCCAGCGTGGCCCTCGGGTCGAAGGACGGGGCCGGGATGACCATGCAGGCGCCGTGCGAGGTGGCCGCCAGGTTGCCCATGACCATGCCGAAGCAGTGGTAGAAGGGCACCGGGATGCAGATCCGGTCGCGCTCGGTGTAGGCGATCGACTCCCCCACGAAGTAACCGTTGTTGAGGATGTTGTGGTGGGAGAGGGTGGCGCCCTTCGGGAAGCCGGTCGTGCCCGAGGTGTACTGGATGTTGATGGGGTCGTCGCAGGACAGCTCCGGGTAGGAGACGTCCGGGGCCGCCCGTCCGAGCAGCGCCTCCCAGCTCGGGTCGCCGAGGTACACGACCTCGCGCAGCTCGGGGCACTTGCCCCGCACCTGCTCGGCCATCGCACGGTAGTCGCTGGTCTTGTGGCGGAGCGAGGCGACGAGGAGGCGGACGCCGGCCTGCTGGAGGACGTACTCGACCTCGTGGGTGCGGTACGCCGGGTTGATGTTGACCATGATCGCGCCGATGCGGGCGGTGGCGTACTGGACCAGGACCCACTCCGGGCAGTTGACCGCCCAGATGCCCACCCGGTCCCCCTTGGCGATCCCACTGGCCATCAGGGCCCGCGCCAGCTCCTCGACCGCCGCGCCGAACTCGGCGTACGTCCAGCGCCGCCCCGACTCCACGTCGACCAGGGCCTCCCGGTCCGGCCAGGCCGCCACGGCCCGGTCCAGGCTGGCGCCGATGGTGTCGCCGAGCAGGACGGTCGGACTCGTCCCGTGCGTGTAGGACTGCTGCGCGGTCACCGGAAGTCCTCCTCGCGGTACTCGTCACGCGAGCCGGCGGCCGTGGCCTCGCGCAGCTCGATCCGGCGGATCTTGCCGGAGACGGTCTTGGGCAGGGCGCCGAACTCCAGCCTGCGGATGCGCTTGTACGGAGCGAGCACTTCCCGGGAGTGCTCGAAGAGCACCTTCGCGGTGTCGGGTCCCGGCGTCCAGCCCTCGGCGAGGACGACGTAGGCCTTCGGCACGGCGAGCCGCAGCTCGTCCGGGGCGGGCACGACGGCCGCCTCGGCCACCGCCTCGTGCTCCAGCAGCGCGCTCTCCAGCTCGAACGGACTCACCTTGTAGTCGGAGGCCTTGAACACATCGTCGCTCCGGCCGATATAGGTGAGATACCCCTCTTCGTCCCTGGACGCGATATCACCCGTCCGGTAGTAGCCGCCCGCCATGACCTCCGCCGTGCGGTCGGGGTCACCGTGATACCCGGTCATCAGGCCGACCGGGCACTCGGAGAGATCGAGGGCGATCTCGCCCTCCTCGGCGCCGGGCGCTCCGGAGACGGGGTCGAGGAGTTCCACCCGGAAGCCGGGGCTGGGACGCCCCATGGAGCCGGTCTTCAGCGGCTGGCCGGGGCTGTTGGAGACCTGCACGGCGGTCTCGGTCTGCCCGAAGCCGTCCCTGATGGTCACGCCCCAGGCGCGCCGGACCTGTTCGATGACCTCGGGGTTGAGCGGCTCGCCGGCGGCCACGGCCTCCCGGGGCGGGGTGCCCAGCCGGCCGAGGTCGGCCTGGATCAGCATGCGCCACACGGTCGGCGGGGCGCAGAAGGTGGTGACCTTGGCCCGGTCCATCTCGGCCATCAGCCGGGTCGCGTCGAAGCGGGTGTAGTTGAAGATGAAGACGGTCGCCTCCGCGTTCCACGGCGCGAACAGGTTGGACCAGGCGTGCTTGGCCCAGCCGGGCGAGGAGATGTTCAGGTGCACGTCGCCCGGTGCGAGACCGACCCAGTACATGGTGGACAGGTGCCCGATGGGGTACGAGGTGTGGGTGTGCTCGACCAGCTTGGGGCGGGCGGTCGTCCCCGAGGTGAAGTAGAGCATCAGCGGGTCGTCGGCCAGGGTCGGGCCGTCGGGGACGAAGTCGGCGGGGGCCACGTACGCGTCCTCGTACGGCTCCCAGCCCTCCTCCGGCAGGCCGCCGACGGAGATCCGGGTGTAGGTGCCGGGCACGTCGGCGAACTTGGCGGTGTCCTCGGCCCGCACGATCACATGCTTCACCCGGCCCCGGTCCACCCGGTCGGCCAGGTCGGCCGGGCCGAGCAGCGGGGTGGCCGGGATGACCACCGCGCGCAGCTTCATCGCCGCCAGCGCGGTCTCCCACAGCTCGGCCTGGTTGCCGAGCATGACGAGGATGCGGTCCTCGGCGGCGACCCCGCGCTCGCGCAGCCACCGGGCCACCCGGGTGGAGCGTTCCGCCAGCTCGGCGAAGGACAGCCGGATCTCGGAGCCGTCCTCCTCGACGATGTGCAGCGCCGTGCGGTCGTTGCCGGCGGCGATCACGTCGAACCAGTCCAGCGCCCAGTTGAAGTGGTCGGGCCGGGGCCAGCGGAAGCCCTCGTAGGCGGTGGCATAGTCCTCGCGATGCTCCAGCAGGAAGTCCCGTGCGCTCCTGAAGGCATCCGTCGCCGTGGTCATCAGCGTCTCCCCTGCTCGTCTGGTCGTTCCCCTGCGGGCGCTCCCGGCCGGTGGCGAGTCCGCGACCGTGCTCGCCCCCCGGGGCGCGCTCGCGTCCTCGCCGCCGGCGTGCCCTCGGTTCACTCCCGTGTTCCGGACCATTGCCGGGCGGCTCTCTGGCATCGTCTAATCCGTGATGCAGGTCTCACTACCCCCGAACGGGGGTGTGGGCGGCCGAAGGGGCGGAAAGGTGACGGCAGACGCGGTGGGGGCGGTGGAGATCGGCGGCGCGCTGGCCCGGCTGCGACGCCTGACGGGGCTCCCCGTCGCCTTCGGCGGCCTGGTGGAGTCGGGCAGGCCGCAGATCCGCATCAGCGAGCTGAGCGGCACCACCACGGCGGCCCTGCGCTCCCTCGCGGTGACCTCCGGCAACGGGCTCGGCGGCAAGGCGGTGGCACTGGCCCGGCCCTGCGCGGTCCCGGACTACTCCAGCTCCCGGCAGATCAGCCACGAGTACGACGTACCGGTGGCCGCCGAGGGCATCCGGTCGGTGCTCGCGGTGCCGGTCGTGGTGCGGCGCCGGGTGCGCGGGGTGCTGTACGGAGCGCTGCGCTCGGCCCAGCCGCTCGGCGACCGCACGCTGGCCGCGGCGATGGCGGTGGCCCGGGACGTGGAGCAGGTGCTGGTGGTGCGGGACGAGGCGCGGGGGCTGCTGGCGGCGGCCCGGCCGGAGCGGACCGGCCCCGATCGGGGTGCGGCCTGGGAGCAGGTGCGCGAGGCGCATGCGGCGCTGCGGGCGCTGGCCCCCCGGATCGGCGACCCTCGCGTGCGGGCGGAACTGCTGGCCGCGTGCGGTCTGCTGACCGCACCGCCGCGAGCCGAGGGCGTGACCCTGGCGCCACGCGAGCTGGACGTGCTGTCCTGGGTGGCGGCAGGGGCCACCAACGCGGCGGTGGCCGAACGGCTCGGCCTGCGCCCGGAGACGGTCAAGGGCTATCTGCGCTCGGCGATGCGGAAGCTGGGCGCGCACACGCGAGGGGAGGCGGTGACCGCGGCCCGGAGGGCGGGGCTGCTGCCGTGACCCGAAGGCGGCGAGGAAACCTGCCCATTCATTCAGCGCCGCTTTGAATTTACTTATGCTTGACCGTTTGTTATTTCCCTCACCACGGCTTCCGTCCGAATTTCAAGGATCGTTGCCTAGAATTTGGCCCGGACACGACACACGAGGGGAGCGGTGACCGTGCGACGGGACTTCCAGGAGCCTGCAAGGTGCCGCCCCGACCTGGTCATCGGCCGCGAGGAGCTGTCCGCCGGCGCCCGCGGGCAACTCGCCTCCGGGGGCAGTGTGCTGCTCCACGGCCCCGCGGGAATAGGAAAGTCCACCGTCCTGCGGGCATTGGCCGAGGAATACGGCGCCACCGCGCGCACCGTCTTGCGCTGCTCGGCGACGGAGTCCGAATCCCATCTCCCCTTCCTCGCCCTCGCCGACCTCCTCGGCCTGGTCCTCGACGAGGTCTCCCCCCGGCTGCCCGCCGCCC
Source organism: Streptomyces sp. NPDC038200 (assembly GCF_055600785.1). Classification (NCBI taxonomy): domain Bacteria; kingdom Bacillati; phylum Actinomycetota; class Actinomycetes; order Kitasatosporales; family Streptomycetaceae; genus Streptomyces; species Streptomyces sp. NPDC038200. The sequence continues at coordinate 105,438 of NZ_JBVJYH010000001.1, forward strand.
AGCGCACCGCCCTGGAGTCCGCGCTCACCGGTCGCGGCGAGTCCAGCCTGCAACGCGACGGCCTCGCCCTGCGCCTCGCGGTGCTCTCCGCGCTGCGCGCGCTCGCCGCCCACGGCCCGGTCCTGGTCGTCGCCGACGACCTGCAGTGGCTGGACCCGGCCAGCGCCGAACTCCTCGGCTTCGCCGCCCGCCGCCTGGAGGGCACCCCCGTACAACTGCTGTGCGCGGTCCGCACCGAGGGACAGGAGAGCCAGGAGTACGACCGCCACCTGCGCGCCTGCCCGCCGGACACCCGCGCGGTCCGGCTGGGCCCGCTGACCCGCACCCAGGTCGCCCAGCTGCTCGACCACCGCGGCCACGGCGCCCTGACCCGCTCCACCGTCCGCGAGATCCACCGCACCAGCGGCGGCAACCCGTTGTTCGCCCTGGAACTCGGCCGCGCCCTCGCCGAGAACCCCACCCCGCCCCGGCCCGGCGAGCCGCTGCCGGTACCGACCTCGCTGCGCGCCCTGGTCCTCAGCCGCCTCGACATGCTGTCCGTGGAGGCCCGCCGCACCCTCCTGGTGGCCAGCGCGGGGGCCCGCCCCACCCCGGCGCTGCTGCTCGCGGCCGGCCGGGACAACGCCGAGGCCGAGTGCGCCCAGGCCGCCGAACTCGGGCTGCTGGCCACCGAGCCCGACGCCCCGGCCGTACGGTTCGCGCACCCGCTGATCTCGGCCGCCCTGTACGCGGAGGCCCCCGCGCACGAACGGCGGGCCGCCCACGCCGCGCTGTCCACCGCCGCCTCCGACCCGATAGAACGGGCCCGGCACCTGGCGCTGGCCACCACCGGCACCGACCCCGAGGTCGCCGCCCGGCTCGCCGAGGCCGCGGCCCTCGCCCGGGACCGCGGAGCGCCGTCGGTCGCCGCTCAACTGGGGCTGCTCGCCGCCCGGCACACCCCCGCCGACGGCACCCCGAGCCAGGAGGAGCGCCGGCTCACCGCCGCCGAGGACGCCATCACCGCCGGCGAGGTCGACCTGGCCCGGGACATCGCCCGCGAGGTGCTGACCCGGGCGACCGTGCCCGCCGACCGGGTACGGGCCTGGATCATCGTGATCGACACCGCCGGGCACACCATGGCCGAGGTCGACGCCGTCTTCCCGCAGGCCCTCGCCGACGCCGGCGACGACCCCCGGCTGCTGGCCCTCGTCCACTACCAGCTGGCCTGGCGGGCACTGATCGTGGAGGGCGACTTCACCGAGGCCCGGGAGGCCGCCGCGCACGCCGCCGAGCTGGCCGCCCGCGGCCGGGAGCGGCGCACCGAGCTGCTCGCCCTCGCCTTCCAGGCCCAGACCGAGACCCTGATGGGCCATCCGGAGGCACCCCGCACCATCAAACGGGCCCTGAAGGAACCTCAGGACCCCCGGGTCGCCTGCCATCACAACGGCGCGGGCAGCGCCCGGTTCCGCTGGCTGGTCATGGGCGACCAGCTGGCCGAGGCCCGGGCCACCGTCACCGCGCTGCTGCGCGAGGTCCGCCGGCGCGGTTCGGTGGAGAGCGAGGTGCACTTCCTGCGCGGCCTCGCCGAGACCGAACTGCGGGCCGGGCACTGCGGGCGCGCCCTCGACCTGGCCCAGGACAGCCTGCGGCTGGCCCGGGACTCCGGGATCGGCGAGACCGCCTCGGCGATGCTCACCTCGCTCGCGGAGGCATCCGGCGGCGACGTGGACCGGGCGCTGGCGCTGGCCCGGGAGGCGGTGGAGCACGCCGAGGAGGACGGCGACCAGATGTACCTCTCCCGTGCGCTGGGCGCCCTCGGATACGCCCAGCTGGTGGCCGGGGACCCGGCGGGCACCGTGCGCTCGCTGCGCCGGGTGCGCAGCCTGGAGCTGGCGCTCGGCATCACCGACCCGGCCCGCGGCCGCTGGCACGGCGACCTCGCCGAGGCGCTCGTCCGGATCGGTGAACCCGCCGAGGCGCAGGACGTCATCGACGTCAGCCGCGAGCACGCCCTGCGGCTCGGCCGGGAGAGCGTGCTGGCCGTGCTCGACCGGTCCGAGGCCCTGGTGCGCGCCGCCCAGGGAGACCTGGAGGCGGCCGTCGCCCAGCTGACGTCCGCTCAGGACCGCCTCGGCAAGCTCGGCTACGGCCTGGAGGAGGCGCGGGCCGCGTTCGCGCTGGCCCGGCTGCGGGGCCGGCGCCCGGCCGAAGGGGCCCGTCCGTGGCAGGAGACCGAGCGCACGGAGGCCCGCAGGCCCGAGCACGGCCGGTATCCGGCCACGGGCTTCGGCACCTCGGACGCCCGGAAAGGCACGGCCGCGGCGGCCTTCGACGAGGCCACCCGCATGTTCCGGCGCTGCCGGGCGCTGCCCTGGCTGCGCCAGGTGGACGAGGCCCGTACCGTCCGCGAGCCGGAACCGGCGCCCGCCGTGCCGGACACCCTGGGCGCCCTGGACGCGCTGGCCGCGATGGAGCGTCAGGTCGCCGCACTCGTCATGGAGGGCGCCACCAACCGGGAGATCGCGGCCCGGCTGTTCATCAGCGTGAAGACGGTGGAGGCGACGCTGACCCGGGTCTACCGCAAGCTGGGGATCCGATCGCGCGTCGACATCGTCCGATTGGCGGCGGCTCGCCGCGCGAAGTGAGAACACGGCCGGTTAACTGAACCGGACCGAGGGTTTTCCCTCACCCAACCCCTTAGGGGGTTCCCTCATTGGGAGCCGAGGGTTCCGGGTCCTAGCGTAAAGGGCGTGCCGCTCGCCCGGGCACATGGGGGTCGGTCCCGCGACCCCCATGCAGAACCCCCACACCCGCGCGACCCCCCACCGGTGCAACCCCCACTGAGGAGACTCATGTTCGGGCTCAGACGTGCCAGAAAGACCGCCGCGACCCTGGTGGCCACCGCCGCCGCCGCGGCGACCGCGCTGCTCGCCTCCCCCACGGCGAACGCCGCCCCTCAGCCCATCGTCGGCGGTACGACGACCACGACGACCGCGTACCCGTTCATGATGCAGATCACGGACGCGTCCCAGAACCAGTTCTGCGGCGGCACCCTGGTGGCGCCCAAGAAGGTCGTGACCGCGGCGCACTGCATGGTCGGCGAGACCACGAGCAGCGTCCGCGTCGTCGGCGGCCGGACGTATCTGAACGGCACCAACGGCACGGTGAGCCGGGTCAGCAAGATCTGGATCAACCCGGACTACTCGGACGCCACCAACGGCGACGACGTGGCCGTGCTGACCCTTTCGACGTCGATGCCGTACACCACGGCGTCGTACGTCTCCTCCTCCCAGACGAGCGTCTACGCGGCCGGCACCACGGCCCGGATCCTCGGCTGGGGGACCACCTCGGAGAACGGCAGCTCCTCCAACCAGCTGCGGACCGCGACCGTGCCGATCGTGTCCGACTCCAGCTGCCGTTCCTCCTACGGATCGGACTTCGTCCAGTCCGACATGGTGTGCGCCGGATACACATCCGGCGGCGTAGACACCTGCCAGGGCGACAGCGGCGGTCCCCTGCTCATCGGGGGCGTCCTGGCAGGGATCACTTCTTGGGGCGAGGGGTGCGCGGAGGCCGGTTACCCGGGTGTCTACACCCGGCTGACCACCTTCTCGAACCTGGTGACCACGCAGGTCAACTCGTAACCCGGAAGATTTCCCGAGCACCCCTCGGGTGATTGCCAGGGGGCGTTGCGAGCCACCACGAGCGGCCCGCAACGCCCCCTATCCAATGCCCGGCTCGCGCCGGACCGCGGCCCACGCACGCCCGCACCGCCCGCCGGCGGCGACGAGGCGCCCCGCCGTGCACTCCGCGCCGCCGGGTCTCACCGCCGCGGCACCTCCCCGAACCGGATGGCGTACGACGCCCCCGGGTGCGGCACGCGCAGCATCCGCTCCCCCTCCGCGGCCACCTCCTCCCGCCGGGCCTTCGTCAGCTCACCGAAGACTTCGACGACCAGGGCGTCGGGTTCCAGCTTCCACAGACCGGCCAGGAAGCCGTCGACCAGCAGGGTGCGATGGGCTGGTGCACGGCCCACACGGCCCCGGATCTCCTCGCAGGCGGCCACCCTCTTCGTACCGGCCCTCGTCGGCACCACGGTCCGGCGGCGGGGAATGCGCGCGGGCCCGTCCGGTGTCGTACGCAGGGATCAAGGACGTGACGGAAGGGGTCCGTATGAACGGGGCGTTGGTGCTGGGTGGCGGTGGCGTGGGCGGGATCGCCTGGCTCACGGGGCTGCTGGCGGGACTCCGCGACGCCGGGCAGGACGTGACGGGGGCCGGTCTGCTCGTGGGGACCTCCGCCGGGTCCACCGTGGCGGCCCAGGTGGGCAGCGGGCTGAGCCTGGAGGAGCTGTACGCGCGGCAGACGGACCCCGCGTTGCAGAGCGCCGAGATCAGGGCCGAGATGGACCTGGAGAAGTTCGCCGCGGAGATCGGTGCCGCCATGGAATCCGCCGCCTCCGTCGCGGACTTGCGGCGGGCGGTCGGTCAGGTGGCGCTCGCGGCGCGGACGGTGTCCGAGCCGGAGCGGCGCGCGGTGATCGCCTCGCGGCTGCCCGCCCACGGGTGGCCGGAACGGGCCCTGAAGGTCGTCGCGGTGGACGCGGCGAGCGGTGAGCCCCGCGTCTTCGACCGGTCCTCCGGGGTGCCCCTGGTGGACGCCGTCGCGGCGAGCTGTGCCGTGCCGGGCGTGTGGCCGCCGGTGACGATCGGCGACCGCCGGTACGTGGACGGCGGGGTGCGGTCGATCGCCAACGTCGACCTCGCCGCCGGTGCCGACCGGGTGCTGGTGCTGGTGCCGCTGGGCGCCGTCGAGCCGTTCCCCAGCGAGCAGCCGCTGGAGCAGACCGTGGCGGAGTTGCGCGCCCGGGGCGCCGAGGTCGTCGTGGTCGCTCCCGACGAGGCGTCGGCCGCGGCGATCGGCGACAATCCGCTGGACCCGGACACCCGCCGGCCCGCCGCGGAGGCGGGCCGGGCGCAGGGGCGGGCGCTCACGCTCCCCTGGGGACGCGGCTGAGCCTGCCGCCCCGTCCGGGGGGGGCCGGGCGTACGGCGCCGCGCGCCAGGGGTTCACGGCGAGCGGTCGCACACCGACGGCAGCCAGGTCTGGTCCCGGGTCCGGCTGAGGGTGTCCAGGGAGCGCAGCAGGGCGTCCAGGTGGCGGGGGTGGGCGAGGAACTCGATCGTCGCCTCGGCGAACGCGTCGCGTACCGCGGGCGGCATCGCGTCGGAGGCGTCGAAGCAGTGCACCGCCCGCTCGTCGCGGAGAGCGAGCGCGAGCGAGCGGTGCCAGGCCGAACCGGCGTCACCGGGGGCGGCGGGCCGGACGCCCGCGTGGACGGAGAAGCCGGACTCCTGCTCGCTCCAGGCGCGCTGGGTGTCGGCGGAGGCGAGATGGCGGATCAGCTTCTTCGCCTCCGGGGTGGCGTGCAGCAGGGCCACCAGGTCTCCGGAGACCTCCCACGCGCGGGGACCGGCAGCCCCGAAGATCAGCCGGGCGGAGGACTCGTAGCGGCCGTCGGCGTCCTGCCACACGGGCCGGTTGCGGATGAACGACGCCTGGTGTTCCAGCGTGCAGCCCCGCGGGGACCGGGCGACGGGCTGCGACGCGGCCTCGTACGGGGTCTTCAGGGTCCGCCGCACCAGGCCGGGGTCGCCCCCGGCGCCGACGAGGTCGCCCCAGGCGGTCCACGCCGCCTTCACCTGCTTGGAGTGCCAGGGCAGCTTGCCGCCCGCCCACTGCTGGTAGACGCCGGGGCCGTACCGCTGGAGCAGGATGTCCTCGATCCAGTCGGTGCCGGGCCAGCCGCTGGTGGCGCCGGAGCCCATGCCGACGCACCACGCGGCCGGCCGGCGCACCGCCTGTTCGCGCTGCCGCTTCCCGACGTCGGCCGGGTACCAGACGATGCTCTTCAGGTCGGCCTTGAGCGGGAACCAGTACACGTGCCCGTCCGCCAGCGGTGTGGCCCAGGACTTGCCGAAGTCCGCGCGATCCACCAGGCCGTCGAGCGGCAGGAGGTGCTTCTGCCGGGCGTACTGGGCGAGTTCGCCGGGGCCGGTGAGCACCACCACGTCGGGTGGCGTCCCGGCCTCCACGTCGGCGCCGAGCACCTGGCTCTCGGCGTTGCTGCCCTGGTAGTCGACGTTGATGTGGTACTTCCGCTCGAAGGGCGCGATGACCGCCTCCCGGAAGTTCGTCTCGTCGTCGCCGGTCCAGTTGGCCAGCAGGGTGACGGTCGGCTCCTGCCCGAGGGCGCGTACGCCCGCCACGAGAGCCGCCGCCAGGACGGCCAGACAGCTCGCCACCACGGTGACGGTGCGGACCAGGCGGCGGCCGGGCCGGGAAGAGGTGCCGGGGGCGGCCGTGGCGGGCCCGCCGGGGTGCGCGCTCACCGGGGCCTGAACCGGTAGTCGTCGATGTGCCGTCGCAGGCCCGTCTCGGCCAGTGCCATGAGCAGGACGCCTCCTATCAGGATCCACACCGCCGCCGCCGCGCGGAAGCCGGTGTGCGCCAGGTACGAGGCGGTGCGCCGCCCCGCGTCGGGGATGAGCCGCCCGGACAGCGGGCGGTCGAGCAGGGCCCGGGTGTCCGCCATCCCCTGCTGGGTCCAGACGGTGAACAGCACGGTGACGGCGATCCCGGCGAGCAACAGGACGGTCGCGGCGATGAGCCGGCGGTTGTAGCGGCGCCGGAAGCGGTGGCGCAGGAAGCGCTGGGTCTCCAGCAGCGCCGCGCCGAGGGCGAGGGTCAGCAGCACGGTCGCGCTCCAGGCGGTCCACAGCAGCGGGCCGAACGAGGTCTGCCGCTCCACGGCGGCGCGCTGCTTTCGTTGCAGGCCCTTCAGGCGGGCCTGTATCCCGGAGCGCTTCTCGGTCAGGATGCTGGTGGCGTAGCTGAGGTAGGCCTCGCGCAGCACGCTGCCGTCGGGCTGGAGTTGGGACTGCTGGACCTTGACGGCGTAGACGGTGATCAGCCCGGCGACCGTCTGCAGGGCCTGCCGGCCCGCCGGCCGGCCGATGTCGTCGTCGGCCGCCGCGGCGGCGAGGCTCTGCGCGGCGACCGAGATCTGCTTCTGGAAGTCGCTGGTCGGGGCCGGCGCTCCGGCGTCCTGCTGGGCCTCGCCGAGTGCGTACAGCGCGGTGTCGAGCGACAGCACGGCCGGGGCGCTGGAGGTGCGCAGCGGGTTCGCGTCGGCGTGCACGCCCTGGTACGACAGGAACAAGGACAGCGTGAGCAGGGCCGACAGGGCCAGCAGCAGGCGGCGGCGGACGGCGAGTTCGTGGGCGGTGGTGCTGCCGTCCGCCGGTGGCCGCGGCCCGGCGCCGGTGAGCCGGGCGAGCGGTGCGGCGAGGCGGCGGGCGGCCGGGCCGGGTGTGCGCCGGCCGGCCGGGCGCACCCGCGGCTGTGCCGGGGTGGTGGTGCCGCTGCCGTCGCCCGCGCGGGGCGTCGTGCCTCGGCCGGCGTTCATGCGGGCGTCCCGCGCAGCAGGCGCCCGCAGTCGCCCCCGCAGTAGACCGAGTCGGCCGGGCCGAGCCACTTGCAGTCGGGGCATTCGACGAGCCCGTCGGGGCGGACGGGCACGGCGGAACCGGAGACGTCGGGCGGGCCTGCGGTGTCGGGCGGTGTGGCGGCACGGGGCGGGGCGGCAGGGGGTGGGGCGGCGGCATCGGGTGGGGTGGCGGTGTCGGCCGCGGGCGGAGCGGGAGCCCCGCCTCCGGCCCGCGCGGCGGTGCCCGCTCCGCCCGGTCCCGCCGCCGGTGCGGGCGCCGGGGGTTCCGGCGGGGTCGTCAGGGCGCTGGAGAGGATCAGGTGCTGCCAGTCGACGTCCTTGAGTCCGGACCGGACCCGGCCGGAGCCCGGCGCCGCCTCGATCAGCCGAAGCGCCCGGAGCAGCTGGGCGTCGCCCAGTTCACCGGCGAGCGCCAGCGCGCGGGCGAGGGCGCGGTCGGCCGTGTCGCGGCCTTCCGTACCCCGCAGCCAGGCCCGGTAGGCCTGCGCGACGGCAGCGCTCGCCTGCTGGTACAGCTCGTGCCGGCGGACTCCCGGATGCTGCCGGGAGGCGTCGAGCGGGTTGTCGGTCCAGCGCACCAGGACGGGCTGCGGCGCGGGCAGCCGTACCGGCCGCCGGGTGTCGGGTACGGCGATCTCCACGGCGGCCAGCTGGAGGTCCTCGCCGGTCTCGCGGCCGGTGGGGTCGGCGCTCAGCACGACCTGGAAGTGCCGTACCTCGTCGCCCCAGGCGCGGGTGACGTACTCCGCGCCGCGCCCGCCGGGGCCGGCCGGGACGGGTGACAGCTCCTGCTCGTTCGGCACCACCTGCTTGACCTGGCGGATCACCGTGCCGGGGGTGGGAGTGATCCGGACACGCAGTTCGGGCACCGCCGTACCGAGCAGTCCGGCCACCAGCTCCTCGTAGGCCGCGGCCAGTTCGGACTCGGCGCGGACGGCTCGGGCGCGGCCGTCGAGCCGTCGGGTGATGCGCAGCAGCAGTTCGGCGTCCCAGTCGTCGCCGATGCCCCAGGCGTCGCAGACGAACCGGCCGGCGCAGGCGTCGAGGACGGTGTCCAGCGGCCGGTCGGAGCGGTCGTCGTGCTCGTTGCGTCCGTCGGTGAGCAGCAGGACGTGGCGGACGGGCGCGGGCTGGTCCTTGAGCAGCCGCCGGGCGAGGTCGAGCCAGGCGCCGACGGCGGTGCCGCCGTCGGCGTCCAGGATCCGTACGGCTCGCTCGGCGGCCTCGCGTTCGCCGGGGCCGGCGACGGCGAGCACCTGACGGCCGGGCCCGGGATGGACCACGGTGGCGTCGAACCGCCCGGAGAGGACGGCGAAGGCGGTGCCGTCGGGCAGCATCCGCACCGCCGCCACGGTGGCGTCCTTGGCCGCGTGCAGCTTCGCGGCCGGGTGGAGCATCGAGCGGGAGGTGTCGACGATGAGCACCTCGGCGAGCGCGGGACCGGTGCCGGGTGCGGGCGCGCCGGTGCGTTCCGCGCCGCCCGGGCTCCTGACGCCGATCTCCAGGATGGCGTGCATCTCCCGGTCCGGGCGGTGCCCGGCCGTGTCCGGCACGGCGGGCAGCTCCTTCTGCTGGCCGACCGCGAGGGTCACCTCGGTCTCCTCGGCCACGGTCATCGCCGCCTCTCCCCCGGGCTCGTGTGTGGTCAGAAGGTGGTCATCGGCCGGACCGCGTGGGCCAGGTCGAGCAGCCGGCCGTGTTCCCCGGCGGTGCGGGCCTGCGCGGCCAGCTGCCGGAAGGAGTGCTCCAGCCGGACGCGCAGACCGTCCTCGTCCCCGGGGCCGAGGAGGTCCCCGGCGGGGAAGTCCGGTCCCCAGCCCTGGGCCGGCCGGCTGTGCAGGGCGTTCTCGCGGACCTCGGCGACCAGCCGGGCCCGGGACTCGCCGTCCGCGGCCCCGCCGTCCAGGCGCAGTTCGGGCAACCGCCGGGCGGCGTCCCGCAGTCCGGCCGGGGTGGGCGGGCTGCCGTGCAGGATGCCGGCCCGGATGCGGACGGCCGCGATGCGCGCGGCGTCGTGGTGGCGGGAGGTGGCGGGGACCTCGTCGAGAACGCGGACGGCGGCGTCCCGGTCGCCGCCGGCCAGGTGGCCGCGGGCCAGGCCGAACGCGGCGGCGGTGTGCGCGGAGTCCCGTTTCCAGACGGCCTCGTGGTACCGCATGGCCCGGGCCGGGCGTCCGCCGCCGGTGTGCTCGGCGCAGTGGCCGAGAGCGAGCTTGGGCACGTACTCGCCGGGCAGGGCCTGGTACACGGCGTCGAAGCGGGCGCCGGCCCGGTCCACCTCGCCCTTGCTGAGGTGCAGGACGCCGTGGTGCCAGGCGATGCGCCAGTCGTGGGCGGCGGCGCGTTCCCCGAGCTGGGTCTCCGCCTCGGCGAGCCAGTTCTCCGCCGCGTGCAGCTCGCCCGCTCTGAGGTAGGCGCGGCACAGCCACAGCGCGGTCTCGGGGGTGCCGAGGCGGGATTCGCGGGGCCACTGCCGGGCGACCCGGTCGGGGGCGTCGGGTGGGAAGGTGTCCAGGAGCAGGGCGGCGCCGTCGTCGGGGTCGGGGACCGGTTCGGGCAGGGCGCCGGCCACCTCGGCGGGCGGGGGCGGGGTGACGTCCAGGCCGGCGGGGCGGTCGCCGGGGCGGCCGGTCCAGTGGGCCAGGGCGGGGATCGCGCCGAGCCCGGCGTCGAGGCTGGCGCCGGACGCGCGGAACCGGGTGGAGCTCTCCGGCAGCTGCTCGCCGAACTGGAGCGAGCGGAACTCGCGCAGGACCTCCCAGAGTTGGCGGGACATCTCGGCGGCCGAGCGGAACCGGGCGCGGGGTTCGGCGTGGGTGGCGCGGGCGATGAGGCGGCGGAAGGAGTCGGGGGCCAGGCCACGGGCGGGTTCGGTGCCGCGGGCCAGGGCCTGGAGGGTCATGCCGACGGTGTAGAGGTCGCTGTCGACGTGCCAGCCGCGGCGGTCGATCTCCTCCTTGGGCGGGGCGAAGCCGGCCGTGTAGACGTAGGCGGAGGTGCGGTCGCCGATGGCACGGACGGCGCCGAGGTCGATGACCTTGACGGCGCGGCCGAAGTGGATGACGTTGGCGGGCTTCATGTCGCAGTAGAGCAGGCCGCGTTCGTGCATGTACTGGAGGGCCCCGAGGATCTTGCAGCCGTAGGTGAGGACGTGGTCGAGGCGCGGGCGGCCGTGGAAGATCCGCTCGACGTCGCCGGCGTCGAGGAGCTGTTGCAGGGAGCGTCCGCCGATGTAGTCCATGACCAGGTAGCCGCCGGGCGGGCGGCCGGGGACCTGGTGCTCGGTGTAGGTGATGATGCGGACGATGTCCGGGTGGTGCAGATCGGTCAGGGAGCGGCGTTCCTCGACGGCGGCGCGGCGGGCGAGGGTGTCGTTCACGTTGATCTGGCCCTTGAGGACGACCCGGTGGCCGTCCGCGTGGACGTCCTCCGCGAGGTGGACCCAGCCGAGGCCGCCGTGGGCGAGGCAGCCGAGGACCTTGTAGTGGTCGCCGACGACGGTGCCCTCGGTCAGCTCGGGCAGGAGGGAGTACGGCGTGCCGCAGCGGGGGCAGCGGCCGGTGGGGCGGGCGGGCTGGCCGCCGTAGCCGATGCCGATGGTCATGGTGCAGCCGTCGGCGCCGCACCGGCGGCCCCCGGTGGGCGGGCGGGGGTCCGCCAGGAGTACGTCGTCGGGGACGGGGACCTCGGGCAGGACGACCAGTCCGTGCTGGTCGAGTTCGCCGAGTCCGGCGACGGCGTGGACGGCCGCCGGGCCGGGGGTGTCCTCGGTGGTGCCGGCCGGGGGCCGGGCCGGGGGTACGGTGCGCGGCTCGGCGTGCCGGTGTCCGCAGGTGTCGCAGTAGCCGGTGGCCATGATGCGGCCCGCGCAGCCGGGCCGGATGCACGAGGTCATGACGCGCCTTCCTCTCCGGATGCGGTGGCGGAGCAGAAGCCCACGAACCGCTCGACGGCGGCCTCGGCCCGCTCGATGTCGCAGGGGGACTGGCGCAGCAGCGACACGGCGTGTTCGTAGAGCCGGTAGGCCGCCATGACCCGGTCGCCCTGCGCGGCGGCCCGTTGCCGGCACAGCGGCCACTCGGCGCCGACCCGGCCGAGGAGTTCCGCACGGCGGCGCAGCCGGGCGTCGAGCAGGGCGATGGCCTGCTCCAGGCGCCGGCGGCGGCGGCCGACGGCGTCCTCGAAGGTGAACAGCAGGTCCGCGCGGCCGGGTTCGCGTTCCTGGTCGGGGGCGTGGGCGAGCCAGGCGCGCAGCATCCGGGTGCGCCGTACGCCCGCCTCGGCCTGGTCGAACAGGGTCCCGGGGCCGGGGCCGGGGAGCACGCGGTCCCGGCGGACGTCCAGGGCGGGACCCAGCTCGTCGGTGATCCGGCGGAGTTCGGCGTGCAGCCGGGTCCAGCGGTCGCGCAGCGGGCGGTGCACGAGGGTCTCGGCGGTCCGGGTGACGCGCTCGCCGGGGCGGCGGAACGCCAGCAGCAGCCGGGCGCCCTGCCGGGCGAGCCGGTCCAGCAGGGCGAGCAGGGCGTCGGGGTCGTCCGCCCGGTCCACGGCGACGAGTACGGCGGTGAGCGGGACGCGCAGGGTGCCGAGCCGTTCGGGGCGGGGGTCGTCGCGGATGCCGAGGCGTTCGGCGATCCGGTCCATGACCTCCGCGACGGTCATCCCCTCGACGTCGAGGGCGAGGTCGTGGGCGCCGGCCGGGGGGACGGTCTCGGGCGGGTCGTGGCTGACGGCGCTGGTGTTGCGGAGGGTGCGCAGCTCGCGGTCGGCGAGGGTGACGGCCCGCTGCAGGGTCCAGGCGCGGTCGCCGCGGGCGGGGACGACGGTGACGAGCACCGGCCAGCCCTCGCCGCGGAACCAGGAGGCGAGCTGGGTGGCGAAGGGGACGTCGAGCCGGCCGGCGGCGGTGCCGGTGCCGTCGCGGAGCCGGGGGTCGACCGCCTCGGCGCCGTCGCTCCAGGCGGCGACCTGCGGCAGATGGCTGAGGATGGTCTCGGTGGGGCTCATGTAGCTGAAGGCGGAGCGCGGTCCGTCGTCCACGCTGAGGACGATCCCGATGACCTGGTCGGTGGCGTGGTCGACGACTCCGCCGCCGCTGAAGCCGGGGGCGGCGAGTTCGCCGGCGGTGAGCGGCCGCAGTTGCACCTGGCTGTCCCGGCCGCGGGCGGCGACCAGGGTGGCGCCGTGCCAGCGCCCGCCGTCGTCGCCGTCCGGGAAGCCGTACATGCTGACGGGTCCGTGCGGGGCGGCGAGGCGGTAGAGCCGGGTTGTGTGTTCGGCGGGCAGGGGTGCGGCCAGGCGCAGCAGGGCGAGGTCGCCGCTGCGGTCGCCGAAGGTGTCCTCGCGCTGCGGCACGTGCTCGTCGGGGCGGACGGTGGCGGCCACGGCGGCCAGGCCGGGGACGCCGACCAGCCGTACGGTGTAGGGGTGGCCGGGGCTGACGACGTGGGCGGCGGTGAGGACCCGCTCGGGAGCGAGCAGCACGCCCGCGCCGAGGACCCTCCCGTCCGGCGCCTCGATGCGCGCGATCCAGGACGGTGTCCGTAACCGTGATGTGACGACTCGCTCCCCCGTGCGCGTCATGGTCCTGAGGTTACTCCGCGTACCCGTCCGGTACCACTGGTGTGCACGGGGTCGTGGCTCAGGCCCGGGGCCGGTCTCGCGGGTGCGGTGCGGGACGGCCGCGCGGGCGGGGACGCGTCGGCCTCAGAACTGCCGCAGGGCGGCGAGCACCTGGACGTCGCTGAGCTGGTCGAAGTCGTCGTACCACTGGCCGACCGCGGCGAAGCCGGCCGGGCGGTGGGGGCAGACGACGATGTCGGCCTCGGTGGCGAGGGAGCCGAGGGCGTCCGGGGCGCCGACCGGTACGGCGAGGACGAGGCGGGCGGGGCCGTGGCGCCGGACATGGCGCAGGGCGGCACGGGCGGTGGCGCCGGTGGCCAGTCCGTCGTCGATCACGATCACGGTGCGGCCCTTCAGGTCCGGCGGGGGCCGGTCGCCGCGGTAGCGCCGCTCGCGGCGGTGCAGTTCCCGCCGCTCGCGCTCCACGGCCGTGGCGAGGGCGTCCTCGGTGAGGCGGAGCCGGGCGAGGGTGTCGTGGTCGAAGAGCGGCGGGTCGTCCGCGGCGAGCGCGCCGACGGCGAACTCCCGGTGCTGCGGGGCGCCGATCTTGCGGACGACCAGTACGTCGAGCGGGGCGCCGAGGGCACGGGCGACGGGCTCGGCGACGGCCACTCCGCCGCGGGGCAGGGCGAGGACGACGACCGGGTCGGCGAGGGCGCCCTCGTCGCGCAGGGCGACGAGGAGTCCGGCGAGTCTCCGGCCGGCTTCGGCGCGGTCCCGGAAGCGCATGGGGGTCCTTCCGCCGGGGCGTGTCCGTCCCCTCTCCCCATGGTGCTACGGCACCGGTCCCACCCCTCGGGATTCGAACGCATGCACTATACACACAGTGTATAGTCCCGGCATGCACTTTACGACCGACACGATCCCGACGCCGCAGCACGCGACAAGGAAGATGCGCGGAACGGCCCGGAGGTTGCGTGGCTGGGCACTCGCGTCCGCCGCGGCCTGCCTGGCGTTCACGCTGTCCGGCTGCGCGCAGGTCGACACGACCGCCCCGAGCAGCGCACGGGCCGGGGCGGCGCACGGGGCGCCCGCCCGGTTCGGCACCGTCGACTGCCGCGAGGCCAAGTGCATCGCGCTCACCTTCGACGCGGGGCCCAGCGAGAACTCGGCGCGGCTGCTCGACATCCTCAAGGAGAAGAAGGTCCCGGCCACCTTCTTCCTGCTCGGCAAGCGGCACATCGAGAAGTACCCGGAGCTGGTCAAGCGGATGGCGGCCGAGGGCCACGAGGTCGCCAGCCACACCTGGGACCACAAGATCCTCACCCGCATATCGGACGCCGAGATACGCAAGGAGCTGAAGCGGCCCAACGACGCGATCCAGCGGCTCACCGGCCACAAGCCGACGCTGATGCGCCCGCCGCAGGGCCGTACCGACGCCAACGTGCACGAGATCTGCAAGGAGCTGGGCCTGGCGGAGGTGCTGTGGAGCGTGACCGCCAAGGACTACACGACCGACGACTCGGCGCTCATCACCAAGCGCGTCCTCGACCAGTCGTCCCGGGACGGGATCATCCTGCTGCACGACATCTATCCCGGTACCGTGCCGGCCGTGCCCGGCATCATCGACGCGCTGAAGGCACGCGGCTACGTCTTCGTGACGGTCCCCCAGCTGCTGGCGCCCGGCAAGGCCGAGCCCGGCAAGGTGTACCGCCCCTGAGCGGGGAGCGGACGGCCACGGGGCTCGCCGGTCACAGTCCGCCGAGCCCCGGCGGGTCGTTGACGACGTACTCGGGCTCCGGGGGCGGGGGCGCGAGCACGTGGCTGAGCGGCAGCGCCCGTCTGCTCGCCAGGGCGACCCGGCCGAGCCGCTCCGGGGCGCCTCTGTCCGACATGGCGCCTCCCCCGGCCGGCTCTGCCGCGAGGGCGGCCTACCCGCGGCCGTGCACCGGAACGCCGCTTTCCTCGCGAGCGGCGGAATCGGGCGGCTGCCGGAGCCGCCGCCCGGTGGCCCACGGGTCCTGGCGACGGCCGGCGGGCATTGCTCCGAACCGGTGAGCCGACGGTGAACGCGCAGGCCGGGGCCGCCCGTTCCCTACGATCGTGCCGTGCCCTTCTTCTCGCTCGAACGCACCGTGCCGCTCCCCCTCGACGAGGCGTGGCGCCGGCTCACCCAGTGGCCCCGCCACGCCGACGCGGTCCCGCTGACCCGGATCGAGGTGCTCACGCCCGCGCCCACCCGTGAGGGCACGCGCTTCGTGGCCCGCTCGGGCTTCGGCCCGCTCACCGTGGCCGACGTCATGGAGGTGACGGTCTGGCGGCCGCCCTCCGACGGAGAGGGCGGCCTGTGCCGGCTGGAGAAGCGCGGCCGGGTGGTCCTCGGCTGGGCGGAGATCGAGGTGCGGCCGGGACCCGGGGGTCGTAGCCGGGTGGTGTGGCGGGAGGAGCTGCGGGTCCGGCTCCTGCCCGGCGCCTTCGACGGCGTACTGGAACGAACGGCCCGTGTCGTGTTCGGCCGGGCGGCGAACCGGCTGCTCAGGCAGCCCTGAACGGCACCGGTCCATCCGTCCGTGCGACTCGCCACGGCGACCGTCGGTCCCTGCGGCCCGTCACGGCGACCGTCAGTCCTTGCGGCCCGTCACGGCGACCGTCACGCCCAGGCCGATCATCGTCAGCCCGCCCGCCCCGCCGACCGCGGCCAGGCGCCGGGGCGAGCGGGCGAACCAGTCGCGGGCGGCCGAGGCGGCGAGGCCCCAGACGGCGTCGGAGACCACCGCGATGGCGTTGAAGACCAGCCCGAGCAGCAGCATCTGCGCCGGGACGTGCCCCTGCTCACGATCCACGAACTGCGGCAGCACGGCGGCGAAGAACACCATCGTCTTGGGGTTGGCCACGCCGACCGCGAACCCCTCCCCCAGCGTGCGCAGGCCGCCGTGCGCGGGGCCGGGCTCCGCGACCGCGGCCCGCAGCGAGCCCCGCTGCCGCCACGCCTTGACGCCGAGATGCACGAGATAGGCGGCGCCGGCGAGCTTCAGGACGGTGAAGACGAGGACCGAGCGCTCGACGACCGATCCGATGCCGAGCGCCACGGCCACGACGAGCAGATACGCGCCGAGCGTGTTGCCGACGACGGTGGTCAGCGCGGCGCGGCGGCCGTGGGCCAGGGCCCGTCCGACCACGAACAGCACGCTGGGGCCCGGCACCACGATGAGCAGGAAGGACAGGGCGGCGAAGGCCGCCAGCCGGTCGGGGGACACCATGGCCTCATGCAAGCACGGGGACGGCACCGGCCGGCAACCCCTTTTCCCGGCCCACCGCCCGGCAGGCGTTCCCGCCTCGGCCCCCCTCAGGCCACTGCGGGGCAGGCGTTCCCGCCGCGCCCCCTCAGGCCACCGACCCGATCCGCCCCGCCGGCCGCGCGTCCGTCTCGTGGTGGATGGGGGTGTGCGCGCCGGTCAGCGAGAGCCCGCTGCCGCCGCGCCGGCCGGCGACGATCTCCGCGGCGATGGACAGCGCCGTCTCCTCGGGCGTACGGGCGCCGAGGTCCAGGCCGATCGGGGAGCGCAGCCGGGCCAGTTCCAGCTCGGTGACGCCGACGGCGCGCAGGCGCTCGTTGCGGTCCAGGTGGGTGCGGCGGGAGCCCATCGCGCCGACGTAGGCGACCGGCAGCCGCAGCGCGAGCCGCAGCAGCGGTACGTCGAACTTGGCGTCGTGGGTGAGGACGCACAGGACGGTGCGGCCGTCGACGTCGGTGCGCTCCAGGTACTTGTGCGGCCACTCCACGACGATCTCGTCGGCCTCGGGGAAGCGGGCGCGCGTGGCGAACACCGGGCGGGCGTCGCACACCGTGACGTGGTGGCCGAGGAACTTGCCCACGCGGACCAGGGCCGACGCGAAGTCGATGGCCCCGAAGACGATCATGCGGGGGGCGGGGACCGACGACTCGACGAGGAGCGTGAGCGGGGCGCCGCAGCGCGAGCCCTGCTCGCCGATCTCCACGGTGCCGGTGCGGCCGGCGTCCAGGAAGGCGCCGGCCTCGGCGGCGACCGTGCGGTCCAGCTCGGGATGGGCGCCGAAGCCGCCGTCGTACGACCCGTCGGAGCGGACGAGGAGGGCCCGGCCCCGCAGCTGCGCCGGACCCTCGGCGATCCGCGCGACCGCCGCCGCCTCCCCACGAGCGGCGGCGGCCAGCGCGGCCGCGAACACCGGCCGGGCGGGACCGTCCGCCCGCACCGGCGTGACGAGGATGTCGATGACGCCGCCACAGGTCAGGCCGACGGCGAAGGCATCCTCGTCGCTGTACCCGAAACGTTCGAGGACGGTTTCCCCGTCTTCGAGCGCCTGTTGGCACAGCTCGTACACGGCGCCCTCCACGCACCCGCCGGAGACCGAGCCGACGGCCGTGCCGTCGGCGTCCACCGCGAGGGCGGCGCCGGGCTGGCGCGGGGCGCTGCCGCCGACGGCCACCACGGTGGCGACGGCGAAGTCACGGCCCTGCTCGACCCACCGGTTCAGCTCCTCGGCGATGTCCAGCATCTGTCGGTCTCCTTAGGCGAGTGCGTGGTCGGGGACGGGGGCGGCTAGTGGACGCCGAGCCAGCCCTCGATGGGATGAAGGGCGAAGTAGACGAGGAACACGACCGTCAAACCCCACATGAAGGCGCCGATCTCGCGGGCCTTGCCCTGGGCCGCCTTGATGGCGACGTAGGAGATGACACCCGCGGCGACACCGGTGGTGATGGTGTACGTGAACGGCATCAGGACGACGGTCAGGAAGACGGGGATGGCGGTCGCGCGGTCGGCCCAGTCCACGTGCCGGGCGTTCATCAGCATCATGGCGCCGATGACGACCAGGGCGGCGGAGGCGACCTCCTGCGGGACGATCGCGGTGACCGGGGTGAAGAACAGACAGGCCGCGAAGAACAGACCGGTCACGACGGAGGCCAGGCCGGTACGGGCGCCCTCGCCGACGCCGGTGGCCGACTCGATGAACACCGTCTGGCCGGAGCCGCCCGCCACACCGCCGATCGCGCCGCCGGCGCCGTCGATGAACAGCGCCTTGGACAGGCCCGGCATCCGGCCCTTGTCGTCGGCGAGGTTCGCCTCGGTGCCGACGCCGATGATGGTGGCCATCGCGTCGAAGAAGCCGGCGAGCACGAGGGTGAAGACGATCATGCCGACCGTCATCGCGCCGACCTGGCCCCAGCCGCCGAACTCGACGTGCCCGAAGAGCGAGAAGTCGGGCATCGAGACCGCGTTGCCGGGCAGTTCGGGGGCGCCGTTGGCCCACTGCTCGGGGTCGATGACACCCAGTCCGTTGAGGACGGCGGCGACGGCCGTCCCCGAGACGATGCCGATGAGGATGGCGCCGGGGATGTTCCGGGCCTGCAGCATGAAGATCAGCAACAGGGTGCCGGCGAAGAGCAGCACCGGCCAGCCGGCGAGTTCACCGGTGGGGCCGAGGGTGACCGGGGTGGCCTTGCCCTGGTGCACGAAGCCGGCCTTGTAGAAACCGATGAGGGCGATGAACAGGCCGATGCCCATGGTGATGCCGTGCTTGAGCGCGAGCGGGATCGCGTTCATGATCATCTCACGCAGGCCGGTGACGACCAGCAGCATGATGACCACGCCGTACATCACGCACATGCCCATGGCCTGCGGCCAGGTCATGTGGGGTGCGACCTGCGAGGACAGGACGCCGGAGACGGAGAGGCCGGCGGCGAGGGCGAGCGGTACCTTGCCGACGAAACCCATCAGCAGCGTGGTGAAGGCCGCCGCGAACGCGGTCGCGGTGATCAGCGCCTTCTGGCCGAGTGTGTCCCCCGCCGCGTCCTTGCCGGACAGGATGAGGGGGTTGAGCAGAAGGATGTACGACATCGCCATGAAGGTGGTGATGCCGCCGCGCACCTCACGCGCGACCGTGGATCCTCTTCTGGATATGTGGAAGTACCGGTCGAGCCAGGACCGCCCGGCCGGGACGCGGCTGCCATCGCCCGCGTCGTCGGCTGCGGTCCTGGGCTCCACTGACTGCTGGGTCATGGTGCCATCTCCCAAGGTTCACAGGGGCACCCGTGCAACCGCCCTGACGGTCACGGGATTTGGGAATGGACGACCCGGGGGACGGCCCGAGACGAACGAATTTCCTGGTACTTCAAGGACCGCGAGCGGAGCGGAACTCAAAGGGGTTCCCCCGGGCGGCGCGGCGGAGTGTGTGACGTTCCCTGCGCCGCCCGGAGAGCTTCGGTGTTACGCGGTTCCCGTGAGGTGCTCGGGCCGCACCGGCGTGCGGTTGAGCTCCAGCCCGGTCGCGTTCCGGATCGCCGCGAGGACGGCCGGGGTGGACGACAGGGTCGGGGCCTCGCCGATGCCGCGCAGCCCGTACGGAGCGTGCTCGTCGGCGAGTTCGAGCACGTCGACCGGGATGGTCGGCGTGTCGAGGATGGTGGGGATCAGGTAGTCCGTGAAGGAGGGGTTCCTGACCTTGGCGGTCTTGGGGTCGACGATGATCTCCTCCATCACCGCCACGCCCAGGCCCTGGGTCGTACCGCCCTGGATCTGGCCGATGACGGAGAGCGGGTTGAGCGCCTTGCCGACGTCCTGGGCACAGGCCAGTTCGACGACCTTGACCAGGCCCAGCTCGGTGTCGACCTCGACCACGGCGCGGTGCGCGGCGAAGGAGTACTGGACGTGTCCGTTGCCCTGGCCGGTGCGCAGGTCGAAGGCCTCGGTCGGACGGTGCCGCCACTCCTCCTCGACCTCCACGGCCTCGCCCTCCAGGACGTCGACCAGGTCGCCGAGGACCTCGCCGCCGTCGGTGACGACCTTGCCGCCCTCCAGCAGGAGTTCGGCCGTCGCCCAGGCGGGGTGGTAGGAGCCGAACTTGCGGCGCCCGATCTCCAGCACCTTCTCGCGGACCAGCTCGCAGGCGTTCTTCACGGCACCGCCGGTGACGTACGTCTGCCGGGAGGCCGAGGTGGAGCCCGCGGAACCGACCTGCGTGTCCGCCGGGTGGATGGTCACCTGGGTGACGCCCAGCTCGGTGCGGGCGATCTGCGCGTGCACGGTGACACCGCCCTGGCCGACCTCCGCCATCGCGGTGTGCACGGTCGCGACCGGCTCACCGCCCACGATCTCCATGCGCACCTTGGCGGTGGAGTAGTCGTCGAAGCCCTCGGAGAAGCCGACGTTCTTGATGCCGACCGCGTAGCCGACCCCCCGTACGACGCCTTCTCCGTGCGTGGTGTTGGACAGACCGCCGGGCAGCTGCCGTACGTCGGCGCCCTCGCTGGACTCCCACTGGCGCTCGGGCGGCATGGGCATCGCCTTGATGCGGCGCAGCAGTTCGGCGACGGGGGCCGGGGAGTCGACCGGCTGCCCGGTCGGCATGAGGGTCCCCTGCTCCATCGCGTTCAGCCGCCG
The DNA here is from genome assembly GCF_055600785.1 of Streptomyces sp. NPDC038200. Lineage (NCBI taxonomy): Bacteria > Bacillati > Actinomycetota > Actinomycetes > Kitasatosporales > Streptomycetaceae > Streptomyces > Streptomyces sp. NPDC038200. Next base: position 125,910 of record NZ_JBVJYH010000001.1, read on the forward strand.
GAACTCCACCGGGTCCATGCCGAGCTTCTTCGCCAGCTTGTCCATCTGCGCCTCGTAGGCGAAGCACGCCTGGACCGCGCCGAAGCCGCGCATGGCGCCGCAGGGCGGGTTGTTGGTGTAGAGGGCGATGGCCTCGATGTCGACGTCGTCGATGACGTACGGGCCGACCGACAGCGAGGAGGCGTTGCCGACGACCGCCGGGGAGGCGGAGGCGTAGGCGCCGCCGTCCAGGACGATCCTGCACTTCATGTGCGTGAGCTTGCCGTCCTTGGTGGCGCCGTGCTCGTAGTGGAGCTTCGCCGGGTGCCGGTGGACGTGCCCGAAGAAGGACTCGAACCGGTTGTAGACGATCTTCACGGGCTTGCCGGTGCGCAGGGCCAGCAGGCAGGCGTGGATCTGCATCGACAGGTCCTCGCGGCCGCCGAACGCGCCGCCGACGCCGGCCAGCGTCATGCGCACCTTCTTCTCGGGCAGGCCGAGGACGGGTGCGATCTGGCGCAGGTCGGAGTGGAGCCACTGGGTGGCGATGTAGAGGTGGACGCCGCCGTCCTCCTCGGGCACGGCGAGGCCGGACTCGGGGCCGAGGAAGGCCTGGTCCTGCATGCCGAAGGTGTACTCGCCCTTGACGATCACATCGGCGCGCCGGGCGGCCCGGTCCGCGTCGCCGCGGACGATCGGCTGGCGGTGGACGATGTTCGGGTGCGGGACGTGGCCCGAGTGGTGGTCGTCGCGGCCCTCGTGGACGAGGATCGCGTCCGGGGCGGTCGCGGAGGCCTCGTCGGTGATGACGGGCAGCTCCTTGTACTCCACCTTGATCTTGGCGGCGGCGCGGCGGGCCGTCTCCGGGTGGTCGGCGGCGACGATCGCGACCGGCTCGCCGTGGTGGCGTACCTTGCCGTGCGCGAGGACCGGGGTGTCCTGGATCTCCAGGCCGTAGTTCTTCACCTCGGTGGGCAGGTCGTCGTACGTCATGACGGCGTAGACACCGGCCATGGCGAGGGCCTCGGAGGTGTCGATCGAGACGATCTCGGCGTGCGCGACGGTGGAGCGCAGGATCTGCCCCCACAGCATGTCCTCGTGCCACATGTCGGACGAGTACGCGAACTCGCCGGTGACCTTGAGGGTGCCGTCCGGGCGGAGCGTGGACTCGCCGATGCCGCCCTTGGTCCGGGAGCCCTGCGTGATCTTCGTAGGAGCGCCGTTGGTCGGCATGTCTGTCAGACCCCCTCGGACTGGCGGGCGGCCGCCAGGCGGACCGCGTCCATGATCTTCTCGTAGCCCGTGCAGCGGCACAGGTTGCCCGACAGCGCCTCGCGGATGTCGGCGTCGGACGGGTTCGGGTTCCGCTCCAGGAGTTCGTCGGAGGCGACGAGCAGGCCCGGGGTGCAGAAGCCGCACTGGACCGCGCCGGCGTCGATGAACGCCTGCTGCACCGGGGAGAGTTCGGTGCCCTCGCCGGTCTGGGAGTCGGTGCCCTTGGCCGCCCACTGCCGGGCCTCGTCGAGCGCGGTGCCCTTCGTGCCGCAGGACTCGCCGCAGGAGCGCTGCTCGGCGAAGTCCGCGAGGCCCTCGACGGTCACGACCTCCCGGCCCTCGACCTGGCCGGCCGCGACCAGGCAGGAACACACCGGCACGCCGTCGAGGCGCACGGTGCAGGAACCGCACTCGCCCTGCTCACAGGCGTTCTTGGAACCCGGCAGACCGAGGCGCTCGCGCAGCACGTACAGCAGGGACTCGCCCTCCCAGACGTCGTCGGCTTCCTGCGGACGTCCGTTGACGGTGAAGTTGACGCGCATTACGCAGCTCCCTCCGAGGCGTGGCGGGTGCCGCGGTACGACTCCCAGGTCCAGGTGAGTGTCCGGCGGGCCATGACGCCGACCGCGTGCCGGCGGTAGCTCGCGGTGCCCCGGACGTCGTCGATCGGGTTGCAGGCGGCCGAGCACAGGTCCGCGAACTGCTTGGCGACCGACGGGGTGATGATCTTTCCGTTGTCCCAGAAGCCGCCCTCCTCCAGGGCCGCGTTCAGGAACTCCTCGGCGGCCTTGGCCCGCACCGGGGTGGGGGCGGCCGAGCCGATGCCGGTGCGCACGGTCCGGGTCTCGGGGTGCAGGGCGAGCCCGAAGGCGCACACGGCGATGACCATGGCGTTGCGGGTGCCGACCTTCGAGTACTGCTGCGGGCCGTCGGCCTTCGCGACATGCACGGCGCGGATCAGCTCGTCGGGCTGGAGCGCGTTGCGCTTGACGCCCGTGTAGAAGTCGTCGATCGGGATCAGCCGGGTGCCGCGGGCCGCCGACTCCACCTCGACCTCGGCGCCGGCCGCGAGGAGGGCGGGGTGGGCGTCGCCGGCGGGGGAGGCCGTGCCGAGGTTGCCGCCGACGCCGCCGCGGTTGCGGATCTGCGGGGAGGCGACCGTGTGCGAGGCGAGCGCCAGACCCGGCAGCTCGGCACGGAGATTCTCCATGATCCTGGAGTACGGGACGGAGGCACCGAGCCGTACGGTCTCCTCGCCGACCTCCCACTCGTAGAGGTCACCGACGCGGTTGAGGTCGAGGAGGTACTCGGGCCGGCGGTGGTCGAAGTTGATCTCGACCATCACGTCGGTGCCACCCGCAATCGGCACAGCGGTGGGGTGCTCGGCCTTCGCGGCGAGCGCCTCCTCCCAGCTGGCGGGGCGAAGGAAGTCCATGACCGGCTCTCTTCTTCGTCTCGTGGGTCGTTCAGATTGAGCCAATCCGTGTGCGGCGGGCCCGGCTCGTTCATGTCCTGTTAACGCGGAGTGGACTCAGTACACCGCTCCGTACTCCAGCGGGGTCAGTCACCGAAACCATGAAGGAGTTGGCTGGCCAGGCCGGGCATCTTGTAGATTCGTATGAACGGAGGTCATCGGTAACCTCTCCGTTTTCCCGGGGAAACGCGAGAAACAGCACGGAGGCCGCGCCACGCGCCCCCCGGGCGTCCGGTTCCGGGTGGCTCACCTCCCACCCTCAAAGATCCATCGTAGGTTTCGAGACAAAGAACGGCGGCGACGAGATGCGGCTGCGCGCACTGCTGGACACCGATGCGCTGGGCCTGCGGCTGCTCGGCGGCGAGGACGAGCTGGACCGCACGGTGCGCGGGGTCATGACGACCGACCTGCGCGACCCGAGCCGCTACCTCTCCGGTGGCGAGCTGGTGCTGACGGGACTGGCCTGGCGGCGGGACGCCGCCGACGCCGAGCCGTTCGTCCGGATCCTGGTGCAGGCCGGGGTGGCGGCTCTCGCGGCCGGCGAGGCCGAGCTGGGCGATGTGCCGGACGACCTGGTGCTGGCCTGCGCGAAGCACCGGCTGCCGCTGTTCGCGGTGCACGAGTCGGTGGCGTTCGCGACGATCACCGAGCATGTCGTCCGGCAGGTCTCCGGCGAGCGCGCCGGTGATCTGGCGGCCGTCGTGGACCGGCACCGCCGGATGATGACCTCGGGCCCGGCGGGCGGCGGCCCGGACGTCGTCCTGGACCTGCTCGGCTCCGACCTGGACCTGCGCGCCTGGGTGCTCTCCCCCACCGGCCGGATGATCGCCGGCTCCAAGGAGGCGGGCCCGGCGCTGCCCGCCGAGACCTGCGCCCGGCTCGCCGCCGAGCATCTGGCGGCCACCCGCACCGGCCGGCGCGGCCCGCACCGGGTCCTGCTGCACGGCACCACCTACTCCCTCTTCCCGATCCGCTCCTCCGGCCGCTCCCCGCAGGCCGCCCGGGACGTCCGGGAGACGGTCCTGTCGGACTGGCTGCTGGCCGTGGAGGCGGACGCGGGCGACTGGCCCGGGGAACGGCTGGATCTGCTCCAGGGCGTCACGCAGCTGATCGCCGTCGAGCGGGACCGCCGGGACGCGGCCCGCACGGTCCGGCGCCGGCTCGCCCAGGAGGTGCTGGAACTGGTGCAGACGGGCGCCGCGCCCGCCGAGATCGCCGCCCGCCTCCGGGTCGCGGCGCCGGTGCTGCTGCCGGGCCTCGGAGCGGCCCCGCACTGGCAGGTCGTGGTGGCCCGCGTGGAGTGGGAGGGCGAGGAGGTCGACGGCGGCCCGGTCGCCCAGTCCCTGCTGGAGGAGGTGCTGGTCGACCCGCTGGCGACCGGTCCGGAGCCCCTGGACCGCATCGCCGTGGCCCACACGGGCGGCGAGGCGATCGCCCTGGTCCCCCTGCCCGCGGTCTCCGCCGAACACGACGGCTCCGAAACCGGTCTGCTGGCCGATTCCCTCCTCCAGGCGGTACGGGAGCCGCTGTCGGCGGGCCTGGACGACGACGGCCGGCTCACCCTCGGCGTCAGCGCGGCCGTGCACTCGGCGGAGGGCCTGCGCGGCGCCCTGGAAGAGGCCCGGCACGCCCGCCGGGTCGCCGCCGCCCGCACCGGCCGGGTCTGCGCGGCCGGCCACCAGGAGCTGGCCTCGCACGTCCTGCTGCTCCCGTTCGTCCCCGACGACGTCCGCCGCGCCTTCACGGCCCGGCTGCTGGACCCGCTGCAGGACTACGACCGCCGGCACCGGGCCGAGCTGATCCCGACCCTGGAGGCGTTCCTGGACAGCGACGGTTCCTGGACCCGCTGCGCCACCCGCCTCCACCTCCACGTCAACACGCTGCGCTACCGGGTCGGCCGGATCGAGCAGTTGACGGGACGCGACCTCTCCCGCCTGGAGGACAAGCTGGACTTCTTCCTGGCACTGCGCATGAGCTGAGGTCAGTGGGGGCGCGCGGGGATCGAACTCGGTCACGCCCGCGCCCCTCCACTTTGTGAAATCTTTCACCCACCCTCTTGGCCCGGCCCCGCGATTGGTGCTGGAATGCCGCCACCACTCAACAGCTCGATGGCGCGCTCGGGGAGGGCAACGTGGCGTATACCGCCATGTCTGGTAACGGAACCACCGGTGACGATCCCCTCCAGACCGCGGTATGGCGGTTGCGAAGCCGGGCCTGCTGGGTCGACGCGGCGGCCCTGCTGCCGGCCGACGATCCCGCGCCCGCGCTGCAGCGGGCCGCCCTGCTGGCCGAACGGTGTCTGTACACCGAGCGGGGCTGGGAGGACGCGGAGGACGCGCTGCGGACCGCGGAGGCGGTGGCGCACAGCGACGAGGAACGGGGGGCCGCCGCCTGCGAGCGGGGCTACCTGGCCTACGCCGCCACACTGCTCGGCGTGCGCGACCGGGCCGACGAGGCGCGGGCCGCGCTGGGCCGGGCGGCCGCGCTGATCCCGCCGGGGGCCGCGGGACGGGCCCAGCTGGACTTCCGGCGCGGGCTGGTGGCCCAGAACCTGGCCGGCGTGCCGCAGGCGGCCCGCGCCGCGTTCCGCCGCGCCCACGCGGGCGCCACGGCGCACGGCGACCAGCTCCTGCTGTCGTTCACCTGGCGGCATTTGGCCGGACTCGCGCTGCGCGAGGGGGAGTTGGCCGAGGCGCGGCACGGCTTCGCCGAATCCCTGCGGATCCGAGAGGAGTTGGGCTACCTGGTGGGCACGGCACCGGCGCTCGCCTCGCTGGCCGACACGGAGGAGGAACCGGAGGCGTCCCGCCTGCGGGAGGAAGCCCGCCGCCTGTTCCGGCTGCTCGGCGGGGTGCCGACCTGGCTGGCCCGGCAGTTGGCACCGCCTGCGCCGGGGGCGGCGACGGCGTAGGGGGCCGGGGGCGACACAGGGCGGCGGTGACGGCGCAATGGGCCGGGGCGACACAGGGAGCGAGGCCCAGGGGCGGCGGGCGGCTGGAGACCCGGGGGCGGCGGACGGCTGGAGACCGGGGGCGGCTGGAGACCGGGGCGGCTCAGGGAGCTGGGCTCAGGGGCGGCGGCTGGAGGGCGGCGCTTCCGGTACGGCTCAGCCCGTGCCCGCGAAGTGCTCGCCCACCAGCCTGCGCACCACATCCAGGTCCCCGTCGGCCAGCGCGTCCAGCAGCGCCAGGTGTTCGGCCGCGTCCGCGACCAGGCCGGCCCGGCCGTGCCGGACCGGCGGCCACTGGGCCCGGCGGTGGAGGTCCTCGGCGATGCGGACCAGCTGCCGGTTGCCCGCGAGGGCGAGCAGCGCCCGGTGGAAGGCGCGGTCGGACTCCGCGTACGTCGCCGCGCAGCCGGTGGCCGCCACGCGTACCGTCTCCTCGGCCAGGGGCCGCACCTCGGCCCACCGCTCGGCCGGCACCGTGCGCGCGAGCCGCAGCATCACCGGCACCTCGATGAGCGCGCGCACCTCCGCCAGCTCGGCCAGCTCCCGCGCCCCGCGCTCCACCACCCGGAAGCCGCGGTTGGGCACGACCTCCACGGCGCCTTCCAGCGCCAGCTGCTGCATGGCCTCCCGCACGGGCGTGGCCGAGACGCCGAAGCGTTCCCCGAGCACCGGCGCCGAGTAGACCTCGCCCGGCTTCAGCTCGCCGCCGACCAGGGCCGTGCGCAGCGCGTCCAGGATCTGCCCGCGCACCGAGGAGCGCCGCACCTCGGCCCGCGGCCCGGGGAAGGGCCGCTCGGCGTGCGTGTGCTCGCCCCGCGCCGCGCCGGGGACGGCGGCGTCCCGCTCCCGGCCGGGGTCGGCCTCGGCCGCCGGGCGCTGCTGCGCCGGCACCCGGGCGGCGACCGGCGCGCCCGGGGAGCCCTGCACGCCCTGCTTCACGGGTCCTCCTGGCGGCTTGTCGGCACTTGGGGTCATTGACGACGGGTTGTCGCTTGTCCGTCAAGCACCTTAGGCGCACCCGGCGGTAGTTCAAACTCCGACAACGACGGGTAAGGTAAGGCTTACCTATGCAAGCCTGTCCGCGCTCGCGGACGCGTCCAAGGATCGGTGGTTCCGCCATGCCCGCTGCGGCCTCGCCGCTCACCGCCGCGTACGACCGCCTCCGCGCGGCCTTCCCGGGGCTGACCGTGACCGAGCTGGGCCCGGACGACCCGGCGCCCTCGGGCGGGGGCTGGGTCGGCACCGCGGAGCTCGCGGCGGGCGACACGGCACTGGACGCCTTCCTGGCCTGGGACGCGGCCCAGGTGGTGCGGGACTACGGCCGGCCCGCCCGTCCGGACGTCGTGGCGAGCTTCGGCCTGCACCGCTACGCCTGGCCCGCCTGCCTGCTGATCACCGTCCCGTGGTTCCTGCACCGCCGGGTGCCCCGGCTGCCCGTGACGCAGGTCTCGTACGACCGCACCGCCGGCCGGATGGCCGTGCGCCCCGCCTCCGTCGCCTGCCTGCCGGACGACCCCGCCGCCGCGCTGCCCGGCACCGTCGTCGTAGCGGACGAGGAGGCGCTGCGGGCCGAGGTGCGGGCCGCCGTGGCCGAGCACCTGGAGCCGGTGTTGGCCGCCTTCGGGCCCCGGATGCGGCGGCGCGGGCGGGCGCTGTGGGGCATGGCGACCGACGAGGTCGTGGAGGGGCTGTGGTACGTCGCCGGGCTCCTCGGCGAGCGGGAGGCGGCGCGAGCCGTGCGCGAGCTGGAGCTGCTGCTGCCGGGGACGACCCTGCCGTACGCCGGTTCGGCCGGGTTCCGGGTGCTGGCGGCGCCGGACGGCTCCCCGCTGCCCACCCGGGACCGGGCGAGCTGCTGCATGTTCTACACCGTTCGACCGGAGGACACCTGTGCGACGTGTCCCCGCACCTGCGACAGTGCGCGGATCGCCAAACTGGCGGCGGCCGTGGCGGCTTGACGGGAGCTCAGGTCGAGAGCACCGCCCGCGGTCCACTAAGATCGCCGCCACAGGACCGCCCGCCCGCGAACCGGCTCACGCACAGGTTCGCGGACCGGCTCCCGGACCGTCCCCGGACAGGTGATTCACACCTTCCTCACTTGCCGCGGGAACTTTCCGTGGAACCACCCGTACGGGTAGTCTTATTCGAACTCAACTCCCGCCCCTCACGCGGCAGTTCGAGCAGAACGCCGCCCTGGGCATCCCCTTGCACCTCCTTGGCGGCCTCTTGCCCCGAAACCCCCTGAGGGCCCTCGGGAGTGGGCCACTATGGCGGGCGTTACGCCCTGATCCCAATGCAAGGGACCCCTGATGAGACTGACCGACATATCGCTGAACTGGCTGCTTCCGGGCGCCGTACTGCTCCTGGGCGTGCTGGCGGCGGTGGCGGTGCTCGCGCGCGGCAAGCGCTCCTCCGGGGAGAGCACGAGCGCCGACGACTCGTGGGAGCGCAGCGAGGAGCGCCGCAGGCGCAAGGAGGCCATCTACGGCACGGCCTCCTACGTCCTGCTGTTCTGCTGTGCGGCGGTGGCGGCGGCCCTGTCCTTCCACGGCCTCGTCGGCTTCGGTGAACAGAACCTCGGGCTGACCGACGGCTGGCAGTACCTGGTGCCGTTCGGCCTGGACGGCGCGGCGATGTTCTGCTCCGTCCTCGCGGTGCGGGAGGCCAGCCACGGTGACGCGGCGCTCGGCTCCCGGATACTCGTGTGGCTGTTCGCCGCCGCGGCGGCCTGGTTCAACTGGGTGCACGCGCCCCGGGGCGTGGGACACGCCGGTGCGCCGCAGTTCTTCTCCGGCATGTCGCTGTCGGCGGCCGTGCTGTTCGACCGGGCGCTGAAGCAGACCCGCCGGGCCGCGCTGCGCGAGCAGGGCCTGGTGCCGCGTCCGCTGCCGCAGATCCGGATCGTGCGCTGGGTGCGGGCGCCCCGCGAGACCTACAGGGCCTGGTCCCTGATGCTCCTGGAGGGCGTGCGCAGCCTCGACGAGGCGGTCGAGGAGGTCCGCGAGGACAAGCGGCAGAAGGAGGAGACCCGGCAGCGGCGGCGCGACCAGCAGCGTGTGGAGCGGGCCCAGCTGAAGGCGATCAGCCGCGGCCACCGCGGATTCGTCGGCCGGGGTGCCGGCCGGCAGGTCGAGGTGCAGGCGGTGGAGCGGGGGGCCGCCCCCGCGACTGCGGAGCCTGCCATATCGACCGCGGAGCAACTGCCCGTCCGCGCCCGGCCCTCCCTGCAGCCGGTCCGCAGCGGGGCTGAGCCGGTGACCGTCGACCTCACCGCCGAGGACGACACCATGGCCCTGCCCCGCCTGGACTCCCTGGAGCGCAAGCTCAAGGACCTGGAGCAGCAGTTCGGCTGAGAGCCGGGCACCTGCGGTGTGACCGCAGTACGGGACGGGGGCGTGACCGCGCGGGTCACGCCCCCGTCCCGTTGCCGTCCGCGCGAGCCCTCACGCCGCCTCGGCGCCGAGCTCGAACCACACCGACTTGCCCACGCCGTGCGGCCGTACCCCCCAGGCGTCGGCGAGGGACTGCACCAGCACCAGGCCCCGGCCGTGGGTGTCGTCGTCCGTGTCCGGGGCGTGCAGCTCGGGTCTGCGGGCCACGAAGTCCCGCACCTCCACCCGCAGTCCGCCGGTTCCCACGACGGCGATGAGGACGGCGTCGTCGTCGGTGTGGACGAGCGCGTTGGTGACGAGTTCGCTGGTGAGCAGTTCGGCGATCTCCGAGCGGCCCGGTCTGCCCCAGTGCCGCAGCAGTTCGCGCAGCTCCCGGCGGGCCTCCGGCACCGCCTTGAGATCCGCCCGGCCCAGCCTGCGCCGGAGCCGTCGCGCGTGTTCCGTGATGGTGTCGGTCTCTTCCCCCGTTGTCGCCGAGGAGGCCCCTATGGTCACGGGACCGCCCCCTCGCGCCTGCCTCTTCATGACCCCCGCCCGCACGCCGCTGGACCCTGTCCCTCCTGGTCGAACACGTTCACGGGGGATGCTTGCCCAGCACGCTCGCGGGCAGTCCTGGCCCCTGCCCGAGGCCCGGCGGTTCGGCCATATCCGCACCCCACCCCGGCCGGCCACCGGACTCCGCTTTCCCCCCGCCTCGGGCACCCCGGGCGGCGCTGGACGCCACGGACGCCCCGTGACAGCGGTCCGGCTCCGTCCGGCACATGCGGTCGGCACGTCGCCATGTGCCGTGAAACTGGCCGAAATCCACTCCCTCCGGCCGGCGCTCAGGGACGCGGTACGTTGCGCAGGTTGGAGCGGGCCATCTGGACCATCCGGCCGACCCCGCCGTCCAGCACCATCTTGGAGGCGGACAGCGCGAACCCGGTGACCATCTCGGCGCTGATCTTCGGCGGGATGGACAGGGCGTTGGGGTCGGTGACGATGTCCACCAGGGCGGGTCCCTTGTGCTTGAAGGCGTCCTTGAGCGCCCCCGCGAGCTGCTTGGGCTTCTCCACCCGCACCCCGTGGGCACCGCAGGCCCGGGCGACGGCGGCGAAATCGGGGTTGGTGTTGGCGGTGCCGTACGAGGGCAGTCCGGCGACCAGCATCTCCAGCTCGACCATGCTCAGCGAGGAGTTGTTGAACAGCACCACCTTGACCGGCAGGTCGTACTGCACCAGCGTCAGGAAGTCGCCCATCAGCATGGAGAACCCGCCGTCGCCGGACATCGACACCACCTGCCGGCGCCGGTCGGTGAACTGCGCGCCGATCGCCATCGGCAGCGCGTTCGCCATCGAACCGTGCGAGAACGAACCGATGACCCGGCGGCGGCCGTTGGGCGAGATGTAGCGGGCGGCCCAGACGTTGCACATGCCGGTGTCGACGGTGAACACCGCGTCGTCCGCGGCGACCTCGTCCAGGACGGCGGCGACGTACTCGGGGTGGATGGGGACGTGCTTGTCGACCTTGCGGGTGTACGCCTTGACCACGCCCTCCAGCGCGTCGGCGTGCTTCTTCAGCATGCGGTCGAGGAAGCGGCGGCTGGTCTTCTCCCGCACCCGCGGGATCAGGCACCGCAGCGTCTCGCGCACATCGCCCCACACGGCCAGGTCGAGCCGGGAGCGGCGGCCGAGCACCTCGGGACGCACGTCGACCTGGACGATCCGCACGTCGTCGGGCAGGAAGGCGTTGTACGGGAAGTCGGTGCCGAGCATGATCAGCAGATCGCACTCGTGCGTGGCCTCGTAGGCGGCGCCGTAGCCGAGCAGCCCGCTCATGCCGACGTCGTACGGGTTGTCGTACTGGATCCATTCCTTGCCACGCAGCGCGTGGCCCACCGGGGACTTGATCTTCCCGGCGAACTCCATCACCTCGGCGTGTGCGCCGGCCGTGCCGCTGCCGCAGAACAGGGTGACCTTGCCGGCCGCGTCGATCATCTCCACGAGCCGGTCGATCTCGGCGTCACCCGGCCGCACGGTGGGCCGGGAGGTGACGAGCGCGCTCTGCGCGGCCTTCTCCGGGGCGGGCTCGGCGGCGATGTCGCCCGGCAGGGACACCACGCTCACCCCGCTCTGGCCGACGGCGTGCTGGATGGCGGTCTGGAGCAGCCGGGGCATCTGCTTGGGGCTGGAGATCAGTTCGCTGTAGTGGCTGCACTCCTGGAACAGCCGGTCCGGGTGGGTCTCCTGGAAGTAGCCCAGGCCGATCTCGCTGGACGGGATGTGCGAAGCGAGGGCGAGCACCGGGGCCATCGAGCGGTGGGCGTCGTACAGGCCGTTGACGAGGTGCAGGTTTCCGGGGCCGCAGGAGCCGGCGCAGGCGGCCAGTTTCCCGGTGATCTGGGCCTCGGCACCGGCTGCGAAGGCGGCGGTCTCCTCGTGCCGGACGTGGATCCAGTCGATGGCCGCGTTGCGCCGGACGGCGTCCACGACCGGGTTGAGGCTGTCGCCGACGACACCGTAGAGGCGACGCACCCCGGCCCGGACGAGGATGTCGACGAACTGCTCGGCGACGCTCTGTTTTGCCATGGCTCTCGTCTGCCCCTTCACTGTCCCGGGATACGTCCCTCCCGTTCCATGAATCCACAGGGGCCGCGGTCACGCCTCCCACACGGCCGCCGCCGTACGGTCGTCGGCGTAGCCCTTCACCCGTACCTGGGCGTCGGCGAGGAACCCGGCGAGACCGGGCGGGGTACGGCCGGACCAGCGGCGGGCCAGGTAGGCGCAGAGGGCGGGCTCGCCGCGCAGCGGCTCGGCCAGGCCCGCCGTGCACATCACCAGCGCATCACCCGGCCGGGCTACCGAGGCACGGAACCGGAAGGGCTCGCGGGGCGGCTCCGGGGCCGGCTCGAACGGGCTCGGCGGGGTCGGGATGCCCAGGTCCCTCGTCAGCCGGTCGCCCGCGGGCGTCCGTTCCGGCGGGGAGCCGAAGCCGACGACGGGGTCGCCGCTGGTGCCGTCGGGTGACACGCGCGGTTCGATGTCCTGCCAGACGCCGTCCCGCAGCCGGAACAGACCGCCGTCGCCGACGCCGAAGAACACCCGCGTACGGCAGTCGGGGTCGGCGGGCAGCAGCAGGCAGCGCAGGCTCGCCGTGTACTCCTCGGGGCCGACGCCCTGTTCCGCCGCGCTCGCCCGGAGCTTGCCGAGGCTGCGGTCCGCGAGCCGGTGCAGCCCCGACTTCAGATCGCCGCGCCGGGCCGCCCGGAGGTCCTCCACGAGCCGCTGGTGGCTGCGGCCCACGGCACGTGCGATCCCCCGGCACGCCTCGGCCGCCGCCAGGTGCGCGGCGGGGGCGCCCCGCGCGCCGGTCGCCATCGCGACGAGGAGCAGCGCCTGTTCCCCCGTACCGAACCGTGCGGTGAGCAGCGCGTCCCGGCGCGGCTCGCCCCGGTAGCGGGCCGAGTCCCCGCGCAGCGACACGGCGCGCAGCGTGCACGCTCCGTACCGGGCACCGTCCAGCACGGTGTCCGCGACCAGCTCTCCCAGCCGGTCCGGGTCGGCGAGCGGAAGCGCGGTGGGCTCGGGATCGTAGGTGGGAGGCCCTGAGCCGACGTAGTCGACGGAGGGAGCCGGGACCACCGGCGGCACCGGGGCCGCCGGCGGCTGGGCGGGCGGACCGGCGCCGACGGAGACGGAGACGGAGACGGACCGCTCGGCGGGCGGAACGGCGTCGTTCGGTCGGGACCTCCCGGTGGGCGGCACGGCGTCCGTGGGAGCGGGCGGCTCGGCGAGCGGGGCGGAGCCGGCGGGAGGGACCGGCCCGGCCGACGGAGCCGAGTCGGTCGGCGTGACCCGGTCGGTCGGCCTCGCCCCGTCAGTCGCCGTAGCCCGGTCCGTCGGCGTCGGCGGGCCTGTCGGCGTGGCCGGGTCGGCCGGTGCTCCTTGCGGTGTGGGCGCGGGCGGGTCGGCCGGTGCTCCTTGCGGTGTGGGCGCGGGCGGGTCGGCCGGTGCTGCCCGCGTCGTCGGCGCGGGCGGATCGGTCGGTGGCACCGGTACGGTCCGCTGGGTCGGCACCGCCGGTCTCGGCGACGGTGGCCGGGCGGATGCCGGTTCCGGCGGCGCCGGATCCACGGGCGCCGGCTTCCGGGCCTTCGTCGGCCGTCCCGCCACCGTGTTCCGGGCCGAGGCGAAGCGGTCGTCCAGGGAATCGGGCGCCGCCGTGGGACCCGTGTCCTGGGTGGAGTCGTCGTACAACTGCCCCCACCAGTCGTCCTCGTGACGGGCGGGTCGTCCCCCCTGCTGGCTCATGCCCCTGATTGTCCACCGCAGGGGCCGTCTGAAAACGGGGCATCCGGAAAATCCGGCCCACCGAACGTCTCGCAGGGCGTGTCGGGTGAGCGGCTGAACAGCCGTACGAACCACGGTTGGTGGCCGCCGGGCGGCCCCACCCCCCACGGGAGGACCGCCCGGCGACGTCCGGAGTGGCCCGGCCCCGCATCCCCTTCGTGCGCTCGCACACGCCCGGGCCCGGGCCACGGTCTGGTGACCGGGCCGCGACGAGCGGCACCGGTCGGGACGGCGAGATCACGGCTGGGTTTCCTGGGACGCGGCGGTGCACCGGACACCGGCCGCGCGTCCCCCGGTGCTGCCACCTTGGCAGATGCGCCACCGGAACGGCGATGATGTTCGGCGGCGGGTTTGCGCCGTGGCCGGTTTCCGCCAGGCCGCTCCGCCACCGATGGTCTGTTCGCAGGGGAGGGACGCGGGGCGATGCTGGCAGCGATAGGGCTGGACGAGACGCACGAGGCGGCGTACCGGGCGCTGGTGTCCGTGGGCGCGGCCGACGTGGCCGATCTGGCCCGGCGCCTGACGCTGACCGAGCACGACACCGAGCGGGCGCTGCGCCGGCTGGAACGGGAGGGCCTGGCGGCCCAGTCCTCGGCACGGCCGGGCCGCTGGGTGGCGGCGCCGCCCGGCGTGGCGCTGGGCGCGCTGCTCACCCGGCAGCGGCACGAACTGGAGCAGGCGGAGCTGGCGGCGGCGCTGCTCGCGCAGGAGTACCGGGCGGCGGCGGCCGAACCGGCGGTGCACGACCTGGTGGAGGTGGTGACCGGCGCCTCCGCGGTCGCCCAGCGCTTCCTCCAGCTCCAGCTGGGCGCGGCCGACGAGGTGTGCGCGCTGGTGACCGGCAACCCGGTGGTCGTGTCCGGCACGGAGAACGACGCGGAGGAGCAGGCGGCCGGACGCGGGGTGCGCTACCGGGTGGTGGTGGAGCGAGCGGTGCTGGACCTGCCGCACGGGCTGACCGAGCTGACCGCCGCGCTGGGCCGGGACGAGCGGGTCCGGGTGGTCGACCGGGTGCCGACGAAACTGGTGGTGGCCGACCGCTCGCTCGCGATGGTGCCGCTGACCTCGAAGACCGCGGAGCCGGCCGCGCTGGTGGTGCACTCCAGCGGACTGCTGGAGCTGCTCGCCGGGCTGTTCGAGTCGGTCTGGCGGGATGCGCTGCCGCTGCGGCTCGGCGCCTTTGGGGTGACCGAGGAGCAGCCGGACGGCCCGGACGCCACCGATCTGGAGGTGCTCTCGCTGCTGCTGGCGGGGCTGACCGATGCCAGCGTGGCCAAGCAGCTCGACCTGGGCCTCAGGACCGTGCAGCGCCGGGTGCGGCGACTGATGGAGCTGGCCGGGGTGACGACCCGGCTCCAGTTGGGCTGGCACGCCTGCGAGCGGGGCTGGGTGACCCGGGAGGACTCGCGCTGACCCGCGCCGGCGTCCGTTCCTCGGCACTCCGGGCGGGCGGACGGCGATGCGGCCGGGCGGCTCGGGCGTGCCGGCGGAACGGTTCACCCGCCCGCTGATCGCGGGGGCGTGGCGGGGTGCGGTGCTGTGGGGGTGACGGGTGTGGCCGGCCGGGTGCCGCCCGTCAGGACGGGTCCGACCGGGCGGCGGATCAGCACGCGGTGGACGGTGTCGGCGACGGCGGCCATGCCGGTGTCGTTGAAGTGCAGGTGGTCGCCGGGGTCGTAGGCGGGCAGGATGCGGGTGGGGTCGGCCGGGTCGCGGACGGCGGCGTCCGCGTCGGCGACCGCGTCGAAGGCGCCGCCGGTGCGGATGAAGCCGTTCACCTGGAGCCGTACCGCCTCGCGGGCGGGGGTCCAGGCGGAGTAGCCGCCGTAGGGGGTGAGGGTGACGCCGACGACCCGGACCCCCCGGGCGTGGGCGCGGGCCACCAGCGCGCGGTAGGCGTCCGCGTAGGCGCCGGCGTCGCTCGCCTCCGGGACGCCCTTGATGTCGTTGATGCCCTCGAAGACGACCAGGACCCGTACCCCGGCCCGGTCGAGCGCGTCCGTGTCCAGGCGGGCGAGGGCGCTCGGTCCCGTGCCGTCGTGCAGCAGGCGGTTGCCGGCGACGCCCGCGTTGAGGACGCCGAGCCGGTACGGGCGCAGCCGCTGGGCGAGCCGGTCGGGCCAGCGGCGGTTGGCGTCGGGGGTGGAGCCGTTGCCGTCGGTCAGCGAGTCCCCGAACGCGACGACGCTGCCGGCGGTGACACCGCGGACGTCGACGCCGGTGACGTAGTACCAACGGTTGATGGTCGCCGTGTACGCGGTGCCGTCCTCGTCGGCGGCCCGGCCGGCGCCGGCCCGCGCCAGGTAGCTGGTCTGCAGGGCGGTGCGGTGGTAGGTGGCGGGCCCGGAGTCGTCCGGGGTGTGGACGGTGACGAGCAGGTCGGCGGCGGCCGGCACGGTCAGCCGTACCGGATCGGTGACCGCTTCCGCGCCCGGCGGGACGGTCACGTCCCGGGCGCCGTGGAAGGTGGCGGTGCGCAGGCTGCCGGGTACGGCGTCGGGGCCGGCCGCCCGGCGCAGCGCGACGGTGACCGCGCCGAGGCGCAGGGGCCGGGTGCCGAGCCGGTTGCTGAGCCGGACGCGGACGGCGACACCGCCGACGCTGAGGTGGACGACGTTGCGGACGGCGGCGCCGGGCAGCGCGGCGGCGGTCCCGGAGGGCGCGGTCTCCCAGCTGCCGGTCCAGGGCAGCGGGGCCGGCTCGGCGACGGCCGGCACCGTCAGGCCCGGCAGCAGCGCCGGGAGGAGAACCGCGAGGACCCGTACGACCGTGGCCATGTGTGCCGCCCTTCCCGGTGGCTCGTCGGAGGTGACCGTGCCACACGACGGGACCGCGCCACCGGAACGTCGGCGCCGGTCCACCCGCTCGGCGCAACGCCTCCGGCGAGCGGTACCGGCCGCCACGGGAAGCACACCTCCGGCCGGGCACCGCACCCCTGCCCGACGCCCCCTCCCGCATCCGCATCCGCACCGGCACCGGCTCCGGCAGGCGGTGCCTCAGCGCAGGACGCCCTCCAGGGTGAGCAGCCACGTCTTGCGCTCCAGGCCGCCCGCGTATCCGGTCATCGAGCCGTTCGCGCCGATCACCCGGTGGCAGGGGCGCACGATCAGCAGGGGGTTGGCGCCGATCGCCCCGCCGACGGCGCGGACGGCCGCGCGGGGTGCGCCGATCCGGGCGGCGATCTCGCCGTACGTGGCGGTGGCGCCGTACGGCACCTCGTCCAGGGCGGCCCACACCCGCTGCCGGAAGTCGGTGCCGGACGCCCGCAACGGCAGCCGGAACTCCGCCAGTTCGCCGGCGAAGTAGGCGGCGAGCTGGTCGGCCGCGGCGCGGAACGGCCCGGGGTCGTGCCGCCAGTCCTCCTGGACGGTGCGCCCGCCCTTCTGTCCGGGCACGGACAGCGAGGTGAGCGCGCCGTCCGCGTCCGCGGTGAGCAGCAGCCGCCCGACGGGCGCGGCCAGGTGGGTGCAGTAGACGGTGGTCATCGGATCGGCTCTCCCGCCACGCGCAGATGCTGAAGGGCGTACGACCGCCAGGGCCGCCAGGTGTCGGGGACGTCGGCGCCGGGCGGGGCGACGTCGGGGTCGCCGAGGGCGCGGACGCGGACGGTGGCGACGGTGGCCGGATCCATGCCGTCCAGCGCGAGCAGGGCCTTCTCGGCGTCGTGCCGGTCGGCGCCCGGGTCCAGCCGGACGACGCCGTCGGCGAGGGCCGCGGCGAGCGCGCCCAGCGGGCCGTCCGGTTCGGCCTCGGCGAGGACGGCGGGCTCCGGGAAGAGGTGGGTGAGGCCCCCGTGGGGCGCGTCGAGCACCTTGCCGTAGCGGTGCACCAGCCGCTCGGCTCCGGCCCGGCCCACCAGGGCGTGCACGACGGGCTCCAACGGGTCCACGGCGCCGGGCGAGCGCAGCCCGGGGCGGGCGGCGACCAGCGGGGCGAGCCGGGGGTCGGCGCCGAGCCGCTCGTCGACGGCGTACGGGTCGGCGTCGAGGTCGAACAGCCGGCGCAGCCGCTGCACGGCGGTGGTGAGGTCCCGGGGGTCGGTGAGGTGCAGTCGTGCGTCGAGCCAGCCGCCGAGGTGGGTGCCGGTGCCGGTCCTGGGGGCGTGGGTGCGTTCCTGGACGGCGGCGAGCGCGGTGCCGTACGGCAGCCGGAGGGTGCGCCGGTAGGTGCGGGCGCCGGGGGCGCCGGTCACCTCCTCGACACCCGGCACGGCCTCCCGCGCGAGCTGGTCGAAGACGGCGGCGGCCTGGTAGGGGCCGCGGTGGGCGAGCCGCAGGGGGATGCCCGCGCCGGGTGCGGCGCGGCGGGCGGCCCGGCCGCGGGGGGCGGTGGCGCGCACCTGGGTCGGTGTTCCCGCGTACACCTCGCGGATGGTGTCGTTGAACTGCCGCACGCTGGCGAACCCGGACGCGAACGCGATCTCGGTGACCGGCAGCTCGGTGGTCTGGAGCAGGACGCGGGCGGTGTGTGCCCGCTGGGCCCGGGCGAGTGCCACGGGCCCGGCGCCCAGCTCGGTGGTGAGCTGGCGCTGCACCTGCCGGGCGCTGTAGCCGAGCCGCGAGGCGAGCCCGGCGACGCCTTCGCGGTCCACGACGCCGTCGGCGATCAGGCGCATGGCCCGGCCGACGACGTCCGCGCGGACGTTCCACTCCGCCGAGCCCGGTACGGCGTCCGGCCGGCACCGGCGGCAGGCCCGGAAGCCGGAGCCCTGCGCGGCGGCGGCCGTGGCGAAGAACCGCACGTTGTGTCGTTTCGGTGTCACGGCCGGGCAGCTGGGGCGGCAGTAGATCCCGGTGGTCTCGACGGCGAAGAAGAACACCCCGTCGAACCGCCCGTCGCGGCTGCGCACCGCCTCGTACCTGCTGTCTTCGTCCTTCACGTGTTCCAGTGTGGGCCGGGGCCGAGGGGGCGGGCCAGCGGAAATCGGACGTGACGTTCCCGACCACGCCCGCCACCCCGCCCCCGGGCAGCGGCAGCGGCAGCGGACGCCTGCCCGGCCGCACCCGCCGGACCGCCCGGCCCGGGCACGGGACGCCGGCCTTCGGCGCCCCGTGTCCCGCCCGGTCCCGGCACGGCGTGCCCGACTACTTCCAGCGCCCCCGCTTGGCCTCCATCGCCGCCCTTCCCTCCGCCCCCTTCCGCTTCCAGTCCCGCTTGATCTCGGCCCGGAGCCGGGCGTCGGTCTTGGCCACGATCCACTGGTTCTCCCGCATCAGCTTGCGGTAGCTCTCCAGCCGCCGGAGGGGAAGCTCCCCGCTCTCCACGGCGGAGCGCACCGCGCAGCCCGGCTCGGACTCGTGGGAGCAGTCGTGGAACCGGCACCGCTCGGCCAGTTCCTCGATCTCGGCGAACACCTGCCCGACGCCGCTCTCCGCGTCGAAGAGGCCGACGCCCCGCAGCCCGGGGGTGTCGATGAGCACCCCGCCGGTGGGCAGGGCGAGCAGATTGCGGGTGGTGGTGGTGTGGCGACCCTTGCCGTCGACGTCCCGCGCGGCCTGCACGGCCATGACGTCGGTGCCGACGAGCACGTTGGCGAGGGTGGACTTGCCCGCGCCGGACTGGCCGAGCAGCACGCTCGTGCCCGAGCCGACGAGCGCGACGAACACGTCGAGTCCGTCGCCGTGCAGGGCGCTGACGGGGAGCACGGGCACGCCGGGGGCGCTGGTCTCCACGTCCTGCACGAGGTGGGCCAGGGTGGCCGGGTCGGGCACGAGGTCGGCCTTGGTGAGGACGACGACGGGCTGGGCGCCGGACTCCCAGGCGAGGGCGAGGAAGCGCTCGACGCGGCCGAGGTCGAGTTCCACGGCGAGGGACACGGCGACGACGGCGTGGTCGACGTTGGCGGCGAGGACCTGTCCCTCGGAGCGCTTGGAGGAGGTGGAGCGGACGAACGCGGTGCGGCGCGGCAGACAGGTCCGCACGTACCGCGGGTCGCCGTCGGGGTCGACGGCCACCCAGTCCCCCGTGCACACGACCTTCATCGGGTCACGGGGCACGACGAACTCGGTGTCGGCACGGACGGTGCCGACCGGTGTGACGACGTCGCACTGACCGCGGTCGACCCGGACGACCCGTCCGGGCAGCAGCCCGTCGGCCTCGTACGGAGCGAACGCGTCGGCCCAGGTCTCGTCCCAGCCGTAGGGAGTCAGCGCGGAGGACACAGCAGAGGTGGAAGTCAAGGGAGACCCTTCACAGGGTGGCCCCGGGCAGGCGCGCAGGTGCGCGGTGGGTTCAGCCGGTGGCCACGGAGGTGGACTTGAGGAGTTCCTGGATGAGGGCAGCGCCCAGCACAGTGACAGCCATCGGTCGACACCTCCTCGTCCTCGCTCGCGTTCGCACACACCACCTCGGCGTGCCCGGCAACTGTAGCCCGTGGGCGGGGACGTGCGTCAACGTATTTTCCGCACGTCCCCGAACGTCCCCGCCGTCGGCCTCAACCCGCGGTGCAGGGCTCGCCGTTGAGCGTGTAGTCCCGCGGCGAGCGGTTCTGGTCCCGCCAGGAGCCGAGGAAGCCGAAGGACAGGCTGGAGCGGGCCGCGACCGTCTTGTTGTAGTCGGCGGCGGTGGCGGTGACGCGGGAGCCGTCCTGGTGGACGGTGGCGTCCCACATCTGACCGACCTGCTGGCCGTCGCGGAAGGTCCAGGACACCTGCCAGCCGGTGAGGGCCCGGTCGGTGGTGACGGTGACGGTGGCCTGGAAGCCGTCGGGCCACTGGCTGTCCAGGTCGTAGGCGACGTGGCAGGCCGGGGCCGGCTCCGTCGTGCGGCCGGGCCCCGCGCCGGCGCCGGCGGTCGTGGAGGAGGTGCCCTGGGGTTCGGGGTCCGGCTTCTCCCGGCGGGGCGTCCGCGGGGTGGTGACGGTCGTCGAAGGCCGGGCGGAAGGCCGGGGGGAGGGCGAGTCCGTCGCGGTGGGGCGGGCGGCCTCGGTGCGGGAGACGTCCGGGTCGGCGACCGGCTGCCGGTCCTCCTGGGCGGCCGCGGTGCCGTCGCCGGAGCCGTCGAACGGCATCATCGACACGCCGAGCGCCAGCGCCGACAGCAGGGCCGCGGTCACGAGCAGCCCGCCGCGCAGGACCCGGCTGCGGCCCGCGCCCTCGTCGGGGTCGGCGGGGGCGGTGTCGGGGCGGCCCGCGCCGAGGCGGACCTCGGTGGCGCGGCGGCGCCGTTCCAGGTAGGCGAGGCCGCCCCAGCCGATGACCCCGCCGGCCAGTGCGGCGGGCAGTCC
This sequence comes from Streptomyces sp. NPDC038200, assembly GCF_055600785.1. NCBI lineage: Bacteria > Bacillati > Actinomycetota > Actinomycetes > Kitasatosporales > Streptomycetaceae > Streptomyces > Streptomyces sp. NPDC038200. Next base: position 146,533 of record NZ_JBVJYH010000001.1, read on the forward strand.
GCCGCCGTGCAGGCGCAGGCAGGCGGCGGCCTCGGCGCACTGCACACAGGTGGCGAGGTGCCGCGAGAGGTCACCGGGGGTCTCGGCGGAGGGCGAGCGGGTGACGGCGTCCAGGAGGCGGGCGTAGCTGCGGCACTGCGCGTCCATCGGGGAGTCGAGGTGGGCGCGGTGGCAGCGGTCGCGGAACAGGGTGCGGACCTGGTCGAGTTCGTCGGCGACGGTGGCCGGGTCCAGTCCGAGCCGGCGGGCCACGGTGGGCAGCGGCAGGGCCTCCACCTCGGCCAGCCAGAGCAGCGCGGCGTCCGCCTCCTGCATGTCCCGCAGTGCGCGCAGCGCGACCGGGCGCCGCAGCGGCGGCCCCGAGAACCGGGCGGCGCCCTCGGCGTTGAGCCACAGCCGCAGATCGGGGTCGAGCCGGTGCCCCTGTCCGTCGGCCTCCCAGGCGGCGGCGGTGTTGCGTACGGCGGTGAGCAGCGCCGGGATCGTCGGCAGCCGTGCGGTGCGCCGGCCGCCGCGCACATGGGTGCTCGCGGCGGCGCGGACCTCGCGCATGCCGAGCGTGAACGCCTCGGTGGCGAGTTGATGGGCCGTCAGTGACCCGGAGGTGCACAGGTCCGCGTACGAGAGCACCGCGTCCCAGCACTCCGAGAACAGTGCGGCCTCGATGTCGTCCTGAGGGGTCGGCAGGTCGGGCATGGAACTCCTGCATCCACGAGCGAGGTCAACTCACCAAAGGGATAGGCGAGTTGCTGGGAACCTCGCGGCAGGCACAGAGCCTTTCACGTCTCCGACACAACTGACAAGCGGCCTGTTCACATCCGGTTACCCTCGGTGTCGGCCCGGCCGCGTGCCGCGATGAACCCGCAACTCCGCTCTCCGGTACGGACGCGGAGACGGTTCGGCTCACCGCCGGGCCGACTTCCGGAGCCGGATCACCCCCGCGCGGGCACCTCCGCCGTCTCCCGCGCCGGCGTGTCCGCGGGGAGGCTGTCCATGAAGGAGCTGACGGAGAACACCGCGCGGCCGGGGCCGGGCGGGCCGTAGCCGGGCGGGGAGGACAGGCCGAAGTCGTCCATCGTCTGCCGGTAGGCCTGGAGGAGCCGGATGTGGTACTCGAGCGGCGCGCCCTGCGGGTTGGCCTTGCCGAGGGGGGTGGTGGGCTCCGGGCACCAGGTGGTGAAGCGGGGGGTGATGCCGTGCGACATGAAGAACCGCAGCCCCTCGGTGGTGGAGGCGATGGCCTCGTCGACGGTGGTGAAGCCGAAGGGCTCGGCCATCTCCACGCCCGCCACGAAGTTCGGGATCACGTTGCGCGCGCCGAACACCTCGGCGGAGTCCAGGATCCGGCGGTGCCACTCGTCCCGGCCCACGTACCGCTCCTTGCCGGGGCAGTACAGCTCGAACAGCCGGCGGTCCCACACCTCGAAGTTGGGGTGGTAGATCTGCACGCCGTAGTCCTTGAACCGCTGCACGTCCGCCTTGGGCAGCGCCTGCGCCACGACCTTGCCGATCCAGCGGCCCGGGAAGCGCTCCTCGATGGCCTTGGCGTAGTGGCCGTAGAAGTCGGCCTCGTCCCGGCCGGCGACGGTCTTGGTGATCGCGCCGCCGGTGAGGGTGTAGGCCGTGGACGCCTTCTGGGTGTCGTACCGGTCGATGATCTCCAGCGCCTCCAGGACCTCCTCCACGTCCTTCACGCCGGTGTAGGGCCGGCCCGCGGCCTTGTGCTGGCGCCAGTTGTGGTTGATGTCGCAGTACTGGCACTCCTCCTTGGCGCCGAAGTACTGGCAGACGCGGAAGACGGTCAGGTAGATCAGGTACCCCCACTGGATGGTGGGCGCGACCTCCATCACGGACTTCCCGTTGGAGAGGGTGTGCCGGTAGTACTCGGGCATCGGCGGCACCCCCACGTCGGCGATCCGCTTCCCGTCGAGGTACAGCCCGAGCAGCCCCTCCTCGTCGGCGGCGACCCGGTACGGCGAGGCGGGGTTCACCCGCACGGAGACGACCGTACGGCGCAGGTCGTACGGGCCGCCGGTGAGGATGATCTCCTCCGGGGGGCGGCGCAGCGCGGCCTCGCCCAGTTCGGGCAGGGTGCCGTGGTCGAAGGAGAAGATGAAGTACGACTTCGGCTTGACCTCGCCGCTCTCGTTGTCGCTGAGGGCGGACGGGTCGAAGGCGACGCCGCCCCGGAGCAGGTCCTCTTTGAAGACGGCCTCCCGCGGCACGTGCGGGAACCGCTCCATCAGATCCTCGACCAGCGCGGTACGACTGCCCATCCGTCTGTCTCCTCCCGGCTCAGGCGTGCGCCTCTCACCGTATGCCCCCGTCCGCGCGTCAGCCGTGGCGGGTCCCCGCTCGGCGCGCGATGTGCTCCGGTACCGCGGTGCCGGGCGGCAGCGCCGGGTCGGGTACGGGCTCGCCCCAGGCGGCGGTCAGCGGCAGGACCCCGGCCCACAGCCCCAGCGCGGCGTCGGGGCCGTCGCCGTCGTCGGGAGCGCCGGTCCGGATCTTGACGGAGGCCTCTTCGAGGGAGAGGGCGAGGAGGGTGGTGGCGGCGAGTTCCCTCCGGTCGGGGAGCCGGGCGTAGGACCACTGGCCGGGCGTCGCGTGCTCGGTGAGCCGCCGCAGCCCCGCCAGTTTCTCCTCGGGCCCGGTGACCTTGCGGGCCGTGCCGTGGATCATGGCGCTGCGGTAGTTCACCCCGTGCTCGAAGACGGACCGGGCGAGCACCAGACCGTCGACGTGCGTGACGGTCACACAGACCGGGGTGTCCCCGGCGAGGCTGCGGCCGGCCACCGAACCGTGCAGGTACAGCCACCGCTCGTCGCGCCCGTAGACGGTGGGCACGACCACCGGCCGCCCGTCGATCACGACCCCCAGGTGGCAGACGAACCCCGCGTCGAGGATCGCCTCCAGGTCCGCCCGCTGCAGACTGCCCTGCTCACGCAGCCGCCGGTGCCGGGTGCGGTCGGTGACGGGCAGAGTGGCGGGGAGAGATTCCATGGTCATGCCCGCACGCTACCGATTGCGCACTCGACAGACCACATAATTGCGATTCCAGTAGTAACTGCCCCTCATGAGCAACGAAATCCGCAGGTTCCTTACGGCGCCGCCGCTCGGCCGAGCCGGGCGTCACGCCGCCCGGTCCAGTTCCGCCTCGTCGACCGCGTACCGCAGCTCCGCGCCCGACGTCAGCCGCTCGGCCTCCTCCACCACCGTGCGGCCGAGGCGGGCCACCTCGTTGCCCTGCGAGCCGGCGAGATGCGGGGTGACGAACGCGTTCGGCAGCTCGTACAGCGGCGAGTCGGCGGGCAGCGGCTCGGGGTCGGTCACGTCCAGCACCGCGCCGAGGCGTCCGCCGCGCAGTTCCGCGATCAGCGCCTCGTGGTCGACCAGGGCGCCGCGCGCGGTGTTGATCAGCACGGATCCGGTGGGCATCAGGGCGAGTGCGCGGGCGTCGATCAGATGCCGGGTCTCGGGGGTCTGGGGGGCGTGCAGGGTGACGATGTCGCAGGTGCGCAGCAGTTCGTCCAGCGGCAGCAGCGGTACGCCGAGGCGGGCGGCCTCCGGCGCGTCCACGTACGGGTCGGCGAGCGCGACCGCGAGGTCGAACGGGCGGAGCAGTTCGATCAGCCGGCGCCCGATCCGGGAGGCGCCGACGATGCCGACGCGGCGGCCGTGGTTTCCGATGCCGGGGAGGATGCCGCCGTAGGGAAAGGCGCGGCGCTCGCGCAGCCGGTCGCGAAGGGCGAACACGTCCTTGCCGGCGAGCAGGATCATGGCGAGCGTGTACTCGGCGACGGGCAGGGCGTTGGCGGCGGCGGCCGAGGAGACGGCGATGCCCCGCCGCCAGACCTCGGGCGTGGTGAACCCCTTGACCGAGCCGGCCGCGTGCAGCACCGCACGCAGCTTCGGTGCGGCGTCCAGAACGGCCGCGTCCAGGCGGGGGCAGCCCCAGCCGGTGACGAGGATCTCGGTGCGGGCCAGGATCTCCCGCAGCCGGGGGTCGGTGAGGTCCTGCGCCACCAGGCCGGGGTCGATGTCCACACACGCCTTCAGCCGCGCGAGCAGCTCCGGCGGGAAGACGTGCGGCACGTTCCGGGCCGTCATGGCGAACAACGCTGGGGGGCGCTCGGTCAAGGACCTGATCCTCCGGCTCGGCGACGCACGGGCAATCGGTTTCTACGGTAGGTCGCGGCAGATGAGAGGGTCAACGGACACGCAACTCTCCGGGAGGGACGTCAGGATGACGGACACGGTGACGAACTGGGCCCGCACCATCACGTACACCGCGAAGGAGTACCGGCGTCCGCGCACGCTCGACGCGCTGCGGGCGGTGGTGGCCGCCGCGGAGCGGGTACGGGTGCTGGGCAGCGGGCACTCCTTCAACCGGATCGCCGACCCGGGCCCGGACGGCGTGTTGCTGTCCCTCGCCGGACTGCCGCAGGTGATCGACGTCGACACGGCGGCGCGTACGGTCCGCGTGGCGGGCGGGGTCCGCTACGCCGAACTGGCGCGCGCGGTCCACGCGCACGGCCTCGCCCTGCCCAACATGGCGTCCCTGCCGCACATCTCGGTGGCCGGTTCGGTGGCGACCGGCACGCACGGCTCGGGCGTGCACAACGGCCCGCTGGCGTCCGCGGTCCGGGAGGTGGAGATGGTCCTCGCGGACGGCAGGACCGGGACGATCGGCCGGGACGACTCGCGGTTCGACGGTGTGGTGACCTCCCTCGGCGCGCTGGGCGTCGTCACCGCGCTCACGCTCGACCTGGAGCCGGCGTACGAGGTCGAGCAGCGGGTGTACACGGAACTCCCCTTGCACGGGCTGGACTTCGAGGCGGTCGCGGCCGCGGGGTACAGCGTGAGCCTCTTCACGGACTGGCGGCAGCCGGGCTTCCGGCAGGTGTGGGTCAAGCGGCGCACGGACCGGCCGGCGGTGGACTTCCCGTGGGCGGCACCCGCGGCCGGGCCGCTGCACCCGGTACCGGGGATGCCCGCGGCCAACTGCACCGAGCAGCTGGGGGTGCCGGGTCCCTGGCACGAGCGGCTGCCGCACTTCCGGGCCCGGTTCACGCCGAGCAGCGGGGAGGAGATCCAGTCGGAGTACCTGCTGCCGCGGCCGGCCGCCCTCGACGCGCTGCACGCGGTCGACGGGATCCGGGAGGCGGTGGCCGGGGTGCTGCAGACCTGCGAGGTGCGTACGGTCGCCGCCGACGCGCAGTGGCTGAGCCCGGCCCACGGACGGGACTCGGTCGCGCTGCACTTCACCTGGGTGCGGGACGAGAACGCGGTGCTGCCGGTGGTGCGCCGACTGGAAGAGGTACTGGACCCGTTCGATCCGCGTCCGCACTGGGGGAAGGTCTTCGGGACCCCCTCGGCCGTGCTCCGCGCGCGGTACGCGCGGTTCACCGACTTCCGGGCCCTGGTCCGCTTCCTGGATCCCGCCGGCACGTTCGCCAACGCCTTCGTGCGGGACCTCCTCGACCCCTGAGGGCCGCTCGGTCGGGCACTTTCTCCAGCCCCTTTCCTAACCCCTTGTCGAAAGCCCCTCCCAGCCCATAGCCTGGCGCTCGCGCCGGGGCCGGTCCCGCCCCGGCCCGAGCTGGCCCGGACGGGACGGGAGGGACGGCAGCGTGAAACGCACATCACGTGACATCCGCACCGCGAACCGCTACGAGGTGCTGCGCCAGATCATCGCCGAGTCTCCCACCTCCCGTCAGGAGCTGGCGGCGGCCACCGGGCTGAGCCTGGCCACGGTGGCCACGCTCGTCGGCGAGCTGCTGGACCTCCGCATGATCACCGAGGTCGGGTTCGAGGACTCGGCCGGGGGCCGGCCCCGCGGGCTGATCGCCGTCAACGCGTCGGGGGGCGCGCTGATCGGCGTGGACATCGCGGAGACGTACGTCCACGTGGAGCTGTTCGACCTGGCACTGAACGTGCTGGCCCGCGCCGACGAGGAGATGCGGCCCGGCGAGAGCCGGCCCGAGCAGGTGGTCGGGCATGTCGCCGCCGCGGTCGGCTCGGTGGTCGCCCAGGCCGGCATCGAGGCGACCCGGGTGCTCGGCGTCGGGGTGAGCGTGCCGGGCCAGGTGGACCGGGACACCGGGGTCGCCGAGTACGCGCCCAACTGGAACTGGCACGACGTGCCGCTGCTCGGTCTGCTCGCCGAACACATCGACCACCCGCTGTACCTGGACAACCCGCTGCGCGCCTGCACGGTGGCCGAGCTGTGGTTCGGGGCGGCGCGGGGCCGCGGGGACGCCGTGGTCGTCAACCTCGGCACCGGGGTCGGCGCCGGCCTGGCTCTCGGCGGCGGTCTGCACCGGGGCGTGAGCAACAGCGCCGGCGAGTGGGGGCACACCACGCTGGTGCTGGACGGGCGGCCGTGCCACTGCGGCAACCACGGCTGCGTGGAGACGTACGTCGGCGCGCCCGGCATCATGCGGAACCTGCGGGAACTGAGCCCGCACTCCGCACTGCTGCACCCCGGGGACCAGACCGCCACCATCGACGCGCTGGCCCGCGCGATGGCGGAGGACGACCCGGTCGCGCTCAAGGTCGTCCGGGAGACGGCCCGTTATCTGGGCGCGGCCGTCTCCGACCTGATCAACCTCCTCAACCCCGAAGTGGTCGTCCTCAGCAGCTGGGTGGCCTCCCGGCTGGGCGAGCCGCTGCTCGGGGAGGTCCGCCGGGCGGTCGCCCGGCACGCGCTGCGCCGGCCGCTGGCCGCCACCGAGATCGTCCTCTCCCCGATCCCCACCGACCCGGTGTCCCTCGGCGCGGCGACCTTCGCGCTGGAGGGGGCCTTGCAGTCGGCCGGGCAACGGACGGCGAAGCGCACCGTCGCAAGGAGCCGTACCGCGCACCCCTCGCCCCTCACCTCCCCCACTCGTTCAGCCCGTTCGTGATCCCGAACCGCGTGCAACAACTCGCCCCCACTTCGTCCAACCCCTTGCCGGAGCAGTAGCCGAAGGGGAGCGTCCCGCACCACACGACCCAGCGGTTTCACCTGCTTCCTGTTCCGGCAGTACTTCCTCGGGTTCCCGAAGGAGTGGAGGAGGCGGCGCGCGTGGCGCCTGGACGGTCCAGGTCGCGCTGTCGTCGTCCCTGACCGACCGGACCGTCAACCACCACCCGATCTTCCAGGCGACCGACCTTTCCATCCTGCCCCTGCCGTTCGTGTCCCTCTTCCTCCGGCGCCGGCTGGTGCGGGGGATCGCGCGGACCGGCATCGAGGGCCGAGCAAGGAGATCCATGTCTTTCCGTACCACCTCATCCGGCTACGTCGAGGACGTCTCCCCGGGCAGTGGCGCCCTGCCGCCCCGCGCCTGGTACGCGGCCTCGGACAGCGCCTCCCTGTCCCTCGGCGGCCAGTGGCGTTTCCGGCTGTCGGACACGGCTGACGCCGAGGACGACTCCTTCGCGGCGGCGGGGTACGACGCCGGCGACTGGGCCGAGATCACGGTCCCCGGCCACTGGGTCCTGCAGGGGCACGGCTCCCCCGTCTACACCAACCACCTCTACCCGTTCCCGGTCGACCCGCCCCGGGTACCGACCGAGAACCCGACCGGCGACCACCTGCGCGTCTTCGACCTGCCCGCGGACTGGCCGGCCGACGGCGGCGCCGTGCTGCGCTTCGACGGCGTGGAGTCCTGCGCCCGCGTCTGGCTGAACGGCACGGAACTCGGCGAGTTCAAGGGCTCCCGGCTGCCGCACGAGTTCACGGTCGGCCGTCTGCTCAGGCCCGGCGGCAACGTCCTGGCCGTCCGCGTCCACCAGTGGTCGGCGGGCTCGTACCTGGAGGACCAGGACCAGTGGTGGCTGCCGGGCATCTTCCGGGACGTCACGCTGCTGCACCGCCCGGCGGGCAGCGCCGGCGACTTCTTCGTGCACGCCTCGTACGACCACACCGGCGGCCGGGGCACCCTGCGTGTCGACTCCGACGTGCCCGGCCGGGTGAGCGTCCCGGAGCTCGGCATCGACATCGCGACCGGTGAGCCGGTGACCGTCCCGGTGGAACCGTGGTCGGCGGAGTCGCCGCGGCTGTACTCCGGCCTGCTGGCCACCGAGGGCGAGCGGGTGCCGCTGCGCATCGGCTTCCGCACGGTGGAGCTGGCGGACGGACTGATCAAGGTCAACGGCAGGGCCGTGCTGTTCAAGGGCGTCAACCGGCACGAGTGGCATCCCGAGCGGGGCCGGGCGCTCGATCACGCGACCATGCGCGAGGACGTGCTGCTGATGAAGCGGCACAACGTCAACGCCGTCCGCACCTCCCACTATCCGCCGCACCCGGCCTTCCTCGACCTGTGCGACGAGTACGGGCTGTGGGTGATCGACGAGTGCGACCTGGAGACGCACGGCTTCACCGAGCAGGGCTGGCGGGACAACCCCGTCGACGACGACCGCTGGACGCCGGCCCTGCTCGACCGGGCGGCCCGCATGGTGGAGCGCGACAAGAACCATCCGTCGGTCGTCATCTGGTCGCTGGGCAACGAGGCGGGCACCGGCCGGGGACTGACCGCGATGGCCGAGTGGATCCGCGGACGCGACGGTTCCCGGCTGATCCACTACGAGGGTGACCTCGACTGCCGTGACACCGACGTCTACGCACGGATGTACGCGAGCCACGCCGAGGTCGGGCGCATCGGCCGGGGCCTGGACGGCGGCCCGCGCCGGCGCCGCGAGCTGCCCTTCATCCTCTGCGAGTACGCGCACGCCATGGGCAACGGGCCCGGTGGACTCGCCGACTACCAGCGGCTGTTCGAGGCGCACGACCGGCTCCAGGGCGGCTTCGTCTGGGAGTGGATCGACCACGGCATCGCCCATCCCGAACTGGGCTTCGCCTACGGCGGCGACTTCGGCGAGGAGCTGCACGACGGCAACTTCGTCTGCGACGGTCTGCTGTTCCCCGACCGGCAGTCCTCCCCCGGCCTGGCCGAGTACAAGAAGGTGATCGAACCGGTCGCCCTCACCGGCGACGGCGCGGACGGCACGGTCCGGATCACCAACAGGTACGACTTCGCGGACCTGTCGGCGCTGGCCTTCGCGTGGTCGTACGACGTCGAGGGCGAGAGCGTGCGGTCCGGCACGCTGTCGGTGCCCGCGCTGGCGCCCGGCGAGTCCGCCGAGGTCGAGCTGCCCGGCGCCCCGGCCGGGGCGCCGGCCGGCGAGGCCCGGTGGACCGTCCGGGCACAGCTCGCCTCCCCCACCTCGTGGGCGCCGCGCGACCATGTCGTCGCCTGGGGCCAGATCCCGGTGTCGGGCCGCCCGGCGCCGTACGTCGCCACGACCGCCCGGCCGGCCCCGGGCGACGGCCTGATCACCCTCGGGCCGGCCGCGTTCGACGCCCGCACCGGAGCGCTGCGCACCATCGGCGGCGTGTCCGTCACGGGTCTGCGCCTGGACGTGTGGCGGGCCACCACCGACAACGACGACGGTGCCGCCTGGCAGGGCGACCCGCGCTACGGGCTGCTGTGGCGCAAGCTCGGCCTGCACCGGATGCGGCACCGCCTGGACGCGGTGGAGGTGGGCGAGGACGCGCTGACGGTCCGTACCCGGGTGGCACCGGCCGCCCGGGAACTGGGGCTGTCGACCGTGTACCGCTGGACGTCGGACGGCGACCGGCTCCGGCTGACGGTGTCCACCGTCCCCGACGGCGACTGGGACGTGCCGCTGCCCCGTCTCGGCGTCCGCTTCGGGCTCCGTGCCGCCGACCGCGTGCGGTGGTACGGCGGCGGCCCCGGCGAGGCGTACCCCGACACCAGGGAGGCGTCCGCGATCGGCCGCTGGGAGTCGACCGTGGACGATCTGCAGACGCCGTACGTGCGCCCTCAGGAGAACGGCGCCCGCGGCGACGTCCGCTGGGCGGAGCTGGGCGGACTGCGCATCGAGGGCGACCCCGTGTTCCACTTCACCGCCCGCCGCTGGACCACCGAGCAGCTGGACGCCGCGACCCACCGCCCCGACCTGGTGCCCGGGGACACGGTCTGGGTCAATCTGGACCACGGCCAGCACGGCATCGGTTCCCAGTCCTGCGGCCCGGCCCCGCTGCCCCGCTACCACCTGCGGGCCGAACCGGCCGAGTTCTCCTTCGTCCTCACCCCGTCCGCCACCCCCGGGACCACGTGACCGGTACGGCCCTGCCCCTCCGGCCGGCCGGGTCTTCACCCGGTCGGCCGCGGTCGGGCGGAAGCCGACGCGGGCACGGCCACAGGTCACCCGAGGGACGGCGCCGACCGACGGAACACACGCCCCTTTCCTAGATGCTCTAGGATTCACCCTAGACATCCAAGGAGGTGGGCCTGTGGCCCGGGCGGGGATCACCGTCGAGCGGCTGGTGGCGGCCGCCGCGGAGCTGGCGGACGAGGTCGGTTTCGAGCACGTCGGCATCTCCGCGCTGGCCCGCCGCTTCGGCGTCAAGGACGCGAGTCTGTACTCGCACGTCCGCAGTCTCCAGGACCTGCGCACCCGCCTCGCCCTGTACGCGGGCGGCGAGCTGATCGACCGGATCGCGGCGGCCGTGGCCGGGCGGGCGGGCAAGGAGGCGCTGACGGCGTTCGCCGGTGCCTACCGGGACTACGCCCTGGAGCACCCGGGCCGGTACGCGGCCACGCAGATCCGCATCGACCAGGCCCTGATCGCCGACTCCCCCGCGCTGCGCCGCACCGCCGAGATCACCTACGGCATGCTGCGCGCGTACGGCCTGGAGGAACCCGACCTCACCGACGCCGTGCGCCTGCTGCGCAGCACCTTCCACGGTTACTGCGTCCTGGAGAGCGCGGGCGGCTTCGGCGCGGAGCGGGACGTACGGGCCTCCTGGGACAAGGCGGTCGACGCCCTGCACCTCGCCCTCGCACACTGGCCCCGGGAGACGGACGACGATGACTGACACGCCGTACCACGACGTCACGGGCAGCGGTCCCGTGCTGCTGCTCGTGCCGGGCGGGGCCGGGCACCCGATGGGCCTCGGGCCGCTGACCGAGCGGCTCGCGACCCGCTTCACCGTGGTGACGTACGACCCGCTGGGCCTCGCGCACGGCCGGCTCGGGCGGCCGGTACCCGAGCAGCGGGTGGCGGACTGGAGCGAGGGGGCGCGGCGGGTGCTGGAGGCAGTGCTGCCCGAGGGCGAGTCGGCGTGTGTGTTCGGCACCAGCTCCGGCGGCATCGCGGTCCTGGACCTGCTGGCCCGGTACCCCGAGCGGCTGGCGCACGTGGTGGCGCACGAGCCGCCCTGCGTGACGGTCCTGCCGGACGGGGAAGCGCTGCGGGAGGGGCTGATCGGGCAGCTGGACGGGCCCGGACGGCCGCCCGCCGAGGGAGAGTCGGCGACCCCGACGGGTGTCTTCCTGGCCCGTGTCCTGCGTCCGTTCAGCCGGTACGCGCCCACGGTCACCCCGCCCCCGGGCCGGCTCACGATCGCCGTCGGCGCCGCCTCACGCGGTCAGCTCCTGGACCGCACGGCCCGGTTCCTCGCCGAACGGCTGGGCAGCGCCTGTGCCGAGTTCCCGGGCGGGCACCTCGGCACGCTGGATCATCCCGAGGAGTTCGCGGACGTGCTCGCCGAGACGCTGCGTTCGAGCGCGCGCACGTCGGCGTAGGAGGGGGTGGTACCGCCCGGGGCGCGGCCGGCCGCGATGTCGGCCACCGCGTCCAGGGCCGCGCCGAGCGCCCTGCGGTAGAGCAGCGAGCCCAGGCTGACCCGGCCCACGCCGAGGTCGGCCAGGCGGGCGAGCGGGGGACCGGTGGGCGAGTAGAGCACGTTGAGCGGGACGGCGGTGTGCCGGACGAGGGCCGCGATCCGCTCCGGATCGGTCAGGCCCGGCACGAACACCCCGTCCGCGCCGGCCTCCTGATAGGCGTCGAGCCGGCGCAGGGTGTCCCGCTCGTCGCCCCGGCCCGCCCAGTGGGTGTCGGTGCGGGCGTTGACGAACAGGCCCGGTACGGCCGCCTTCACGGCCGCGATCTTCGCCGCGTGCCGGTCCGCCGGGCCCAGGCCGTCCTCCAGGTTGACGCCGACGGCCCCCGCCGCCCACAACTCCCTCGCGAGTTCGGCGACGTCGTCGGGGTCCTCGCTGAAGCCGTTCTCGGCGTCGACCGAGAGGAGAGACGGCCCGGAGCCGAGGATCAGGGCGAGGCGCACGGTGTGCTCGCGGGTCGCGGCCTCCCCGTCGGGCAGGCCGACGGCCGCCGCCACCGCCAGGCTCGTCGTGCCGACCGCCGGGAACCCCCGGGCGGCGAGGGCGGCGGCCGAGGCGTGGTCCCAGGCGTTGGGCAGCAGCAGCGGCTCGCCGGGACGGCGGTGAAGCGCCGCGAAGGAGGAAGCGGCGGAGGCGGAGCATACGGCGGGAGCGGCAGCGGTGGCGGCCGGGGTGGCAGCGGTGGCGGCCGGGGTGGCAGCGGCGGAGGCCGGGGTGGCAGCGGCGGAGGCAGCGGTGGAGGCAGCGTAGGGGGCGGGGGTGGCAGCGGCGGCGGGGGCGGGCTCTGCGGTCATGCGGCCACGCTAGGTCCCTGTCGTTGCGGTGCCCGCCGAAACGTCCGCGGAGATCGCCGGTCCGGGGCGGCGGCGCCGCTCACCCGGGCGCCACGGACCACGACGGCTCCGCGGACCGCCCGTCCGACGCCGTGAACCGGAAGACGGCCACCGGGCCCGCCGCCCAGGTCACCCGAACCTCGTGGCCCGCGTGAGCGTCGTCGGCCCCCCGCACCGCCACGGACACCAGCTCGGTGAGGGGCAGCGGATCCGGCTCCCCGGTGAGCCGGGCGAGCGCCACGAACAGCGTGGGCCCCCTCTCCCCGGTCACCCCCGTCAGCTCCGCCGACAGGCCGGTGACCGGCACGAGTTCGGCCCGTACGCCCGGCCCGGCCGGCCAGCCCGTCACGCGCACCGGCGTCCCGGGGGCCGCGCCCGCCACCAGATGGGCCCGCACCTCCACGGCGCCCCGGACGGCCACCAGACTGGTGACCGCACTCCCGGCGCCCCCGGTGTGCCGGGAGGCGATCCACCCCTCACCCGTGCCGAGCGGCTCGATCTCCGTACGGCCCGGATCGCCGCCGACGATCACGCTGTTGTCGTACGACGGCACGGGCGCGGTGGCCGTCGAGTAGGCGAGCCGGGTGTAGCAGGGGTCGTAGCGGACGTCCTCGCTGCCGTGGTTGTGCAGCCGGACCAGACCGTCCGAGCGGGTCGACTGCAGCAGCCAGTTGGGCGACGGCACGGGGTGTGCCCGGTCCGCGCGGTCGGCCGGGGCCGGTTCCTCCCGCGCCGTCCACACCTCGTGCCCGGGCGGCAGCAGCAGACCGAGAAAGCCCTTGCCGGCCCAGTACGGGGAGGCGGGACCCGAGTAGTTCTGCACGAGCGAGGTGTCGGGGCCGAGCCAGCCGAGGGGCAGCAGGCCCCGCTCGTCGACCGCGCCTCCGTCGAGGAAGTAGCGCAGCGCGCCGGAGGCCAGCCGCCGTGTCTCCCCCGGCGGCAGCGGGGTGTGTCCGGTCAGTGCACCGAGCCACAGGGGGGCCGTCGTCGCGAAGCGGTAGGTGAGGGAGCGGCCCTGGCGCAGGGGTGCTCCGTCGGCGCCGAAGAGGCGGGCGTAGTCGGCGAGGTGGCGCGAGAGCCGGCGGCCGTAGTGGGAGAGCAGGTCCTCGTCGTCCGCGAGCCAGGCGTGCAGGACCGGGTAGAGGTGCATGGCCCAGCCGTTGTAGTAGTCGAACTTGCGGCCGTCGCCGTCCGTGTACCAGCCGTCGCCGACGTACCAGTCCTCGATCCGCCGCAACCCGCGGTCGATGGCCTTGCGCGCCGCTTCCTCCCGGTGGCCGATCTCCGCGAGGAAGCCGCCGACGGTGACCGGGAACAGCTCCCAGTTGCACGGCCAGGGCTCGGCGGTGAGGGCGTCCGCGAGCCAGTCGGCGGTCCGCTCGCGCACCGCGTCGTCCAGGCGGTCCCACAGCAGCGGCCGGGTGAGCCGCAGGGCGAGCGCGATCGAGGCCGCCTCCACCAGCGGCTGGCTGCGGTCGGTGACACGCGGCCAGACCCCGCCGGGACCGGCCGCGAGGCCCTCGGCGTACCGGCCGAGCACGGTCTCGTCACGCCGGAAGGCGGCCGGCAGCAGCGTGCGCGCGTACCCCTCCAGGCCGTCGGAGAGGTGTCCGGAGCGGCTCACGTGGTCGCCGGGCAGGTGGTAGAGGGCGCGGTCGGGGGTGGCGTACGGCTCGACGGCCGCGAGCAGCGCGTCGGCGGCGGCCTCCCAGTGGGCACGGGTGTATCCGGTGTACGGGCTCGACACACGGTCGTCGGCGGGCAGTTCGATCACGGCGGTGGCTGTCCTTCCTGGCGGAACCCGGAGCGCCCCGGTTCCGGTCGGAGCGCTCCGGGAGTTCGTCCCGCTCGGTCATTCCCGGCGAGAAAGCGAAGGCTCTTTCGTGGCAGCGGTTCGCACCGGACCGACCCGTCAGGGGGCGGCGCGTTCGTCGTACTCCTGCTGGGCGGCCTGGATGGCGGCGATGTTCGCCTGCGACCAGTCGGTGACGGTCTGGACCAGTCCGCCCAGCTGCCGGCCCAGTCCGGTCAGCCGGTACTCCACGCGCGGCGGCACGGTCGGATACACCCGGCGGTCGAGCAGGCCCGCGCGCTCCAGCGCGCGCAGGGTCCCCGTCAGCACCTTCGGCGTCACGCCGTCCAGGCGCCGGCGCAGTTCCGCGAACCGCATGGGCCGCCCGTCCTCGAGCGCCACCAGGACCAGCATGGTCCACTTGCCCGCGATCAGTTCGAGCACGGCGCGGGTGGGGCAGTCGCGGAGGAAGATCTCCACACCGCCGTGCTTTCTCAGGTCGAAGCCGGTATCCACGAGGAACCTCGATATCAGACAAGTGCCTTCTTCCGCAGGGTCGTCGCCCGGCCCGAGCATGGAACGCACCGCGATCCCCTGCCGAGGAGTCCTGATGTCCGCCCGTATGCACGCCATCGTCCAGTCCGAGTTCGGCGGCCCGGAGGTGCTCACCCACACCGAGACCGATGTTCCGGAACCCGGTCCCGGAGAGGTGCTGCTGCGGGTCGCCGGGGCCGGGGTCAACCCGGGTGACGCCGTGCTCCGCTCCGGCCGCGTGCCGGAACTGGTGACTCTGCCGTGGACGCCGGGCAACGACGTGTCCGGCGTCGTCGAGCGGGCCGGGGAGGGGGTGACACGGTTCGTGCCGGGCGACGAGGTGTACGGCATGCTGGCCGTCACCCGGCACGGCGCGTACGCCGAGTTCACCTCCGTACCGGCCGACGCGCTGGCCGTCGCGCCCGGGAACCTGGACCTGGCGCACGCGGGAGCCGTACCTCTGGTCGCGGTCACCGCCTGGCAGGCGCTGGCCGTGCTGGCACGGGTCCGGCCCGGCGACCGGGTGCTGGTGCACGCGGCGGCGGGCGGCGTCGGTCATGTCGCGGTGCAGCTGGCCAAGGAGTTCGGGGCCCATGTCGTCGGCACCGCGCGGGCGGCCAACCACGACTTCCTGCGCGGGCTGGGCGCCGACGAACTGATCGACCACACCACCACCGACTTCCGGACCGCCGTGGCTCCGGTGGACACGGTCCTGGACCTGGTCGGCGGCGCCTACGGGCCCCGGTCCCTCGACGTGCTGCGGCCGGGCGGCCTGCTCGTCGGCGCCTCGATCGACCCGGGCACGGACGAGCGGCAGGCCGCCGCCCGCGGCCTGCGCTACACGTGGGTGACGGCCGAGCCCTCCGGGGAGCTGCTGGAGCGGATCACCGAGCGCATCGAGGCGGGTCGGCTGCGGATCTCGGTCCGGCACGTCCATCCGCTGGCCGAAGCGGCCGAGGCCCACCGCAGGATCGAGGAGAAGCGCACCACCGGCAAGATCGTCCTCGTGCCGTGACCCGGCCGAAGGTGTTCTCGCTGTTGTGGTCCTCGCCGAACCAGTAGGAGCAGGCGCCGGCTTCGACGACTCCGCCGCCGTGGGCGTGCACGGGGTCGCCCCAGCAGGACCGCGTACGCGCGTCTCGTCTCACGCACCCTCCCGCACGGAGTCGGCGACGGGCACGCCGAAGTCCGGGGTGCCGTCCGGCTTCCAGCCGAGTCTCTGGATCCGGGTGTGCCGGTTGGGGTCGTACAGCGGGTCGCCGGTGATCTCCTCGTACTGGCGGGCGTGGTAGACGAGGACGTCGGTGCGGCCGTCCTCGGCGACGGTGAAGCAGTTGTGGCCGGGACCGTACTGCCGGGTGGTGTCGTTGCTGGTGAAGACCGGGACCGGTGACTTGGCCCAGCTTCGCGCGTCCATCAGGTCGCTGCCGGCGTCGGCGGTCAGCAGGCCCACGCAGTAGTGCCGGTCGGTGGCACTGGCCGAGTAGGTGAGGAAGACGCGGCCGTTGCGCCGCAGGACGGACGGGCCCTCGTTGACCCGGTAGCCCACGCACTCCCAGTCGTACTCGGGCGTGGAGAGCCGGACCTGGGGTCCGGTCAGCGTCCACGGGCCGGCCATCCGGGAGATCCACAGCGCGGTGTTGTTGTCCATGCCGGGCTCGTGCTGGGCCCAGACCAGGTAGCGGGTGCCGCGGTGCCGGAAGGTGGTGGCGTCCAGCGAGAAGGTCTCCCAGGCGGTCCTGATCCGGCCCCGCTCCACCCATGTGCCCCGGAAGGGGTCGTGATGGGCGTTCTCCAGCACCCAGATGCGGATGGCCCACACGTCCTCGGCGGGGGCCGAGGCGAAGTAGATGTACCACTTGCCGTCGATCCGGTGCAGTTCGGGCGCCCAGATGTGGGCACCCATCGGACCCGTCGGGTGCGCCCGCCAGAGCACCGACTCGGGAGCCGTGGCGAGGCCGTTAAGGGTCCGGGCGCGGCGCAGCACGATGCGGTCGTACTCGGGGACGGTCGCCGTGAAGTAGTAGTGGCCGTCGGTGTGGCGGGTGATGTGCGGGTCGGCCCGCTGGCGGACGAGGGGATTGGCGTAGGGGGCCGTCTTCGGCGCGGCGGGGGCGGCCTGGGCCGTGGCGGGGGTGAGGGCCAGGGCGCCGGCGGCGAGCGCGGCGCCCTTGAGCACCGCTCTGCGGCCGGGGGCTTCGGGCAGGTCGTGGTCGCGGCTCATGCGGACTGCCTCTCGGTGGGGGTCGACGAGCGTGGGGAACAGCGAGCGGGTGCGGGCGTGGGGACGACGAGCAGGTCCGACGACAACGGCAATGTTCGGGATTTCGATCACCATCTGTGATTCCGAACGCCGAAAAAGGTAAGGGCGTGCCACCGGAGGGTCAATGGGGCGATCGAGAGGAGACGAGGGAAGCGAACGGCCCGGCACGCCCGCCCCCCCTCCTCACCTGCTGGACACCCGGACCGCGCGCGTTCCGCTTCGACTAGCGTCGGGACATGACCAGCGACACCTCCCCCCGCCTCGCCGACGCCCTCGCCACCGGGACGGTCGTGCTCGACGGCGGCCTGTCCAACCAGCTGGAGTCGGCCGGGCACGACCTGAGCGACGAGCTGTGGTCGGCGCGGCTGCTCGCCGAGCGGCCCGAGGCGATCACCGAGGCCCACCTCGCCTACTTCCTCGCGGGCGCGAGCGTGGCGATCACGTCCAGCTACCAGGCCACTTTCGAGGGCTTCGCCAGGCGCGGCCTCGGCCGCGAGGAAGCCGCGCGGCTGCTCGCCTCCAGCGTGGAGCTGGCCCGCACGGCGGCCGGGCGCGCGGCGGACGCGGGCGTCGGACGGCCGCTGTGGGTGGCGGCCTCGGTCGGGCCGTACGGGGCGATGCTCGCCGACGGCTCCGAGTACCGGGGCCGGTACGGGCTGAGCGTGGCCGAGCTGGAGCGGTTCCACCGGCCCCGGATCGAGGTGCTGGCCGCCGCCGCGCCGGACGTCCTGGCGCTGGAGACGGTCCCGGACGCCGACGAGGCCGCCGCGCTGCTGCGAGCGATACGGGGGCTGGGGGTGCCGGCCTGGCTGTCGTACACCGTCGACGGCCCTCGGACCCGGGCCGGCCGGCCCCTGGAGGAGGCGTTCGCTCTCGCCGCCGACGCGGACGAGGTGATCGCGGTCGGCGTGAACTGCTGTGCGCCGGCGGACGTCGGACCCGCCGTGGAGATCGCGGCCCGGGTCACCGGCAAACCGGTCGTGGTCTACCCGAACAGCGGCGAGGGCTGGGACGCCCGGACGCGCGCCTGGCAGGGGCGTACGACGTTCAGCGCCGCGGAGATCACGGCGTGGCGCGAGGCGGGGGCGCGGTTGATCGGAGGCTGCTGCCGGGTGGGGCCGGAGGCGATCGCCGCCATGGCGCGGGTGGTCTGAGCGGCGCGAGCCCCTCGTGGCGGGCGGCCCGTCCGGTCAGTGACGCAGGGCGCCCACCGAGCGGCGCAGCCGGCGCATCGCGGCGGCCAGTTCGATGCCGGGGGCACGGGGTACGAAGGCGCGCGGCGGTTCCGGGACGGTGGGCGCGGCCGACCACAGGGCGAGCTCCGCGTCCCGGGGACCGTGGGCGAGGTCCGCGGCATCGACGTCGAAGATCCGTACCGGATGCGAGGCGTCCCAGGCCGGCCAGCCGGGGTCCCCGGTCGTCGCGAACCGCACCCAGGCGGCGTGCATGACGTCGCACAGTTCCTGCGGGGCGCCCTCGCCGGCCAGCTTCTTCGACTCGGGCGCGTCCCCGGTGCCGAAGACGAAGCCCAGTTCCAGGGCGTGGCAGGAACCCAGGCCGGGGAGGCGGGAGGGCCAGGCGAACTCGTACAGGTAGGAGCTGCCGGGGCGGGCGTCGGCGAGCCGGTGCAGCGGCCCCCGCAGCAGGTGGTCCGTGACCATCTGGCCGACGATCTCGGCGGCACCGGCGTCGGGGTGCAGGGCGCGGTAGCCGCGGGGAACCTCGTGACCGGCGTGGCAGCGGGCCATGGCCCCGGCCAGGGCGACGGCACCGAGCCGGTCGACGCGTTCCAGCAGTCCCCCGGGCACCAGCCACAGCCGGTACTCGTCCCGGGTCCAGCCCATGAGCAGCTCGACGTCCCGGGCGGCGGTGCCCTCGGTCAGCGCCTTCAGCGGGTCGCCGGGCACCAGGTCGCCGTCCACGACGATGCCGAACGCGGGTCCGCCCAGCACCGGGCTGCTGAGCCGGCCGGCCTCGGCCTGGGTGCGCAGCAGCAGTTCCCGGTCGACGGTGGCGAACGCCTCGGCGGTGGCGGGGATCCGGAGCCGGGTGGCCATGCGGCGCACCATCCGCCGCACCTTGTCGCGCTCGGAGACCTCGGGCGGGCCGCTCTGCAGCACGGCCCGCCGGATCAGGCCCTGCGTCTGGGGCGCGGCGAGCAGGGCGCCGGCGCTGATGGCGCCGGCCGACTGGCCGCACAGGGTGATCCGGCCGGGATCACCGCCGAAGGCCCCGATCGTCTCGTACACCCAGCGCAGGGCGGCGAGCTGGTCGCGCAGGCCGGGGTTCGGGGGCGCGTCCGGGAACAGTCCGTAGCCCTCGACCCCCAGCCGGTAGTTGACCGAGACGCAGACGATCCCGTCGCGCGCGAACGCGCTGCCGTCGTACACCGGCACGGCCGAGGAGCCCCTGGTCAGAGCGCCGCCGTGCAGCCAGACCAGCACGGGGAGCCGGGCGCCCGGCCCCGGCTCGGGGGTCCAGACGTTGAGGTTGAGACAGTCGTCACCGGGGATGACCGGGTCGGACAGGTACGGGGCGAACGCCTCGGAGTACGGCGGTTTCGGCGCGGTCGGCCCGAAGGCACCGGCGTCCCGCACCCCGTCCCAGGGCTCGGGCGGCACGGGCGGGCGGAACCGGCGGGGGCCGAAGGGCGGAGCAGCGTACGGAATGCCCCGGAAGACCGCGATCCCCCGCTCGTACCGGCCGCGCACGGCCCCGTGGGGCGTTCCGACCACGGGGCCCGTCTGGTCTGCCGTCATCGCCCACCAGCCCTTCGCCGCGCTCCTGCGCCCGCGCGTACCAGCACGGCGGCGCGGTGCACCGTTCATTTCAGAGCACCACAGGGCGCCGAGGTATTCCG
This sequence comes from Streptomyces sp. NPDC038200, assembly GCF_055600785.1. Taxonomy (NCBI): domain Bacteria; kingdom Bacillati; phylum Actinomycetota; class Actinomycetes; order Kitasatosporales; family Streptomycetaceae; genus Streptomyces; species Streptomyces sp. NPDC038200. The sequence goes on from NZ_JBVJYH010000001.1 coordinate 166,511, forward strand.
GTGCAGGGGCCGCTCGCTGGGCCGTTCGGTGTACCCCGGCCACGTGCCGTACCTCTCGGTCACGTCGCGTGCACCCCGGCTGCCGCGCGTGGGGCCCGGGTCGCCGGGCCCGGCTGGTCGCGGCCGCCGGACCCGGGGGGCGCGCCGTCACGTCCCGTGCCTGACGGGCGTGTTCGGTCCGCCGGGGTGCGTGGGTGCGGCACCGGGGGCGAGTACGTGCGGCTCGCGGGCTTCGACGAGACCAGCGCCCGGCCACGCATGCACGAACTGCCGGACCTGCCCGAGCGTGGACGGGCCCCGCTCCGCCCGCCGACCACGATGTTCGTGCGCTCCGACCGGAGGGCGCTCGGGGTGTGCGCGGCCCCACCGGCCAACTGCGTGACATGGGCGGCCCGTTCGGGCGCGGAACGGTGACGCGGCCCGACGGGGCTCGTTCGCCGGTCATGAACCACACCACGCGTACCGCAGGGGCCCTCGCCGGGACGGCAGTCGCCCTGGTCACCGCCTACGGCACGGCCCACGCCGCCTGCCACACCCTCGCCCCCGGACAGCAGCGCGCCACCGTCGCCGGGCCCGCCGACGAACACGACCCGAAGGAGGACGTCGAGGTCGACGAGAACGGCCGCCCCGACCTCATGGAGGACTGAACCCGGCGGCACCGGTCGCACGACGACGGCCGGGCACCGCCCGCCACGGGGTGCCCGGCCGTCGTCCTGTCCGGGTGCTCCTCAGTCCTCCTCGCCCCGGCCGGTGGCGGCCTGCCGCTCGCCCTGGCCGGTGGCGTCCTGACCGGTGACGCCCTGCCCCTCACCCCGGCCGGTGGCGTCCTGGCCCTCACCCTGGCCGGTGGCGTCCTCCTCGTCCCGGCCGGCGCCGGCGAGGGCCTCCACCACGTCCACGGCGCTGCCGTCGTGGTCGCTGCCGGCGGTGCCACTGCCGTTCTGGACGTTGGCCGCGCGATCGATCTCGAGCCAGGAGTCGGCGTGCGAGTTGTCGACCACCGTGATCAGGCTTCCGGACGCGCCCACGGGCGCGGCACCGGCCCCGAGCAGCGCGGCCGCCGCCACCGCCGCGAGCCCCAGCCGGGACACGGCACCGGTCACACGCCCACGCCCTCGGGGGTGAGCCGCTCGGGGGCGATGTTGCGCTCCAGCAGGCTGGTGGAGGCCTTCACGCCGATCCCGCTCGCGGGATCCACCTCCGGCAGCCGGCCGTCCGCCGCCTTCAGGCCGGAGAGCGCGGAGTCCATCGCCTCGTGCGCGGCGAACAGGCACGGGGTGCTGTAGATGGCGACGTCCACGCCGAGGTCGGACAGTTCACCGAGGGACAGGCGGGGGGACTTGCCGCCGGCGATCTGGTTGAACAGCAGCGGCTTGTCCCCGACGACCTTCCGGATCCGCTCGATCCACTCGACGCTGCGCACCCCGTCGACCAGGACGACGTCGGCGTCGGTGGCGGCCAGCCGCTCGGCGCGGTGCAGGATGTCGTGCTCGTCGGTGGCGTCCGTACGGGCGACGACGACCAGGTCCTTGCGGGTCTCCAGGACCTTGTGCAGCTTCTCCAGGTACTCCTCCAGGGGCAGCACCTGCTTGCCGTCGGCGTGGCCGCAGCGGCGGGGCCGCTTCTGGTCCTCCAGGATCACCCCGGAGGCGCCGATGCGTTCCAGTCCCTCGACGACATGACAGGCGACCTCGGGGTCGACGTACCCGTCGTCGATGTCGACCAGCAGATGGTGGTGCGGGAACGCGCCCCGCAGCCGCTGGACGAAGGCCACCATGTCGGGCCAGGCGATGAATCCGATGTCCGGCAGCCCGTAGTACGAGGCCGCGAACCCGAAGCCCGATACGAACATCCCGTCGTAGTGCTTGGCCGCGATCGACGCCGAGTACATGTCGTACACGCCGATCAGCGGTGTGGTCCCGGGCCCGGCGATGCGCTCGCGCAGCTTCTTCCCGTAAGTCAAGGTCCGGCTCCTCCTGTGGGTGGGTGACGCGGGGCGGGAGGGCCACGCGTCTCGACGCCCTTTGCCAAGACAAGAGCATCTCTAGATAGTCACGTGACCTTCCTCCTACGCGAGCTTTACTCACCCCAATGGCGGAACCGGTTCACCGCAGAAACGTCACTGGGCGAGCCGGAACGCCCGGCCCAGCCCCCGTTCGGTCGAGCCGGGACGACCGGTGGCGGACCGGCCGGTGCCGCAGGGTCGCCCGGTCGCCCGGTGGGCACTCCGCTCAACCGCCCTCGCCCACGCTGTTGTCGGGCGCTCCGTCGCCGTACGACGGGAGGTCACCGCGCTCCACGGGGGCCGTCGCGGTGCGGGCCGGCGGCAGCAGTCCGGTGAGTTCCGCCGGGGCGGGCCGGTGGACGGCGTCCCCGGCCCTGCGGAGCACCCCGGGCGTCACCTTCTCGCCGTAGATCCGCACCACCTGCCCCTTCGCCGGAGCCACGCAGACATAGCCGGCGGGGCAGTCGTCGGGACTGCCCCGCTCGGCGTAGAGGTGGAGTACGGATCCGCTCTTCGCCCAGTACGAGACGGAGAACCCGTCGTCCCCGTTCACCCCGATGGACTGCTGCGCGAGCGTGTAGCCGGGCACGTCGGTGAGGTAGGCGAGTTCCGGAGCGATACCCAACGAGCGCAGCCGCGCGTCGAGTTCGCTCCGGTCCGTGGCCGTGGGCGCGGGCTTCCCGGTGACGGCGGCGTCCGCCGTCGCGGTGGCGGTGGCGGACGCCGGCTCTCGGGCATCGTCGGTATCCGCCTTCTCGGTGCCGCACGCCGTGAGCAGCGCGGGCAGGAGCAGGAGCGGCGGCAGGGCGCGTACGGTACGGATCATGCGCCCATGGTGCCGCAGAGGCGTTCCGCGGGGCGGTGCCGATCCCGTAACCTCTGGCGATGAACGCCATTCCGCCGCTGTTGGACCATCTCGTCCTCGTCACACCCGACTTGGACGCGACGGTCGCGGAGTTCGCGCGCCGGACCGGGGTCGTGCCGGTGCCGGGCGGGGTGCACCCCGGGCTGGGCACCCGCAATCACCTGGTGGGGCTGGGCGGCCGGAGCTATCTGGAGATCCTCGGACCCGATCCGCAGCAGCCCGGACCCGCCGGGCCGCGGCCGTTCGGCGCCGACCGGCCGGCCGGGCCCACCGTGTCGGCCTGGGCGATCAGCCCGCCCGACCTGGACGCGACGGTCGCGCGGGCGCGGGCGCGGGGCCATGACCCGGGACCGGTACGGCCGATGAGCCGCCGCACTCCGGACGGGACCGTGCTGCGGTGGCGGCTGACGGACGCCGGGCCGGGGTCCGCCTCGGAACTGGTGCCGTTCCTCATCGACTGGGGCGACTCCCGGCACCCGGCCGCCTCGGGTCTGCCCGTCGCCCCGCTGCTGGCGGTGTCGGCCTCGGCCCCCGACCCGGACGAGGTCCGCCGCCCGCTGGCAGCCCTGGGCACCTCGCTGGTGCTCACCACCGGACCGGCCGCGCTCTGCTTCACCGTGGACACCCCGAACGGCCCGGTCACCTTCGGCTGACCCCGCGGACGCGCGCCCGCAGCGCCGCACCCCCGGCGGCGCCCCGGCACGGACCGGCGCCAGGAAGCACGCCACACATTTGAACATGTTCAATTGCGCCTCTAGTATCGGGCCCCTCGCCGTCGCGCGGAGGAGGGGGCATGGGCACGGAGGAGAGGACCGGCACGAGCGGAGTCCGGCACGGACTCGGGCAACTGGTGCGGTTCGGGGTGGTCCAGGCCCGCGCCTGCGCCTTCGCCGTGGCGCTGCTGGCCGGGATCGGCGCCTCCCGGCTGCTGCCCCCGCTGCCCGTGGCACGCTACGACCTGGTCCTGGCCTACGGCGTGCTGCTCACGCTCGTCGCCCGCCGGATGGGCTGGGAGACCCGGCGGGACACCGCCGTGATCGCCGCGTGCCACGTGCTGGGCCTGCTGTTCGAGCTGGTCAAGGTGCGTCTGGGGTCGTGGAGCTACCCGGAGGACGCCCTCACCAAGGTCGCCGGGGTCCCGCTGTACGGAGGCTTCATGTACGCGGCGGTCGCCAGTTACGTCTGCCGGGCCCGCCGCCTGATGCGGCTGCGCTACACCCGCTACCGCGCCGCCGCCACGACCGTGGTGGCCGCCGCCGTCTACCTCAACTTCTTCACCCACCACTGGATACCCGACCTGCGCTGGCCACTCGCCCTGGCGATGACCGTCGCGACCGCCGGCACCTGGGTGGGCTTCAGTGTGGGCGCTCACCGCTACCGCATGCCCCTGGCCGTCGCCTTCGTGCTGATCGGCTTCTTCCTGTGGGTCGCCGAGAACGCCGCCACCTACGCGGGCGCCTGGAGCTACCCCCAACAGCTCGGCGGCTGGCAGCCGGTGCCGCTGACCAAGTTCGCCGCCTGGTCCCTGCTGATCAGCGTGACGTTCGTCCTCGCCGAGCACCTGGCGCGCGGCCCGGACCGCCACGCGCGGCGCCCGGAACCCGGGCGGCGCCCGCCGCCGGTGTCCGACCCCTTCAAGACCGGCTGACCGGGCCGCTCCAGGGCGATGCGCAGCGTACGCCGCCACCGTCAGTGGTCGGCTTCGGACGTGTTCCCCGGGGCGCGACGGAAGTCGGGGCGGCGCGGGGCCGGTCCGCACACTCGGCGGCTCCTCGATTTCTTGGACACCTGTCCATGTATTCTGGACACCTGTCCATAAAATTCGAGGAGTGGGACTGCGATGGAGACGACCGCGAAGGTTCTGGTCGGCCTGGTGGCCGCGTTGCACGCATACATCCTGGTGCTGGAGATGTTCCTGTGGGAGAAGAAGCCGGGCCGCGCGCTCTCCGGTTTCGATGCGGCCATGGCCCGTGCGACCGCGCCGCTGGCCGCGAACCAGGGCCTCTACAACGGCTTCCTGGCGGCGGGGCTGGTCTGGGGGCTGATCGCCGGGGATCCGACGGGGTTCCGGGCCCAGGTCTTCTTCCTCGCCTGCGTGCTCGTCGCCGGCCTGTACGGCGGCATCACCGCCAACCGGCGCATCCTCCTCGCCCAGGCGCTGCCCGGGGCGTTGGCACTGGCCGCGGTCCTGGCGGCGCGGTGACCACGCCTCCGGGGGATCCCCGTACGGCCAGGACCCGGGCCAAGCTGCGCGGGGCGCTGTGGGAGGAGTGCGCCCTGCGCCCGCTGGCCGAGGTCAGCGTCGCCGCGGTGGTGCGCCGGGCCGGGGTCGGCCGTGCCACGTTCTACGTCCACTACCCCGACCTGGAAGCGCTGGCCGTCGACGCCTGCGCCGATGTGGTCCGTGACGCCGTGGACGCCCTGCACGCCTGGCGCGGCACCCCCGACCCCGCCGCTCCGCCGCCCGCCCTGCTCGCCTTCTTCGACGGCCTGGCCCCGCACGCCGAGCTCTACCGGGAACTGCTGCGCCCGGGCGGGGGTGGCCCGCTCGGCCTGGTACTCCACCGGGACCTGCGCGCCCGCAGCCACGCCGAACGCACTCTGGCCGGCGCGCCGGAGCCCGAGCTGGTCGCCTCGGCCGTGGCCGCGACCTTCACCGGGGTGCTCGCCGACTGGCTGCACGGCCTCGTCCAGGCCACCCCCGCCGAGATCACGCACCGGGTCTGGCGCCTGCTCGTCACCCTGCACCGCACCCCGCTGCCCTGACGGGCCGCCCCCACGGCTGTCGTCCACGGTGCGTTCCCCCGGTCCTCGCGGCACCCGCGCCGTCCGCGGCGGAGTGCCTGGCCGGACCGGCCGATCAGCTCGGGTGCGAGGTCGGGGGCGTGGTCGGCGGCGTGAACGGGCGCGGGGTCGGCGGCGTGGTCGGGTCGGGCGAGCGCGCCGGGGTGGGTCTGTCGCCGGATGCCGTCGTCGGCGTGGGGGCGCCGAACAGCGGGAGGACGTGGCGTATCCGGAAGCGGCGGGCGTACGCCGCGGTGACCGCGGCGGCCAGGGCGAGAAGCACGAGGGAGAGGACCCGGGCGAGCAGCGGCACGGTGTCGGTCGGCAGGGTGGCGGCGGCGAGTGCGCTCAGTCCGCCGTCCAGCAGCTGTTCGGCACCCCAGACCAGGGTGAGCACCCGCAGTCCCCGGCGGAACGCGGCGCAGTCCCGCCAGATCCTGCTCCGCTCACGGGCCATGCCTCCCCGCTGCAGTCGCTGGCCGAGCTGGAAGGCCAGCGGTCTGCCGGTGCATGCCGTACCGAGGATCCACCCACCGACCACGAGGGACAGCGCGGCGTCCTTGAACAGCAGCAGGCGGGGGCCGCCGCCGATCAGGGACACCAGCCCGGCAGCGGCCGGCAGGACCGTGAAGAACAGGTCCACGCCGTCGATCCCGCGGTGCCGTACCACGCCCGCGAGCAGACGCAGGGCCGGTGGTGCGCCGCTCAGCAGCAGGGCCGGCCCCTGGCCGACGCCGAGTGCGCGGCCCGCGTAGTAGACGAGGAGCGGGAAGACGATGTCGACGGCGAGGGCGAGCAGCGGGCCGCGGACGGCACCGGTCGCACCGCCGCCCTCGGCCGCACGGGCGGGCCTGGTCGCACCGCCGCCGTCGGCCGCGCGGGCGGCCCCGGTCGCACCGCCGCTGCCGGGCGTGCTCTCCCTGGTACCGCGGTGTCGTGCGTGCTCCGTCCGGTCCGCCATGTCCGCCGCCTCCTCGCCCGGTGCCGGTTCGTGCCGCGCGACGCGACGACGGCGGCGCCCGGCGGTACTGCTGCCGACCGGACGGCACCGGCCTGCCCGACCACGCTAGGGGCGGGGCCGGGTCCGGCGGATCGGAGCACGGGTGGAGTGCCGGGTGGAGAGAGGGAGGACTGACGCGGGAGCGTTCTCCACCGACGGGTCCGGACCCAAGGGTGGAGACGGCGCCCCTCACTGATCCGGACGCGCCGTGTCTTCCCCGGTCCCGCCGGAGCCGCCCGTGGTCCCGCCGGACCCACCGGTACCGCCCATCCCATCGGCACCGTTCACCCCGCTCACGCCGTTGCCCTTGTGCGCGTGGTGAGGGTTCTTCGCGTGGGTGCGCAGGCGGGCCGTCACATCCTCCGGGGGCAGGAAGCGGGACCAGCGCTCGGGGAACTCCGAGGGCATGTCGAAGTCGTCGGGATCGGTCTCGCGGGCCGCCGCGGCACGGGCGACGTACTCGGCGACCTGCACCTCGCGCAGCCGCTCGTTGGCCTCGCGGGCCGCCGCCGTGGCCGCGGCCGGCCAGACCCGGTCGATGGCCGCGTTGACCGCCGCGCCGACGAGCACGGCGAAGGCGGACACCCCGATCCACAGCAGGACGGCGACGGCGGCGGCGAGGGAGCCGTAGATCGTGGCGCCCTCGATCGTGTGCGTGAGGTAGATGCGCAGCAGGAAACTGCCCATGACCCACATGGCGAGGGCGACCAGGGCGCCGGGGACGTCCTCGATCCACGGGGAACGCACCGGCACCGAGACGTGGTACAGCGTCGTCAGGAAGACGATGGACAGGACGATCACGACCGGCCAGTACAGGACCTGGACGACCGTCTCCGACCAGGGCACCACCCGGACCACCGCGTCCGGCCCGGCCACCATCAGCGGCAGCGCCACCGAGCCGATCAGCAGGGCCACGATGAACAGCAGGAACGCCATGATCCGGGTCTTGACGATGCCGCGGACGCCGTCCAGGCCGTACATGACGGTGATGGTGTCGATGAAGACGTTCACCGCGCGCGAGCCCGACCAGAGGGCGAACAGGAATCCGATGGAGATGACGTCGGGCCGGCCGCCCTGCATCACGTCGTGCAGGATCGGCTCGGCGATCTCCTTGACGCCCTTGTCGGACAGCACCGTACGGGAGGCCTCGAGGAGGTTGGTCTCCAGGCTGGAGATGGTGTCGGCACCGGTCCAGTCGTCGACGTAGCCGAGCAGTCCGATCAGGCTCAGCAGCAGCGGCGGCACGGACAGCAGCGTGAAGAACGCCGCCTCGGCCGCCAGGCCCAGGATGCGGTACTCCATGCAGGAGTTGACGGTGTCCTTGAGCAACAGCCAGGCGGTCCTGCGCTTGGAGACGTTCCGGTAGAGGGCTCTGGCCCGGTGGAGCCGGCCGGCCGGCCGCTCGGGGGGTTCACTTGCTGGCTGCACGACCCAAAGGTATCCGCAGCACGGGACCGCCCTCACCTTTCGGGGCCGACCAGCGGTTCGGCACATGTCCCGGCTCCGCTGTGCCACTCTGGAGGCCATCACCGCCCCCGTCCCGGGTAGGTTCGCAATCATGGCAGGCATCTCGACCCACACCGTGACGAACCAGCCGCCCCCGCTGGTCGGCTACGACGTCTTCACCGCCGACCGGGCCCTCACCGAGGCCGTGGACCGGCACACCGCACCCGACGTGCTGGACGAGGTCCGCACGGAGCTGTCCGCGCTGGGCCGGGCCGCCGGCTCCGCCCAGTTGCACGAGTGGGCGGATCAGGCGAACGAGCACCCGCCCCGGCTGCGCACCCACGACCGGTACGGCCACCGGATCGACGAGGTCGAGTTCCACCCCGCCTGGCACCGGCTGCTCGGCAAGGGCGTCTCGGCCGGGCTGACCGGCGCCTGGACGCGGCCCGCCGGTCAGGTGCGCCGGGCCGCCGGATTCCTGGTCTGGACGCAGGTCGAGGCGGGCACCTGCTGTCCGCTGTCGATGACGCACGCGGCCGTGCCCGCGCTGCGCGCCGACCCGGAGCTGGCCGCCGAGTGGGAGCCCCGGCTGACGTCCACGGTCTACGACCGCGAGCTGCGGCCCCCCGGGCAGAAGCCCGGCGCGCTGTTCGGAATGGGCATGACCGAGAAGCAGGGCGGCAGCGACGTCCGCGCCAACACGACCGAGGCGCGGCCCCTCGCCGAGGCCGGCACCTATGTGCTGACCGGGCACAAGTGGTTCTGCTCGGCACCCATGTCGGACGCGTTCCTGGTGCTCGCGCAGGCCCCCGACGGGCTCACCTGCTTCCTGGTCCCCCGGATCCTGCCCGACGGCAGCCGCAACGTCCTCCTCCTGCAGCGCCTCAAGGACAAGCTGGGCAACCGCGCGAACGCCTCCGCCGAGGTCGAGTTCGCCGGCACCTGGGCGCGCCGGGTCGGCGAGGAGGGGCAGGGGGTGCGCACGATCATCGGGATGGTCACCGCGACCCGGCTGGACTGCGCGCTGGGTTCGGCGGGCCTGATGCGGCAGGCGGTGGCCCAGGCCGTGCACCACTGCACCCACCGGGAGGCGTTCGGCGGGAAGCTGGTCGACAAACCGTTGATGCGCAACGTCCTCGCCGATCTCGCGCTGGAGTCGGAGGCGGCCACCGCGCTCGCGCTGCGGCTCGCCGCGGCCTGCGACGACGGCGGCGAGCAGGAGCGCGCCTTCCTGCGGCTCGCGGTGCCGGCCGCCAAGTACTGGATCACCAAGCGCTGTGCGCCCGTGGTCGTGGAGGCCGCCGAGTGTCTGGGCGGCAACGGGTACGTCGAGGAGTCCGGCATGCCCCGGCTGGTGCGGGAGTCGCCGCTGAACTCCGTCTGGGAGGGCGCCGGCAACGTCCAGGCGCTGGACGTGCTCCGGGCCCTGCAGCGGGAGCCGGGCGCGCTGGACGCCTGTCTCGTCGAGATCGGCCGGGCACACGGCGCCGACCACCGGCTGGACCGGGCGGTGAAGGACCTGTTCGCCGAACTCGCCGACCTGGACGGCATCGAGGGGCGGGCCCGGCGCCTTGCGGAGCGGCTCGCGCTGGTCCTGCAGGGTTCCCTGCTGGTGCGGCACGCGCCCCCGGAGGTCGCCGACGCCTTCTGCGCCTCGCGGCTGGGCGGCGACCACGGGGCGTCCTTCGGCACCCTGCCGAGGGGCCTGGACCTCGCCTCGGTCGTGGACCGGGCCCGGCCGGCGTTCTGATCCCGGCGGCCATGGCCGGCCTCGGGAGCCACGGGGAACGGCGCGACCGGCGACGAGGAGCCGGCGGACGTCGCGTACGCCCCGGGCCGCCCTCGCTCTCGCGCGTGCGCCCCGGCCGCCCTCGCTCTCGCGCGTGCGCGAGACCCGCGGTGGGGGTGGTGCTGCGCCGACACGGCACCACCCCCGCCATCTGGGCCCTTCGAGCCCGCGGACGCGCAGTGCGTCAGGGTCAAGTCTCAGCCACCCCCGATGGGTTCACCAGGGTTGCAGGGGGTTGCAACTTATGGGGGCACATGCGCGGAGTCTGTGCCTCCGCCAAGCCCGGAACGGCAGTATGAGGGGGACAGTCGGACCGGAAACCGCCGCCCGGACGGCTTGACAAGTGTGTTCGACGCCCTTTTCCGGGAGGACCGCCGTGGGGAACCCGCCGATGAACGTGGCGCGCCTGGCCGTCGTGGACGCGGCGCGGGCGGCGCGCGTGCTGAGCGAGGTGCGCGAGGCCACGCTCGCCGGGCACCGGGCGCGGATCGCGCCCCGTCCGGTGATCGAGCAGTCGTGGGGGCGGATGCTGCGCAGCGGCGTCGATCCCGAACGCGACTGCAGATCCCGTCCGTTGCCCTCCGACGAGGTGCGGCGCCGACGGGAGGAGTCGCCGCTGCGGCACGTCCTGCCGGTGCTGCGCGAGGGGCTGCTTTCGGTCGCGGACGTCGCCCAGCACATCATGGTCGTCGCGGACGCCGACGGGCGTGTGCTGTGGCGGGAGGGGGCGGCTCCGGTCCTGCGCAAGGCCGACGGGCTCGGTTTCGAACTCGGCGCGGACTGGCGCGAAGACGTCGTCGGCACCAACGGGGTGGGCACCCCGGCGGTCGTACGGCGTCCCGTGCAGGTGTTCGCCGGCGAGCACTTCGTACGGTCGCAGACCTCCTGGACGTGTTCGGGCGCCCCGATCACCGATCCGCGGGACGGCCGGCTGATCGGGGTGGTGGACGTCAGCGGCCCGCTGGAGACCATGCATCCGGCCACCCTCGCCTGGGTGGACTCGGTGGCCAAGCTGGCCGAGGCCCGTCTGCGGGAGGTGCACACCGCCTCGCTGGAGCGGCTGCGCGCGGTGGCGGCGCCGGTACTGGCCCGGCTGGGCGGGCGGACGCTGGCGGTGGACCGGAACGGCTGGACGGCCGCCGTGACCGGGATGCCGTACCTGCGGCGGGTGACGCTGCCCAAGTCGCTGGCACCGGGCCACCGCTGGCTGCCCTCGCTCGGCCCGTGCGCGGTGGAGCCGCTGGCCGGGGGCTGGCTGCTGCGGGTGGGGGACGAGCCGCTCGCCACCGCCGCCCGCCGGGTCCTGCTGGACCTCGCCCGGCCGGGCCGCTGCACGGTGACGGTCGCGGCCGCCGCGGGCTCCTGGACGCGGGAGCTGAGTCCGCGCCACGCCGAACTGCTGTTCCTGCTCGCCGAGCACCGCGCCGGACGCGGGGCGGCCGGGCTGGCCGAGGAGGTGTTCGGCGATCCTTCCAGGACCGTGACCGTGCGGGCCGAGATGTCCAGGATCCGGCGGTATCTCGGGGAACTCCTGCAGCATCGGCCGTATCGTTTCTGCGACGACACGGAAGTCGAGGTGATCCTTCCGGACGACCTCCGTGACCTGCTCCCGCAGTCGACGGCGCCGGCGGTGACCCGGAAACGGAATGCCCCGTAGGACAGCCGGGCCGCAACGCCCTGAGCAGGGACGACCGTCCGCCCACCCCCGGCTCCGCACGCACGCCCGCCACCCGTGTACGGGACTTGGCCCTGCCCGGCCCGTTCCTGCCGTAGCATCCCGTACGGGCCTCCCCACCTGTTCCTCGCGTGAACGTACGGACCGTGAGGCGCAGTTGGCCCGCCCTCTGGAGGAGAGATGAAGCATCGCGGCAGACACCGCCGACGCAGACGGGGCGCGGCCCTGCGCGCCGTCCTGGCCGGGACCGCGCTGGCGCTCACCGCCACCGCCACCCTGATCAGCGCGTCCCAGGCCGAGGTCACCGAGGGTCCCGGGGCGCTCAGGCCGCTGACCTCCACGGCGGACACCGGCCGGCTCCGTCTCCAGGAGCACCTGGTCCCCGCCCGCACGCTGGACCGGCTCGCCACCGCGATGGGTGGTCCGGTCGGTGTGGACGCCGTTCTCCAGAGCACCGACCGCGGCCTGCGGGAGGCCGCCGACTGCTCCGCCGGCGACCGCGCGTCCCTGCCCGTCGCCCCGGCCGCCGCCCGCGCCTACTGCTGGGACCCGGCCGACACCGCCACCGACTGGCGGCCCGCCTCCGTGACCACCTCCGGCGACGCCGACGACGACGGCGTCTGGGGCACCCACCGGGTGATCCTCGCCGGTGCGACCCACAGCACCACCACCGGCCGCCCCGCCGAGCGCGGCCTCGCCAAGGTCGCCTTCGTCGACGCCGACGACCCCGGGCACCTCGACTACCGCTGGGCGCTGCTGGTCGTACCGGTCGACGGCGGCCGGGACTACCGGGGTCTGACCTCGGGCGTCTCCGGCATGGTCTGGTACGAGAACAAGCTGTTCGTCACCACCACGGCCGGCAGCGCCGAGGCGCTCTACGTCTACGACCTCGACCGCATCCAGCGCACCTCGGTCGACGGACCCGGGATCGGCCGGGTGCCCGGCGGCTGGTCCGCCGACGGGTACGCCTATGTACTGCCCGCGATCGGCTCCTACCGTTTCACCGCCGGCCGCTGCGCACCCTCCGGGCCGCCCTGCCCCGGCGCGCTCGCCCTCGACCGCGGTACGGCGCCCGACAGTCTGGTCGCCGCGGAGTGGACCGCGCCCGGCGAGGACCGGCCCGCCCGGCTGTGGCGGTACGCGCTCAGCACCGATCCGGCGCGCGCCGGACTGCTCGCCACGGATGCCGCGGGGCGGGCGGACGCGGTGGAGGCGTACCGGACCCGGGCGGACGGGATCCGGGGCGTGCTGTCGTACCGGAAGGCCGGGGCGGACCGGCCGTCCTGGTATGTGGGACGGCTGCCCGATGCGCAGGACGGACACGGTGGGCTGTGGCGGCAGAACGCCGACGGTGCCCGGGCCGTCCGGTGCGGCGCCGACGCCTCGGACCGCTGCTGGGCGCAGGGAGCCGGCTCCCTTTCCTCCTGGCAGGAGACGGGTGAGGTCTGGTCCCTGTCGGACCGCATGCTGTTCGCGCTGCCCCTGGCGGACCTCGCCCGCTCCCTGGACTGACCCCGGCCGGCCGGCCCCGGGACGACGGGTCCGGCCTCCGCCCGCGCCCGCCCCGGACCCGATCGACAGACCGGGCGGCGGGATGATTCCCTGGCCCGCATGAGCAGCGTTCCTGTCACCACCTGGTCCCTGGAGCAGACCTCCCCGGCCGACCTCCTGCCCGCCGCCGCCCCCGAGGGCGACGTCCGGATCGTCCGCGCCGAGGTGCCCTCCCCCGAGTTCAGCCGGTTCCTGTACGCCTCGACCGGCGGCGACATCCGCTGGACCGACCGGCTGGGGTGGACGTACGCGCGGTGGCGGGAGCACCTGGAGCGGCCCGGCGTGGAGACCTGGGTGGCCTACGACCAGGGGACCCCGGCCGGCTATGTCGAGCTGGAGCCGCAGGACGAGGGCGTGGTCGAGATCGTCTACTTCGGGCTGATCCCCGCCTTCCGCGGCCGGCGCATCGGCGGCCACCTGCTGGCGTACGGCACGGCCCGCGCCTGGGACCTGGCCGAGCGGTGGCCGGGACGGACGCCGACGAAGCGGGTATGGCTGCACACGTGCAGCAAGGACGGCGAGTTCGCGATGGCCAACTACCAGCGGCGCGGCTTCCATCTGTTCGACACCAAGGTGGAGCTGGAGCCGGACGTGGCCACCCCCGGGCCCTGGCCCGGGGCATACCCCGCCTGACCTGCCGGGACAAGCCCTCCGGCAGAGCATGTGAGCGAGGACACCCTTGTTCCACATTTCGGGACAAGGATGTCCGCATGATGGACGAAGCTGGACTCTGTCCAGATCGCCGTGACACGCTTCCGTCATGTCTGGAACTGGAATTGCCTTGGTGAGTCGGCGGCACGTCGACCTCGGCCGCATGTCCAGCGCCATCTGTCCGGTGAGCTGACACCCCCAGCACCGCCGCCCTTCCCCGTACCTGATCACGCGTGCGCAATGACGCGCACTCATGCCCGCATGCGCACGTACGCGCAGGTCAGAGCCGCTCGTCGGCACCCGCCCACCGCCTCTCACCGACGGCGCTACGCGCCGGCCCCATCCGTCGCTGTCCCGAAGGACGTACAACCATGGCCGCCACCCCGCAGAACCCAGCCGCTTCCGCGCCCCGCCGCAAGGTGAGTCGTCACCGCGGTGAGGGTCAGTGGGCCGTCGGCCATTTCACGCCGCTCAACGGCAACGAGCAGTTCAAGAAGGACGACGACGGTCTCAATGTGCGGACACGCATTGAGACGGTCTACTCCCAGCGCGGTTTCGACTCGATCGACCCGAACGACCTGCGCGGCCGGATGCGCTGGTGGGGGCTGTACACCCAGCGCAAGCCCGGGATCGACGGCGGCAAGACCGCGATCCTGGAGCCGGAGGAGCTGGACGACAAGTACTTCATGCTGCGGGTCCGCATCGACGGCGGGGCGCTCACCACGCGGCAGCTGCGGGTGATCGGCGAGATCTCGCAGGAGTTCGCGCGCGGCACCGCGGACATCACGGACCGCCAGAACGTCCAGTACCACTGGATCCGGATCGAGGACGTGCCCGAGATCTGGGACCGGCTGGAGGGCGTGGGCCTGTCCACGGTCACCGCCTGCGGCGACACCCCGCGTGTGATGATCGGCTCCCCGGTGGCGGGCATCGCCGAGGACGAGATCATCGACGCCACGCCGGCGCTGGAGGAGATGAAGCGCCGCGTCCTGAACAACAAGGCGTACTCGAACCTCCCCCGGAAGTTCAAGACGGCCATCTCGGGCTCGCCGCTGCTGGACGTGGTGCACGAGATCAACGACGTCGCGTTCGTCGGCGTACGGCACCCCGAGCACGGCCCGGGCTTCGACGTGTGGGTCGGCGGCGGCCTGTCCACCAACCCCAAGCTGGGCGTGCGGCTCGGCGCCTGGGTGCCGATCGACGAGGTCCCGGACGTCTACGAGGGCGTCATCTCGATCTTCCGTGACTACGGCTACCGCCGGCTGCGCAACCGCGCCCGGCTGAAGTTCCTGGTCGCCGACTGGGGCGCGGAGAAGTTCCGGCAGGTGCTGGAGGACGAGTACCTCAAGCGCGAGCTGCTCGACGGGCCCGCCCCGGAGCAGCCGGTGCAGCAGTGGCGCGACCACATCGGTGTGCACCGGCAGAAGGACGGCCGTTTCTACGTCGGTTTCGCGCCGCGGGTCGGCCGGGTCGACGGTGCCACGCTGACGAAGGTGGCCGACCTCGCCGAGGCGCACGGCTCGGGCCGGGTCCGCACCACCGTCGAGCAGAAGATGATCATTCTGGACGTCGAGCAGGACCGGGTCGACTCGCTGGTGGAGGGCCTGGCGGCGCTCGACCTCACCGCCCGGCCGTCCTCCTTCCGGCGCGGCACCATGGCCTGCACCGGCATCGAGTTCTGCAAGCTCGCCATCGTGGAGACCAAGCAGCGCGGCTCGCAGCTGATCGACGAACTGGAGCGCCGCCTGCCGGACTTCGACGAGCCGATCACCATCAACCTCAACGGCTGCCCGAACGCCTGCGCCCGTATCCAGGTCGCGGACATCGGTCTCAAGGGGCAGCTGGTCCTCGACGACCGGGGCGAGCAGGTCGAGGGCTACCAGGTGCATCTCGGCGGCGCGCTCGGCCTGGAGCCGGGCTTCGGCCGCAAGGTGCGCGGCCTGAAGGTGACGTCGGACGAGCTGCCCGACTACATCGAGCGGGTGCTGAAGCGCTTCCAGGCGGAGCGCGCGGACGGCGAGCGGTTCGCCGCCTGGGCCGCCCGCGCTTCCGAGGAGGCACTGTCGTGAGCGAGCGGGCCGCACCTTTCTACTGCCCCTACTGCGGTGACGAGGACCTGCGTCCGGGTGAGCAGGGCCACGGCGCCTGGGAATGCGGCGCGTGCAACCGCGCATTCCAGCTCAAGTTCCTGGGGCTGCTGGCCCGGGGGCTGCAGCGAGCCGACAACGGAGGGGACGACCGGATATGACGACGGCTCAGGAAGAGCGTACGACCGACGAGCTGAAGGCGCTCGCCGAGCAGGCGGGCCGCGAGCTGGAGGACGCCTCCGCGCCGGAGATCCTGCAGTGGGCGGTGGACACCTTCGGCGCCAAGTTCTGCGTCACCTCCTCCATGGAGGACGCCGTCGTCGCCCATCTCGCCTCGCGCGTGCGGAAGGGTGTGGACGTCGTCTTCCTGGACACCGGTTACCACTTCCCGGAGACCATCGGCACCCGGGACGCCGTGGAGGCCGTGATGGACGTCCGCGTCCTCACCCTGACGCCCCGGCAGACGGTCGCCGAGCAGGACGCGGAGTACGGCCCGAAGCTGCACGACCGCGACCCCGACCTGTGCTGCAAGCTGCGCAAGGTGCAGCCGCTGGAGGAGGGCCTGAAGGGCTATCAGGCCTGGGCGACCGGCCTGCGCCGCGACGAGTCCCCGACCCGGGCGAACACCCCCGTCGTCGGCTGGGACGAGAAGCGGCGCAAGGTCAAGATCTCGCCGATCGCCCGCTGGACCCAGGACGACGTGGACGCGTACATCACCGAGCACGGCGTGCTCACCAACCCGCTGCTGATGGACGGCTACACCTCCGTCGGCTGCGCCCCGTGCACCCGCCGGGTCCTGGAGGGCGAGGACGCGCGGGCCGGCCGCTGGGCGGGCCGCGGCAAGACCGAGTGCGGGCTGCACGGATGACGAACGACCAGATTCAGGAGAACCACGTGACGACCGGAGCCACCGTCTGGCTCACGGGTCTGCCGAGCGCCGGCAAGACCACCATCGCGTACGAGCTGGCGGACCGGCTGCGTGCCGAGGGCCACCGTGCCGAGGTGCTCGACGGCGACGAGATCCGCGAGTTCATCTCGGCGGGCCTCGGCTTTTCCCGCGAGGACCGGCACACCAACGTGCAGCGCATCGGCTTCGTGGCCGAGCTGCTGGCCCGGAACGGCGTCAAGGCGCTGGTGCCGGTGATCGCGCCGTACGCCGACAGCCGGGACGCGGTACGCAAGCGGCACGAGGAGAACGGGACGTCGTACCTGGAGATCCATGTGGCGACTCCGGTCGAGGTGTGCAGCGTGCGCGATGTGAAGGGGCTGTACGCCAAGCAGGCCGCCGGTGAGCTGACCGGGCTGACCGGTGTGGACGACCCCTACGAGGAGCCCGAGACGCCCGACCTGCGGATCGAGTCGCAGCACCAGACCGTGCAGGAGTCCGCGGCGTCCGTGCACGCCCTGCTGAGCGAGAGGGGACTGGCATGACGACCGTCGCCAAGGCCACGACGGGCGGCGAGGGGACGGACACCCCCTACGCCCTGTCGCACCTGGACGCCCTGGAGTCCGAGGCGGTGCACATCTTCCGCGAGGTGGCGGGCGAGTTCGAGAACCCGGTGATCCTGTTCTCCGGCGGCAAGGACTCCATCGTCATGCTGCACCTCGCGCTGAAGGCGTTCGCGCCGGCCGCGGTGCCCTTCTCCCTCCTCCATGTGGACACGGGACACAACTTCCCCGAGGTCCTTGAGTACCGCGACCGTGTGGTCGCCGCACATGGGCTGCGCCTCCATGTGGCTTCGGTCCAGGACTACATCGACCGCGGTGTACTCAAGGAACGTCCCGACGGCACCCGTAACCCGCTCCAGACCCTTCCCCTGACGGAGAAGATCCAGAGCGAGAAGTTCGACGCGGTCTTCGGCGGCGGACGCCGCGACGAGGAGAAGGCCCGCGCCAAGGAGCGCGTCTTCTCGCTGCGCGACGAGTTCTCCCAGTGGGACCCGCGCCGTCAGCGCCCCGAACTGTGGAACCTGTACAACGGCCGGCACGCCCCCGGCGAGCACGTCCGCGTCTTCCCGCTGTCCAACTGGACCGAGCTGGACGTCTGGCAGTACATCGACCGCGAGGGCATCGACCTGCCGCAGATCTACTTCGCGCACGAGCGCGAGGTGTTCCGGCGGAGCGGGATGTGGCTGACGGCCGGCGAGTGGGGCGGCCCGAAGGACGGCGAGACCGTCGAGAAGCGGCTGGTGCGCTACCGCACGGTCGGTGACATGTCCTGCACCGGCGCCGTCGACTCGGACGCGACCACGCTGGACGCCGTGATCGCCGAGATCGCCGCCTCCCGGCTGACCGAGCGGGGCGCGACCCGTGCCGACGACAAGCTGTCCGAGGCCGCGATGGAAGACCGCAAGCGCGAGGGGTACTTCTAAGCATGAGCACGACCACGACCGAGGCACTCTCGGCCACCACCCTGCTGCGGTTCGCCACCGCCGGCTCGGTCGACGACGGCAAGTCCACGCTCGTCGGCCGGCTGCTGCACGACTCCAAGTCGGTCCTCACCGACCAGCTGGAGGCCGTCGAGCGCGCCTCCGCGAGCCGGGGCCAGGACGGCCCGGACCTCGCGCTGCTCACCGACGGCCTGCGCGCCGAGCGGGAGCAGGGCATCACCATCGACGTCGCCTACCGCTACTTCGCGACGCCGCGCCGCCGGTTCATCCTCGCCGACACCCCGGGCCATGTGCAGTACACCCGGAACATGGTCACCGGCGCCTCCACCGCCGAGCTGACCGTGATCCTGGTCGACGCCCGCAACGGCGTGGTCGAGCAGACCCGCCGGCACGCGGCCATCGCCGCCCTCCTGCGCGTCCCGCACGTCGTCCTCGCCGTCAACAAGATGGACCTCGTGGGGTACGAGGAGCGGGTCTTCGCCACGATCGCCGAGGAGTTCACGGCGTACGCCACCGAGCTGGGCGTCCCCGAGGTCACCGCGATCCCGATCTCGGCGCTGGCCGGCGACAACGTCGTGGAGCCGTCCGCCACCATGGACTGGTACGGCGGTCCCACCGTGCTGGAGCACCTGGAGACCGTGCCGGTCAGCCACGACCTGGCGCACTGCCACGCGCGGCTGCCGGTGCAGTACGTGATCCGGCCGCAGACCGCCGAGCACCCGGACTACCGGGGCTACGCCGGCCAGATCGCGGCGGGCACCTTCCGGGTGGGCGACCACGTCACCGTCCTGCCGTCCGGCCGCACGACGACGATCTCCGGCATCGACCTGCTCGGCACCCCGGTCGACGTCGCCTGGACGACGCAGTCGGTGACGGTGCTCCTCACGGACGACATCGACGTCTCGCGCGGCGACCTGATCGTGCCGACGAAGGACGCGCCGGCCACCACCCAGGACGTCGAGGCGACCGTCTGCCATGTCGCCGACGCCCCGCTCACCGTGGGCCACCGGGTGCTGCTCAAGCACGGCACGCGCACGGTCAAGGCGATCGTGAAGGACATCCCGTCCCGGCTCACGCTCGACGACCTGTCCCTGCACCCGCACCCCGGACAGCTCGTCGCCAACGACATCGGCCGGGTGAAGATCCGTACCGCCGAGCCGCTGCCGGTCGACTCCTACGCCGACTCGCGCCGCACGGGCTCCTTCATCCTGATCGACCCGGCCGACGGCACCACGCTCACCGCGGGCATGGTCGGCGAGTCGTTCGCGTCCCCCGAGCCGGTCAAGGACGACCCCGACGACGACGGTTGGGACTTCTGACCATGAACTCCACCGATTTCTACTCGACGTTCGCGAAGGAGGGCGGCCGCGTCGGCAGCGGCGCCCTCGGCAGCGGGCAGGGCGGAGTGGCGCGATGTGTGCGCTGACGTACGCGCACCGCTTGCGCGCCCGCACCCCCCACCGCCGTAGACGAAGATCTGCCGACCTCCCGGCCACGACCTGAAAGCCCGTGACCGCCGGGCCTCCGAGAGGAACACCTCCCGTGCCTGCAACAAAAGCCTTCCGTCGCACCTTCGCGGTGATAGCCGCGCTCCCCCTTCTCACCCTCGCCGCCTGCGGTTACGGGTCCGAGGCCAAGGACGACACCTCCGCCAAGGTCGCCGCCGGGGCCAAGAAGATCGACGGGCTCGGCTCCGTCAAGATCGGATACTTCGGCAACCTGACCCACGCCACCGCGCTGGTCGGCAACCAGAAGGGCTTCTTCCAGAAGGAGCTGGGCGCCACCAAGGCCGACTACCAGATCTTCAACGCCGGCCCGTCCGAGATCGAGGCCCTGAACTCGGGCTCCATCGACATCGGCTGGATCGGCCCCTCCCCCTCGATCAACGGCTACACCAAGTCCCAGGGCAAGAACCTGCGGATCATCGGAGGTTCGGCGTCCGGCGGGGTGAAGCTGGTCGTCGACCCGAAGAAGATCAAGTCGCTGAAGGACGTCAAGGGCAAGAAGATCGCCACCCCTCAGCTGGGCAACACGCAGGACGTGGCGTTCCTCAACTGGGTGGCCGAGCAGGGCTGGAAGGTCGACGCGGAGAGCGGCAAGGGTGACGTCTCCGTCATCCGCACGGACAACAAGGTGACCCCGGACGCCTTCAAGTCCGGCTCCATCGACGGCGCCTGGGTGCCGGAGCCGACCGCGTCCAAGCTGGTCGCCGAGGGCGGCAAGGTGCTGCTGGACGAGTCCTCCCTGTGGCCCGACAAGAAGTTCGTGATCACGAACATCATCGTGTCGCAGAAGTTCCTGAAGGAGCACCCGAAGGCCGTCGAGGCGGTTCTGAAGGCGTCGGTCGAGACCAACAAGTGGATCAACGCCAACCCGGACGAGGCGAAGGCCGCCGCGAACAAGCAGCTGGGCAGCGACTCGGGCAAGGAGCTGCCGGCCGAGGTCCTGGACCCGGCGTGGAAGTCCATCCAGATCACCGACGACCCGCTGGCCGCGACCCTCAACACCGAGGCGGAGCACGCCGTCAAGGCCGGTCTGCTGGAGAACCCCAAGCTCGACGGCATCTATGACCTCACCCTCCTGAACAAGGTCCTTGCGGCCGAGGGCAAGGCGACCGTCAGCGACGCCGGACTCGGCGCCAAGTAGATCCCCGGCCGATGAGTTCCCAGGAGGTGACGACCATGGCAACGACCCTGGCGAAGGCCGCCGAGACGGTCGAGCACGCGGCGCGCATCGAGCACGTCTCGAAGTCCTTCGCGACACCGGGCGGGCAGCAGCTCGTCCTGGACGACATCAGCCTCGATGTCGCACCGGGCGAGTTCGTCACCCTCCTGGGGGCCTCGGGCTGCGGAAAGTCGACGCTGCTGAACCTGGTGGCGGGGCTGGACCGGCCCTCCGCCGGCAGCATCGCGACCGAGGGGCGTCCGGCCCTGATGTTCCAGGAGCACGCCCTGTTCCCGTGGCTGACCGCGGGCAAGAACATCGAACTCGCCCTCAAACTCAGGGGCGTTCCGAAGAGCGACCGCCGCGAGCGGGCCGAGCAGCTGCTCGAACTGGTGCGGCTCCAGGGCTCGTACGGCAAGCGGGTGCACGAGCTGTCCGGCGGCATGCGGCAGCGGGTGGCCATGGCCCGGGCGCTCGCGCAGGACAGTCAGCTGCTGCTGATGGACGAGCCGTTCGCGGCGCTGGACGCGATCACCCGTGACCTGCTGCACGACGAGCTGACCCGGATCTGGGCGGAGACGGGCGTGTCCGTCCTGTTCGTCACGCACAACGTGCGCGAGGCGGTACGGCTCGCGCAGCGGGTGGTGCTGCTGTCCTCCCGCCCGGGCCGGGTGGCCCGCGAGTGGCGGGTGGACATTCCGCAGCCGCGGCGCATCGAGGACGCGCCGGTCGCCGAACTGTCCCTCGAGATCACCGAAGTACTGCGTGGGGAGATCCGGCGTCATGGCCAGCACTGAGACGAAGACCGTGGAGGACGCGGGGAGCGTCGAGGCGGGTCTGGACGCCCTGGAGGCATCCGCCGTCGGCCGTACGCCGTTCCGGCAGACCTTCGTCCACAAGATCCTGCCGCCGATCGTCGCCACCGCGGTGGTGCTGGTCGTGTGGCAGGCGCTGATCTCCTTCAAGATCGTCGACGACCCGACGAAGCTGCCGTCGCCCGCCGACGTCGGCAACGAGTTCAAGCGCGCCTGGCTCGAGGGCAAGCTGGTCGGTTACATCTGGACCAGCGTCTCGCGCGGTCTGCTGGGCTTCCTGTTCGCGCTGGCCATCGGCACCCCCCTGGGTCTGCTGGTGGCGCGGGTGAAGTTCGTGCGCGCCGCCATCGGCCCGGTGCTGTCGGGTCTGCAGTCGCTGCCGTCGGTGGCGTGGGTGCCGCCCGCGGTGCTCTGGCTGGGGCTCGACAACAAGATGATGTACGCGGTGATCCTGCTGGGAGCGGTGCCGTCCATCGCCAACGGGCTCGTCTCCGGCATCGACCAGGTGCCGCCGCTGTACCTGCGGGCGGGCCGCACCATGGGCGCGACCGGGGTGAGGGGCGCCCTGCACATCGTCCTGCCGGCCTCGCTGCCGGGCTACCTGGCCGGTCTGAAGCAGGGCTGGGCCTTCTCCTGGCGCTCGCTGATGGCCGCGGAGATCATCGCCTCCTCGCCGGATCTGGGCATCGGGCTGGGCGCCCTGCTGGAGAACGGCCGCAACGCCAGCTCCATGCCCATGATCTTCGAGGCCATCCTGCTCATCCTGTTCGTCGGCATCGCCATCGACCTGCTGATCTTCAGCCCGCTGGAGCGGCGGGTCCTGCGCAGCCGCGGTCTGCTGGTGAAGAGCTGACGCCTCATGCACAGCAAGCCGGTTCTCCTCGTCATCGCCCACGGCAGCCGCGACCCGCGGCACGCGGCGACCGTGCACGCCCTCGTGGAGCGGGTGCGGTCGCTGCGGCCGGGCCTGCGTGTGGAGACCGGCTTTCTGGACTTCAACGTCCCGTCCGTGCACGGGGTGCTGGAGTCGCTGGCGGCGGAGGGGGTACGGGACGTCATCGCCCTGCCGTTGCTGCTGACCCGGGCGTTCCACGCCAAGGCCGACATCCCGGCCGTGTTGCGGGAGGCGCCGGCCCGGCTGCGGATCCGTCAGGCGGATGTGCTCGGCCCGTCCCCGCTGCTGCTGTCGGCGCTGGAACGGCGGCTCCACGAGGCGGGGCTGACATCCGCCGACAAGCCCTCGACCGGGGTCGTGCTGGCCTCGGCGGGGTCCTCCGACCCGGAGGCGATCGCAGTGATCGCCGACATCGCGCGGGAGTGGTGGCACACCGGTTGGTGCGCCGTGCGGCCTGCGTTCGCCTCCGCATCTCTGCCGCGCACCGAGGACGCGGTGCGCGAGCTGCGGCGGCTGGGCTGCGAGCGGGTGGCCGTGGCGCCGTACGTCCTGGCCCCCGGCTTCCTGCCGGACCGCATCGCACGGGGCGCGGCCGGGGCGGACGTACGCGCCGAGGTGCTCGGTCCGGCCCCGGAGGTGGCTCGTCTCCTGCTGGAGCGGTTCGACGAAGCGGCGCTGCGGCATTCGCTCCGGCGCATCGCCTGACATTTCCCCGCGCGACGGTCCGGCCCCTGGTACGACGCCTTCGACTGTCGTGACTTATTCACGCGGACACCGCCTGCATAAATTCGGCGAAAAACGGAACCTCAGAGAACACTCAACTGAGTTGCCGCCCCACTCGTTCACGCGGAAGGATGATCGCACAAGCCGAAGAACGGGGAACACGGTGAACATCAGCAAGAAATGGCTGACCACTTTGGCGGCACCGGTCGCCGCCGGAATTCTTTTGACCGGCATGGCGGCCCCGCAGGCGTCCGCCGCCACGCACAAGGCGGACGCCACCTGTTCCGCCTCGCTCACTCCCACGGCGGACGCCAAGATCAAGGTGCGGACGTACTACACCAAGAAGACGAGCACGACCTGGCAGCACCTGAGCCGGTACTTCTACCCGAGCAGCCACGGCATCAAGAAGTCCCGCTCGGACACGGACGTGGCCAGCTGGCTGCTCGTCGGCTCCAGCCGGAAGGGCTGGGAACACGAGAAGCCCGGTTCGATCCGCTGGGACATGAACTCGTACAGCTACGACTACCCCAAGGGCCAGCGTCCCGTGACCAAGAAGGGCAAGACCCGCCTGGTCGTCCACGGCTGGTACGCGCTCGACACCTGGCCGACCGAGTGCAAGGCCCAGTCCTGGGTGTTCTAGTCCGCCGACCGTCGCGTGGGTGCGCAGCGGCGCTGCGCACCCACGCGGTGTCCCTGACACCGGGAAACGCATGAGCACCCAGAAACGCCTTCTCGTACTGGCTTCGGCATTGAGCGGACTTCTTCTCGCCACCGGATGCACTTCGGCGTCGCCGAGTGGGAAAGCAGAGCCGGCCGGAAACCATTCCATCGCGCTGGCCGACGGGGATTCCAGCGGTTACATCACCTACGACACGAAGCACGAGGTACTGGCCGGATACACGAGCGACGGTACCGAGAAATGGCGGGAGAGCCGCTATTTCCCCACCGACGTGCACTGCGCGGGTTCCTGTCCGAACGCCGTCATATCGGCGACCGCCGACATGAACGAACGGGAATCACGGACGCACACCGTCTGGAAAACCGGTGACGCATCCACGGTCCGCTCGTCTCCCAGCCGGTCCCTCGTCGTCCACTGGGCCAGGGACCGGGACACCTGGGTGGCGACGGACGAGTCCTCGATCACCTGGTCGGACTCCGGGAGACTCCACACCAAGAGGTTCGCCGAAGGCGTCGGCGACGCGCTGGGGCGGGTTTCCGGCGACGGAAGCACCCTGGTGGTCTCCGTCCAGCTCGGTTCCGCCAGGACATGGAGCGCCTACCGCTTCCGGCTCACGGGCGCGCGTCTGTCACCGGTCCTGGTCTCCGACACCCTGCCCGGAAGCATCGGGTGCCTGTCCGCACAGCGGGAATCCATGTGGACGCTCGGCGAGAAGGCCGTCGAGTACGACCTGGCGACCGGCAGGAAGCTCCGTGAGGTCCCGCAGTTCCTCAGCGACTGCGCCAGTTCCCGGAGCACGACCGTGCTGGGGACCTTCTCGGCGGGGACGGGCGAGGCGCGGCAGACGATCTCCCTCGCCTCGGCGGACCGGTCCGCGCCCCTGCGCAGGACCGTGGTGAACGGCGACGGCGAGATCGGTGTCTTCCGTGACTGCGGGGTGCTGCTGTCGGACGGCCGCCTGACGACACTCTCGGCGGACGGGAAGAGGCGACCGACGAAGATCGGCGCCCACAGCGTGCTGACCACACCCGACGGCCTCGTCTACAGCGTCGGCCCGTCGGGGAGGCCGGAGCGGCACCGCGTCACCGCCGGGCAGCGGGAGTGCCGCATCACCTGACGGACCGCTCCGGCGCGTCGCCCCGCCCGCCCGCTCCCGGGCGCCCGGCACCGGCCGGGGGGCCGTGCCGTCCCCGCGGGCCCCGGCCTGCTCGGTCTTCCGAAAACCCTTCCTGGGCACCTCGGGATCTGCTGGGATGGACCCCTGAGCACTATCGGGGGAGAACGGTTCACGTGGCCGGTCGGGAGTTCGGGTATCACCTGGGGCTGCCCAGGGCCCTGTCGGGTCTGCCGCTCAGCCCGCTCGTGCCCGGGTACGGCGCCCTCGCCGCCGCACAGCACGCGGCGGGCTTACGTCACCTCGGCGAGATGCTGGGAACGGGCGCCGGCGGGTTACGGGTGCTGGACGGGCTGTACGTGCCGGCGGGGCAGCGCGGCCGGCGCCGGGTGGACGCAGCGCTGCTGGAAGCGCTGGTCCGGTCCTCCGACACCGCCTTCGTCCCGCTCGCCGAGCGGCTGGCCGCGCTGCACCACACCGACCCGCAGGCGCTGCGCAGGATCGTCCTCTACCAGCTGATCAACCTGCTCCAGGAGCATCCCGAGCCTCAACGCGGCACAACGGTGCGCCAGTTGGGCGTTCACCAGGACGAGGTGGCGGGTCTGCTGGCGGCAGCCCGGCTGCGTCCCGCGCTCGACCGGCGGCAGCGCGACGCCGCCGAGTCGCTGGCCGACGCCCGGGCGCAGGGGCGGGTGCACCGGCTGCGCGCCCTGCTCGACCGGTTACCGCAGGACGGTGCCGACCCGGCACTGGCGGCCGTGCGGGCCGGGGCGGCCGAGCGGCTGCGCGCCGCCGAGGACGCCCTGCGGGCCGGTCGGCGGGCCGAGGAGCGGGGTGACCGGGAGGCGGCGAGCGCCGGGTACCTCTGGGCGCTGCACGCCGCCGCCGACGACCGGCGCGCACTGGGCGGACTGGTCCGCGTGCACGGCCGCCGCTCCACGCTCGGCGCCGAACTCCGCCCCGACCACGTCGAGCTGAGCTGGAAGGACAGCCGGGAGCCGCCCGGCGAGTGGCGGCTGCTGCGGCTGTACCGGGACCGGCGGGGCAGACCGGCCGTCCGCTGCGTCCTCGACTCCGTCACGGCCACCGCCACCGCGGGCACGGTACGGGACGGCGGGGCCGGACCCGGCACCACGGTCCGGTACGCGGCCCTGCCCCTGCGCCACGGGCGGGTGGACGGGCCGCCGCTGGTGTCCCGGCGGCTGCTCGTCGCCCCCGAGGTGGAACGCCCCGTGCTGACGGACGGCCCGGAGCGGATCGACTGCACCTGGCGGCGCCCGGCCGGCGCCGCCGACGTCACGGTCGAGCACATCGGCCCCGACGGCCGCACCGCGCACCTTGCCGCGCACACCGACGGGTTCACCGCCACCGGCCTGCCGGCCGGCAGCCACGCCTTCCGCATCGTGTGCCACTACCGCACGGCCGACGGCCGCACCGTCCCCTCCCCCGGCCTCCGCGCGACCGCCACCGTGCACCCCTGGCCGGAACCCGTGCACACCCTGACCGCCCGGCCCACGGGCGGGACCGTACGGTTCGACTGGACCGGCGCCGGTGACGCCGAGGTACGGCTGGTGGTCTGGCCCGACGGGGCTCCGGAGCCGGGCACCGAACTGCGCACCGACGAGCTGCCGCCCCCGCTCGACTGGCCCGGCCCGGCGGGCGCCCTGTGCCCGCCGCCGGGCGCCTACGCCCGGGTCGGCGCGGTCGCCGTGCGCGGCCCCCGGGCGCTCGCGGGGCCGGCGGTCGGCGTGGAGGCCGTACGGCCGGTGCCCGGACTGGCCGCCCACCGGCTCCCGGACGGGCAGGCACGGATCGTCCTGGACTGGCCGGAGGACGTCCCGCACCTGGTGGTCGGCTGGGCTCCGGTGGGGTCCGCCGGCGGCGGGGAACGCACGGTGACCGCGCACGCCTACCGGCGCGGCGGGCTCCAGCTGCCCGTCGGCCCCGGTGCCGTACGGGTGCGGGCCGCGTCGGCGCCCCGGGTGCCCGGCGCGGTGATCGTGGTGCCCGAGGCGGCCGAGGTCCTGGTACCGCCGGACGCGGCCGTCTCCTACCGGCTGGTGCGGGCCCCGCGGAAGATCCTCGGCCGGGGCCGGACACTGCTGCGCGTCACCCTGACCGCGCCCGGCGGCCTCACCCAGGTCCCGGAGTTCGTGTGCGTCGCCCGCGGCGGCACCCTCCGCCCGCGCAACGCCGCCGACGGGACGACCGTCCTGCGGATCCCCGGACCCGAACTGGCGCGGCACGGGAGCCTCGAACGGGAGCTGCCCACCGCCCCCTGCCCGGCCCCCTACACCCTGCGCGGCTTTCTGCTCGGGGAGCACGCGGCCTCGGTCCGACTCGAAGAACCCTCTCTCGCCAGCCTGGTGGTGCGCTGAGCCATGACGACCGTGATCTGCCCCTACTGCTTCACCCGCGCGTCGGCGGCCAGACTGCCGTACCGCTGTCTGATGACCCCGAGCGGGGTGCGCGGAGCGCCCTGCGGCCCCGCGTCCGACGACATATGGGCCGCGTTCGCGGGGCCCGCCGTGCCCCAGGCGGCCCGGATGCGCGGGCCGGTGTTCGCCCCGGCACGCAGGCTCGGCGGGCTCGGGAGCGGCGGCAGCAGCGTGCCCTGCCCCGAGTGCGGGGTGCCGACGCCGGTACGGGTGTGCGGGTCCTGCCACAGCGATCTGCCCAGCGACTACTGCGACCAGGACAGCCGGATCATCGCCCTGGTCGGCGCCAAGGCCTCCGGCAAGAGCACCTATGTGGCCGTGCTGCGCAACGAGTTGGACCACCGGGTGGGGCAGGCCTATCACGCCTCGCTGGCGGCGATGGGCCAGCACACGCAGGCCCGGGACCGGGAGATGGCCGAGGACCTGTACGAACGGCTGCGGCTGCCCGCCGCCACCCGGCCGGCCGCGCTCGGCTTCAACGACCCGCTGCTGTACCGGCTCAGCCTGCCCAGACGGGGCCTGCTGGGCGGTTCCGGCACCCGGCACACCACGCTCGTGTTCTTCGACGCGGCCGGCGAGGATCTCGCGGACGCCGAGGCCATGGACCGCTACACCCGCTACCTGAGCGCCGCCGACGGCATCATCCTGCTGGTGGACCCGCTGCAACTCGGTTCCGTGCGGGACCGGCTGCCGGTGCACGACGGTCCGCCGCTGCCCGTGGTGGAGACCTCGCCCCGGCAGATCGCCGCCGACCTCGCGGCCCAGCTGCGCGCCCACGGCAAGGGCAGGGCGGGCGGCCGGGTGACCACGCCGATCGCGGTGGCCGTCACCAAGACCGACATGCTCAGGCCGCTGCTCGACCCGCACTCCCCGCTGCTGCGCAACGCCCCGCACCCCGGCGGCGCCCACGACGCCGAGGACCGGCTCGCCGTCCACGAGGAACTCCGCACGCTGCTGACGGACTGGGACTCCGGTGCGCTGCTGCGCCAGCTGGAGCACGACTTCGCCGTGTTGTCGCTGTTCGGGCTGTCCGCGCTGGGCGCGCCGCCGCCCGCGAACGCGCCGGCGGACGTACCGAAGTCGGGGCCGCAGCCGGTGCGGGTGGAGGACCCGCTGCTGTGGCTGCTGTCCCTGCGCGGTCTGCTGCCCGTGCGCACGGCAGGAAAGGAGCGGGTCCGGTGAGCCTCGACCAGCTGCACTACACCTCGGCGCCGCCCGGCCCCGACGGGTCCGGTTTCCGCTTCACCGCGGTCAGTCCCGGTGTACCGGCCACCCTGCTGCGGGAGGCCGAACAGCTCATCGGCTACGAGCCGCCGCGCGACCTGCCGGACCGGCCCGACAGCGAACAGCTGAAGTCCTTCCCGAGGGCCTTCGCCTGCACCGAACTCTCGGACGGCGGACGGCTGCTGAGCCGTGCCGTCTACACCGGCGCCGACTACAGCGGGCGCTGGGGCAACTTCCACGCCCACGCCGTGCGGCTGCCGCCCGGGACCCGGCTGCCGGACGGGGCGCTGCCGATCACCGCGTGGGAATCGCCGCGCTGGGCGGAGGCGACGCCCCCGGACGGGCGGCCGGCGCCGATCGACCGGTTCGAGCCCTCCGAGCTGCTGCGCCGGGACGGGCTGGTGGCGTTCGCCCGGTCCCGTGCCGACCGGCTCGGCCCGTTCTTCGCCGACCTGCGCACGCTGGCCGAGGGCAGCGACGTCCGGCAGCTCGTGGTCGTGGAGCGGGACAGCGCGGACGTGGCCCAGTGGATCGCGCTGGCCTGCACGGTCCTGCCGCGCGAGCAGGCACACCGGCTCACCTTCACGACGTACACCCGGCGACCGCAGCAGGCCCGTCAGCAGATCGTCGGGGCGCTGCCGTCGTCGGACCCGGTGGGGCACGACCACCGGTTCCGGGTGCACGACTGCACCGGGCGGGCAGCCGGGGAGCCCGTGGCGGACGCCTGGGCCGACGTGTGCGCGCGGATCTGGGCGGCCGGGCGGCCGGAGCTGTTCCGGAACACCTTCGGTGACACCGCCGGTGCCGTCGGTCCCCTCGCCGCGACCGCGCTCGCCGAGGGCATCGCCCTGCGCCCGGCCGCCCGCGCGGCGGCGGCCCACTGGGCCGCGGAACACGCCGCCGGCCTGCCGGGGCCGGCCCTGACGGCGCTGGTCGGTGCCCTGGCGGGGGCGGGACAGGATCCGCAGGACCACGCCGGCCAGGACACCGAGGACACCGAACCGGTCGCGCTGGCCGCCCTGCTGGCCCGGCTGGACGGACAGGTGCCCACGGCCGTGTCGGCGCCGCTCGCCGCCCGCGTGCTGACCACGGCGGTACGCGGGCGGGGCCCGGTGCCCGCGCTGGGTGCGGGGTCGCTGACCCCCGAGGTGCGCCACGCGCTGGCCCGGGACCTCACACCGGCCCTGCGGCACGGCATCGCCGACCCGGCCGAACCCGCGACCGGCCGCCCCCTGACGCTGCTGCACATCGCCGACCTGCTCGACGTCGACTGCACGGACCTGCTGCCGGAGTTCGCGGGCCGGACCGCACGGGAACTGGTGAGCGGGACCGGGCCGGCGGGCGGGCGTGAGCCGGTGAGCGGGCCCGACGCTGCGGGCGAGCACGGCCGGACGGTCGGGCACGAGCCGCCGGGCGGGCGGGCCGCGCCGGACGGCACCCGGCCCACCGCGGGCGGCGAGCGAGCCTCGGCGGGCAGCGCACGGCCCACCGCGAGCGGCGAGCGAGCCTCGGCGGGCAGCGCACGGCCCACCGCGGGCGGCGACCGGGCCGCACCGGGCGGCGAGCGGCCCACGGCAGGGGAGCGCGCCGTGGCAGAGGGGTTCGCCGCGGCAGGGGAGCGAGGCGCGGTGGGCGGTGCGTGGCCGGGAGCCGCGCTGCTCGACGCTCTGCACGGTCACCCCGCCCTGCGCACCGCGCTGTTCGGGGCGCTGGACGCCCTCGCGGCGGCGCATCCGGCCGCGGTGGCCGGGCGACTCGCGGGGTCGGGGCTGCCGGTGGCCCTGGACCCGGGCTTCCCGCACCTGCGGATGTGCGTCCTCGGCGACGCGACCGGCCGGCCCGGCGCCGACCGGCGCGGCCGGCTGCGCGCGGTGCTGCACACCGCCGGGGTCTCGCCGCACACCGAGCCCGCCGTCCTGCACACGGCGATCCGGCTGGTGTGGCCCGACGAGCCGCCCACCGGGGAGGAGGCGAGCCTGCTCCTGAACGAGCTGGGCTCGGACGCGCACCGGCTGGCCGGCACCCGGGACCTGCTGGTGACGGCCGCGCTCGCCGCACCGGCCGAGGACGCCGCCGTACCGTCGCTCGCCGCCGATCTGCTGCGCTGCTTCACCACGGAGCTGGCCCCCGCGCACCGGGCCCCCCTCCTCCTGCTGGAGTTCACGGCGCTGCTCGGCACCGCGGGCGAGGGCGAGAACTGGGTGGAGCGCGTACGGACGCTGCGGGACGGCGCGGTGGAGCCCGTGCCCGAGCAGGTGACCCGGCGGGCCCACGAGGCCGTCGCGCGGCGGCTGCTGACCGTGCCGGTACCGGAGTGCGAGCTGTACGCACTGGCCCGCTCCGGCGACACGGCACTGCTGGCGGCCTACGAACGGGCGGCGCGCGGGACCGCGGTGGCCGAGCGGCTGCGGACCGCGCCGTCGTACGTGGCCGCCCGCTTCTGCGAGTGGACCGCCTACCAGGACACCCACCCCGGCTGGGAGGCCACGCGCACGGTGCTGCTCGCCAAGGTGCTGCGGCCGGTGGTGCGGGCGCTGCCCGCCGAGGACCAGGCCGCGGTCGAGGAGGCGCTCCGGCGCACGGGCCGGGGCAGGCTGGACGCGTACCACGCGTGGAACCGGCCGGGCGCCCTGGGCCGGCTGGCGGGCCGGCTGACCGGACGCGGGCGGCGCGAGGACCCGCGGACGACCCGGCCCGGGGACGTCGAGCCGCCCGCCGGCGGGAGTGCCCGGTGAACGGCCGGAGCGATGACTCGACGCTGCACATCGCGCTCCAGGTGCTGCTGAC
This sequence comes from Streptomyces sp. NPDC038200, assembly GCF_055600785.1. NCBI lineage: Bacteria > Bacillati > Actinomycetota > Actinomycetes > Kitasatosporales > Streptomycetaceae > Streptomyces > Streptomyces sp. NPDC038200. Next base: position 198,093 of record NZ_JBVJYH010000001.1, read on the forward strand.
CCTGTTCGCCTGGGCGGCCCTGGTCGCCGTCGCGGTGTGCCTGTTCCGGACGCTGTGGGAGTTCCTCGGGCGGGGTGTGCGGGCGGTGTGGCGGGGGCTCGGGCCGTGGGAGGCGGGCCGGCTGGACCACCGGCTGCCCGGGGCCGGCGGTACGGAGCCCGCCCTGCCCGCCTACTGGTGGCGCCAGTCGTGGGCGGACGCGGCATCCGCCGGCCGGGACGGGATACGGACGCTCTGGCGGGCGTTCCGCGATCCCTGGCTGGACCGGACCGTGCGCAACCTGTTCCGCGGCCGGCGGCCCCGGGGACGCTGGGTGCGGGTGCCGCTCGGCCGGTTCCTGCTGGTCACGCTGGTCGCCCCCGGCACGGCCGCGGGCGCGCTGATCGGCGCGGTGCTCGCCACCCTGCTGCTCGGCTGGGCCCTGCTGGTCCTCGCGCTGCTGCTGGGCGTGGTGTGGATCGGCTGGGCGGTGAGCGTGCCCCTGCTGCGCGGGGTGGAGCGGGCGTGGGCACTGCTGCGCGGCCTGCGCGTCACCTGCCCCCACCCGGGCTGCTACGCACCGGTGCCGCTGGCCCTGCACCCCTGCCCCGGCTGCCCCGCCCGCCATGCCGAGCTGCGGCCTGGACGGTACGGCGCCCTGTGGCACCTGTGCGGCTGCGGGCGCCGGCTGCCCGCCACCCGGCTCACCGGGCGGGGCAGGCTGTCCGCGCTCTGCCCGAACTGCGAGCAGGTCCTGCCGGAGGCGGTGGCCACCACCCGGGTGGTGCACACCCCGCTGGTGGGCGGCACCTCCTCCGGGAAGACGATGCTGATGGCGGCCATGGTGGAGGGCCTGCACGCCTGGGCCCGGGAGGGCGAGCTGCGCGTCGCGTACGCCTCGAGCGCCGACCAGCGCTCCCACACCGGGGTCCACCGGCAGCTCGACCGGTCCGGCTGGGCGCACGCCACGACCGGCGGGCCGCCGCGTGCCCTCATGCTCACCGTCTCCCGGGGGCGACGGCGCCGGCTGCTGTACCTCTACGACCCGATGGGCGAGTCGGTGAGCGAAGCCGAACGCGTCCGGGCGCAGCGGTACCTGGCACACGCGGACGGGGTCGTCCTGGTCGCGGACGTGCTCGCCGATCCCACGGTGCGCGGCCGGCTCGGGCCGGCCGACGCCGAGCGGGCGGAGCGGGCGCGGCCCTCGGCGCAGGGTCCACGGACCACCTACGAGCGGCTCACCGGCGAGCTGGCCGCGCTGACCGGACGCCGGCGTCGGCTGCCGGTGGCGGCGGTCGTCACCAAGCGGGACGTGCTGGACCAGCTGACCACGCTGCCGCGGCCGGGCGCCCGGATCGGCGACTGGCTCGGCGACATCGGCCTGGGCGCGCTGGTGCGGGCCCTCGGGCACGACTTCCGCGCGGCCCGCTACTGGGCGGTCAGCGCCCACGCGGCCACCGGGACCGGGCCGTTGCAGAGCGAGCAGCTGCGGGCCGCCGAACCGGTGCTGTGGCTGCTCGCCGCCTCCGGGCTGCGCACCGGCCCGCTGACCGGACAGGCAGGGGGCGGAACGGGACGCGTGCCCTGGCCGCGGCGGCGGCGGCCGGACGACGGCGGGGAAGGGGGGTACAACCCGGCATGAACCGTGTGACTCCACCCGTCGGCCGGGCCCGGCGGGTGACGGCGGGCCTGTTCGTCTCCGCTCTGCTGCTGGCGCCGGCCGCCCTCGCGTTCGGGCTCTGGCTGCTGCTGAACCGGTCGTGACGATTCTTCTGGATGCGAAAGGAACTACGGCGTGAGTGACATTCCCGGCGGGCCGATGGCCAACCGGCCGGTCCACTTCATCTGGCTGCTCGACTGCTCGTACTCGATGCAGGGCGAGAAGATCGCGAAGCTCAACTACGCGATCAGGGAGGCCGTCCCGGAGATGCGGTCGGTGGCCCACGACAATCCCGCGGCCCAACTGCTGCTGCGTACGGTCACCTTCGCCACGACCGCCCAGTGGCACCACCAGACCCCGGTCCCGGTGGACGATTTCACCTGGCAGGACGTCCAGGTCGACGGCATGACCAACCTCGGTGAGGCGCTGCATCTGGTGGCGCGGGAGCTGCAGACCCCGCCGATGCCGCAGCGGGCGCTGAAGCCGGTGCTGGCACTGGTGTCGGACGGGGTGCCCACCGACGACTGGAAGGCGGGCCTGAAGGCCGTGGACGCCACCCCCTGGGGCCGTAAGGCGGTGCGGGTGGCCATCGCGATCGGCGCGGACGCGGACCGCGGGGTGCTCCAGGAGTTCCTCGGCAACCCGGAGCTGCAGCCGCTGGACGCCAACAGTCCCAAGCAGCTGGCGGCGGCGATCCGGTGGGCGTCGACGGCGGCCGTGAAGGCGGCCTCCCAGCCGGTCGCCGGCGAGGGTTCCGGACCGAACATGGCGAAACAGCAGTACGCGCCGCCGGTGCTGGACGACGACGATGACGACGACGTGTGGTGACGCTCGGGGTGCGACGGTGGGAGACGCTGGCCGACAGCGTCCAGGGCGTCGGCAAGCGCCTCAATCAGGACTGGTACGACTGCCGGGGCACCGGGTCCGGTGCGGACCCCCTGGTCCTGGCGGTGGCCGACGGGCACGGTTCGGCGGTGCACGCGCGCAGCGCGCTGGGCGCGCGGTTCGCCGTGGACCGTTTCCTGGAGCTGGCCACCACGTTCGGGCGGGCGGCGAACGACTGTCACGAGCCGGGGCGGCTGGTCCGGCTCATGACCTACGCCCGGGACGACTTCCCGCGGGCCCTGGTGCACGAGTGGCGGCGGGAGGCCCTCGGCCACTGGGACCGGAACCGGCCGGTGGTGGAGGAGGCCGCCCGGGAACCGCGGCCCGAGGAGAAGCTGGTGCTGTACGGCACCACGCTGATCGGTGCGGTGCTCACGCCGTGGCTGTTCGTGGCCTGGCAGCTCGGCGACGGGGATCTCGCGGTGGTCGAGCACGACGGGGCGCTGAGCCGGCCGCTGGCGCCCGTGGTGGAGGACCTGGGCGACGAGACCGAGTCGCTGTGCGGGCGGAAGGCGTGGCGGGCGATGCGGATGCACTGGGCGCCGCTGTTCGAGGAGACGCGGGCGCCGCGGCTGGTGGTGCTGTCCACGGACGGCCTGTCGAAGAGCTTCGCGTCGGCCGACGGCTATCGCGAGTTCGTCATGGGGCTGGCCGGCCGGCTCGCCGAGGAAGGCGGCGCGGGCGTCCGCAAGGTCCTGCCGGACTGGCTCGCCCAGGCGTCCCGCTACTCCGGCGACGACACGACCCTGGCGGCGGCGCTGCGGCCGGGGGAGGCGCCGGCCGCGGTGGACGCCTCGGCACCGGTGAGCGGCTCGGCGCCGGTGGCGGACGCCTCGGCGGCAGCCGGGGATCCCGGCGCGACGGACGCGCGGACGCCGCCGGGCCCGGCCGGCGGCGACGAGGACATGGAACGGAAGACGGAGACGTAGATGAGCGGCATGCTCGATGGCGGGGTGCGCCTCGCGGCGGAGAACGGTGACGACGTCGAGATCCTCGACTTCCTCGGCGCGGGCGGCCAGGGGGAGGTGTACCGGGTCCGGACGCCGGCCGGGGTGCGGGCCCTGAAGTGGTACTACCCCATCTGCGCGACCCCGGAGCAGGAGGCGATCGTACGGGAGCTGGTGGCCCGGGACTTCGCCGACGACCGGTTCCTGTGGCCGGAGACCTTCGTGCCGGAGCACCACGGCTCCTTCGGCTATCTGATGGGGCTGCGCCCGGACCGCTACAAGGGGCTTCCGGCGCTGTTCCGGCGGCAGTTGCGCACCAGCCCGCGGGCGCTGCTGACGGCCTGTCTGTACACGGTGGAGGCCTACCAGGCGCTGCACTCGCGGGGGATCGCCTACCGGGACATCTCCTGGGGCAACATCTTCTTCGACCCGGACAGCGGTGACGTCCTGGTCTGCGACAACGACAACGCGGTGGTGGAGGGCGACGCCAGCGGCATCTCGGGGACCATGGAGTTCATGGCGCCGGAGCTGGTGCGCGGGGAGCCGGGCGCGCGTCCGGGCACCCAGTCCGACCTGCATTCGCTCGCCGTCCTGTTGTTCATGCTGCTGATGAACCATCATCCCCTGAAGGGGAAAAAGGAGTTGGGCATCCACTGCCTGGACGAGGCGGCGGAGCGCAAGCTGTACGGCAAGAGCCCGCTGTTCGTGTTCGACCCGGCCGACGACGCCAACGCGCCCGACCCCATGGAGCACGCGACGGTGCTGGCCACCTGGGACGCGGCGGCGGAGAGGCTGCGGGAGCTGTTCCGGCGGTCGTTCACGATCGGGCTGCGCGATCCGGCGGCGCGGGTGCGGGAGTCGGAGTGGCGTGACGCCCTGCGGGCGGTGCTGGACGCGGTGGTCGAGTGCGCGTCGTGCGGGCGGCAGAACATGACCGAGCCGGGCGAGAAGCCGCCGCCGCGGGACTGCTGGGGGTGCGGGGCGGGGCTGGTGCTGCCGCCGCGGCTGACGGTGACCACTCCCCCGCCGCGCGCGGAGCACCACATCCGGCTGCGCCGCGCCGCCCGGGTCCAGGCCCACCATCTGCTGCCGGAGCCGGCGCGGCACGACTGCTCGGACGCGGCGCTCGTGGCGGAGCTGGTCGAACACCCCAAGAAACCGGGGCGGTTCGGTCTCGCCAACCGCTCGTCGCGGACCTGGACGGGTACCCGCTCGGACGGCACCGTCCAGCGGATCGAGCCCGGTCAGACGGTGCCGCTGCGCTCGGGGCTCGACCTGGACCTGGGTGACGGCGTACGGGCGGTGGTGCGGGCGCAGTAGCCCTGGGGGCCCCGCGGTGGGGCGGGGCCCCGGCAACTCCTCGGTCGGCCGTGGCCGCTCACCGGCCCGACGCGTCTAGAGTCCGAGCGCGTTCAGGAGGTGCTGGGTGAAGGTGAGGCTGGCGCTGCCGGCCGACGCTCCGATGGCGATCGTCTCCAACGCGGAGCGGATGCGGCCCCGGTTGGGCGGCAGGCCGTCCTCGGCGGACTGTGCCAGCTCGCCCTGGATGACCTCGCCGCTGCGGACGAGTCCCGGGTACTCGGCGTGCAGGGCCTCGGTGAGCCGGTCGGCGACCTGCATCAGGGTCGCCAGGTCCGGGGTGGTGTGGTTGATCTGGATCTGGCCGTGGTCGCCGATGTTGGCGGGGCCGTTGACGTTCTCGAAGTTGTAGGTGCTCATGTCCTGTCCTCGCTCGCGGGCCGGACGAGCCGTCCGATGGCTGGGTGGTTATGGCTTCGGTGCGGGCGGGCCGGACCCCGCGGGTCCGGGCGCGCCCTGGGCTCCCGGGCCGCCGTGGGGTCCGGGTCCCTGCTGTCCGCCCAGGAGGATCGTCCCGTGGGCGCCGAAGTTGCTGGGACCGCTGACGTTACCGATGTTGTAGGTCTGGGTGTTGATGACCTGTACGGCCTTGTCGAAGGAGCTGGTGTCGATGTTGTGGTCGCGCAGGAACCGTTCTGTCGCGGTCAGCACGCCCTGCTGGAGCCGGAACAGGAAGTCCTGCGCGTCCATGCGGTCGGTGTAGCCGGCCTCGTCCCACGCGCCGAGGTCCTCGCGCAGGCTGCCGGTGGCGCCGTAGTCGTGCAGGACGTGCTGCTTGGTGATCGCGCGGCGGGTCCTGACGAGCGCCCTTTCGTGGTCGTGTGCCCAGCGGCGGCGCCGGAGTATGCGGCCGAGGGCGCCGCGCAGTTCGGGGCCGGTGCGGCGGGTGGCGTACCGGACGAGGCTCCACCAGCGTTCGAGGGGGGCCACCGGCAGCCGGTCGACGCGGTAGAAGCGGCCGTCCAGCGGCGGTATCGCGTAGGCGGCCACCTCCCAGGTGAGGCTGGGGGGCTGGAGTATGGCCCGCAGGTACAGGGAGACGATGAGCCGGCCGCCTTCACCGATGCGCTCCAGGCACAGGTGGGTGCGCATGCCGGCGCCCGGTGTGTGCAGGCCGGCCTGCACCAGCCCGCTGGGTATGTGGGCGTGGGGCCGCCGGGTGCGGTCGGGGACCAGTTCGGGAATGAGGTGGGCGTTGCTGCCGAGGACGTAGAGCCGGTTCCTGGTCCGCAGGCCCTGCAGGCCGGAGATGCTCTCCATGTGGCGTGCCACGTAGGTGTGCAGGTCGATGACGTCGAACGGGCGCAGCGGGAGCTTTCCGCCGCCGGGCGCGTCGGCGGGCCGGCTGATGTCGATGGGCTGCCAGACGACCTCCTTGATCTTCTCGCCGCTGCCGACGAACGGCTTGGTGTAGGCGGCCTCGTCCGCGTAGGGCAGGACGTTGGCGCGTTTCAGCTCGTGCAGCGCGGTCTCGGCCGCGGACTCCACGGGGGGCGCCGTCTGTTCGGGTTTCGCCCCGGCGAGGAACACGTCCCGTGCCCTGTCGCGGCTGCGGGCCTCGTCGTGGTGGACCAGGACCCAGGCGAGCACGCAGGTGCCGAGAGGGCCGAAAATCGCCACCCATCCGAGTGACCGGTGTCCGTTGACCAGTCCCCAGAGCCCGACGAGGAGGGTGAGGGGCAGGGCCGCCTGGAGGCAGGCGAGCCGGCGGTCGAGGGCCGCGCGGCGCCGGGTGGCCACGCGCGCGTGGCGGGCGAGGGCGACGAAGTTGATGCCGAGGCTCAGTCCGAGCGCGTTCAGCCGGTCGCCGGTGAGCATCCGGTCGACGTACAGGGCGAAGTCGTCGTCGAGGTGCACGGAGGCGCTCAGACGCCGGGTCACTCCGTCCTTGCGGTACTGCGGCAACGACGGTAATCCTCTGCCCGCCACACTCATCCGTCCCCCTCATGTCCGCGCGGTTCACCCTAGGGACAACTCGGGGGGTTTGTCGCGCGGTTCGGTCGAGCCTGGCCGGCCGGGGCGGGCGTGTGGTATCGGCGGCCGCGGTCCGGCGTTCCCCTGTGACGTCGGACCGCGGCGGCGTCTCGTTCTGCGTCGGCCGCGGCTCCGGTGTCACAGGGGGGAACGCCAACTGCCCTTCGAGGGGCGGTTATCGGCCAATCTCGGGCTCGTGCGACGGCGGTACGTCGATCCCGGGGTCGTGCCACGGCGCTACGTCGGCCCCGGGGTCGTACGGCGGCGGTACGTCGATCTCGGTGGCGCGCAGGCGTTCCGGCTCCGCGATGATGTCGATCCGGGTGATCCGGGCGTCCGCGCCGAACGTGAAGGCGAGCAGCAGGCGCGGCTGTCCGGAGTTCGCCATGACCAGGCCGATCCGGCCGTCGAGCAGGGCGGTTCCGGTGGACCGGGCACGGGCCACGGCGGCCATGGCGCCCCGTGCGATGGACTCGGCCCCCCGCACGGTGACGGGTTCGGGCGTGGGCACGACCAGCGCGTCGGCGTGCAGCACCGCGTCCGGGTCGAGCAGCGCGATCAGTGCCGTGAAGTCGCCACCGCGGGTCGCGGCCAGGAAGGCGTCGACGGCCTGCCGACGGCGGCCGGCATCGGCGGCGGGCGCGGGCGGCCGGCCCTGGACGCGGCGGCGGGCACGGCTGGCCAGTTGCCGGGTGGCGGCCGGGGTCTTCTCGATCAGCGGGGCGATCTCGTCGAAGGGCACCGCGAACATGTCGTGCAGCACGAAGGCGACCCGCTCGGCGGGGCTCAGCGTGTCGAGGACGACCAGCAGGGCGACACCGACCTCGTCGGCGAGCAGCGCCTCCCGGGCGGGGTCGCCGGCCTCGGAGGCGGACGCGTGCCCCGTGTCGTGGGCGTCGAGGAACTCCTCGCGCCGGTTGCGGCGGGACCGCAGCAGGTTCAGGCAGACCCGGGTGACCACGGTGGTCAGCCAGCCGGTGAGGTTGGCGACGGCCTCGGTGTCGGCCTGCCGGGCGCGCAGCCATGCCTCCTGGAGCGCGTCGTCGGCCTCGGCGGCCGAGCCGAGCAGCCGGTACGCCACGGCCGCGAGGTGCGGCCGGTCCTTCTCGAACCGTGCGGCCAGCCGCTGCCCGGCGTCCCCCGTGAAGTCGTCCACCCTGTACCCCCGTCGTCACCTGTGCGTGCCCTGCCGGGCCTTACGAAACGCGAACCGCCGAACCGCCGAACCGGCCGGACCGCCGGACCGGCCGGACCGCCGGACCGGCCGGACGGTCAACCGGCCTGCCGTACGGCCTCGTCGGCCAGCCGGGCGAGTTCGGCCACCGGCAGCGACCCCGCGGCCCGGCCCTCGCGCGCGAACCGGTTCGCCAGGCGCTGGAGCAGTTCGTTGAGCGGGGTCGGTACGCCGTGCAGCCGGCCGAGCAGGACGATCTCGCCGTTGAGGTAGTCGGCCTCGATGGTGCCGGTGCCGCGGACGAGGGACTGCCAGGAGGAGCCGCCGCCGCGCGGGGTGCCGTCCAGGGGGGCCAGGGTGACCTTGTCGCCGCGCGCCGCCTGCTGTTCCGCCGCGCTGACGTGGGCGATCCCGGCGGCGTCGAGCACGGCCTCCCCCTCGGCCCGCACGCGCGCGTACAGGGCCTGGGCCTCGTCGCTCGCCACGGGCCCGCTGACCGCTTCGAGGGCGTTGCCGAGGTTCGCGAGGAGCTTGGCGTACTGCCAGCGGGCCACGTCGGGCACGACGGGTGCCTCGAAGCGCGCGTCGGCGAGGTCGGCGGCGATCCGGCGGGCGGTGTCGTCGGTGCCGTGCGGGACGCGGCCGAGGTGCAGGATGCCGGTGAGCGGGGTACCGGCGGCGGAGACGACGCCGGGCTGCACGAAGGTCGAGGGCAGCCAGACGCAGACGCCGTACACGCGCCGGAAGCGGCGCAGCGCCAGCCGGCCGCTCTCGACGCCGTTCTGGAGACAGACGAGCGGCAGCAGTCCGGCCGCCGTGCCGCCGCCGGCGACGGGCGCGTCGGCCCAGGTCTCCAGGGCGGCCACGGTGTCCTGGGTCTTCACCGCGAGGACGAGGACGTCGTCGGCGCGCAGCTCGCCGAGCGGGCCGGGCCCCTCGGCGGCGGTCAGCCGGTGCGTCAGCTCCCCCTCGGGGACCCGGAGTCGCAGTCCGTGCTCGCGGAGGGCGGCCAGGTGCCGGCCGCGGGCGATCAGGACGACCTCGCGCCCGGTCTGGGCGAGCCGGCCGCCGACCGCGCCGCCGACCGCGCCGGCCCCGATGATGATGTAGCGCATGCCCGAGAGCCTCGCACACGCGTCGGGACGCGCCCCGACCCGGTACCCGAAAGTGCTTGTCCGCAGCGGTGCTTGGGGCAGGCCGAGGGGTGCGGCCGTCGTGCCCCGTGGGGGCGGGCACGACGGCCGCGCCCGCGCCGGGGCGGGCTGCGCGAAACTCTGGCCGATGGGCGGGGGCCGGAGCAACCTCTACACGCACCTGTGACTTGTTCAACAAGGTTTCGTAATCACAAAGCGGATCTCTGTCGGTCGGATCGGACACTCCGGCCCCCCTCCCCGGATCCCGGCCCGTCTACGGCCTCCGTCCCCGAGTCGCGCCCCAGGGAACCGGCGACAGATGCAAGGGGTCGCCGGCCACCACGACTTCGACGACCAGCTGATGGGCTCGGTCCTCCCCCGTGTTCGCGTTCGTGGTCGTCTTCGCCTTCCTGCTGATGCTGCTGTCGTTCCGCTCGCTGACGATCGCGGTCACCTCGATCGTGCTCAACCTGCTGTCGGTGGCCGCCGCCTACGGCATCCTGGTCGCCGTCTTCCAGCACGGCTGGGGCGCCTCGCTGGTGGGGGCGGAGGGGGTCGGCGCGATCGTCACCTGGCTGCCGCTGTTCCTCTTCGTGATCCTGTTCGGGCTGTCGATGGACCACCACGTGTTCGTGGTGTCCCGGATCCGGGAGGCCCGGATGCGCGGCCGTACGACGAAGGAGGCGATCCGGCACGGCGTGGTCACCACGGCCGGGGTCGTCCCCAGTGCCGCGGTGATCATGGTCGCCGTGTTCGCGATCTTCGGCACGCTGTCCAGGCAGTCCATGAAGCAGAGGGGCGTGGGCGGCACCGCTGCCGGAGCGTGGCGAGCGGCTGACTGTCTGATTCCCCCCGTTGACGCGCGGCCCGTCGGTTGCGGGTGGGAACCGACGGGCCCCGCGCGCGCTCTCGTTCTCCGACGGGTACGCCGATGACGGGGGAGGAACCACATGGACAGACGGAGTCTGCTGAAGGGCGCGCTGGCCGTGCCCGCGGCCGGGCTGCCGACCGCGGTACCCGCGAAGGCGGCGGGCGCGGCGGCGCCCCCGGCGTTCGACGTGCTGATCGGGGACGTGAACTCCGGGAAGATCTTCCTCTTCGACCGCAACAAGCCGTTCACCGACGCGCACATCAAGTGGCAGCTGAATCCGGTGGGTTCGGGCCACCCGATGGAGCACCGCTTCCGTGACACGAGCGGCGACGGCCAGGTCCTGCTCGCCGTGACCGGCACCCCGGACAGCGGGACGGCGAGCGTCTACCAGCGCCGGGACAGGAAACTGCTGTGGTCCGCGAACGTCCCCAACTACCCGCACGCCATCGAGCGGGCCCGCGGCACCGGCGTGGTCGTGGTCGCCGGCCGCAGCAAGGGGCCGGGCGGCGGCAACGCCAAGGGCGGCAGCCTGCATGTCTTCCGGCCCACGAACAGCCACAGCGGTTCACTGGTCCGCGCGGGCTCGCCGGTCCCCTTCCATCAGGCGCACGGGCTGCTGTGGGACCCGCGGCTGGAGCGGATGTGGGCGGCGGGCGGCTCGGTGCTGACGGCGTACCGGATCGTGACGACGGCCGGCTCGGCCAAACTGGTGGAGGACACCGACCGCCGGCTCACCGGCTTCCACCACCCGCACGACCTGCAGCCGGACCACCAGCACCCCGGCCGCCTGCTGGTCACCGACACCAACGGCGTCTACGCGGTCGACACGTCGACGATGAAGCGGACGACCCTGCACACCCGCAAGCTGGTCAAGTCGTACGTGCGCCACGCCTCCGGCGAGCAGATGTGGACCGGCGCGGTGCCGGACGGCAACGCCTTCGGGACGAAGTACGTCCACTTCAACGTGAGCGGGGTGGCCCGGGCCCGGGAGGGGGCCGTCGTCTACAAGGCCCGGATCGACACCACGTCGTATCTCTGACGGTCCCCTGCCGGACCCACCTCGGGCGGCGGCCCGGCAGTTCGGCCTCGATGAGGTCGGCCGCCCGAGGGGTGCCGCCCTCGCGGGCCATCTCCGCCCGCACCTCCTTGAGCCGGCGCGCGACCTCCGGGTCGTCCACCAGGGCGAGGGCGGCCTCGCGGAGGCGGTCGGCGGTGGCCTCCTCGGCGGGCAGGTGCCGGGCGACACCGAACCCCTGGAGCATGTCGGCGTTGCCGAACTGGTCGACGGCCTGCGGTACGGCGATCATCGGTGTCGCGGTGGCCAGCCCCTCCTGGCTGCCGCCGGCACCGGCGTGCGTGACGAACAGATCGGCCTGGCGCAGGATCGCCAGCTGCGGGACCCGGTCGCGCACTTCGACGCCGGGCGGTACGTCGCCCAGCTCGGCGCGGGTCGCATGCCGGCCGATCTGGAGGACGAGGTGCCGGCCGGGCAGATCACCGAAGGCGCGCACGCACTCCCGGTAGAACCCGGGCTGTCGGGTGAAGGCCGAGCCGAGCGACACCAGCACGACCTTCTCCGCTCCGGCGGGCCGCTGCCGGCCGCCCTGGCCGGCGCGGTCGCCCTGGCAGGCGCCGACGAAGGTGTGGACGCGTTCGTCCACCCGGTCGGCGTGCGGCTGGAGCGCCTTGGGGATGAGCACCAGGGAGCGCGGAGGCCGGCCGGCGAAGGGGGCGGGGTGCTGGGTGATCCCGTTCTCCGCCAGCCACGCCGCGAACCGGGCGTAGCAGGCCTGTCCGCGCTCGGTCTTCCTCGGCTCGGCCCACATCGGCTCGGGAAGGATTCGTGGGTCAGCGCTGATAGCGGGCGAGCACCAGATTGCCGTCCCGCTCCAGGCGGCGACGGAGTTCGGCCAGGCCGATCGCGCCGCTGTAGTACTCCTGGTACGCCGGGGTGGCCACCTTGTCCTTCCATTCCGGGTAGCCGCGCACGGACTGCGCGGGGGCCGGGCGGAGCCGGGCCGCGAGAGCGGTGCCGGTGGCCCAGCCGTTCTCGGTGGTGTGCAGGGCCGGGTCGGTCAGGGCCTGGGTACCGGTGGGCAGCATCCAGTCGCCGAGGGCGAGGCGGACCATGTTCTTCGGCCGCAGCAGGAAGTCGATGAACGCGACCGCCTCCTTCTTGTGCGGGCAGTCGGCGGCGACGGACAGGGTCTGCGGGCTGACGCCCTGGATGAGCCCCTCGGCGCCCGCCGGCGCCGGCAGCACCTCCCAGTGGAAGCCCTCGGGGGCCTGCTGCACGATCTGCTGGCGGTAGGAGAAGCCCAGCGGAACCATCGCGTACCGGCCGCCGAAGAAGCCGGGCAGGGTGTCCGAGCCCCCGCTGCCGAGCGTCGAGGCGGGGGCGCTGTGGTCGACGGCGACCTGGTCGTGGACGGTGCGGGGCACGACCGCGTCGCCGTCGGTGAAACGCACGGTGACCCGGCCGTCCGCGCCGCGGTGGAAGAGCCGGCCGCCCGCCGAGAGGGACAGGTTGAGCGTGGCGGAGACGGGCTCCTTCAGCGGCCAGGCCACGCCGTACTTCCCGGGCCCGCTGAGCTTCTTGGCGACCTGCCGGAACTCCGCCCAGGTCCAGGGGTGCGCGGGCGTCGGTACGCGCACCTTCGCCGCGCGCAGCCGGTCGGCGTCGGCGATCAGCACCCGGGGCTCCTGGAGGAACGGCACGCCGTAGACCCCGCCCGCGAAGGTGGCCGTCTCCCAGCTGCTGCGCGGGATGTCGGACCTGAGCCGGGCCGGCAGCAGCCCGGTGAGATCGGCGAGGTACCCGCCGTAGGCGAAGTCGGCGAGGTCGTCGGAGGCGTCGTGGATGACGTCCGGGGCCTCACCGCCCTCGAAGGAGGTGAGCAACTGGTCGTGCACGCTGTCCCAGCTGCCCTGGACGTACTCGACCCTGACGTCCGGATGGGTGGCGTTCCACTCCTTCACCAGTTCCTTGTTGGCGGCGACGGACTCCTGCTGCCAGGCCAGGGACTGGAAGCGCAGGGTGACCGGGCCGCCGTCGCGGTGCCCGGGCGAGGAGCAGCCCGCGAGCAGCAGCAGTACCGCGAGCACCTTGGCGAGGGTACGCATCAGGTCTTCACCGCCCCGGCGAGCAGGCCGCCCGCGATCCGCCGCTGGACCAGCGCGAAGACGGCCACGGAGGGCAGAGTGGCGAGGAACGCGGCCGCGGCCAGCGGGCCGAGGTCGGCCACGCCCTCGGCGCCGATGAAGTGGGTGAGGACGACCGGCAGGGTCTGTCTCCCCGGGCTCTTGAGCAGCACCAGCGCGAAGAAGAACTCGTTCCAGGCGGTGACGAACGCGAACAGGGCCGTCGCCGCGATGCCGGGCGCGAGCAGCGGCGCCGTCACCGACACCAGCGTTCTGAGCCGGCCGGCGCCGTCGACGGCCGCCGCCTCCTCCAGTTCGGTGGGCACCGCCCGGACGTGGCCGACGAGCATCCACAGCGCGAACGGCAGCGCCCACACCACGTACACCAGCACCAGCCCGATCAGGGAGTCGATCAGCCGCAGGTGCTTGAGCACCAGGAACAGCGGGATGATCACCAGCACGAAGGGGAACGCCTGGCTGACCACCACCCAGCCCGTGGCGGCCCGCGCCGCCCGGGTGCGGTGCCGGGCCATGACGTAGGCCATCGGCGTGGCGATCAGTACGGCGACGACGGCGGTGCCGAGCGCCACCAGCAGGGAGTTGAGCGCCGCGTGCGCCAGCGGCTGTTCGGCGAAGGCCTGCCGGACGTTGTCCAGGGTGGGATGGCGCGGTATCCACCTCGGGTGCAGGCTGCCCAGTTCGCGCGGGGACTTGAGCGCGGTGGACAGCAGCCACAGGAACGGGAAGACGAGGAAGAGCAGATAGGCCAGCAGAGCGGCGTACCGGCCGGCGCGGGCCGCGCGGCGGGTCCTCATGCCTCGTCACCGCCTCGGAGCCGGCCGGCCAGGAACACCGCGAGCAGGATCGAGACCACCGCGACGAGTACGCAGCCCATCGCCGCCGCATAGCCGAACTGGCCGTACCGGAAGGCCTCCTCGTAGGCGAAGAGCATAGGCAGCCGCGTCTTCCCGCCGGGTCCGCCGTTCGTGAGCACGTAGACCAGGGCGAAGGAGTTGAGGTTCCAGATGAGGTTGAGCGCGGTGATGGCGAGGGCCACCGGCCGGAGCGCGGGCCAGGTGACCGCGCGGAAGCGGCGCCAGGCGCCGGCGCCGTCGACCGCCGCCGCCTCGTGGAGTTCGCGCGGGACGTTCTGGAGTCCGGCGAGGAGGGCGACGGTGGTCTGCGGCAGGCCCGCCCAGACGCCGACGACGATCACCGCGGGCAGCGCGGTGGCCAGGCCGCTCAGCCAGTCCCGGCCGCCGCCGAGGCCGAGGTCGCGCAGGGTCTCGTTGAGGACGCCCGCGTCCGGGTTGTAGACGAGCCGCCACATGATGCCGACGACGACCTCGGGCATCGCCCAGGGGATGATCGCGAGGGCGCGGGCGAGGCCGCGCAGGCGTAAGTCCGAGTCGAGCAGCAGGGCCAGGCCGAGTGCCAGCAGGAACTGGGGCACGGTCACGCCGATCGCCCAGACCAGTCCGATCCGGAACGACTCCCAGAAGAGGGTGTCGTGCAGCAGGTCCTGGAAGTTGAGGGTGCCGATCCACCGGGTGGCGGCCGTCCGGCCGGACTGGGCGTCGGTGAAGGACAGCAGGACGCCGTAGAGCAGCGGGCCGACGCTGAGCACGAGGATGGGGACGAGGGCGGGCAGGACCAGGAACCAGGCACCGCGATCGGCGATCCGGCGGCCGGGCGGCCGCCGCGCTCCCGTCGCCGGTGTCCGCGCTTCGGCCACTGATGTCACGAATCAGCCCCTTTGCCTGCTGCGGTTGGCGTGTTCATGGTCGTGAAGGCCCGGTGCCTCGTCAAGGGCCCGCGCGCGGTGGCCCGCCGGCGCCGATGCGAGACTGGCCGGACGCGGCCCGCACCCCGCAGCCGCGGTGGGCCCACGCACGGCACGGGAAGACGGCACGGAGGCACGAGGATGGACGAGGCACGCGCGCGGGACGTACTGGCCGCGGCGGGAGTACTGGCGGACCCGGCCGGCGACGCGCGGCTCCTGGCCCTCGGCGAGAACGCCGTGTTCGCGGCCGGCGACCTGGTGGTGAAGGTGGGCCGGGACGCCGAGCTGCTGCCGCGGGCCGAGCGCGAGCTGGCCGTCGCCGGCTGGCTGGCCCAGGCGGACGTGCCGGCGGTGCGGGCGGCCGAGCCGAAGCCGCTGCTGGTGGACGGCCACCCGGTGACCCTCTGGCACCGGCTGCCGGAGCCCGTGCGGCCCGCCGAACCGCGGGACCTGGCCGGACTGCTGCGCATCGTGCACGCCCTCCCCTCTCCTGTGTTCGCGCTGCCGCCCCGCGATCTGCTGGGCGGTGTGGAGCGCTGGCTCCGGCTGGCGGGCGACGCGATCGCCCCGGAGGACGCGGCCTACCTGCGTGCGCGCCGCGACGGCTTCGCGGCGGAGGCCGCCGCGCTGACCCCGCGTCTGACGCCGGGTCCGATCCACGGCGACGCGCTGCCCCGCAATGTGCACATCGGGCCGGACGGGCCGGTGCTGGTCGACCTGGAGACCTTCTCCGCCGATCTGCGTGAGCACGACCTCGTGGTCATGGCCCTCTCCCGGGACCGGTACGGGATGCCCGCCGAGGCGTACGACTCCTTCACCGAGGTCTACGGCTGGGACGTACGCGAGTGGGAGGGCTGCGCGGTGCTGCGGGGTGCCCGGGAGACGGCCAGCTGCGCATGGGTGGCCCAGCACGCGCCGAGCAATCCGAAGGCACGGGACGAGTTCCGCCGACGGGTGGCGTCGCTGCGGGACGGGGACCCGAACGTGCGGTGGTATCCGTTCTGAGAACGCCGGACGCCGGGCGCCCACCCGCCCGCGGCCGGCAACGGCCCGCAGCCTAGGCGGGCCGGCTCTCGGTCGGCTCCCGCAGGGGCCAGGTGCCGTCGATCACCGCGTCGGCCTCCCCCTTGCGCCGCAGGAACGCCTGGAAGTCCGCCGCCCACTCCGCGTACCACTCGATCTGCCGGCGGTGGAGCTCCGCGGCGCCGAGCGCGGCGATCTTCGGGTGGCGGTCGGCTATCGCGGGCGCGAGACGCGCCGCCGCCAGGGCGTCGGCCGTGGCGTCGTGGGCCGCGTCGAGGACTATGCCGTACTCGGCGCAGACCGCTTCCAGATTCCGTTTGCCGCGGCGGTACCGGTCGACCCAGCGGTCGATGGTGTACGGGTCGATGACCGGGGCGGGCCGGGCTCCGCCCAGCCGGTCGGTCAGGGACGGCAGGCCGTGGCGGCGCAGTTCGGCGGCGAGCAGGGTGAGGTCGAAGGCCGCGTTGTAGGCGACGACCGGGACGCCCGCCGCCCAGTAGGAGACCAGGGCGTCCGCGATGGCGTCGGCCACCCGGTCGGCCGGGCGGCCCTCGGCCGCCGCGCGTTCGTTGCTGATCCCGTGCACCGCGACGGCGTCGGCCGGGATCTCCACGCCCGGATCGGCCAGCCACTCCCGGCGCCCCATGGGCTCACCGGCCTTGACCTCGATCACGGCACCCGTGACGATGCGCGCCTCGCGCGGATCGGTCCCGGTGGTCTCCAGGTCGAAGCCGATCAGCAGCTCCCGGTGCCAGCCCATGGGCGGCCCCCCTTCTTGGTGGTGCTTTCCCCCAGTGGCCTCCACCCTCGCACTCGGCACTGACAATCCGAGGACGGCATTCCGCTTCCCGGCACGGACGCGTCAGGACACCGGGCGGGAATCCGCCCACGTAAGCTCGAATTCCTCGCGGTATGTCGGAAAGAGTCCGGATTCCCCCACATCATCCGACGTGACCAGTCGGCTGCCGTTGCGCAGCACCAGGACCGGCGACTCCATCCCGCGCGCCCCGCGCAGATAGGACTGCACCACGGCGATGCCGTCGGCGCCGTCGCCGTCGACCAGATAGGCGGTGAAGCGGGGCGTCTCGTCGTACACCTGGATCTGGAAGGCGCCGGGGTCGCGCAGCCGGGACCGCACCCGGCGCATGTGCAGGATGTTCATCTCGACCGAGCGGCTCAGCTCGCCCCGCTTCATCCCCAGCTCGCGTTCGCGGCGCTTGACCGAGCTGGAGGCCGGGTTGAGGAAGAGCAGCCGCACCCGGCAGCCGGACTCGGCGAGCCGGACCAGGCGCCGCCCGGAGAAGTTCTGCACCAGCAGGTTCAGGCCGATGCCGATGGCGTCGAGCCGGCGGGCACCGCCGAAGATGTCCTCGGCCGGGAACTGCCGCATCAGCCGCACCCGGTCGGAGTGGACGGCGACGACGTCGGCGTACCGGTCGCCGACCAGGTCCTCGACGGCGTCGATGGGCAGCCGCCGCGCGGAGGGCACGTCGCCGCCGGCGCCGAGCATCTCCAGCAGCCGGGCGGAGGCCCGCTCCGCCTGGCCGAGCACCGCCTCGGACAGGGCCCGGTTGCGGGAGACGACGTTGCGGGTCACCTCCAGCTCGTCCAGGGCGAGTTCCAGGTCCCGGCGCTCGTCGAAGTACGGCTCGAAGCACGGCCAGTGCTGCACCACCAGCTCGCGCAGCTGGGGCAGCGTGAGGAAGCTCAGCACGTTGTCGTCGGCCGGGTCGAGCAGATAGCCCTTGCGTCGGCTGACCTCACGGACGGCCACCGCCCGCTGCACCCACTCCTGTCCGGCCGGGCCGGCCGCGGCGACCACCCACTCGTCGCCGTGCACCGGCTCGTAGATGGGCCGCAGCACGGCGGCCACGACCGCGCGCAGCCGCTGTTCGACGAGGTTCAGCCAGATGTAGGCCCGGCCGGCCCGCTGTGCGCGGGTGCGCACCTCGCGCCAGGCGTCGGCGTCCCAGTCCAGCTCCGGCCCGATGGAACCCGCGTCCATCGGCCGGGCCAGGGACACCGCGCCGGGCGGGACGTCTGTGGAGTTCCCCTCGTGACCCTCGTCACCAGGAGGCAGCTCCAGCCCTCCCGAGCCCACCCGTGCACCGCCTTCCGCTCCCCCGGGCCTTTCCCGTCTCAACGATCAAGGAAGGGTACTCCGCAAGCGGTCGGCGGTGCAGCCGGATGGACAGGTCGGTTTCCCGGCCGCTCAGCTCAACTACGAGGTTCCCAGTGCCCGTTCTGCCATGCCAGGTCCTTGGGAGTGAGCGGATTCATAGCCGTGACGTCCCGCGGGGCGATGGCGAAGCCCTGCCAGTGCACGGGCATGGGCTGCTGGTCCTCGTCCCGGGCGATGTGGTGGAAGCCCACGTTCATCCAGACCACGGGGTGGGTGAGAGCCTGGCCGTTGACCCACTTGTCGACGGACTTCGGCGAACCGGTCGCACAGGCGGGATTGTTGCTGGCGAACAGCTCGCACTTGTTGTACTCGGTCACGTACACGTCGTGCTTGGTGAAGCTGCGGCCCGGGTACCTGGTGGTGGGCCCGGGGACCAGCTCGTACGAACGGGCGTGCCCGTCCTTGTTCTTGCCGGTCGCGCTGACCACCCGCCACCAGCGGTAGGTCTTGTAGTCACCCGCGAGTTCCCTGGTGACCTTGGTGCGGGTGGTCTTGGCGGTCGGGCCCTCCTGGTGCCCGGTGGGAGCGCTGACGGTCGAGTCGTACTGCTCGACCTTGGTCCCGGACGAGCCGTCGAGGCCGAAGTCGAGCCGCCAGAAGACGTTGTGGCTGTGGCTGGTGGAGTAGTCCTTGGCGCCCTTGCCGATGGGCCAGCCGCGGCCGTCCTGGGCGTTGTAGTCCTCCCAGGAGAGGCTGCCGGTCGCGCCCACGTTCATGTTGATCGTGCCGTCGTCCTGGAAGCGCCACTCGGTGATGTACTCGTACCAGCCGACCTGGTTGACCGTGTAGACCAGGAGGTCCTTGCCCTGCTGCTGGTAGGTCTTCTCCGTCTGCCGCAGGACGTCGTGCATGCGGTAGGCGTGACCGCGCGAACGGGTGGTCGTGCACAGGCCCTTGACGTTCGGGTGGCGCGGGTCCCCGTCCGGGACCTTGACGGTCCTGATGGTGCCGCCGGGGCACTCGCCGGGCGCCAGTTCCTGCAGCTCGGCGGCGAAGTCCTGGCCCGTCAGGTCGTAGTACTCGTGCTTGCCGTCGTCGTACGGGACGTGGATCTGGCCGAGTCTGGCGCTGTTGAGGACCTTGATCGGCCTGGCCTCGCCCTTGGGCTGGTAGGAGACGTTCTCCAGGACGAGTCCGGCCTTGCTGTCGTAGCGCCAGCACATCCGCCAGGTCGTGCCGGTGGAGAGCTTCTGCTCGATGGTGTAGGCCGCGCTGCAGCCGGGGGCCGCCGCGGGGGCGGTCTGCGGGCGGGCCGCGGCCGGGGCGGCGACCGTCGTCGCGCCGGCGGCCAGCGCGGCCAGGGACAGGCCGAGGGCCGCGGTCGTGCGGGCGGCGCGGCCGGCGGCGCGCGTCCGGGCGCCGCCGGGCAGGTGCTGGTCAGGCATGAAGGGGTGACTCCCTTGCCGGAGGTACGGGTGTGCGGGACGGACCGCGGCGCGTCAGCCGCGGTCGAGGGCTGCGGCCTTGCGGGTGCTCAGGTCGATCACCAGGTCCCTGGTGTCGATCCAGGGCCCGTTCAGGACCTTGGAGAACAGCCGCACGCACCGGTGCGTGCCGCACGTGTCGAGCACGGCGGGCTGGGCGCCCGGGGCGGCCTCGTAGATGCCGCCGCTCAGCTCCAGCTGGTCCGGCGAGGTGAGTTCCCTGCCGGTGGCGTCCTTGTAGTCCGCCTTGAGGCCCGCGCCCAGTGGGTCGGCGATCAGGATCCGGGCCGCCTCGGCGTTCTCGGCGCGGCTCGGCGGCGGCTGGACGCCGCGCCGGGTTCCGGTGTGCTCGACCTTGCCGGTCTCCAGGTTGACGGTCTTGGTGACGAGTGTGTCGTTCTTGTAGTCGTAGAAGGTCACGTCGGCCCGCCGCGGCGCGTCCGGGTCGTCGACCTCGCCGGCCTCGGGCTCCGCGAGGTCGACGCTCAGCCGCTGTGCTCCGCGGCCGCCGTCGACGTTCCGGCCCGTGGCCGACAGCCGGCCGGCCGCGGCGATCTTCTCGACCCGCCGCGTCTCGTCGCCGGTCAGCGGGTCACGGCCGGTGCCCCGTCGCCCCTCGGCGGGCGCCTGCTGGACGACGCCGGGCGGTGCGGCGTCCGGTTCCTGCCCGGCCTGCCGCCCGGCCCGGGTGCCGCCGGCGGCCCCTCCGGAGTCGTCCGCGCCCGCCGTGCCCGGCAGAGTGACCGCGACCATGGCGGCGGTCCCCGCCGCCGCGAGTGCCGCACCGGTCAGTACTTTGCCCAGATGGCGGTGGACTGTCTCACGCACATCTTCCCCCTGCTCCCCCTGGTCCCCGGGAGTACGTCCTGCCCCGCTGGTTCGGCGCACGGCGGGTACCAGAACCGCCGTGCGCACTGGTCGACGGGTAAGAGGCACGTGATTCAAGGGAGGTTGCGTCACTTTCGGACAAGACTCGGGGGCCAACGCGGCCCCAGGCGGACGGCACACCTGGGAGAGTCGTATCCATGCAGGTCTGGCCTGGAGAGGCGTATCCGCTCGGCGCCACCTATGACGGCGCCGGAACCAACTTCGCGGTCTTCACGGAGGCCGCGGACCGAGTAGAGCTGTGTCTGCTGCACGACGACGGCTCGGAGACGGCGGTGGAACTGCGCGAGAGCGACGCGTTCGTGCGGCACGCGTACCTGCCCGGGGTGATGCCCGGGCAGCGCTACGGATTCCGGGTGCACGGCCCGTACGATCCCGGCCGGGGGCAGCGCTGCAACTCGGCGAAGCTGCTGCTCGACCCGTACGCGAAGGCGGTCAGCGGGGCGGTCCGGTGGGGCGAGGAGGTGTACGGCTACCACTTCGGCGCGCCCGAGGAGCGCAACGACCTGGACTCGGCGCCGCACACCATGACCTCGGTGGTGATCAACCCCTACTTCGACTGGGGCGACGACCGTCCGCCCCGCACCGAGTACCACCACACGGTGATCTACGAGGCCCACGTCAAGGGCCTGACCATGCGCCACCCGGGGCTCCCGGAGGAACTGCGGGGCACCTACGCGGCGCTCGCGCACCCCGCGGTCATCGAACACCTGACCAAGCTCGGGGTGACGGCGCTCGAACTGATGCCCGTGCACCAGTTCGTGAACGACCACCGGCTGGCCGACATGGGCCTGAGCAACTACTGGGGCTACAACACCATCGGCTTCTTCGCCCCGCACAACGCGTACGCCTCCTGGGGCGACCGCGGCCAGCAGGTGCTGGAGTTCAAGTCGGCGGTCCGGGCGCTGCACGAGGCCGGGATCGAGGTGATCCTGGACGTGGTCTACAACCACACCGCCGAGGGCAACCACCTGGGTCCGACGCTGTCCTTCAAGGGCATCGACAACGCGTCGTACTACCGGCTGGCCGACGACCCCCGCTACTACATGGACACCACCGGCACCGGGAACTCGCTGCTCATGCGGTCCCCGCACGTGCTCCAGCTGATCATGGACTCGTTGCGGTACTGGGTCACCGAGATGCATGTCGACGGCTTCCGCTTCGACCTCGCGGCCACCCTGGCCCGGCAGTTCCACGAGGTGGACCGGCTGTCGTCGTTCTTCGACCTGGTGCAGCAGGACCCGGTGGTCTCCCAGGTGAAGCTGATCGCCGAGCCGTGGGACGTGGGCGAGGGCGGCTACCAGGTGGGGAACTTCCCGCCGCTGTGGACCGAGTGGAACGGCAAGTACCGCGACACGGTCCGGGACCTGTGGCGGGGCGAGCCGCGCGCGCTGGCCGAGTTCGCCTCCCGGCTGACCGGCTCCTCCGACCTCTACCAGGACGACGGCCGCCGGCCGCTGGCCTCGATCAACTTCGTCACCTGCCACGACGGTTTCACCCTGCACGACCTCGTCTCGTACAACGAGAAGCACAACGAGGCCAACGGCGAGGACAACCGGGACGGCGAGAGTCACAACCGGTCGTGGAACTGCGGGACGGAGGGCGACACCGACGATCCCGAGGTACTGCGGCTGCGCGCCCGGCAGATGCGGAACTTCGTCGCCACGCTGATGCTGTCCCAGGGCGTGCCGATGATCAGTCACGGTGACGAGTTCGCCCGCACCCAGGGCGGCAACAACAACGCCTACTGCCAGGACGGCGAGCTCTCGTGGATCCGGTGGCCGGAGCCCCCGGAGAGCGATCTGCTGGAGTTCACGCGCGCGATGGTGTGGCTGCGCCGCGACCATCCCGTCCTGCGCCGGCGCCGCTTCTTCCACGGCCGGCCGGTGGAGGGCACGCACGACGAGCTGTCCGACATCGCCTGGTTCACTCCGGAGGGCGGCGAGATGACGCAGCGGGACTGGAACTCGGCGCCGGCGTCCGCGCTGACGGTGTTCCTGAACGGCAACGCCATCTCCGAGCCCGGCCCGCGCGGGGAGCGCATCTCCGACGACTCCTTCCTGCTGATGTTCAACGCCTCGCCGGACCCCCTGGACTTCGTCGTGCCCGTCGACCACGGACGGCAGTGGCAGGTGGTCGTCGACACGGCCCGCCCGGAGGGGGTGCCGCCGGGGGCCGGCGCGAAGGTCGGCGCGGGCGACCGGCTCACCCTGCCGGACCGCAGCCTGACCGTGCTGCAGCGCCCGGCGTGACGCGGTGACGGCAGCCGCCGCCGGGACCCGCCCGTCCCGACGGCGGCTGCCCCCCCGGCCGCGGCGACCGGCGGTCGCGGTGCGTCAGGACGCTTCGGTGGGGTCCCGGTACGTCGTACGCACCCGGGCCCGGCCGGGGTGCACGCGTGCGGGGCCACCGCGCGGGCCGCCGGGTGCCGGGCGAAGCCCGTGCCGCAGACCGCCACCAGCACCGCCGCGCCGTCCGGGCCGTAGGCCGGGTGGGCGAACACCCCGGCCGGGCCGACGAGCGCCGGACCGAGGACGAACGACAGCTGGTCCCGCGTGCGGCGCCGCCCCCGTGTTCCCGTCGTCCCCATCGCTCGAATCCGGACACGCATGCGTGATCCGGGCAGAGGTGGATGACACGAAAGGCGGCGAGCGGGGTACGTAGGTTCCCATGACTTCTGCGCGACCCGGACCGGGGGTGCCCACGGCCACCTACCGGCTTCAGCTCCAGCCCGCGTTCCCGTTCGCCGCCGCCGAAGCGGCCGTCCCGTACCTGGCCTCGCTCGGCGTCTCGCACCTTCACCTGTCCCCCGTCCTGGAGGCCGTCCCGGGCTCCCCGCACGGCTACGACGTCGTGGACCCCACGCGCGTGCGCGCGGAACTGGGCGGCGAGGAGGGGCTGCGCGCGCTGGCGCGCACCGCCCGGGAACACGGCCTCGGCCTGGTGGTGGACATCGTGCCGAACCACATGGCGCTGGCCCCCCGGTACAACCCCGCGCTGTGGGAGGTGCTGCGGGAAGGGCCCGGGTCGCCGTACGCGCGCTGGTTCGACATCGACTGGGAGGCGCAGGGCGGCCGGGTGCTGCTGCCGGTGCTCGGCGGCCCGGTGGGTGCGGAGTCGGCGCACCTGGTGGCCGACGGCGACGTGCTGCGCTACCACGACCACGTCTTCCCGCTGCGCCCGGGCACCGGGCACCTGCCGCTGCCGGAGCTGCTGGACGCCCAGTGGTACCGCCCGGTGTGGTGGCGGCTGGCCCGCACCGAGCTGAACTACCGGCGGTTCTTCAGCATCTCGGAACTGATCGGGGTGCGGGTGGAGGATCCCGCGGTGTTCGACGCCACGCACGGCACGATCCTGCGGCTGCTGGCGGAGGGCGTGATCGACGGGTTGCGGGTCGATCATCCCGACGGGCTCGCGGACCCGGACGGCTACCTCGCGCGGCTGCACGAGGCGACCGGCGGCCGCTGGACGGTCGTGGAGAAGATCCTCGCCGACGGCGAGCGGCTGCCGGCCTCCTGGCCCGTCGCGGGCACCACGGGCTACGACGCCCTGCGGCACGTCGACGGCCTGTTCACGGACCGTACCGGGGCGTTCGAACTACTGGGGCGCTACCGGGCCTTCGCGGCGCCGCAGACGGACCGGGGCGGCAACTGGGAGGCCACGGTCCGGCGGGCCGCCTACAAGGTGCTCACGCACGAACTGGCGGCCGAGACCGAACGGCTCACCCGGGTGGCCGCCCGGCTGTGCGCCGCCTCGCCCGACCTGTCGCTGCGCGACCGGGCCCCCTGGGCGCTGCGTACGGCCGTGGAGGAGCTGCTGGTGCGGATGCGGGTCTACCGGCCGTACGCGTCCGGCGACGCCTCCGCCGTGATCACGGAGGAGGCCGCCGAGGAGGCCCGGCTGGCCTTCGTGGTGCCGGAGGAGGCCGAGGCCGTCGGCATCGTGCGCCGGCTGCTGGTCGAGCCGCCCGGCGACGCGTCGGCGCCGGACCACGCCGACCGGGTGGAGTTCCGCACCCGGTTCGCGCAGACCGCGTCGGCGCTGCGCGCCAAGTCGGTGGAGGACACGGCCTTCTACCGCTATGTGCCGCTGCTGTCGGCGACCGAGGTGGGCGGCGACCCGGGCGGTCCGGGCGTGTCGGTGGAGGACTTCCACGCCTACTGCGCGCGCGTGCAGCGCGACTGGCCGCTCACCGGCACGGTCGTCACCACGCACGACACCAAGCGCAGCGCCGACGTGCGGGCGGCGCTGGCCGTGCTGACCGAATGCCCGGACCGCTGGACGGAGTTGGTCGCCGAGCTGACCCGGGCCGAGGAGGGCGTGCCGGACGGGCAGCTGGCCTGGGCGGCCTGGCAGACGGTGTTCGGGCTGGGGCCGGCCGAGGAGGACCGGGTACGGCAGGCGCTGCTGAAGCATGTGCGCGAGGCCGGCATGTACACCAGTTGGACGGAGCAGGAGCCGCCGTACGAGGAGGCGGTGGCGGCCTTCGTCGCCGCGGGGCCGTGCGGGCCGCCCGGCGAGCGCGTGGCGGCCTTCCGGAAGGCTCTGGATCCGCACGTCCGGGCCAACGTCCTCGGCACGGCGCTGGTCCATCTGACGATGCCGGGCGTGCCGGACGTGTACCAGGGCACGGAGGGCGAGTACCGGGCGCTGGTGGACCCGGACAACCGGCGGCCGGTGGCGTTCCCGCCGGAGGCGCCCGGCGAGAAGGACGCGCTGACGGCGGCGGTGCTGCGGCTGCGGGCCCGGCGGCCGGACGTCTTCGGCGCGGGCGCGTCGTACGAGCCGCTGCACGCCGAGGGCCCGGCGGCCGAGCACTGTCTGGCGTTCACGCGCTCCGGTGCGGTGGTCACGGCGGTGACCCGGCTGTCGCTGCGGCTCGCGGAGGCGGGCGGCTGGGGGGAGACCCGGCTGCCGCTGCCGCCCGGCCGGTGGGCGGACGTGCTCGCCCCCGGACGGGAGTTCACCGGCCACGCGCGCGTGACGGACCTGCTGGACGGGTCGCCGGTGGCGCTGCTGGAACGGGTCCCGGAGGACTGACGGCGCGGGAGGGGCTCGGCGGGCCCCGGCGTGGCCGCGCACGGCACGGCTCCGCCCGGCCGGGCCCGGTACCGCCCGGCTCGGTCGGCCGGGCGGGTCAAGGGGCCGGGGCGGCGGGGGCCTCGCAGGTCTCGTGCGGCCCGGGGGTCCGCAGGGGAGGCCAGCCGGCGCGCAGGAGGTCCACGAAGGCCGCGGCGGCCCCGGTGGGCGGCACCCGCGCGTAGACGGCCAGGGTGCGCTTCCAGGCCGGGTCGGGGGTGAGGACCACACAGTCCTCGCCCACGGCACCGCGCACGATGTGGGCGGGCGCGGCGCACACACCCACGCCGGCGGCGGCCATGCGCACGGCCGTCGAGGTGTGCTCGGTCCACACTGCGGTCCGGGGCCGGAACCCGGCCTGTTCGCAGGCCCGGTCGAGGAAGCGCTCACCGTGCACGACGGGTTCCATGGCACAGCGGATCCACGCGCGGTCGGCGAGTTCCGGGAGCGTGATCGTCGTACGGCCCGCGAACCGGTCGTCGAAGGGCACGACGAGGACGATCTCCTCCTCGCCGACGGGGACGGCGGTGCCGGGCCGGCCGGTGGGCTCGGGCCCCACGGCGAGGTCGGCGGTGCCGCGCTGCACCGCCTCCTCCAGGGCCTCGGCGGTGGCGTACTCGTGCAGGCGCAGCAGGACCCTCGGGTGGGCCGCGCGCCAGCGGGCGAAGACGTCGGGCAGGGCGCCGACCGCGATCGAGTGCAGGGCCGCGACATGCAGTTCCCCGCCCTCCGCGCCGACGGTGGCGCGAGCCGCGCGGCGGGCCTGTGCGGCGCTGCGGACGGCGAGTTCGGCGTGCGGCAGGTACGCGCGGCCCATGGGGGTGAGGCGCACCCCCCGGGGCAGGCGCTCCAGCAGGGCGCCGCCGACCGACCTCTCCAGCGCCTTGACCTGGTGCGAGAGCGCGGGCTGGGTGACGTGCAGGACCTCCGCCGCGCGGGTGAACGACGCCTCCTGGACGACCGTCACGAAGTATTCCATCTGGCGCAGGCTCAACTCCGTGTCCTCTCCGGCGTCCGCCCATGAAGATCGTGCATGGATTCCACAACAACATTGCCTTGGACTCATGACAAGGGGTGGACGGAGGGTGGATGCCATGACCATCAACACATCCGACGTGATCGTCATCGGCGGCGGCACGGGCGGCTACAGCACCGCCCTGCGCGCCGCCGCCCTCGGGCTGGACGTCACCCTCGTCGAACGCGACAAGATCGGCGGAACCTGCCTCCACCGGGGCTGCATCCCGAGCAAGGCGATGCTGCACGCCGCCGAACTGGTCGACGGAATCGCCGAGGCCCGCGAACGCTGGGGCGTGAAGGCGACCGTGGACTGCGTCGACTGGGGTGCGCTGGTGGCCACGCGGGACGACATCGTGGCCCGCAACCACAAGGGGGTGGAGGCGCATCTCGGGCACGCGGGCGTGCGTGTCGTGCGGGGCAGCGCGCGGCTCACGGGGACGCGCACGGTGCGCGTGGAGGGTGTGCAGGACGGTTCCGCGCCAGGCGTACGGGATCTCACCGCGCGCCGTGCGATCGTCCTGGCGACCGGCTCCCGCCCGCGCACGCTCCCGGGGCTCGCGCCGGACGGCCGGCGCGTGGTGACGAGCGACGACGCGCTGTTCGCGCCGGGACTCCCGGCGTCCGTCCTGGTGCTGGGCGGCGGCGCGATCGGCGTGGAGTACGCCTCCTTCCACCGGTCCATGGGCGCCGAGGTGACTCTCGTGGAGGCCGCCGACCGGATCGTGCCGCTGGAGGACGCCGACGTGAGCCGGCACCTGACGCGGGGGCTGAGGAAGCGCGGGATCGAGGTGCAGCCCGGCACGCGGCTGCTGGACGCGGAACTGCTGGAGCACGGCGTGCACGCGCGCGTGCGGACCGCACGGGGAGAGACCCGGACGGTGGCGGCGGAGCGGCTGCTGGTGGCCGTCGGGCGGGTCCCGGTCACCGAGGGTCTGGGGCTGGACGCGGCCGGGCTGACGCCGGACGAGCGGGGGTTCGTCGTACCGGCGGACTGGAGCCGGCTGGAGACGGCCGTGCCGGGCATCCACGTCGTCGGCGACCTGCTGCCGCCGCCCTCGCTCGGCCTCGCCCACGCCTCGTTCGCGGAGGGCCTGCTCGTGGGCGAGACGCTGGCGGGCCTGGCGCCGGCGCCCGTCGACTACGCGGCCGTGCCCCGGGTGACGTACTCCTCGCCGCAGACGGCCTCGGTGGGGCTCGGTGAGGCGGAGGCACGCGCGCGCGGGCACGACGTCGACGTCGACACGATGCCGCTGACCGCGGTCGCCAAGGGCATGGTGCACGGTCGGGGCGGCATGGTGAAGGTGGTGACGGAGGCCGGTGGCGGGCAGGTGCTCGGCGTCCACCTGGTCGGGCCGCACGTGTCGGAGATGATCGCGGAGAGCCAGCTGATCGTCGGCTGGGACGCCGAGCCCTCGGACGTGGCCCGGCACGTGCACCCGCACCCCACGCTGTCGGAGGCGGTGGGCGAGGTGTTCCTGACGCTCGCGGGACGCGGCCTGCACCAGCAGTGAGCCCGTGACACGCAGGGGCCCGGGTACCGGCGGGCCCCTGCGTCCGGGCGCCCCCGGAGCCTCCCCGCCGACCGCTTGACAGTTCCCCCGTGCCGTGCGGGACTGGGAGGGCGAAGCCGGGCGGACAAGTCGGGGGGTGAGTCCTCTGCCGGAGCTGCGCTATCCCAGCGTTCCCGAACTGATCGCCTCCGCACGGGCGTTGGCAGCTCAGGAACCAGGGCTGTGCGCACTGCGCCAGGTGGGCGTCTCGCGCGGGGGAAGACCTCTGCACCTGCTGTCGGTGGGACACGCGCGCCGGGCGGTGCTGGTCGTCGCCGGCGCCCACGCCAATGAGCCGACGGGCGGTTCCACCCTGCGGGTGCTGGCCGAAAGAGTGGCGGCGGAGCGGGAGTTGCGGACGGGCACCTCCTGGCACTTCCTGCTGTGCGCGGACCCGGACGGCGCGAGCCTGCACGTCACCCCGGCGCCGCGCAGCCTGCTCGACTACCACCTCGGCTTCTACCGGCCGACGGGTGCGGAGCAGCCGGAGTGGTCGCCGTCGGTGCTCCCGCCGGACCGGCTGCCGCCCGAGACCCGGGCGCTGACCGGAGTGATCGACGAAGTGCGCCCTTACCTCCAGGTGACCCTGCACGGCACCGATCTGGGCGGCAGCTGGGTGCAGCTGACCAAGGACGTGCCGGGGCTCGCCGAGCCGTTCGCCAAGTCCGCGGCGGAGCTGCACATTCCGGTGGAGACGGGGGCGTCGGACGCGGCGGGCTGGCCGGCCGCCGGGCCCGGCGTGCACGTGATGCCCGGCCCGGAGACGGGCGTGGCCTATCCGAGCATGCCGGACGACGCCCGGCACAGCACCTGGTACCACGCGCACCGGTACGGCGGCCTGACGGCCGTGGTGGAGGTGCCGATGTGGGCCAGCGACCTGGTGGACGACCCGGCCCCGCACCCGGCGCCGGCGGCGGCCATGCGGCGCCTGGCCGCGCGGCTGCTGCGGGACGCCCGGGAGGTGGAGCGGGTCCTCGCCGACGCGCTGCCCCGGCTGGACGGTGTGGACGGGCCGCTGCTGCGGGCCGCCCGGTGGGCACTGGAGCTGATCCCTGGCCTGGCCGAGGACTGGATCCACACCTCTCCGGCGGGCACGACGATGGCGTACGTCGGCAGCGTGGACGCCTTCGGGCGGCGGCTGCCGCTGCGGGCCGCGGCGATGCTGCTCCGGGTGCTGCGGGAGGCGGACGACCGGGCGGCGCCGCGTCTGGAACGGCTCGTGGCCACCTGGTGCGACGCCTTCGCGGACCGGTTCCGGGCGCGCTGGGTGCCGTTGGAGAACCAGGTGGAGCACCAGTCCCGGACGGTGCTCGTGGCGGCACAGCAGGCACGTGAGCGGGATGCGTGAGCAGGCACGTGAGCGGGATGCGTGAGCAGGCACGTGAGCGGGATGCGTGAGCAGGCACGTGAGCGGGATGCGTGAGCAGGCACGTGAGCGGGTGGCGTGAGCAGGCACGTGAGCGGGTGGCGTGAGCCGTCGTGGCCCACGCCACCCGGGCCCGGACCGGCCGGTCAGCCGTCCATGGCGAAGACGTGTCGCGTCCGCGCCTTCATCACGCACGCGCTGGTGTACGTCTCCTGGAAGTCGACCGCCCGGCCGTTCCACCGCCCGCGCGCGTGGACGGTCACCGGGGCGTAGATCATCGTGCAGAAGACCTTCTCGGCCGGGATGCGGTCGATGGCACCGCCGGCGGCGGCCAGCTCGGCGCAGGCCTCGGCCGCGTGCCGGTGCCCTTGGGGCGGGTCGCACAGCAGCAGCGCGCCGGGGCCCTCCCCGGACTTGGCGTCGCCCTTGGCGACCGTCAGGTAGAGCCAGTTGCCCGAGAGGGTGTCGCGGGAGGCCGCCTGGGCCGGGCCCGCGGCGAGGAGACCGGCGGCGGCCAGCAGGGCGCCGGCCGCCGCTGCCGCTCTGGTGATGTATGTCATGCCCGATGCATCGGCACGGCCGGGCGTCTTCCGCAGTGCGGCTCACCCGAACGGGACGGCGCACGCGCGGGGCTGAGCGCCCGTTCGCACCGGACCGGCCGGGGGATCAGCCCGCGGCGAGCCGGAACGCCATGCGGCCGAAGGAGACCTGATCGCCCTCCCGGACGACGACCGAGCCGATCACCCGGCGGCCGTTGACAGTGGTGCCGTTGGTGGAGCCGAGGTCCTTGAGCACCCACATGCCGCCCTGGCGCCTCAGCTCGGCGTGCACCCGGGAGACGGTCTCGTGGTTCAGCCGCAGCCCGTTCGCGGGGTCGCGGCCGATGCGCAGCGGATGGGTGTGCGCCGGGTGCGGCAGCAGCAGCTTGGGCAGCCGCTCGGCCTGCCAGGCCCGGCGCAGCCGTACGGTGAACCCCGAAACGGCCTCGACGGTGCCGAAGACCGCGCGGGAGAACCGGTTCTCCTGGGGCAGGTCGGCGACGAGGGCGGCGAGTTCGTCGGAGCGGCGCGCGGCGAGCGCCAGCTCCATGCGGCGCACGAACGTGTCGTGCGAGAGCCGGCCCAGGGCGACGCCGTCGCGCAGCACCTGCAGCGCCTTGTCCCGCTCCGCGTCGGACAGACGCGCGGGGTAGGTGGAGAACTCGAAGGACGACGTCACGCTGGTGATTGTCGGGCAGTGAACCCCGGGTGTCCAGAAATCACGGAATCGGTGCCGAAACAGGGGCACTTCCGCGACACCTGCCGCGGAACGGCGCATTCGAAAGCGCTTTGATCGTCCGGGACGGCACGATGGACACGCGGGACATCACGGTGAGCAGACGAAGGGGAACCGTCCGTGCAGTTCGAGGTGTGGGCACCGCAGGCAGACCGAGTGACACTCCATTGCGAGGGCGCCACGCGCCCGTTGGCGCGCGATCCCGCGCGCGCGGGCTGGTGGACGGGCGAGGCGGAGGCGGAGGACGGCGCGCGGTACGGGTTCGCGCTGGACGACGGCCCCGTGCTGCCCGATCCGCGTGCCCGCCGCCAGCCGGACGGCCCGGACGGGCTGAGCGCGGTCGTGGACCACGGGCGCCACGAGTGGCGTGCGCCGTGGACGGGGCGGGGGCTGCCGGGTGCGGTGCTGTACGAGCTGCACGTGGGCACGTACACGCGCGAGGGCACGCTGGACGCTGCCGCGGCCCGGCTGGAGCACCTGGTGGAACTGGGCGTCACCCATGTCGAGTTGATGCCGCTCTGTCCTTTCCCGGGCCGGCACGGCTGGGGGTACGAGGGCGTGTCGCTGTGGGCGGTGCACGAGCCGTACGGCGGCCCGGAGGCACTGAAGCGCTTCGTCGACCGGGCGCACGGACTCGGGCTGGGCGTCGTCCTGGACGTCGTGCACAACCACCTGGGCCCGTCGGGCAACTATCTGCCCGCGTTCGGACCGTACTTCACGGACACCCACCACACGCCCTGGGGCGCGGCGGTGAACCTGGACGCGCCCGGCTCGGACGAGGTGCGCGCGTTCCTCCTGGGCAGCGCGCTGGCGTGGCTGCGGGACTACCGGATCGACGGGCTGCGGCTGGACGCGGTGCACGCGCTGCACGACACGCGCGCCTGCCACTTCCTGGAGGACCTGTCGGCGGCCGTGGACGGCCTGGCCGAGGAGGTGGGCAGGCCGCTGTTCCTGATCGCCGAGTCGGATCTGAACGACCCGCGGTTCATCACCGCGCGCGCGGAGGGCGGCCTCGGGCTGCACGCGCAGTGGAACGACGACTTCCACCATGCGCTGCACACCGCGCTGACCGGTGAGTCGCAGGGCTACTACGCCGACTTCGCGCGAGAGCCCTTCGCGGCGCTCGCCAAGACGCTGACCGGCGGTTTCTTCCACGACGGCACGTACTCCAGTTTCCGGGGCCGCCGGCACGGCCGGCCGCTGGACCGCGCGCGCGTGGCCGGGCACCGGCTGCTCGGCTACAGCCAGACCCACGACCAGATCGGCAACCGGGCGCAGGGCGACCGGCTCTCCGCCCGGCTGTCCCCGGGCCTGCTGGCCTGCGCGGCCACGCTGACGCTGACCGCGCCGTTCACGCCGATGCTGTTCATGGGCGAGGAGTGGGCGGCGGGCACGCCCTGGCAGTTCTTCACCGACCACACCGACCCCGAGCTGGCCGAGGCGGTACGGCGGGGCAGGCGGCGGGAGTTCACGGCGCACGGCTGGGCCGAGGAGGACGTGCCCGATCCGCAGGACCCGGCGACCCGGGAGCGGTCCTGCCTGGACTGGTCGGAGCCGGAGGACGAGCCCCACGCGCGCGTGCTGGCCTGGTACCGGGAGCTGATCGCGCTGCGCCACGCCCAGCCCGACCTCACCGACCCGGACCTCGCCGACACGAAGGTGGCCTTCGACGCGGACGCCCGCTGGCTGGCCTTCCGGCGCGGGGACGTACGGGTCGCGGTGAACCTGGGCAAGGAGCCGGCGGCGATCCCCCTGGGCACCGGCCGGGTGGAGGTCCTCGCGGCCTGGGACCCGGTCGAGGCACCGGGCCCGGACGGGCTGCTCCAGGTGCCCGGGGAGTCGTGCGTGGTGCTGACCCATCCCTGAGCGGGCCGGCGGGTCCCGCACGGCTGCCGTGAGCGGGTGCGGGGCCCTTGGAGGCGGCCTTCGGCGGTTCCGCGGATCGTTCCCCGGGGCCGCCCCGAGCGGGTCCCGGGGCTCCCTCAGGGCTCCGGCTCGTCCTCCTGGAAGTCCGTCACCCGCTCCAGCAGGATCGGCTCCCAGGCCCGCCCCAGCTGGGTGCGCAACAGGGGCAGGGAGCCGGTCGTGCGGCCTTCCAGGTGGTCGGTGAGGCGGATGACCGTGTCGCAGCGGGCGAGCCACAGGCCGCGCAGGCAGGGACGGGCGCCGTAGCCGGCGAGGGTGGCGGCCCGGACGGCCGCCGGGGAGCCGACGGCGACGGCGAGCCCGGCGATGTCCTCGGCGGGGTCGCCCAGCGCCGCCGCCGTCCAGTCCAGGATGCCGCGCACCCGGCCGTCGGCGCTGACCACCACGTGGGCGCCGGTCAGCCCGTGGTGGGTGAGGACGGCCGTGCCGGACTGCGCGGCGAGCTGCGCCGCGCCGGGCGGGGTGAGCTGGTGCAGCCGGGCAGCGTCGAACTCGTCGGCGGCGGCCAGCCGTTCCGCCGCGTGCACGGCCATCCGGCGCAGCGCCTCCAGCGAGCGCGGTGCGGTGCGCGGCACGCCGAGCGTCTCCGCCTGGCGAGCGGGGACCGCGCGCAGCCCGCCGAGCAGCCCGGCGAGGTCGGCCTCGCCGACGGCGGAGACGTCGTGCTCGTCGGCCGTGCCCCCGGGGACCCGGGTGTCGAGGGTGTAGGCGAGGCCGGGCGCCCAGTCGCCGTGCGCGACGCTGGTCGGCACGGCGACGGGGACGTGCGGGCGGACCAGGTCGCGCAGGCGCAGTTCCCGGCGGCGGCGGACGGACGCCTCCCGGTCGGGCGCGAGGCGGAGCACATGGCGGCCGCCGATCCACCAGGTGTGCTCACGGTCCTCCGTCACGGGCCGCACTTCGGGTCCCCCCGTGCCGTCGCCGCCCTCCTTGAGCAGCGAGCGGACCAGTCTGCGGACGGTGTCCGCGGTGGGTGTCGGTGCCTGGGTCATGGGTCGCGCCGTAGCCGTTCCGGGATGTCGTCGAGGGTGTGTCTCCTGGTCGTTCAGTCCACTATGACCATCTCACGGGTGGTGTTGTTCAGGCGCCGGCCACCGTCCTCGGTGACCGTGACGATGTCCTCGATGCGCACCCCGAAGCGGCCGGGCAGATAGATGCCGGGCTCCACGGAGAAGCACATGCCGGGCACGAGCGGCTGCTCCTCCCCCTCGATCATGTACGGCGGCTCGTGCGTGGTCACCCCGATCCCGTGCCCGGTGCGGTGGATGAAGTACTCGCCGTACCCGGCGTCGGTGATCACCGCGCGGGCGGCGCGGTCGACCTCCTGGCAGGCCACGCCGGGCCGTACGGCCCCGAAGCCGGCCTCCTGGGCGGCGCGCACGATGTCGTGGACGCGGCGCTCCTCCTCGGTGGGCTCGCCGACGTGGACCGTGCGGGTGGTGTCGGAGCCGTAGCCGTCCTTCAGGCCGCCGAAGTCGAGGACGACCATGTCACCGGGGCGGATGACGCGGTCGCCGACCTCGTGGTGCGGGTTGGCGCCGTTGGGGCCGGAGCCGACGATGGTGAAGTCGACCTGGGAGTGGCCGAAACGGCGCAGCAGGCCGGCGAGATCGTGGCCGACGTCGGACTCGCGGCGGCCGGCGAAGGGAACCTTCCGGATCTCCTCGAACGCCAGGTCGGCAGCCGCTCCCGCGGCGGCCAGGAGGTCCAGCTCGGCCGGGTCCTTCACGGCGCGCAGCATGGGCAGACCCTCGGTGAGGGCGGTGTAGGAGCTGTCGGGCAGGGCCCGCTGGAAGCCCAGCAGGTGCATCGCCCAGGTGTTGTCGCTGATGCCGAACCGGCCGCGGTCGTCGAGGAGGTCGGCGGTGACGGCGTAGGGGTCCTTGCCGTCGGTCCAGTCGCGCAGGGTCAGCGCGGTGGCGCCGGCGGCGTGCTCGGCGTCGGGGGCCTCCAGGGCGGGCACGACGAGCACGGGGTCCCGGCCGGGCGCGAGGACCAGCACCGTCAGCCGTTCCGTGACCGCGGTGGGCGTGTAGCCCGTGAGCCACACCATGTCCGGTCCCGGAGCCACGAGCAGTCCGGCGAGACCGGCGGCGGCGGCGGAGCGCGCGGCACGCTCCATGCGGGCCGTGTAGTCGGCGGCGGTGAAGGGCGCGGGCGTACTACCGGTCATCCGGGCCTCCGGGCGCGGCGGGGGGGAACGGGCGAGGGCGTCTCGGGCAGCATCCTGCCCGCCCGGACGGGGCGACGCGAGCCGGTCTCCGGGACCGGCGTCCCGCACTTCGGGGGGAAGGGACTCGGCACGGGCCCATGATGACGCGCGGGACGGACGGGGACCAGCGGGTTTCCCGGGGCGCACGCGGTGGAGCGCGAGGGACGGGTCCCGGATCGGTCAGGTGACCACCCCGGGCGTCACCGTCAGCTGCTGATAGCCGCCGCCGCTGTGCCGCACGGTGAGGAGCACCGGCCTTCCGGAGCGCGCCTCGGCGACGGCTCGGGCAAGGTCGGCGGCGGAGTCGACGCGGGTGGCGCCGAACTGCAGTACGACGTCTCCGCGGATCAGGCCCGCGGAGTAGCCGGGGCCGGGCACGTGCACGCCCACCACCAGCGCGCCCGCCTTCTCGCCGTCGACGGCCTCCAGGCCCAGGGTCGCGCCGTGCCGGGCGGGGGCGGGGGCCGGGGCGGTGCCGGGGGCGGTCCTGGCGGAGGGAGCGGGCGGCGGGGCCTGGCGGTGCAGCTCGGCGAGTCTGCTCATCCCGATCACGGTGGCGCCGACCGTGCCGATGCCGACGCCGGAGAGCACCAGCACCATGCCGGCGCACATGCCGAACAGCACGGTCCGCAGCCGCCGTCCGCGCCGGCGCGCGGCGTGCGGGTGATGGACGGGTTCCGGGGTGCCCTCCGGCCGCCGGTCCTGACCGGGCATCGGCTTGGGACGCAACGCAGTCTGTTCCATGGTTCGCTCGCCTCCGGCTGGAGCTCTACCCGGGGCGGCGGCCCGCGACGAGACACGAAAGGGTGAGACTGGCCGGAGCGTGCCGGAGGGTGGTCATGGCCGTCGAGGCACCACCGCCCCGCTCCCCGCCCGGCGTCCTCACCCGGTGCCCGACAGCCTGCGCACCAGTTCCGCCGCCGCTCCCCCCGGGCCGCCGCCGTGGAGGAGTTCCGTGCGGTGGACGACGCGGGGGGCGGTGAGCGGGACCGCGGTCGTGCCCGGTACACCGGTGGCCGCCCAGGCGGGCAGCAGGGTGAGGCCGTGTCCGGCCGCCGCGAGGGCGGTGAGGGTGCGGACGTCGGTGCCCTCGTAGCGCAGGGCGGGCCGGAAGGTGCCGCCGGCGGCCGCGGCGCGCAGGTCCGCGAGCGGGAGGGCCGCGTCGGGTGCGTCGAGCCAGCGGGCGTCGCCCAGGTCGCCGAGGCGCAGCCCTGGGCGCCCGGCGAGCGGGTGGCCGGCGGGGAGCAGGACGCTGACGGGCTCCTCGGCGACGCCGTGCGCGGTCAGCGGCGCCACGTCGGGCACCCGCAGCGGATCGCTGGGCGCGGCCAGCCCGTCCACGAGGCCGAGGTCGGCGGTGCCGGTGGCGACGGCCGCGGGGATCTCCGCGCGGGTGAGCACGCGCAGGGTGACGCCGGCCGGGGGGAGCGCGCCGAGGACGGCGGGGCCGAGCGCGGTCGGCGTGGTGGCGAGGGTCAGGCCGTGCTGGGGGGCGGCGGCGATGCGCACGACGTCGGCGCGGGCCGCGTCGAGACGCAGCAGCAGCGGACCCGCGTGTTCCAGCAGCCGTTCGCCGGCCACGGTCGGCGCGACCGGCCGGCGGGTCAGCAGGGGCGCGCCCAGGTCCTGTTCGAGGGCGGCGATGTGCTGGGAGACGGCGGACTGGGTGTAGCCCAGCTCGCGCGCGGCCTCCGAGAAGGAGGCGAGACGCGCCACGGTGACGTAGGTGCGGAGCAGATGCGGGTCCATGCCGCTCAGCATCGCACTCCATCAGCAATGCTTATCGATGATGCAGAAACCATCGTTGGACGTGAACGGGGCGTCGTACGGAGGATGGTGGCCATGACGAACACCGCCACTCTCGCCCTCGTCGGCGACCGCTCTCCCCACGTCGTCTCGCACACGCGCGTACCGTTCCTGCTGGACGCCCTGGCCGCACGCGACCGGCTGGTCCTGGACGCGTACTGGATCTCCTCGCAGGACGCGGAGGCCGCGGGCGCGGTACGCGGGTTCGACGCCGTGTGGGTGCTGCCGGGCAGCCCGTACCGCAGCGAGGCGGGCGTCCTCGCGGCGGTGCGCACCGCGCGCGAGGAGGGCATCCCGTTCCTGGGCACGTGCGGCGGCTTCCAGCACGCGCTGCTGGAGTACGCGCGGAACGTGTGCGGGCTGACGGGGGTCGCGCACGCCGAGAACGACCCGGACGCCGAGGATCCGCTCATCGAGCCGCTGGCCTGCTCGCTGGTGGGCCACGAGGCCGCGGTGACGATCGCGCCGGACTCGCTGGCCGCGTCCGTGATCGGCGCGGCGCGCACGGTCGAGCGGTACTTCTGCGCGTACGGCCCCTCCCGTCACCTGGACACGCTCCGCGCCCACGGGCTGCGGTTCTCCGGGCACGACGAGGACGGCCGGGTCCGGATGGCCGAGCTGCCCGGCCATCCCTTCTTCCTGGCGTCGCTGTTCCAGCCGGAGCTGGCCGGCGACGGCTCGCACCCGCACCCGGTGGTCCGGGCGCTGGCGCGGGCCGCCGTCGAGCACGCGGCGGCCCGGAGCGCCCGGCCGGCGTGAACCGCCCGCCGCCGCTCAGCCCGTGTGGCCCTCGCCGTGGCCGCCGTGCGCGCCGCCGTGGTCGAACTTCAGGGCCTCGGGCGGCATGACGACGAAGGGCCGCATCATGCCCATGTCCTCGTGCTCCAGCAGGTGGCAGTGGTACATGAACCGGCCGTACGCGCCGTCGAAGCGGCCCATGACCCGGAGCATCTGGTTCCCCGGCACCCGGAAGACGTCCTTGTGGCCGCGCTCGTTGGGGGCGAGCGGGATCGCCGTCCCCGCGTCGTACCGGATCGGGGTGCGGGTGCCGCCGACCGCCGGGTCGAAGCCGGAGACGTCGTAGGCGTCCCGGCCCAGCAGCTGGAAGTCGGCCAGGTGGATGTGCATGGGGTGCACGATGGGCGCCAGGTTGAGGAAGCTCCACTGCTCGTG
Organism: Streptomyces sp. NPDC038200; assembly: GCF_055600785.1. Lineage (NCBI taxonomy): Bacteria > Bacillati > Actinomycetota > Actinomycetes > Kitasatosporales > Streptomycetaceae > Streptomyces > Streptomyces sp. NPDC038200. The sequence continues at coordinate 235,917 of NZ_JBVJYH010000001.1, forward strand.
GCTGCCCTCGCCGATGGTGAAGCCCAGCCCGTCGTTGAAGGTCCGCGCGGTGCGCCGGTACGTCTTCGTGGTGCCGTCGGGCCCGGTGATCTGGACGACGCCCTCGGCCGGGAGCCGCAGCCCCTCCGGGTTCGCGACCTCGGTCATCTCCCATATCTCGGGGTGGCCCCCGGCGCCCTTGGTGGTGGGCGGGGTGAGCAGGACGAGGCGGTGGCCGTGCGGGATGTCGTGGGTGAGGCGGCGGAAGGACCCGGAGAGCACCTCGGGCAGCTCGAAGGGGTCCTCCTCGCAGGTCTCCCGGACCCGGAACTCCAGCACGTCCGGGTACGGCACGTCACCGGCCGGGTCGGCCACCCCGGCGGGCTCGCCCGGCCCCTTGTTCACCAGCCGGAGGGTGCGGCCGGCCAGTGCGCGGAAGTCGACCAGCAGGTCGAAGCGCTCGGCCGGCGCGGCGGTCAGGGCGGGCAGGTCCGCGTCGAAGTCGATCGGCACCGGGCGCGGCAGGAGGCCGCCGTCGCTGCCGATCTGGTGGACGATCCCGGGCACCGGCGCGCCGTCCTCGTCGATCAGGACGAGGTCGAAGATGCGCGCGTTGGAGGCGTTGACCAGCCGGAAGCGGTACCAGGCCGGGTCCACGTCGGCGTACGGCCAGATGCGCCCGTTGACCGTGGTGTACGGGCCGGTGAACGGGACGGTGACCGGCTTGCCCGTCTCCGGGTTGCTCTGCTGGACGATCAACGTCTTGTGCAGCAGCCGGCCGTTGAGGCGGCCGTCCTCGTCGGTGTCGAGGTTGCGGTCGGCGATGAGGAGCGGGATCTCCCGCTCGCCGGAGGGCAGGTGGAGGGCGTCCTCCTCGTCGTCCCGGACGAGGTAGGTGCCGTACAGGCCCGACATCACGTTCCACCGGGTGATGTTCATGGCGTGGTCGTGGTACCACCACTGCACCGCCTGGTGGTCGTTCGGGTACTCCGACAGCTGGGCGTCGCCGGGGCCGACGGCGTTGTCCGCCCAGCCGTCGTTGCCGCCGCCGGTCTGGGCGCCGTGCAGATGCGTCACGGACCAGGCGGGCAGGGCGGCGACGTCCTTGTTCGGCTCGACGCCCTCACGGCCGGGCTCGGTGGTGGCCTGCGGGCGGCCGTCGGTGCGCAGCGGCACCTCCACCGACGTGACCGGGTACTCGCTGTCCCTCGGGATGCGGTTGGTCCAGGCGATACGGACACGCTGTCCGCGCCGCACCTCGATGGTCGGGCCCGGTACCTGCCCGTCGTACCCCCACATCAGGGTGGGCGGCAGCTGCGGGTGCAGGCGCACCCAGGTCGGGCGCAGGGCGATCTCGGTCTCGCGCAGGACGTCGTCCGCGGCGGGCCGCAGGACGGGCGGCACGGGTAACGAGGCGGCGTACGGTTTCAGTTCGGCAGGTACCGGCGCCTTGTCGCCCGCGGTCTCTCCGGTGAGCCTCTCGATGATCTCGGTCAAGATCGAACACCCCCGTGTATGTCCGGTGTCTGTTGTTCCCCTTGCACCGGAAGACCCCCCAGGGCTCACCGAAGTTCCCTGAACTCACCCTTCCGTACGTGAAGTTTGCGAAACCGTCAGCGAGGGCGAAACGGTCAGCCGAACGACAGGACCGGCACGGCGGGCGGGCGGTCCGGTGCGAAGCCGTGGGCGCGGCGGCCGAGCCACTCGGCCTTGTAGCGGTCGACCTCCCGGTGCCAGTTGAGGATCCCCGCGAGCCAGTTGCGCAGGTCGAGCACATAGGCGTCGATGGCCCGGCGGCCCTCGGCAGACAGTGCGAAGTCGTCGTACAGCACGGGCAGTTCATGTGCGACGACATGCTCGAACTGCTGCATGCGCTGGTTCATCAGGTCCTGGACGACACGGAGGGCCGCCGGGTAGTCCACGCCGAAGAAGTTCTGCACGACCAGGACGGCGTTGTGGATCTCGCCCTCGTACTCGATCTCCTTCTGGTACGAGAAGACGTCGTTGACGAGGCAGGCGTAGTCGATGGCGGCGTTCTCCAGGGAGCGCACCGGGCCGCTGGCGTACACCTCGGCGGGGACGGCGGGGCCGTGGCCCATCCGGCACAGGCTCAGGGTGAGGTCCGAGCCGAAGGTGGAGCGGCGCATCTCCAGGTAGTCCACCGGGTCGGGGACGCGGTTCTGGAGCTGGTTGGAGAGTTCCCAGACCCAGCTCTCGGTCATCTTGTCCACGGCGGTCTTCAGGGTGCGTCGCTGGTCTGCGGTCATCCCGGCGGTGGTGCGTGTCCACAGGTCGATCAGGCCGCGTTCCATGGCGTTGCCGGGGACGACGGTGGGCCCGCCCTCGACCGGCATGCACTCCGACAGCCGGGCCGTGGTCAGCCGTGCGGCGGCCAGGTCCCGGCGGTGGCCGTACACCAAGGGGTAGTAGTCGTCGCCGTACGTTCCCCAGGCGAGCCACTGGGCGCTGAGGTCGAGGGCGTCCGGGGTGGCGTCCGGGTCCAGGCCGGCGGAGCACAGGGCGAGGTCGGCGGCGGCGAGCTTGTCCTCGTCCCAGACGCCCTCCTGGAGGATGCCCGTGCTGCGGCACCAGCCGACGAGCCGGCTGCGGGCCTGGTCCAGGTGAGGGCTGAGCTGGACCTCGAAGGGCATGTACAGGTCGGGGATGCGGGACGGTCCGACCTTCTGATGAGGCAGGTGGGAGTAGGCGCGCAGGCGCTCCTGGGCCGCCGCGGCGAGCAGCGCGCCGACGTCGGCGGCGGCGGTGCCGGGGCCCGTGAGCCGCCAGGCGGACTCGGACCGCGCGCCCTTGTTCATGTAGCGGCTGGAGCGCATGTGCCACTCGTGGCCGCCGGACTGCCAGTCCTGGAGTCCCTTGGTGTAGGCGGCCACCGCGGCGGCCTCGTCGGGCCTGAGCCCCTTCTCCAGGGCGACGGCCGGTACTTCGGTGAGCGCGGTGTGCTCGAACTGGTGCAGCCGGGAGGTGAGGACGTCGTTGACGGTCTCGGCGGCCTCCTGCGTGGTGCAGCCGAAGAACGTCTCCAGGACCAGCACGCCGTTGCTGTTCTCGCCCTCCTCCTCGACCTCGCGCTGGTAGGAGAACAGGTCGTTGCGCAGGTGGACGGCGTCGGAGAAGGTCTCCATGAGGACGCGCAGCGGCCGGGTGCCGGACACGGCGGCGGGCACCTCGGCGGTCGCGTACTCGACGAGCCCGGCGGACCAGGGGGCGCCGCCCACCTTGCGGCGCATCTCGATGTACTCGACGGGGTTGGCGATCCGCCCCTCGTTGATGTTGGACAGCTCCCACATCGACTCGTTGAGCAGATGCTCGGTCGCGACGGAGAAGCGGCGCCGCCAGTCCACGGACATCGACGGCACGGTCCGCGCCCACAGGTCCTTCAGCCCCGCCTCCACCGGGTTCTCCGGCTCGGGCACCGGTGTCCCGGGGGCGAGCGGCATGAACAGGGGCAGACGGTCCAGGTGCGCCTTTCCGGCGGCCCGGTCCTGGGTGCGCTTGAACATGTCGAGGAAGTGGTCGTCGAAGAAGAACACCCACACGTACCAGTCGGTGATCAGCGAGAGAGCGGGTCCGTCGCAGTCGGGGTGGGTGTAGGAGCACAGGAGACCGTAGTCGTGCGCCTCCAGATCGGCCTGCTCCCAGACCCCGGAGCCCTCCAGCATGCCCATCTCGCGTGCCCAGCGGGTCGAGTGGGCGCGGGCCTCCTCCAGGTGCGGATTGAGGCGCGCGGGATACGGCATGTAGAAGTGCGGGAGTTCGAACGGCTGCGTCATGGCCGGGGCACTACCCGTGGCCCCGGACGCCCATCCGCCCGGGGACACATGATCACACCATCGCGTGAACCGTCCGCGAAACGTGGAACTCCGGCGGGGCATTGTGGCGTTGGTGCTCTTGCCGGGCCCCCGCGCGGGGGTCACGGTAGGCGCATGACCTCCTTCGTACTGCCCCATGAGGTGCACGGCGACGGCGCCCACAAGGTGTTCGCCGTGCACGGCTGGTTCGCCGACCGGTCCGCCTACGCGGCCGTCCTGCCGGACCTGGACCGGGCCTCCTTCAGCTACGCGCTGGTCGACCTGCGCGGCTACGGCGAGGCGCGGGACGCCGCGGGCTCGTTCACGACGGCCGAGGCGGCCGGGGACCTGGTGGAGCTGGCCGACCGGCTCGGCTGGGAGCGGTTCTCGGTGATCGGGCACTCCATGGGCGGCGCGGTGGCACAGCGCCTGCTCTCCGTCGCCCCGCACCGGCTGCGCCGGATCGCGGGCGTCTCGCCCGTGCCCGCCTCGGGCATGCCGATGGCCGGGGAGCAGGGGGAGCTGTTCCGGGACGCGGCGCACCGGGCGGAGAACCGGCGCACGATCATCGACGTCACCACCGGTGGCCGCCGGCCCGCCGCCTGGCTGGACCGGATGGTCGCCCGTTCGCTGGAGCGCAGCGACGCCAAGGCGTTCCGGGCCTGGCTCGACTCGTGGGCGGGCGCCGACTTCAGCACGGCCGTCGAGGGCAGCGAGGTGCCGGCGCTCGCCGTGGCCGGTGCGCTCGATCCGGCGCTGTCGCCGGAGGTCATGCGGCAGACCTGGATGTCCTGGTATCCGCGCGCCCGGCTGGCGGTGCTGTCCGGTGCCGGCCACTACGCGATGGACGAGACGCCGCTGGAACTGATCCGTACCGTCGAGGACTTCCTGCGGGCGGACGACGCGGACGCGGCGAGCGGAACCGGCGGGGCGGACGCGACGCGCGGGACCGACGGGACTGGCGGGGCGGACGGGGCCGGGACGTCCGGCGTCGCGGGCAGGGGCGGGCCGGCGTGAGTGCGCCCGAGGCGCCCGCGGTGCCGGACGTCTTCGATCCGCGCCGGTACGCCACCGGGATCCCCTACGCCGACTACCGCGTGCTGCGCGACCGTCATCCGGTGGCCTGGCAGCGGGAGCCGGAGGTACTGGGCTGGCCCGCCGGGCCCGGGTTCTGGGCGGTGACCCGGCACGCGGACGTCGTGCACGTGCTGAAGGACGCGGGGACGTACTCCTCGTACGCCGGTGCGACCCAGATCCGGGACCCCGACCCGGAGGACCTGCCGTTCATCCGGCGGATGATGCTCAATCAGGATCCGCCCGGTCACCGGCGGCTGCGCCGGCTGGTGAGCCGGGCCTTCACTCCGGGACGGGTCGACCGGTTCGCGGCGGTCGCCCGGGAGCGGGCCCGCACGCTGCTCGCGGGCGCCCTGGAGAAGGCGCGGGAGGGGGACGGCACGGTCGACCTGGTGGCCTCCGTCACCGACGACTACGCCCTGCTGAATCTGGCGGATCTGCTGGGCGTCCCGGAGAGCGACCGGCATCTGCTGCTGCACTGGACGCAGCGGGTCATCGGCTACCAGGATCCGGACGAGGCCGGTCCGCGAGTGCTGGACGGCGCGGGCAAGCCGGTGAATCCGCGGTCCCCGGCGATGCTGCGGGACATGTTCGCGTACGCCGGACAGCTGGCCGCGTACAAGAGACGGCACCCCGCCGACGACGTGATGACGGCGCTCGTCCTCCCCCGGACGCCCGGCGGCGCTCGCACGGAGGGGACGGTCGGCGAGGAACTCGCCGACGCGGAGCTGGAGATGTTCTTCTTCCTGCTCACCGTGGCCGGCAACGACACCGTGCGCAGCGCGGCCCCGGGCGGGCTGCTGGCGCTGGCGGAGCATCCGGAGGCGTACGAGCTGCTGCGCACCGGCCGGGCCGGCGTACCGTCCGCCGTCGACGAGCTGCTGCGCTGGCACCCGCCCGTGCTCACCTTCCGCCGGACGGCGGTACGGGACACCGAGCTGGCGGGCCGGGCGATCCGGGCGGGCGACAAGGTCGTGGTGTTCCACGCCTCGGCCAACCGGGACGAGCGCGTCTTCACCGCACCGGACCGGCTCGACCTCACCCGCTCGCCCAATCCGCACGTGTCGTTCGGGGACGGCCCGCACGTCTGCCTGGGCGCTCACCTCGCCCGGCTGCAGCTGCGGGTGCTCCACGAGGAGGTGCTGCGCGTCCTGCCGGGGCCGCCGTGCCTCGCCGGGCCGGCGGGGCGGCTGGTGTCGAACTTCATCAACGGCGTCAAGTCACTGCCGGTGCGGCTGGTCTGACGGGTCCGTCTGGATCAGCGCATGGGTGCCGCTCGTCCGCCAGCGCTGCCCCTCGGCCGCCACCAGCGCGGCCTCGGTCGCGGCGGTCAGGCCGGTGATCACGTCGGACTTGAGGGTGCGCAGCGCGGCGACCGGGCCGGGGAAGTACCGGGTCGTCTCCTCGAAGGGCGTGGTGGGCGGCCAGTACCGGTCGCCCACCAGGCGCCGGTAGTTGAGGTCGCCCTTGACGACGGTCAGCGTGGCCGCCGCGAACTCGGCGCGCAGATCGTCCGGCATCGCGGAGTACGGCAGCGGGGCGCAGGAGAAGGGGTGGGCGCGCACGGTGAGCCGGCCGTCGGCCATCGCCGACCAGAGCACGCGCCCGTACTCGCCGGCCGTGCCGGAGGCCGCGCGCAGCCGGTGCAGGGCGTCGACCACGTCGGCGGTGGTGGCGTCGGAGACGTAGTAGGGGTACGGCTTGACGTGCAGCACCGCCCGCGCGGTCCGGCCCGCGGCGAGCAGGTGGGCGATCAGGAGGAGGTCGGGGACGAGTTCGCGGCCCGCGTTGTCGGCGACGAGGACGAGGGTGCCGGTCCCGTCGGGCGGCAGCAGCGACCAGAGGGTCTCGCTGTCGTCGGCGACCAGTGCGGGGGCCGGTTCCCGGGCCTCGGCGCCCGCGGCGGAGAGCCGGAAGCCGAGGTCCGCGCGGTTGCCCCACAACGAGCCGTGCAGCAGGGCGGGTGCCCGCTCCTCCTCCGGCAGGTCGCGCAGGCCGTCCAGGGCGGCCAGTTCCTCGTCGGTCTCCGGGGCGTCGAGTTCGGCGCGCTTGAAGGGACGGAAGGGATCGACGCCCTGCCAGGCGCCCGGACCGAACCAGCCGACGGCGTCCAGCAGCCGGCGGTAGAAATAGCTCTCGGACCACAGCCAGGGCACGTCGTACCAGGACCGCCCGGTGTGGCCGGCCAGGCCCCAGTCGTGCCACCGGCCCCGGTCCGGGGCGTCGGCGGGCAGCGGCTCGATCGCCCCCTGGGTGCAGCTCTTCAGCAGCTCGTCCAGCGCCGTGTGCTGCCCGGGACCGTACGGGAAGGCGTCCCGTACCTGCCGGATGATCGCGGGGTGCCGCTCGGCCAGCACGCTGTGCGGGAACGAGCCGGGGTCGTTGCCGAGGATCACGGGTGCGAACGGGATGTCGGGCATGCCCGTCACCGTATCGCGGGTGTCAGGCGGTGCGGATCTCCCGCTCCAGCTGCGTGGCGAGGGTGACGTAGCGGGGGCGGCGGTGCACCGGGACGAGTCCGCGGATCACGAGGTGCCACATCTCGGCGGTTCTGCGCGGCAGCCGGCCGACGGGTTCGAGCGAGCGGCCGGCGACCCGGGTGCCGATGAAGAAGCAGACGAGGGAGTGGGCGACGGCCCCGATGTCGAGATCGCCGTGCAGGTCGGCCTCCTTGACGGCACCGGTGAACTTGCGGGTGGCGAAGTCCAGCCATTCGGTGAACGGGTGGCGCAGGGGCGGCCGTACGGCGATGTCCGCGGTGGCGAGACGGAGTCCGGCGCGCGGCACCGGGTCCTCCACGGCGAGCCGGGCGATCCCGAACGTGGTGCGCATCAGGGCCTCCAGCGAGGAGCAGCCGCGGCTCTCGACGTCGGCCACGAGCTGCTGCGCGGCTTTGGCCTGCAGTTCCAGGATGGCGTGGGCCAGATCCTCCTTGGCGGCGAAGTGGAAGTACAGGGCGCCCTTGGTGACCTTCGCGTGTGCGACGATGTCGCTCAGACTCGTGGATTCGTAGCCGTGCCGGTCGAACAGGTCGGCGGCGGCCGTGATGATCGTTGACCGGGTCTGTTCAGCGCGTAACTGCCTCGCCATCCTGGGACCCCTCCTCGCACTCAACCGAACAGGACATGCGGTTTGTTTTTAACCCCTTGCATACGATAACTCACCGAGGGGCAGCAGGAGTCCGGCGTACCGGGCATGCGGTACGACACGTGTCAGCGGCGCGACCGACGGCGGCCGGGTCCGGGGTGCTTCGTGAACGGGCGAGACCACGCCGGTTCCCCCTTCAGGTGCGGCCGGTTCCCGGCAGCCACGGGGCGACGGGCGCCGCACCCATGATCGCCACGATACGAGGCGGACACCCGGCTCCTCAATGGTGCGTGGAAGCAGGCGCAAAACAGCCGAACCGGTCTGTCCTTTCACGCCCCCTGCACCCGGGTGCGCCGGTCGGGCTGAACGGGGCGGACACCGCCGCCGTACTGGACGCCGCAGATCCCGTTCCCGCGCCTGTCGAGGAGACGTCCCGGATGACTCGGATGACCGCCCGCCTGAGCGTCAGGATGGCCGCCGCGACGGCACCGCTCCTGCTTCTGCCGTGGGCGGCGGGGTCCGCCCAGGCGCACGGAGCGCCCACGGATCCCGTCAGCCGGGTCTACGCCTGCTCGCCCGAGGGCGGCGCCGCCGGATCGGCCGCCTGCCGGGCCGCGATCGCGGCGAACGGCGCTCCGTTCACGGCGTGGGACAACCTGCGCGTGGCGGGGGTGGGGGGCCGGGACCGGCAGGTGATTCCGGACGGCAGGTTGTGCAGCGGGAACCTGCCGGCGTACCGGGGCCTGGACCTGGCGCGGCGGGACTGGCCGGCGACGCGGCTGGCCCCGGGCGGCCGGCTGACACTGACCTATGCGTCGACCATCGCGCACACGGGCACGTTCCGGCTGTATCTGACCGAGCGGGGTTACGACCCGTCGAGGCCGCTGGCCTGGTCCGATCTGCCGGAACGGCCCTTCGCCGAGATCACTGACCCGCCGCTGCGAGGCGGGGCGTACCACCTGAGCGCGACCCTGCCGAAGGACCGGACGGGGCGTCAGGTGCTGTACACGATCTGGCAGAACAGCAGCACGCCGGACACGTACTACTCGTGCTCCGACGTGGTCTTCCCCGAGCACAAGGAGGCCGCCGGGGCGGCGGGGTCCACGCGGCCGGCGACGGAGACGCCGGCCACACCGCGTCCACGGCCGGCACGGACGCGGAGTGCACCGGCGGAGCGTGCGACTCCCGAGTCGAAGCGGCAGGGTGGCGGCCCTTCCGAAGGAGCCTCGGCCGAGGGGGCCCCGGTGGCGGAGACCACGCACGGCGGCTCGGGGCCCTCGGCCCCCCTGCTGGCGGGCGGCGCCACCGCGGTGCTGCTGCTCACCGGGGGCGCCGCCCTCTTTCTGCGGCTGCGACGACGCTGAACCGCAGGGTGCGGCGCGTCAGTTCACGTAGACCCGGACTCCGCCGTCGGTGACGGGCGCGTACTTGGCCGTGAAGTAGCCGTTGGCGAAGCACAGCGAAGAACCGGACGTCTTGGTGAACTGCTGGTTGGTGAAGGTGATGCTGCTGTCGGCGTTGTCGGCCTTGCCGGTCAGGCTGGGTGCCTGGTACACGCAGGTCACCGTGCCCAGCAGGGTGCGCAGCTGGACCGTGGCCTGGATGGTGGAGCCGCTCGGGGGCGAGACGGTGAGGGTGCCCGCCGAGGTGATCGACGCCGAGTAGGGCAGGTTGTTGATGGTGATGCCGTTGACCCCGAGGACACCGGTGACGTTGCTGGTGCAGGTGCTGCTGTCGAAGGTGTGCCCGGTGACGGACTCGGTGGCCGTGCCGGGCGCGGCCGGGTTGCCGGTGACCTTGGCGGTGAACTGGGAGCCCGTGCACTTCACGCCGCTGGTGCCGGTCGCGCTGGAGTAGAAGGTGGCGGCGGTGCCGGTGGACAGGGGCGCGGTGAGGGTGTCGCCGACGGCGGCCGCGGCGCCGCCGTTGGCGCCGGTGTTGCCGACGGTGAGGACCGCGCCGGCCGCGGAGGCCGGGGTGGCCCATGCGAGAGCGAGCGCGGCGGCGGTGCCACCGAGAGCGAGGAGGGAGCGCGTACGCATGCGGGTGCCTCTCTTCGAAGTGGGGCGAGATGAGGTGAGGTGGGGGGTGGCGGGTGGTGCTTGCGATGCCGCCGGCGCAGGACCGTGACGCCTTCTCCGTACGCTGCGGACCCGCGACGGCGGCACACCGGGCACCGGCCGAAGGCCTCGGGGGAAGACCTCCGGCCGAGCCGGACAAGGGGGCGGCCGGGCACGGGACAAGTGTGGAGACGACCGTGCCGGTGCCGCGCTCGTGAGGTGGAGCGATTGCCGTGCCAGGGCCGGGAACGCGGTCGCTGCCGCGTCGCGGGATGCGACGGGTGCCGCGCTTGGGGGGCGACTGCCGCCGCCCGCCGGATCCGGCGCCACGGATCCGGGAAACAGGGGAATTTCTAGACCTGATTAACCGTCAACGTCAAGGCGTGAGCAGCGAGTTGTCGCACGCGGACCCGGCCCGCGCACATCCGACACCCTTTTTCCACAACTCCCTTGACCCTTCAAAGTAACCGGCGGTAACTTCCTCGAAGGCTACTGCCGCGTAACGTGAAAGCCCTTGCACCCGCCGGGAGTTGCGAGGAGGCGTACGCGGCGTCCACTGTCCGCGCCAGGACACCGCGCCACGGAAGCCCAACCCGCATTGATCCATGCCCATGGGAGCAGACATGGCCTCGTCCCCGGACGTCTCGTCCGCCGGCAACACCCCCGAGAACTCGGGAAGCGGCACCCCGCCCGAAACCCCGAACGACGCCGGGACCACCACCGGTGTCCAGAGACGAGGACGGGTCCGGGCCCGCCGGGCCGCGGTGATGGCGGTGCCCGCCACCCTCGTCGCCGCCACCCTCGCGGTCCTCACCGCCCAGGGTGCGCTGGGTGTGCAGTTCGCGATCTCCGGCATGCCGTTCACGGTCACCGCGACCGAGCTGAACGGCACCGGTTTCGAGCAGTTCGGCGGGCTCGACAACATGGCCGAGGGCAGCCCGAACGCCGGGGACACCGGCGGTCAGGTGCTCGTCGTCACCTCCGCCATCAAGAACGCCACGCTCACCAAGTTGTGCCAGAGCGTCGACCTCGGCGGCACCAACCTGCTGATCACCGCGGGCAGCGGCGCGAACAAGGTCACCGCGACCGACCTGACCACCGACTCCACCGAGCTGTCGGGCGACGCGGCGTTCAACAACATCGAGATCGGCAACGACGCCAGCACGCTGAACAAGGCGAACGCGAAGGGTCCGATCGGAGTCTTCAGCCAGCAGGCCGACACCGTGCGCATCGCCCATCTCCGGCAGACCAACTACGCCACCACGGCAGGCGTGTTCAAGCTGCCCGGCCTCAAGCTCCGCTTCAGCGATTCGGGCTGCTGATCGCCGTGCCGGACCCGCACACCGTTCCGGACCGTCCGCGTCGGGGACCGAGGCTCGCCTTCCGCGGATGGCGGGCCCGCCGGCCGTTCTGGGGCGGACTGCTGCTCGCCCTCGGCGGCGGCGAGATCCTGCTCACCGAGAAGGCCTCGCTGAAGGTCGTGCTGCACATCGGCATGCAGGGCCTGGCCGGCTATCTGCTGCCGACCCTCATGGCGCTGCTGGGGCTGCTGATCCTCTTCAACCCGTCCCAGCGGCTCTTCTACTCCCTCACCGGCGTCCTGCTCTCCCTGGGCACCTGGCTCACCTCCAACCTGGGCGGCTTCTTCCTCGGCCTGCTCCTCGGCGTCACCGGCAGCTGCCTCGCCTTCGGCTGGCTCCCGGACCAGGAACCGCGCGTCAGCCGCCGCAAACGCCGCCGGCAGGCGAGGGCCGAGGCTCGCGCGCCGGCGTCGGAGGCGGCGGAGGGGACGGCCTGACGGGACACGCGCCCGGGCCACGCCGGGCCCGGCCCATGCATGCGCCGGTCACGGGGTCACAGGCCACGGAGCCGGCGGGCCGGGACGGCGGCGGACGCCTCCCGCTCGGCGAGCCGGCCGACGAGGAGGCGTACGACGTCGAGCACGGCGGCCCCTTCGGCGGGGTCGACGAAGTACACCTGGCGGCGGCCCTCGCGGCGGGACCGGACGAGTCCGGCGAGTTTGAGCTTGGTCAGGTGCTGGCTGACGGCGGGCAGCGCACCGCCGACGCGCTCGGCGAGCCCGGTCACGTCGCTCTCGCCCTGGGCCAGCGCCCACACGAGGTGCAGCCGGGCCGGTGCGGCGAGCAGCCCGAAGGCGGCGGCCGCCTCGGCGAGCACCTCGGCGGAGGGGTCCTGGTGGCCGGTGCCGGGCGCTGTCGCCACTGTCGCCGTCCTCCCGCCGCGTCGCCGCTGTGTTCCGTCTGTGTCCGCCGTGGTCGGCGGATCCAGTCTAGATCTCCGGAACTTCCCGGCCGCCCCGTTAGTTTCTACGGTGCTGTAGAAGTAACTGTCGGGTGCCGAGAGCGCACCGGGCGGCCGATACGAGGAGTGGACATGGCCCTGTGGGACCGCATCAAGGAGTCGGCGTCGCAGATGCAGACCCAGTTGGTGGCGAAGAAGAACGACCTGAAGAGCGGCGCGTTCCGCGATGCGAGCATGGCGATGTGCGCGCTCGTGGCCGCCGCCGACGGGACCGTGGATCCGTCGGAGCGACAGCGGGTGGCCCAGCTCATCGGTACGAACGAGGTGCTGCAGAACTTCCCGGCGGACGACCTGCGCCGCCGTTTCGAGGAGAACCTGAACAAGCTGACGGCCGACTTCGCCTTCGGCAAGGTGAGCGTGCTTCAGGAGATCGCCAAGGCCAAGAAGAAGCCCGCCGAGGCGCGTGCGGTCGTCCAGATCGGCATCGTCATCGGCGGCGCGGACGGCGACTTCGACAAGGACGAGCAGGCCGTGGTGCGTGAGGCGTGCTACGCGCTGGACCTGCCGCCGCACGAGTTCGACCTCTGAGCACGGTGAAGAGCGCGAGGGCATGCTCGACGACCGCGACCGTGCCCTCGTCCACGCCCCGCACCCGGACGGCCGGTCACCGTTCGGCAGGATCGCCGCGGTCCTCGGGGTCTCGGCGCAGACCGTCGTCGGAGGGGCATGGGGTGCCCCTCGCGCTACGGCGACCGGGGACCGCGTACCGGGCGTGTCTGCGCCGCTCCGGCTGACCGGCTCCGGACCCCGTGCGACTCCGCCGGGAGCGGGGTGCGCGCGGACTTCTTCCGTCACCCCGGCCGGGCGTGCGGCGGTCTCACGCGATGGCCGAGGCGGCCGGGTCGTCGGGCGGTGCGTGCGTCGTCACAGTTCGGCGAGTCGGGGCAGCAGTTCGGTGGCGGTCGCGATGTCCCCGGTCAGCGGCCGGTCCTCCAGCGCGGCGGGCAGCGCGGCCGCGGCGACGGCGAAGGCGGGGACCGCGGGCGGTACGGGACGCAGGCGCAACGCGCGTACGGCGGCCACCAGTTCGCAGGCGAGGAGGGTGGCGTAGGCGGCGCCGGCCCGTTCCGTCTGGCGGGCCGCCTGTCCGGCGAAGCCGGCGGCCTCCTCCAGGCCGTGGGAGAGGACCGCGTGCCCGGCCGAGGCGGGTGCGGCGGCATTCGCACGCAGCTCGGCGAGCGCGGAGTTGGCGGTGTACTCCAGGATCATCGTGCCCGAGCTGCCGACCGGGCCGTCGGCGAGGAAGGCGGGCAGGCCCGTGAGGTCGGGGCGGCTCAGCGCGGACAGGCGGGCGGCGGAGAGCTGCGCGGTCTTCAGCAGGGCGAGGTCGAGGCCGTCCAGCGCCAGGGCGAGGGGGGCGGCGAAGAAGCCGCCGTGGTGGTAGAGGTGGCCGTCCGGGGTGAGGACGGGGTTCTCGGACGGGCAGTTGATCTCGACCTCGACGATCCGGCGCAGCGCGGCGGAGGCGTCCAGGGCGGCGCCGTGCACCTGCGGGAACGCGCGGAAGCCGTACGGGTCCTGGATCCGGCCGCCCGCGGGGCCGGGACCGTCCGGCCGGGGCGCCGTCGGGTGGTCGGGCAGGCCGAGCAGGCGCCGTACCTCGGCGGCGGCGCGAGCCGGGCCGGGGTAGGGGCGCAGCGCGTGCACCGGCCCGGCGTACGCCTCCGGTGAGCCCGAGACCGCGGCGAGGGACAGTGCCGCGACCGCGTGCGTGGCCCGCAGCAGCAGCTCGGTCTCGTGCCCGGCGAGCGCGGCCTGCGCGAGCGCGAGGGCGTTGCTGCTGAGCAGTGCGAGCGCGTCGCCGGCCCGGAGCACGACCGGGGCGGGCAGCTCGCTCCCGGAACACTCTGCCGCGCCGGGGGTACGGGGCGGCGGCACGGTGCCGGCCGCCGGTGCGCCGGTGGCGGGGGGCGCCACGGTGTTCGCCGTCGTCAGCCAGGGGCGTTCACCGAGGAGGGTCAGGGCCGTCTGGGCCAGGGCCGTCAGGTCGCCGGTGCCCACGCTGCCGTACTGGTTGACCGCCGGGTGCACGCCCAGACGGAGGGCGTCGGTGAGGGCGGTGACGAAGGACGGGTGGATGCCGGAGCCGGCGGCGAGGAGCTGGTTGGCGCGGACGGCGAGCATCGCGCGGACCTGGCGGGGCGGGAGGAGCGGGCCGGCACCGGCCGCGTGGCTGCGCAGGAGCCGTAGGCCGTGGGCGGTCTCGTCGGCCGGGTCGACGGCGACGGAGCGGTGTGCGCCGACACCGGTGCCGCGGCCGTACCAGCGGCCCGTCGCGGCGAGCCGGTCGGCCGTCTCGCGGGCGCGGCCGACCCGGTCCAGCGCGCCGGGGTCCACGGCGGGCACGGCCGTGGCGTCGGCGAGCCGGACCAGGGCGGGCAGGGTGAGGCCGCCGCCGTCGAGCAGGACGCGGGTGTCCCCCTGTGTCGGGGGCACCCGCGTCGGTACGTCCACGGTCGTTCCGTGCGGTCGTGCGTCAGGCGAGACCGGCGGACTTCAGCCAGGCCTTGGCGACGTCCAGCGGGTCCTTGTTCCCGGCCTGCACCTGGGTGTCCAGGTCCAGCAGGGTGGCGGTGTCGAGCTTCGCGGAGACCGCGTTGAGCGCGTCGGCGCCCTCCTTGGACAGTGCGCCCTTGTAGACGAGCGGCTGGACGTTCTCGAAGCCGAAGAGGTTCTTCGGGTCCTTCAGGACGACGAACTTCTCCTTGGAGATGTTCGAGTCCGTGGTGAACAGGTCCGCGACCTGGACGGCGTCCTTCTTCAGCGCCGCCAGCGTGAGCGGGCCGCCCGCGTCCAGCGCCTTGAAGGACTTGAACTCCAGGCCGTAGACGGACTTCAGGCCCACCAGGCCCTGCTGCCGGGTCTGGAACTCCGGCGAGGCGCCGATGACCAGGTCCTCGGCGACGTCCTTCAGGTCGGCGATGGAGGACTTCCCGGTGAGGTCGTACTTCTTCGCGGTGGCCGCGTTGACCGTGACCGAGTCCTTGTTCTGCGCCGACGCCGGGTTCAGCAGCGTGAGCTTGGAGTCCAGCTTGGCGTTGATGGCGTCCGTGGTCTCGGCCAGGGACTTCGGGGCGGCCTTCTGGTCGAGGTAGGCCAGCAGCGCGCCGTTGTACTCGGGCAGTACCGATATCGAGCCGTTCTTGATCAGCCCGTAGGTGGTCTCGCGGCTGCCGATGTTCGGCTTGTAGGTGACCTTGATCCCCTTGGCCTTGAGCGCCTCGCCGTAGATGTCGGCCAGCAGGGTGCTCTCGGGGAAGTTGTTGGATCCGACGACCACGCTGTCGCCGCTCGCCTTGCCCCCGTCGGTGAGGGGGTTGCTCTTGTCGTCGTCCTTGGAGGAACAGCCCGCCAGCAGAGCCGTCGCCGCCACGAGGGCGACCGCCGCCGCGCCTCGGTTCTTCCGGATGGACCTGCTGATGTGGGTCGTGTAAGTCACGTGACCGATCCAATCCAGCCGGTTCTCGGTCAGTCAAGTGCATCAGATCACCGATTGGCCTCGATCTGCGACCAGTTGTGCACGCAGCGCGGTCCCTTTGTAACGGATTCTTGATGAAAGCAGAGCTGATCGGCGCCTCGAGCGGGCTGTAGTCTCGGCCGAGTTGGTACCGACCACAGCGGTGCGCGGGGCCCGTTCCGGTGGTGTGACACAGGCTGTTCGAGGGCGACGGGGCCCTCATGTCCGGGAGTGACGGCTCCCCCTGACAAGACACCCACGAAGGAGGCCCGGTGTCCACGAACCAGGTGGACGCGCCCGCCCGGCACGCCCCCGCCCGGGGCGGAGCACGGGGTTTCGCCGACCGCTGGCCCTTCCGGCGCAAGCTCAACCTGCTCGTCGGCATCCCCCTCGCGGTCATCACGGTTCTGCTGGCGTACCTCTTCACCGACTTGGCGCGGCAGTCGTCCAGCGCGGCCTCCGCGGCCCGGCTGGTGCGGGACAGCGCCCAGCTGGCCCGGCTGGTGGACCGGGTGGAGGCCGAGCACCAGCAGGCCATCCTGCTCTCCACCCGCTACGAGTCCGGGTACGACAAGCCCTCGACGGCCGCCTACCGCGGGGCGCAGAAGGCGGTCGACGCCCAGCTGGCGCGGGTGCGCGCGGCCTTCGGCGACCGGCTGCCGCGGAGCGCGGCGCAGGCCCTGCGCGGGGTCGAGGGCCTCACCAGCCTGCGCACCTCGGTGGAGCAGTCCTATCTGCCCGCCGACAACATCGACCCGGCCTACGCCGGAGCCGCGCAGAGCCTGATCGACGGTCTCGGGCTCGACCGCAACGCGGACCTCGCCGACACCTTCACCGGAAACCTGCTGGACTCCCTGCTGCGCGCGGACGCCGCCCACGGTGCCTTCGAGACCGACGTGTTCGCCGCCACCACCGGCGACACCAACGCGCTGATCGAGTTCACCAACGCGGTCGGCGCCTACGACCTCTACACCCACCAGGCCGAGCGCTTCGGCCGGTTCGCCACCGAGGCGCAGGCCGAGCGGCTCGCCGGCATGGAGCACACGGAGGCGCAGCGGGAGATCTCCGAGGCGTACGCCGAGCTCCAGGTCGGCGCGGACCGGTGGCAGACGGGTGATCAGGAGGCGATCCGGCGGGCGGTGCAGGACGCGCTGACCGACTATCCGGCCTACCCCGATCAGGCCGCCGCCCGGCTGAAGATCACCACCGCGCTGATCGGCGAGATCGCCGACCGGGCCGACGACGCGGCCGTCTCCGCCCGCTGGCGGGCCGGCCTGCTGCTGAGCGGCGCGCTGATCGCCTTCGCGCTGTGGATCGCCTTCGCGGTGCTGGTGCGCCGCTCGGTGATCCGGCCCGTGCAGGCGCTCACCGGAGCCGCGCGGGAGGTCGCCGAGGTGGCGGGGCGCGAGCTGGCCCGGGTGGCCGACGACGACGCCGAGGACGACGGGCCGCCGCGGCTGCGGGACGTGCCGGTCACGGCCCGCGACGAGATCGGCGACCTGGCCTCGGCGTTCAACCGGGTGCAGACCACCGCGGCGGCGCTGCTGGAACGCCAGGTGCTCAGCCGGCGCAACACCGCCGAGATGTTCGGCAACGTGGGCCGCCGGGTGAGCAACCTGACCACCCGCCAGCTGGCGTTGATCGACGCGGTGGAGCGCGGGGAGACCGACCCGGCGCTGCTGGAGCGGCTGTACTCCATCGACCACATCGCGGTACGCCTGCGCCGCAACGCCGACAGCCTGATGCTGCTGGCCGGCATCCACGAGACCGTGCTGGACGCGGGGCCGACGGCGCTGTCCAACGTCGTACGGGCCGCGCTGGGGCAGATCGAGGGCTATAGGCGGGTACGGCTGTACACCGCGTCGGACGCCATGGTCGTACCGGACATCGTGGGCGACCTCACGCTGATGACGGCCGAGCTGGTGGAGAACGCCGTCTCGTTCTCGCCCGAGGGCAGTCCCGTCGAGGTCACCGTCCGATCCGGCGCCGAGGGCGCGCACGTGGTGGTCACCGACCACGGCCTGGGCATGAGCGCCGAGCGGCTCGCCGAGGAGAACGCCCGGCTGATCCGCCGGGAACGCCTGGACCTGGTGCCGACCAAGGTGCTGGGCCTGTTCGTGGTGGGGGCGCTGGCGCGTCGCTGGGAGATCGGGGTCGAGCTGACCCGGACGCCGGGCGGCGGGGTGACGGCCGAGGTGACGCTGCCGGCCTCGCTGCTGCTCACGCTCGGCACGGCGGCCGCGGCTCCGGCCACTGCGGTCACCGCGGCGTCCGCGTCCGCGGCCGGGGGGTCGGGGCAGGGGCCGGCGCGGGGTGCGCTGCCGTCGGCCTCGGCGCCGGACGCCGCCCACGAGAAGGCGGCGGACGTCGACACCGTCCCCGACGAGCCCGCCCGAGCGGAACACGGCAGCCCCCTCCCCCGCCGGGTCCCCCGCCACACGCCAGGACCCACCGCACCCACCGCGAGCGACGACGGGCACGGCGAACGGCACGGCGAACACAGCGCGAGCGACAGCGGGCACGGCCAACGGCACGGCGAACACGGTGTGCGGGAAGGCGAGCCCGGCGAACGGGACGGCGAGCGCAGCGTGGTCGCCCCCGCTGTCCCCGCTCCCCCCACTGCCCCCGCTGCCCCCGCTTCCCTCGCTGCCCCCGCTTCCTTCGCTGCGCCCGCCGAGTCCCCCTCCGCCGAGTCCTCCCGCTCCTCCGGGACCGGGCGCCCGCTGCGCCGCCGGGTTCGCGGGGCCACGCTGCGGAGCACCGCCGGGGCCGCGCCGACGGTGCCGCAGACCGTTCGGCCGCTGGACGCGGAGGCCGTCCGCAGCGAGCTGGAGGAGTTCGAGCAGGCGGTGGAACGCGCCCGGCGCGACAGCGCCCCCGGCGGCCTCGCCCGCCCGGACACCGCTCCCGCCCCCGGGCCCCCCGCACCGTCCCCCGCGCCCCCGCCCGCCCCCGCACACGGTCACCCCACCGACCTGCGCCCTCCGCATGGCCATCTCCCGCACACCGCGTCCCCGAGCACCGGGCCGCACGACCCGGACCACCTTCCGGAAGGAGCCGAGCAGTGAGCACGTCGACAGGTGACACCCCTACGAGCGGCACCACGCCGGACGATCTGCGGGCAGCCGCGGCCGACTTCACCTGGCTGCTGAACCGCTTCGCCACCGAGACCGCGGGGGTCGTCGACGCGATCGCCGTGTCCTCCGACGGGCTGCTGATCGCGGTGTCGCAGCTGCGTGAGCACGCCGACTCCGAGCGGCTCGCGGCGATCGTGTCCGGCATCACCAGTCTCGCCGCGGGTGCCTCCGGCAATTACGGCCTGGGCGGACTGAACAAGGTCATCATCGACCTGGAGGGCGGACACGTCATCGTCTCCGCGATCGGCAGCGGCGCCGTGCTCGGCGTCGTCACCGGCAAGGAGGCGAAACTCGGCAACATCGCCTACGAGATGACGGTGTTCGCCAACCGGGCCGGGGCCGCCCTCAGCCCACAGCTCGTGCTGGAGCTGAAGAACAGCGTGGGCGCCTCGGCGACCGGCTGAGGAGGAGACGGTTCCGATGGCGGACGGCATGGCGGACGGCATCCCGCCCCCGGGCCCGGCCCCGGTGGGCCCCGCCCCCGCCGTACGGCCGTACCTGGTCACCGCCGGCCGGGTCGCGGACGCCGCCTCCGGCCGGGCGCTGCCCCTGGAGACCCAGGTGGTGGCCACCGCCGAGGGGCTGGACGCGCTCGGCCGGCTCTCCTTCGAGCAGCACGACATCGTCGCCGCCTGCCGGCTGCCGCAGTCCCTCGCGGAACTCGCGGCCCGGCTGCGGCTGCATCTGAACGTGGTCCGCGTCCTGGCCGAGGACCTGCGCGAGGAGGGGCGGCTGGCGGTGTACGTGCCCGACGCCGCGGCCACCCACGACGCGTCCGTCCTGCGCAGGGTTATCGATGGCCTGCGGGCCATCCCCGACTCCCGAGGGGTACCGAGTGACACCGACTGAACCGCCCCTGGCCCGGGGCCCGGCCGCGCCGGCGGCCGTACGGCCGCCGCTGCCGGTGAAGATGGTGATCGCGGGCGGCTTCGGCGTGGGCAAGACCACGGCCGTCGGCGCGATCTCGGAGATCGAGCCGCTGACCACGGAGGCGTCGATCACCGAGGTCGCGGCCGGTGTGGACGACCTCACGCACACCCCGCGCAAGACCACCACGACCGTCGCGATGGACTTCGGCTGCATCACCGTCGACCCGACGCTGAAGCTGTACCTCTTCGGCACGCCCGGACAGGAGCGGTTCGGGTTCATGTGGGACGACATCGTGGAGGGCGCGGTCGGCGGTCTGGTCATCGTGGACACCCGCCGGCTGGACGACTGCTACGCGGCCGTCGACTACTTCGAGCACAAGGGCATCCCGTTCGCGGTGGCGGTGAACGCCTTCGACGGGAAGGTGGAGCACTCGCTGGAGGAGGTCCGCTGGGCGCTGGACGTCTCCGCCGGGGTGCCGGTCGTGGTGTTCGACGCCCGGGAGCGGGGCTCGGTGCGGGACGCGCTGCTCGTCGTGCTCGAACTGGCGCTGGCCCGCACCGGGGGATAGCCCTCAGCCGCTCCGGCGTACTCCCGGCGACACCGTGAGCCGGGACGCCGCCCAGAAGAGGGCGAGGGTCACCAGGGCCAGGCCGGCGACCAGGCCGGCGCCGCCGACGACCTTCTCGTAGTCCTTCTGGTACAGGCCGTCGATGATGTACCGGCCGAGGCCGCCGAGGCTGACGTAGGCGGCGATCGTGGCGGTGGAGACGATCTGGATGGCGGCCGTGCGCAGGCCGCTGAAGATCAGCGGCAGCGCGACCGGCACCTCCACCTGGAGCAGCACCCGCGCCTCGGTCATCCCCATGCCCCGCGCCGCGTCCACCGGGGAGGGGTCGACGGAGCGGACCGCCTCGTAGGTGGTGACCAGGATCGGCGGGACGGCGAGCACGACCAGCGGGATCATCACCGGCAGCAGGCCGAAGCCGATCCAGATGAACATCAGCACCAGCAGGCCGAAGCTGGGCAGCGCCCGGCCGGCGGTGGCGATGAGCGCGAGGGCGTTGCCGCCGCGGCCGTAGTGGCCGGTGAGCAGGCCGACGGGCAGCCCGATCGCGGCGGCGATCAACAGGGCTTCCAGCGAGTACGTGACGTGCTCGGCGAACCGGGTGGGGATGCCGTCGTACCCGTGCCAGTGGGCGTTGTCGCTGAAGAAGGCGTGCGCGAAGTTCAGGACGTTCACCGGGCGGCCCCCTTCCGCGGCATCCAGGGGGTGAGGAGGAGCCGGACCACGACCAGGACGGCGTCGGCGAGGATGCCCAGCACCGCGATGGTCAGGACCGAGTTCACGGCCAGGGCGGGCCGGTGATAGGTCTGGGCGTCGTACAGCATGTTGCCGAGGGCGCCCTGGTTGCCGATGAGCATGCCGACGCTGACCAGGGAGATGCTGGACACGGTCGCCACCCGCAGGCCGGCGATGATGGCGGGTACGGCGATGGGCAACTGGACCTGGAAATAACGGCGTACGGCGCCGAAGCCCATGGCCTGGGCGGCGGCCAGGGTCTCCGGCGGCACCGAGCGGACGCCGTCCACGATCGCCGGGACCAGCACCACGAGGCTGTACAGCGCCAGCGGGATCATCACGGTCGTCTCGCTCTGGCCGAAGTAGTCGATGAGGACGACGAAGAAGGCCAGCGACGGGATGGCGTAGAGGACGGTGGTGATACCGAGGACGGGCGGGTAGATCCAGCGGAACCGCACGCACAGCTGGGCCACGGGCAGGGAGATGATCAGTCCGGCCAGGACCGGCAGCAGGGCCTCGCGCAGATGCAGCCCGATGAGGCCGAGGTAGCTGTGCTGGAGATCGCTCGGGAGGTCGAAGAAGCCGCTCATCGCCCGGCCTTCGCTTCGGCGTGCTCCGCCACGCGGCTGTGGGCGGCCCGGATCGCCTCGCCGATGACCTGCTGGGAGACGACGCCCACCGCGCGCCCCTCGCCGTCCACCGCGACCGCCCAGCCGGTCGGCGAGAGCACGGCACCGTCGAGCGCGGTGCGCAGCGAGTCGCTGCCGGGCACGAACGGTCGCCCGAAGTCCAGGAGTCGGTCCCGGTCGACGGCGCCGGCGGTGAGCCGGTCCGGTTCGCTCCAGCCGAGCGGCCTGCCGTCGGGGTCGGTGACGAGGAGGTAGGGGGCCTCGGCGCGGGAGGCGAGCCCCGCGGCGTCGGTGTCGATCGGGACGACCGGCGCGGTCTGCAACTCCAGGTCGGTGGAGGGGAAGAAGGAGAGCCGGCGGATACCGCGGTCGGCGCCGAGGAAGTCCTCCACGAAGGAGTCGGCGGGCGCGCTGAGCAGTTCGGCGGGCGGGGCGAACTGGGCGAGCCGGCCGCCGGTGCGCAGCACGGCGACCTTCGTGCCCAGTTTGATCGCCTCGTCGATGTCGTGCGTGACGAAGACGATGGTCTTGCCCAGCTCGTCCTGGATGCGCAGGAGTTCGTCCTGGAGGCCCTTGCGGACGATCGGGTCGACGGCGGAGAACGGCTCGTCCATCAGCAGCACCGGCGGGTCGGCGGCGAGTGCGCGGGCCACGCCGACGCGCTGCTGCTGGCCGCCGGAGAGCTGGTACGGGTATCGCTTGGCGAGCGCGGAGTCGAGGCCGACCCGCTCCATCAACTCGGCGGCCCGCGCCCGGGCCTGCTGCTTGGACCGGCCCAGCAGGCGGGGCACGGTGGCGATGTTGTCGAGGATGGTGCGGTGCTGGAAGAGACCGGCGTTCTGGATGACGTAACCCATGGACCGGCGCAGGGTGTTGACCGGCTGCTGCCGGATGTCCCGGCCGTCGAGGAGGATGCTGCCCTCGCTGGGCTCCACCATCCGGTTGATCATCCGCAGGGTCGTCGTCTTGCCGCAGCCGGAGGGCCCGACGAGGACGGTGATCGCGCGGTCCGGTATGTCCAGCGACAGCCGGTCGACCGCGACCGTGCCGTCCGGGTACCGCTTCGTGACTGCATCTATCCGTATCAAAACGCCGCGTACCCTCCGGGTCCGACCGATCCTGGGCTGGTGCGGGGAGAGTCTAGACCGCAAGTGTTTCAGTACTTTGGCCGGACAGCGTTCGTCCCTCGACGGCCGGCGGTCGAGGCGAACCGCTGGGGCCGACCGCGCGGCCGCCCCGGGGACGGGCCGCGGCTCCGCGCGCCGCGCGCTCAACGGGCCCCCGGTTCCCACGCGTCCGCGCCCGCCGGGGGTGTCTGCCGGGTGTGCGGTCGGGCCGCGAGGACGGCGACGTCGTCCTCCGCGTGCCGGACGTCCAGTCGGCCGAGGATGGTTTCCAGGACGGCCTCGACACCGCCGCCGGGAGTGAAGCGCAGGGCGGCCAGCCGGGCCAGGGAGCGGTCGATGTCCTCGCCGCGGCGCTCCACCAGCCCGTCGGTGAACAGGACGAGGATCTCGTCCGGCGCCAGCCGGTGGTCGGCCGACTCGTACCCGCCGAGCCCGGTGGCCAGCGGTGGTCCGACCGGCACCGGCAGCAGCCTCGCCGTGCCGTCCCCGCCGATCAGCACGGGCGGCAGATGACCGGCGCTGGCCAGCGTGACCTGCCCCCGGCCGGGGTCGACGCGGGCGAGCAGGCAGGTGGCGGGTCTGCGCTCGTCCTCCCTGGAGGCGACGTCGTCCATCTGCCGCAGCACCCGGTGCGGAGGGAGGTCGGCGGAGGCGATGTAGCGCAGGAAGGATCGGTAGGCGCTCATGTCGACGGCGGATTCCAGACCGTGCCCCATGACGTCACCGACGACCAGCAGGGTCCGGCCGAAGTGCAGCCGGACGGTCTCGCACCAGTCGCCGCCGACCAGGGCCTGCCGGCCGGCGGGCAGATAGCGGACGGCGACGTCCAGGTTGGGGTGCGGCCGGCCGGGCTCGGCGAGCAGCGCCCGCTGCAGATCGCCGGCGGTGCGGCTGACCTGCTCGTAGGCCAGGGCGAGCCGGAGGTGGGAGGCGGCGCGCTCGGCGAGCAGGGCGAGCAGCTCGGCCTCCACCCGGCGCAAGGGATCTCCGGACCGCGCCCACACCAGGACGCCGTAGCCGTCGTCCCCGCTGGTCAGCGAGGCGCAGAGGGCGGCTCCGGTACGGCCGCGGGCGGCGCGCTCCAGCCAGGGGTCCGGCCCCGCGTCGACGGCCGGCACGCCCAGGTCGTGGGCCGACGCGGTGGCCCACCGGGCGTCGGGGAGCAGATCGGCGTCCCCGGTGATCGCGTCGTACCCGGAGAGGGTGTCCCCCGTGCGGCGGATCACCGCGGCGGCGCCGCCGGCCAGGCGTACCGCGGCCCGGGTCAGCTCGGCGCAGGTCGTGGCCGCGTCGAGGGTCGTACCGATGCCGGCCAGGGTTTCCCGCAGGGCGCTCAGCCGCGCGGGGGCTCCCGCGGCCTCCTCGGGGCCGTACTCGTCCGCGCCGGGACCGCTGCCGCTCCGGCGGCGGTCCCCGTGCACGGGCAGGGGCCTGCGACGGGACCGGATCCACCGCGCCACAACCATCACCCTCACAGAAAGCCTCGAACGAGGGCAACCTGGGCACCGGTCCCGGTCCTGCCACCGATCCGCGCGCCGGCCTCCCACCGATCCGCGCGCCGGCCTCCCACCGGGCCGCCGCCGGACGGCCGCCAAGCCGGCGCCGGGTCGCCGCCGGCCGGTTCGGCCCGCTCGCCACGCCGGTTCGGCAGGCGGCACGAGCAGGCCGGGGGAAAACGCACAGCGCCGCGCCAGGAAGCCCGCCGGCACAGGTCCGGGCGGGCGCGCCCGCGCGGCGCTGTGGCGGCCTTTCCGCGGCAGCCCTGCGGCCCTGCCGCGGCCCGTCCGCAGTCCCGCCGCAGCCCTACCGCCGTCCTGGCGAGGGCTTTCTACGGCCCTGCCGCGACCCTCCTACGGCTTGCCGTGCTCGTGCAGCGGCTTCCCGCTCAGCCCTCCTCGGGGGCCAGGCGCAGGGAGATGGAGTTGATGCAGTACCGCTGGTCGGTCGGGGTCGGGTAGCCCTCGCCCGCGAAGACGTGCCCGAGGTGGGAGCCGCAGCGGGCGCACCGCACCTCGGTGCGGACCATCCCGTGCGAGCGGTCCTCGATCAGCTCCACCGCGTCGGTGTCCTTCGGGTCGTAGAAGGACGGCCAGCCGCAGTGCGACTCGAACTTCGTGTCGGAGGTGAACAGATCGGCACCGCAGGCGCGGCAGGAATAGACACCCTTGGTCTTGGTGTCCGTGTACTCACCGGTGAAGGCCGGCTCGGTGCCGGCCTGGCGCAGCACGGCGTACTCGGCCGGGTTCAGCTCCGCGCGCCACTGCTCGTCCGGCTTGTCGACGTCGTACGCCATCAGCACTCAGCCCCTTTTACTGCGACAGGCGGTCCAGGATCAGCGGGCCCAGGTCGGTCACATCGCCCGCGCCCATGGTGAGAACGAGATCACCGGGCCTCGCCATTCCCGCGACCACCGCGGGAATCTCCGCCTTGTCGTGCACGGCGGTCACGTCGGCGCCGGCCGCGCGCGCGGCCTCGATGATCAGCTCGCTGGTCACGCCGGGGATCGGGTCCTCGCGTGCCGGGTAGATGTCCAGGACCACCGAGGCGTCGGCGAGGGCCAGTGCCTGCCCCATCTCCTTGCCCAGCTCCTGGGTGCGGGAGAACAGGTGCGGCTGGAAGACGACGAGGATGCGGGCGTCACCGGCGGCGGCGCGCATGGCCTCCAGGTCGGCGGTCATCTCGGTCGGGTGGTGCGCGTACGAGTCGATCACCTGGACGCCGGCCGCCTCGCCCTTGAGCTGGAGGCGCCGCTTGACGCCGGTGTAGGCGGCGAGCGCGGGCGCCAGCTCGGCGGCCGGGATGCCGAGGGCGGCACCGGCGGCGAGCGCGGCGACGGCGTTGAGGGCGTAGTGCCGGCCGGGCACGGACACCCCGAAGGTCAGCTCCTGCCCGTCGATGACCGCGGTGACCTGGCTCTTCAACCCCTGCGGGACGATCGACAGCACGCGCACGTCGGCGTCCTCGGCCTCGCCGTACGTCACCACGTGCGCCGTGCCCGCGCGCACGCGCCGGGTCAGCTCCCGGGCGCCCTCGTGGTCGGCGGAGACGACCAGGGTGCCGCCCTCGGTGATCCGGTCCACGAACGTCTCGAAGGACTCGTAGATCTCGTCCATCGAGGCATAGTTGGCGTGATGGTCCAGCTCGACGTTGAGGACGATGGCGACCTCGGGCGCGTACTTGTGGAAGCTGCGGTCCGATTCGTCCGCCTCGGCGACGAAGATGTCGCCCGCGCCGTGCAGCGCGTTGGAGCCGGGCGCGTCCAGGTCGCCGCCGATGGCGTACGACGGCTCGCGGCCCAGCTCGGCCAGGGAGACCGCCAGCATGGAGGTGGTGGTGGTCTTGCCGTGGGTGCCGGCCACGGCGATCGGGCGCAGGCCCTCCATCAGCGCGGCCAGCGCGTCGGAGCGGTGCACCACCGGGATCCCCAGCTCGGCGGCGCGGGCCAGCTCGGGGTTGTCCTGGCGGATCGCCGAGGACACGACGACACAGCTCGCGTCGTCGGCGAGGTGCTCGGCGGCGTGCCCGATGTGCACGGTCGCGCCCAGCGCCCGCAGCGCCTGCGCGGTCGCCGACTCCTTGGCGTCGCTGCCGGCCACCTTGGCCCCGCGCTGCGCGAGGATCTTGGCGATGCCCGACATTCCGGCGCCGCCGATGCCGATGAAGTGCGGTCGGTCCATGGCGGTAGGAAGGCCGGGTGCCATGCGTTTCTCCCCAGAGACGGTACGAGCTGAAGCAGGCCTAGCCTATGTGCTGAGACACCGGGCCTCCCGCAAGGAGGGGCCCGGTCCGGTCCGAGGGGCGCGGGGGGCCGCGCGAGAAGCGACGGGGCACGGGTGTCCGCGGACGACGGCGGGCACGTCGTCGGCGACGAGACGGCGGGCGCGTCTCCGCGGACGACGGCGGGGACGGATCCGCAGCAGGCACCTCTCCGCGCGCGCCCCGTCCCCGACGGCGGCTACGCCTTGCTGTGCGAGAAGAGCTTCAGCACCGGTACGCCGACCTTGTGCCGGGCCCGCGAGGCCCAGTCCCGGTGGAAGAACTCCTCCACATAGTGCGGGTCGGTCAGCACGATCACCTCGTCGGCGCCCACTTCGGCCACCAGGGCCTTCAGCGCGTCCAGCGGATGGTCCTCGACCAGCCGCCCCTCCGCCGCGCTCCCCGCGGAGCGCAGCGCCTGGAGCGACACGTCGAGGGCCTGCTGTCCCACGCTCCGCGCCTCCTGGCCCTCCGGGGTCTCGCGCTCGCGAACCGCCTCGTCGAGTTCGCCGAGCGCGATGTCGTCGATGGCCCGCAGCAGCCGGTCCGCCTGGTCGCCGCGCGGCTGGAGCAGCACGTGGAAGGAGACGGGCTCGTCTCCGTGCAAGGTGGTGACGAACTCCACGTCGGCGGACGTCAGGGCCTTCTCGATCATCAGAACGCTTGTGAACACCAGGCGCCTCTTCTCCTTAGAGGGCCCGGAAGGGCCCCTGCGGAAACCATCCTTCCCCGTGATCGCACGGGTACTGCCGCACTAAGTCTGCCCGTCGGAAGCTAAACGGAGCAGTAGATTCCGCTGATGTCAGGGCCGACGGTAGCGACCGAACAGAAATCCGTCCTCTTCCAGCAGGGACACCAGCTCGAACCGGCGGGGCACGGCGATCGACGGCCCGCCG
This sequence comes from Streptomyces sp. NPDC038200, assembly GCF_055600785.1. Taxonomy (NCBI): domain Bacteria; kingdom Bacillati; phylum Actinomycetota; class Actinomycetes; order Kitasatosporales; family Streptomycetaceae; genus Streptomyces; species Streptomyces sp. NPDC038200. The sequence goes on from NZ_JBVJYH010000001.1 coordinate 263,420, forward strand.
GCGATGCGCTGCGCGTGCCCCGCGGTGAGGGTCGGCGAGAGGGTCAGGCACAGCTCGTCCAGTACTCCGGCGGTGATCAGCTGGCCGAGCAGCCGGGGGCCGCCCTCGGTGAGCAGCCTCGTGTGGCCGAGGTCGGCGAGCGCCGGCACCACGCGCGCGGGCTCCACGCCGACGCCCTCGCCGGCGATCACCACCCGCGCGCCGGCCTGCTCGGCGGCGGCGATCCGGTCGGGGGCGGCCGCGGCCCCGGTCAGGATCAGCGTCGGCACCAGGGGCGAGGTGAACAGCGGCAGCGTGAAGTCCAGCTCCAGGCTCGCGCTGACGATCGCGATCGCCGGGGCCGGGGCCTGTCCGGCGGCCTCGCGGGCCTCGGCGAACTCCGCACGCGCGCGGGCGGGCCGGTATCCCTCCTGCCGCACCGTTTCCGCGCCGACCACGACGACGTCCGCGAGCGCCCGCAGCGTGCCGAAGACGCGCATGTCGGTGGCGCTGGAGATGGGCTGCGAACGGCCCTCGTGCTGGGCGGCGCCGTCGAGGGAGGACACCATGTTGGCCCGCAGCCAGGTCCGGGAGGCACCCGGGACGGGTTCCGGGTAGGCGTAGGCGGCGGCCAGCTCGGCGAGCCCCCACTCCCGGTCCACGGCCGCGGCGCCCGCGCCCGTCGCGCGCGCCTCCTCCCCCTCCGCGCCCCCGCCGAGGGTCCGGGCTGCTGTCTCTTCGGTCACAGGGAACAGGCGTCGCATGCCGTGCAGTGTGACACGGCGCTTAGCATGGATGACTGTGTCGTTCTCCACCGCCGCCCCCGGACCCAGCCCGCTGCCGGACGCAGGCCCCCTGTCTCTGTGCGAGCGCGAGCCGCATGTCCCCGCGGACCGGCTGGTCGCCGAGATGGTGCCGCCTCCGCGCTTCGACTCGGTCCGCTTCGCCACGTACCTCCCGGACCCCGAGCAGCCCAGCCAGACCGAGGCCGTCCGGGTGCTGGAAGGCTTCGCGGCCGGGCTCGGCGGGGCGCACGCCGTCGGCGGCGGCAAGCGCGGCTTCTTCGGGTTCGGCAAGGCCAGAGCCCCCAAGACCCCGCCCGGCCCCCGAGGCGTCTACCTCGACGGCGGCTACGGCGTCGGCAAGACCCACCTGCTCGCCTCCCTGTGGCACGCCACCCCGGCGGCGCCCGAGCTGAAGGCGTTCGGCACCTTCGTGGAGCTGACCAACCTGGTCGGCGCGCTCGGCTTCCAGCAGACCGTGCGGACACTGGGCGACCACCGCCTGCTGTGCATCGACGAGTTCGAGCTGGACGACCCCGGCGACACGGTCCTCGTGTCGACGCTGCTCGGCAAGCTGGTCGAGGCGGGCGTGGCGCTCGCCGCCACCTCCAACACGCTGCCCGGCAAGCTGGGCGAGGGGCGCTTCGCCGCCGCCGACTTCCTGCGGGAGATACAGGGCCTGTCGGCCCACTTCCGCGCCCTGCGCATCGACGGCGAGGACTACCGTCACCGCGGCCTGCCCGAGGCCCCGGCGCCCTTCTCGGACGAGGAGGTCATGAAGACCGCCTACGCCACCGAGGGCGCCTCGCTGGACGACTTCCCGCATCTGCTGGAGCACCTGGCCAAGGTGCACCCCAGCCGGTACGGAGCGCTGACCGACGGCGTGCGGGCGGTCTGCCTGACCGGCGTACGGCCGGTGCCGGACCAGTCGACCGCACTGCGACTGGTGGTCCTCGCGGACCGGCTCTACGACCGCGAGGTCCCGGTGCTGGCGTCGGGGCTGCCCTTCGACAAGCTGTTCAGCGAGGAGATGCTGAACGGCGGCTACCGCAAGAAGTACTTCCGCGCCATATCCCGGCTCACCGCCCTGGCCCGGGACGCGAAGGGACTGATCGGCGCCTAGCGGCCACCGTCGGGCGTCCAATATTCCATCGAGCCACGCGGGTCAAGAGCGGCTTCACGCCACGCCACCCGCACTTTTCACGCTCTCTTGTGCGCGTAACGCGCAGTTAACCCTGCAAAAGACTTTGCAGGGTTAACGTGTTTCTTGACCATCCATTGACCAGTACTTGGTCTGGACAAGAAACGTGAACACAGCAGAGGGGGGCTCATGTTCCGTGGTACGACGGCCCGGAGCCTGCTCACCCTCCTGTGCGTGACGCTGGTCGCGCTCCTGCTCTTCTCCACCGCGCGACCCTTCGCATCCGCGCACACTTTCGGTCAGGCGCCGGCCAAGGCCGAGACCGGAACCGTCTCCTCCGTGCTCGTGGCGCGCGAGGGAACGGACACGGTCCGTGTCCCCGGCCGGCCGGGCGAGCCCGTGGGCCTCCCGCAGGTGCGGGACCGGCATCGCGGCCCGGCGTCCGCCTGGCCCCAGGAACACCCCCTCATATCCGGCCGGGCGACCGGCGCGGGCCCGTCGGAGGACGCCCCCGCCCCGCACGGCCACACCCCCGGAGCCTCCAGAGCCCACTCCCCGGCAGCACTCCAGGTCTTCCGCTGCTGAGAGCCGCGTCGCTCCCGCTCCCCCACAACCATCGTTCAAGTCCGACGCGCCGGGCAGGCGCGCCAGGAGGAACCCACAGACATGCAGCCCCTCATCGACAACGCCCGTACCTTCGGACAGCGCCCTGAGGAGTTCGCCAAACTCGCCGAAGGCCAGTCCCCGCAGGTGCTGTTCATCACCTGCTCCGACTCCCGGGTCGTCCCGGCCCTGATCACGGGCGCCCGCCCCGGCGAGCTGTTCGAGCTGCGCACCGCGGGCAACATCGTCCCGCCCCACGCCTCCGAGCACCCCACCAGCGAGGCCGCCACCATCGAGTACGCCGTGGAGGTGCTCGGTGTCCGCGACATCGTGGTCTGCGGCCACTCGCACTGCGGCGCCGTCGGCGCCCTGGTGCGCGGTGACGACCTGACCGCCGTACCGGCCGTGCGCGACTGGCTGGCACACGCCACCCCGCGTCCGGCCGGCGCGGCCGAGGACCCGGAGGTCGCCGAGGGCGTGCAGAGCCATGTCCTGACCCAGCTGCTGCGGCTGCGCTCGTACCCCTGCGTCGAGCGCAGGCTGGCGGAGGGCCGGCTGGACCTGCACGCCTGGTACTACGAGGTGCACACCGGCGCCGTACGGACGCACCGCCCGCAGACCGACACCTTCGAGTCCCTGTGAGCGCGCCGATGACCAGCAACCGCAACCTCATATCCCGTTTCCCGCACCTGAGGCAGGACTTCGCGGCCTCGCTCGTCGTCTTCCTGGTCGCGCTGCCGCTGTGCGTGGGCGTGGCCGTCGCCTCCGGAGTACCGGCCGAACTCGGCCTGGTCACCGGCATCGTGGGCGGCCTCGTCACCGGGCTGATGCGCGGCAGCAGCCTTCAGGTGTCGGGGCCGGCGGCCGGCCTGACCGTGCTCGTCTTCGAGGCGGTCAAGGAGTTCGGGCTGCCCGTGCTCGGCGTGATCGTCCTGCTCACCGGGCTGCTCCAGGTGGCCATGGGCCTGCTGCGGCTCGGCCGGTACTTCCGGGCCATCTCGGTCTCCGTCGTGGAGGGCATGCTGGCCGGAATCGGCCTGGTGCTCATCGCCGGTCAGCTGTACCCGGCGCTGGCGGCGAAGGCCCCCGACTCCGGCCTGGACAAGATCACCGGGCTGCCCGGCGCGTTCCTGGACGCCTTCGGCGACAGCGACGCCCTGGCCTCGCTCGCGGTGTGCGCGGGCACGATCGCGGTGCTGCTGCTGTGGAAGCACACCCCGGCGAAGGTGCGGGCGGTACCCGGTCCGCTCGCCGCGGTCGGGCTCGCCACGCTGGCCACGCTCGTGCTGAGCCTGCCGGTGGCCACGGTGGAGGTGCAGGGCCTGCTCGGCTCCGTCCAGCCGCCGCCGCTCGGCGCCTTCGGCGAGCTGGCCGAGTGGGGACTGCTGGGCACGGTCGTCGCGTTCACGCTGATCGCGTCCGCCGAGTCGCTGTTCAGCGCGGCGGCCGTGGACCGGCTGCACTCCGGGCCGCGCACCCAGTACAACCGGGAACTGATCGCCCAGGGCGCCGGGAACACGGTGTGCGGGCTGCTCGGCGCGCTGCCCATGACCGCGGTGATCGTGCGCAGCGCGGCCAACGTCCAGGCCGGCGCCCGAACGAAGGCCTCCCGGGTGCTGCACGGTCTCTGGCTGCTGCTGTTCGCGGCGCTGCTGCCCGACGTGCTCGCCTACATCCCGATCCCGGCCCTCGCGGGCATCCTGGTGTACGCGGGCGCCAAGCTGGTCCCGGTCCGGGCGCTGGCCGCGCTCTGGCGCGAGCATCGCGGAGAGGCGCTGGTGCTCGCCGTCACGGCCGTCTCCATCGTGGCGGTCAGCATGTTCGAGGGCGTGCTCATCGGTCTCGCGCTGGCGGTGGTGAAGACCGCCTGGGATGCCTCGCACGTCAAGCTGGACGTCATGGACAAGGGCGCGGGCCCGGTGGAGGCGCATCTGTCGGGCAACGCGACCTTCCTTCGCCTGCCGAAGATCCTGGACAGCCTGGAGTCGCTGCCCCAGGACCGCCCCGTCCGGCTCGACCTGTCCGGGCTGCACCACCTGGACCACGCCTGCCGTACGGCCCTGGACAACTGGGCCGCCCGGCACAGCGCGGCCGGCACGGAGCCGGTGAAGCTGGTCACGGCGGCGTGAGAGCCGTGTGAGAGCCCGCCCGGGGGGGCCGGGTCGCCGAGAACTCTCGGCAACCCGGCCCCTCGGGCCTATCGTGGCAACAGCAGACATAACCGACCTCTGTGCGAGGAGGTCACCATGGTCGAGGACCTTCTGGTGACCCTGGCGGCGGTGGGCTCCGCCGGTGTGGTCTACCTGGCGGCGGCGGCACGGGTGGTCAAGCAGTACGAGCGCGGTGTGCTGTTCCGGCTCGGCCGCGTGGCGGGGGAGGTGCGACCGCCGGGCCTGACCCTGATCATCCCCTTCGTGGACCGGCTGCAGAAGGTCAACCTGCAGATCGTGACGCTGCCGATCCCGGCCCAGGAGGGCATCACCCGCGACAACGTCACGGTCCGGGTGGACGCGGTGGTCTACTTCCGCGTGGTCGACGCGACGAGCGCACTGATCAAGGTCGAGGACTACAAGTTCGCGGTGTCGCAGATGGCGCAGACGTCCCTGCGGTCGATCATCGGCAAGAGCGATCTGGACGATCTGCTCTCCAACCGCGAGAAGCTCAACCAGGGCCTGGAGCTGATGCTCGACAGCCCGGCGGTGGGCTGGGGCATCCAGGTCGACCGGGTCGAGATCAAGGACGTGTCCCTGCCGGACACGATGAAGCGGTCGATGGCCCGCCAGGCCGAGGCGGACCGTGAGCGCCGGGCCCGGATCATCAACGCCGACGCCGAACTCCAGGCGTCCAGGAAGCTCGCCGAGGCCGCCCAGCAGATGTCCGGCACCCCGGCCGCGCTCCAGCTGCGGCTGCTCCAGACGGTGATGGCGGTGGCGGCCGAGAAGAACTCCACCCTGGTCCTGCCCATCCCGGTGGAACTGCTGCACTTCCTGGAGCGGGGCGGGCAGCAACAGCTCCCGGAGGCGGGCGCGCCGCCCCACCCCGAACCCCACACCGACGGCGGACCGCAGCCCGGCTAGGGTCTTTCGTTTGGATCAGGCGAGCCCGGCATGATCCAAACGAGAGGCCCTAGGGCTGTCGTCCGGAGCGGACCGGCGAAAAGGAGTGCCCGTGGCGAAGAACCCGGCCGGGAAGGAGAGCGAGGCACTGCGGGAGCTGTTGCGGCTCCCGCAGGGCGAGCGGATCGATCTGGCCGGGTACGACACCCGGGCCACGCCCGGCGCCCCGGACGGCAAGCAGGCCACGCTGACGGACGCGCAGCACACCGGCCGACTGCTCGCCGGACTCCAGGAGCGGCTCTGGGCGGCGGGCACCGCGGGCGACACCCGCCGGGTGCTGCTCGTGCTGCAGGGCATGGACACCAGCGGCAAGGGCGGCACGGTCAAGCACGTCATCGGCCATCTGAACCCCTCCGGCTGCCGTATCGAGGCGTTCAAGGCGCCCACCGAGGAGGAACGCGCGCACGACTTCCTCTGGCGGGTCAGGCGCGCCCTGCCCGGGCCCGGCCAGATCGGCATCTTCGACCGCTCGCACTACGAGGACGTCCTCATCGGCCGGGTCCGGCAACTCGCCCCGCCCGCCGTGATCGGCAGCCGCTACGGCCTGATCAACGACTTCGAGCGGGAGCTGGCCGAGGACGGCGTGCTGCTGGTCAAGTGTTTCCTGCACCTCTCCTTCGAGGAGCAGAAGCGCAGGCTGCTGCGCCGGCTGGACCGTCCGGACAAACGCTGGAAGTTCGCCCCCGGGGACATCGACGAGCGCTCCCTGTGGCCCGCCTACCAGGAGGCCTACGAGCTGGCCCTGGAACGCTGCGCCGCCCCGCACGCGCCCTGGTACCTGGTGCCGGCGGACCGCAAGTGGTACCGCAACTGGGCGATCGGCCGACTGCTGCTGGAGCAGCTGCGGGAACTCGATCCGCGGTACCCCGAGGCCGACTTCGACATCGCGGAATGCCGGGAGCGGCTGCTGAAGCAGACCTGTCCGGCGGACGCGGCGGGGAACGGCCGACGCCCGCCGCGCGGGTGACCGTCCCGCGACATCACGTGTCATAAATGCAGATAAGCAGACATTCAGTCCTAGGTTCGTACGGTGATCCCAGTAGCACGCCGTACCGTCGCCGTCTGCGCCCTGGGCGCCGCGCTCGCCGCCTGCGGAACCGCGGGGCCCACCCGCCCGGCCCCGGCCACGTCCCCCACCGCCGCCTCCCCGTCCGCCACGCGTCCGCCCCTGCTCGCGCCCGGCCCCGGCGGCCTGACCCCGGTCTTCGAGCACGGCCCGCGGGACCGGGGCAAGACGGTCGCGCTCACCTTCGACGCCGACATGACCGCCGATCAGGGGCCGCGCGCGGTCTCCGGCGAGCACTTCGACAACCCGGGGCTGATCGCCGCCCTGCGCGCGCTGAAGGTGCCGGCGACCGTGTTCATGACCGGCCGCTGGGCCGACCAGTACCCGGCCGAGGCCCGCGACCTCGGCCACGACCCGCGGTTCGAGGTCGCCAACCACTCCTGGAGCCACTACGCCTTCACCGCCGACTGTTACGGCCTGCCGACCGTGGACACCGACCGGATGCGGTCGGACGTCGAGCGGGCGTTCACCTCCCTGCGCACCGCGGGCGTGCCGCACGCGATGCCGTACTTCCGCTTCCCCGGAGGCTGTTACGACCAGCAGGCGCTGCGGGCGCTCAGCGGGCTCGGGGTGACCGCCGTGCAGTGGGACGTGGTGAGCGGTGACGCGTTCGCCACGGACGCCGACGCGGTGGTCCGGCAGGTGCTCGACGGGGTGAAGCCGGGCTCGGTGGTCGTCATGCACTGCACCCGCAGCGCCGCCCCGACCACCGAGCGGGTCGTCCGGGCGGTCGTACCGGAACTGCGCAGCCGCGGCTACCGGTTCGTGAAGGTCTCGGAACTGATCGGCCAGACCGGCGGACACCGCTAGCGGGCGGCCGGCCGCCGCCCGGCCGCCCGGTCCTGCCCCGGCCGTTCTACGCTGAACACATGAGCGACGAGGACTACTGCACGATCGTCGACGCCGTGAAGCCGGCGAAGGCCGACGGTCCCCCGTACGCGGAGTGTGTGCTGTGCCGGGAGCCCACGGAGTACCCGGAGTCGTACAAGGGCGTCACGCTGTGCCCGGTGTGCGAGTGGCAGGAGGCGCAGCGCACCGCCTGCTCAGGGTGACCGGCGGGCGGCCAGTCCGGCCGCGGCGGCGAACGCGGCGGCCGTGAGCAGGGCGGCGCCGGCCAGCGGCAGCAGCGGCAGGGGTGCCCGGCCGGTCTGCGAGCCGGTGACCAGACCGCTCACGGCGGCCTGCGCCGGGGAGCCGGCCAGCACCATCGCGAGCAGCGCGCCGAGCAGCATGGCGGGCACCGCGCGGCCGGTGGAGCGCAGCACGGGACGATGGGTGAGCGCGCCCACGGCGGTGCCGAGCAGCGCGCAGGAGAGAGCGGCCGGCAGCCCGGCCGCGGCGGCCCGCAGCGGGGACACGTGGACCCGGTGGCCGTTGCTCACCGGATCGCTGATCAGCGTCACCACCACGGTGGCCGCGACCCCGAGCAGCACGGCCGCGCACAGGGCGGTGAGCAGGCAGGCGAGATGCGCCCGGGCGGGGCCGCGCGCGGCGGCGACGCAGGCGCGGGCCGCGGCCGGTTCGCCGGTGGCGCAGATGCGTACCAGCCAGGCGGCCACCGGCAGCAGGAAGGCGGCCGTGTAGCCGAGCGAGTCCAGGACCGGTTCGCCGCCGCGCACCCCGATCCCGAGGAACGCGGCGTACAGGATCACCGGTGGCAGCCAGCGCTGGGAACGCAGCAGCAGGTCGGCCTGGTAGCGCAGGAGTGCGGTCATGGATGGCTTCCGGGGTCGGGGGGCGGCGCCCCGGCGGGTTCGACGCGCACCACGTGCCAGGGCGGCCGGGCCGTGAGCAGCGCGCGCAGCAGGACGTCGGAGTGGGAGGCGGGAACGGCGAGGCGGTAACTGCCGGGGGCGGTCTCCTCGGCGGAGGCGTGCGCCCGTACCGCCTCGGGCGGCAGCCCGCCGCCCGGCGGCCCCTGCGCGGTCACCAGAGTGACCGGCCCCGCGGCGGGGCTCGCGTCGTCCGTACGGGTTCTCACGCCGCCGTCGAGCACGGTGTAGGTGACGTCCGGCGCCCCGGCGAGCCGCCGCGGGTCGTGGTCCACGAACACCACGGCGCCTCCGGCGGCCGTCCGCTCGGCCACCGCCCGCTCCAGCTCGGCCCGCGCCGCCGCGTCGAGGCCGGTCCACGCCTCGTCCAGCACCAGCAGCTCGGGGTCGCCGAGCAGGGCCTGGACGACGGCGACCTTCTGGCTGCTGCCCTTGGAGAGCCGCGCCATCGGCGTACCGGCGTACGCGCCGGCGCCGAACCGCTCCAGCCAGGTGGCGGCGAGACGGGCGGCGGAGGCGCGGGAGAGGCCGTGGACGGTGCCGAGGTGGGTCAGATAGCCGGCGGCGGTGAAGGGCAGGGCGGCCGGGAACCGCTCCGGTACGTACGCCGTGCGCGGACGGCCGGTGATCCGGCCCTCGGTGGGCGCGTCGAGGCGGGCGAGCAGCCGGAGCAGGGTGGACTTACCGGTGCCGTTCGCCCCTTCTATTCGGGTGAGGGTGCCGGGGGCGACGGTGAGGTCGACGCCTCGTAACACCCAGGGGCCGCGGATGCCGTAGCGGCGGCCTACGGCGGTCAGGCGCAGGTCACGGTGCATGGGGGCCATTCTGGTGCAGAGGGGGTGGGGCTCCGGCGGGTCGGCGGACGGGCTCCGGCTCAGCGGGCCATGCCCCGGCTCAGCCCGGCCGCGCGGGCACGCATCGCCGCGGCCCAGGGTCCGCCGTCCGGCGGTCCGGACATTCCGGCGGCCGAGACCTGTACGTCCGTCACGGGGCCGTCCGGGAAGGCTTCGAGCCGGGCCCAGTCGATGTCGATCCCGGCGCGCTGGGCGAGGACGACGACGGTGCCGACGAAGCCTTCGGAGAGGGCCAGGACGATGCTGTGGGCGGTGCGCCGGTGCCGGGCGAGCAGGGCGTGCACGAAGACCGCGAACACGGCCGGTTCGATCGTGCACTCGTCGTTCCGCATCGGCCCGAGGCCCGACGGAAGCTCCAGCTCGGCCTCGAAGACCTCCACCTGGCGCAGGAACAGCCGCGCGGCCCCGTTGGACGGATTCCACAGCGTCTCGTCACCGATCTCGAAATACTGGCTCATCGCCGCTCCCCCCTTCGGCCGGGATCCGGCCGGTCCTCGGCCGATCCGCAGTCGGTCCTCGGTCGGTCCTCGATCGGTCCTCGGTGGATCAAGACGAGTCAGCGTAGCCAGCGGGTTCATCGGCGGTCGTGACAATTTCCCGCGCGACCCGCGCGTTGATCGGGCCGCCCGCGGCTTCGTAGGGTGGGCTCCCGTGAGCCAGCTTCCCGCACCCTCCGGTGACAGTCCCTTCCAGACCGAGCGCACTCCCCGCGACGAGGCCCCGCAGTTCGTGCTGCCGCTCGTCGTACGGATCGAGCGGAACGCCCCGCCCGCCCGCACCGACGCGCTGGAGACGGCGGCCCGAGCCGTCCTCCTCCTGCTCGGCGACGAGCGCGCGCACGGCGAAGGGGAGTGGGCCGAGGCGGTACGGGACTGGGAGGACGCACGGATCCGGAAGGTCGTCCGGCGGGCCCGGGGCGCCGAGTGGCGGCGGGCCGAGGCGCTGCCCGGCATCACGGTGACCGGCAAGTCCGCGGAGGTCCGCGTCTTCCCGCCGATCCCGCTGGACGGCTGGCCCAAGGAACTGGCGAAGCTCCAGGTGTCGGGCACCGAGCTGGACGACCCGGAACCGCCGGTCGCCGCCGACCCGGCACAGCCGGTGCTCTGGCTGAACCCGGATCTGGAGATGTCGGCCGGCAAGGCGATGGCCCAGGCCGGTCACGGCGCCCAGCTGGCCTGGTGGGCGCTGTCCGACGGGGAGCGCGCCGCGTGGCGGGACGCCGGCTACGCGCTGACGGTCCGCAGGGCCGACCCCGCCGACTGGCCGCGGCTGACCGGCGGCGGCCTGCCGGTGGTCCGGGACGCCGGGTTCACGGAGATCGCGCCGGGATCCTGCACGGTCGTCGCCGACCACCCCGCGCTGCGCCGGGGGCGCTGACGCGGCCCCGCCGCCGGAGAGGATGCGGCGACTGCTCGGCCGCGCACCGTGGGGAGAGCGGCGTCTGCTCGGCCGCGCGCGGGACCGGTGGGCCGTCCGGCCCGGAATCCCCTGAGCCCGGCCGGGTCCGAACCCCGATTCCCGGCCGGGTCCGAACCCCGGATTCCGGCCGGACCCGAACCTCAAATATTGCTCTGAACGCCTCGGGGTGGGGATTCGAGGACGTCCGCCGGGGCCATATCCCCGTCACTCGACGCACGAGCGCGGGCCGAGGAGGGGGAAGCACCATGCGGCGACTGGGGACGGGGATCGGCTGGCGGCCGGAGATCGCGGACGCCGTGGAGCGGATGCCGGGGATCGACTGGGTGGAGGTCGTGGCGGAGAACGTCTGCCCCGGGCACCTCCCGGAGTCGCTGCTGCGGCTGCGTGAGCGCGGGGTGACGGTGGTCCCGCACGGCGTCTCCCTCGGCCTCGGCGGCGCGGACCGCCCCGACGAGGGCCGGCTGACGGCGCTCGCCGAGCGGGCGGAGGCCCTCGGCTCCCCGCTGGTCACCGAGCACATCGCCTTCGTCCGGGCGGGCGGCGCCCTCACCGCCTCCCCGAGGCTGGAGGCCGGCCATCTGCTGCCCGTGCCGCGCACCCGGGACGCCCTGGACGTGCTCTGCGAGAACGTCCGGATCGCCCAGGAGGCGCTGCCGGTGCCGCTGGCCCTGGAGAACATCGCCGCCCTGTTCTCCTGGCCGGGCGAGGAGCTGACCGAGGGGCAGTTCCTGTCCGAGCTGGTGGAGCGGACCGGCGTCCGCCTGCTGATCGACGTGGCCAACCTGCACACCAACCACGTCAACCGGGGCGAGGACCCGGCCGAGGCGCTGGCCGCGCTGCCCGTGGAGGCGATCGCCTACGTCCATGTCGCGGGCGGCTTCGAGCGCGACGGCGTCTGGCACGACAGCCACGCGCACCCCGTGCCCCGCCCGGTGCTCGACATCCTGACCGGCCTCGCCGCCCGGGTCGCGCCGCCGGGGGTGCTCCTGGAACGGGACGAGAACTTCCCCGACCCGGCCGAGCTGGCAGGGGAGCTGGACGCGATCCGCGAGGCGGTGACGGCCGGGCGCGGACGCGCGCCGAAGGACACGGCGGCCGGGGGGACGGCGCCGGGGGGCGCCGCCGCCGGTACGGGGGCCGCGGGTACGGCGCCGGGGGGCGCCGCCGATGCGGGGGCCGGGGGTGGCGGCGTCGGGGGTGGCGGCGTCGGGGTACTGGCGAGGCCGGTGACCGGGGTGCGCGAGCGGCTCGGCGTCGCCCAGGCCGCCGTGCTGTCGTCGCTGGTGGCGGGGACGCCGGTGCCGGAGGGGTTCGACCGGGTGCGGATGGGGGTGCAGGCGCGGGCGCTCGCGGCGAAGCGGGCGGGCGTGGTGGCGCAGGTGGCGCCCGAGCTGCCGGAGATCCTCGGGGCGGGATACCGGGAGGCGTTCCTGGAGTACGCCCGGCAGCGTCCGATGAGCGGCGGCTACCGCCGGGATGCGCTGGACTTCGCCGGGCACCTGCTGAAGCTCGGGCGGCCGGGGGACGCCGCGGCCCGGCGGCTGCTGCGGGAGTGGTGGCTGGACCGCGCGGGCCCGGCTCCGCGAAAGCGGGGGGCGGCGGCGCGAGCGGTACGGGGTCTGCTGGGACGCCGGGCGTGAACGGGTCGCCCCGAGCCGAGGGCGGGCGGGAACGGGTCGCCCTGTACTCCCTGAACTGAGGGCGGGCGCGAACAGGCACCCCCGATCCGAGACCGGCCGCGAACAGGCGACCCCTGAGCCGACACCGGCCGCGAACAGGCACCCCCGAGCCGACACCGGCCGCGAACAGGCACCCCCGAGCCGAGTCCGGGCGGGACCCGCGCCCGGGCTTCGGCACCCCCTGCGAACGGCCACGCCCCTCGCCCCGCGCCGGCCCACCCGGGTCCGCCCCGAACGGCGCCGCGACCGGTCGCCCGGCCCACCGCACACGAGAGCCCGTCCTCGGGCCCCAGTAATATGCCAACCCCGCACCCACCCCAAGCACCCCCTGGCGTGCGGTGCAGGAGGCTCCATGCGACCGCGTCCCCCCGTCAACGGCCGAGGCATGTTCAGCGGCACAGGTCTGGTCATCGCCGCGCTGGCGGCGACGGCCGTCGCCCTTCTCGTCCCGCTCTGGTCCTATGCCGACCGGCAGGACCCGGCGAGCGCGAACGTGCTGAGCGCGCAGACGGTGACGACCCCCTACGGACCGCTGTCCGTCCAGGACCGGGACTTCATCACCAAGGTCCGGCTGGCCGGTCTGTGGGAGCTGCCCGCCGGAGAGCTGGCGCAGCGCAAGGGGACCACGCCGGCCGTCCGCACCGCGGGCCTGCACCTCGTCGACGGCCACACGTCCCTGGACGCGCACGTCCGGACCGTCGCCACCCAGCTCGGCGTGTCCCTGCCCAACGAGCCGAACGCGCAGCAGAGGGAGTGGCTCGCCACTCTGAACGGGGCCGAGGGCCAGGACTTCGACCGTCGGTTCGCCGGCCTCCTGCGGCTCGCGCACGGCCGGGTGTTCTCCCTGGTCGCCCAGGTCCGGGCCGGCACCCAGAACTCCCTGGTCCGCGATCTCGCCGACGACGCCAACGCGACCGTCCTGGACCACATCAAGGTCCTGGAGGCGACCGGGTACGTCGACTTCTCCGCGCTGGCCCAGGACCTGGCGTCCTCCGCCTCCTCCGTGCCGACGCCGCCGGAGGTCGACCCGGGCGCCGCGGTGCCCGTCGCGCCGTCGCCGGGCGAGACGTCCGCCCTGCCGCCCGCCACCGCCGGCGCGCCACCGGCGACGAGCAGCCCCTGACGGTTCTGACCAGCCGGAAAAGCGGAACGTAACGTACCGCCAACACTCCGTCCGGATCGTGAACAGGGCATGGCGCCGGCCCAGTCCCCTGGCATACAAACTTGTCATGTTCTGGGTCCTTCTGCTGCTCCTGGCCTGGGCTTTCGCCGGCACCGCCTGCACCCGACTGTGCCTGGCGGCCGTCCGCGCGGCCGCCGTGGACGCGCCGGCCGCGCCGGCGGACCGGGCGCACGAGCTGACGCTGTACGAGGCGGCCTTCCTCTCCGGGGGTCCCGCGCGCGTCGCCGATGTGACCCTGGTCTCCATGGCGCGTCAGCGGCGACTGCTGCTGGCGCACACCGGCTGGGCCACGGTCGTGGACCCCCGGGGGCGCGACGAGATGGAGCGGTCGGTCATAGGAGCCATAGGCCCCGAGGGCCAGTCGCGGATCGCGCCGGTGCGGGCGCGGGCGGCCGGTGCGGAGGCCGTGCGCCGGCTGGCCGACGGCCTGGTGCGCGCGGGGCTCGCGGTGCCCGAGGGCGCGGGGACGAGCGTGGGGACCGCCGTCCGCCGGGTGCGGGCGGCCACGGCGGCCGTGGTCGCGCTGGGCGTGACAGCCCTGCTGCTGCCCGTCCAGGCCGGGACGCCACGGCTGCTGGTGGCCCTGTGGTTCGCCCTGCCCCTCATCCTCGCGCTGAGCTGTCTGGCCATCGCCCGGTTCGAGGTGCATCCGTACGCGCGCTGGGCCTCGCCGGAAGGGCAGCGGCTGCTGAGCACGCTGCCCGGGAGGCCGGCCGGTGACGAGCGGTCGTTCCTCACCTCCGTCGCCGTGCGCGGCATCCGCGCGATCGGCGAGCCGGAGCTGCGCGCGGCCTTCGCCCACCGCGACCAGCCCTGGCGGGAGTGAGGGCGGCTTCGGGGGGCGCATAGGGGGCATTGGCACCGACACTGGCCAGGTGGTGCTTGCCTTCCCCCAAAGTCGTACGAATTATCCCTTTTGTTGTCGCCGGGCCGTGGCAGCCGTGCCATCGCCGCCGCGCACGAAGGGATACCCGATGAAAGCTGCCGCCCTGTACTCGGCCGCAGGGTCCTTGCTCCTGACCACCCTGGCCGCGGCTCCGGCGGGCGGCACGACCGGCACCCCGGCCGCACCGGGTGCCCCCGGCACGGCCGAGCTGCGCGGCACGGCGGTGGCCGTGGCCCGCGCCCGGGCGACCGGCATCGACTTCGGCCCCTGCTCCGCGGCCGACGTCCCGCACGCACCGGCCGGCGTGCGGTGCGGCACGGTGTCCGTCCCGCTGGACTACGCGCACCCCGGCAGCAGGCAGATCAAGCTCACCGTCAGCCGCGGCCAGGCCACCCGGAGGGATCCGCACAACAGCAAGCGGAAGGTCCCCCGGCAGGGCGCCCTCGTCTACAACCCGGGCGGTCCCGGCGCCTCCGGCATGTACTTCCCGCTGGTCGGCAAGGTCCCGGCGTGGCAGCGGATCGCCGCCGCCTACGACCTGGTCGGCTACGCCCCGCGCGGGGTGGGCCGGTCGGCGCCGCTGTCCTGCGTGGATCCGAAGCACTACTTCAAGGCGCCCACCGCGTCCCCCACGCACCCGTCGGAGGCGTACAAGCAGCAGCGCGTCGGCCAGGCCAAGGCGTACGCACGCGGCTGCGCCCAGCGCTCGGGGAGCAGGCTGCGGTTCTACAACTCGCTCAACAACGCCCGGGACCTGGACGTCCTGCGGGCGGCGCTGGGCGAGAACCGGCTGACCTTCGTGGGGGCGTCGTACGGCACCTACTTCGGCTCCCTGTACGCGGCCATGTTCCCCTCGCACGTGCGGCGCATGGTGCTGGACTCGGCGGTCGACCCGGACCCGCAGAAGATCTGGTACCGCAGCAACCTGGACCAGTCGGCCGCCTTCGAGGAGCGCTGGGCGGACTTCCGGGACTGGATCGCCCGGCACGACGACGTGTACCGGCTCGGTGCCACGCCCGCGAAGGTGCAGCGCGGCTACGACACCGCGCGCGACCGGCTGGCCCGGAAGCCCGCGGGCGGGAAGGTCGGTCCCGGCCAGTTGCAGAACGTGTTCCTGACGGCGGGGTACTACGACGACTTCTGGCCGAGCCGGGCCGCCGCCCTCTCCTCCTATCTGCACGGCGACCCCAAGCCGCTGGTGCGGCTGGCCGCGCCGAGCCCGGGGACGGCCGCCGAGGCGGAGAACGGCAGCGCGGTGTACACCGCCGTCGAGTGCAACGACGCGTCCTGGCCGACGGACTGGAAGGTCTGGGACCGGGACAACACACGGCTCGCCCGGGTGGCGCCCTTCGAGACCTGGGACAACGCGTGGCTGAACCTGCCGTGCGCCTACTGGCCCGCGCCCCGGCAGCGGCCGCTGGACGTGCGGACCGGACCGGGTGAACTGCCGCCGGTGCTGATCCTGGCGGCCGAGCGGGACGCCGCCGCGCCGTACGAAGGGGCCCTGGAGATGAACCGGCGGCTGGCCGGCTCGGTGCTGGTGACCGAGCGGGACGCGGGCACGCACGGCATCGGGGGCGGCGCCAACAAGTGCGTGAACGGGCACCTGTTCGCGTATCTGCTGGAGGGCCGCCTCCCGGCGCGGCACGCTTCGTGCGCGCCGCACCCGGAACCGGTCGCCTCCGGCGCCGGGACCGACAAGGAGTCCCGGCGGGACGCCCTCAAGGGCAAGGCCGACCGGCGCTAGGCCGCCGCACCCCGCTACGGCCCCGCGCCCCGCACGGGTCGCCTCAGGCCAGGCCGGCCACCAGCTCGGCGACGTCCTTGCGGCGGCCCGTGAAGAACGGCACCTCCTCGCGGACGTGCATACGGGCCTCGGAGGCACGCAGGTGGCGCATGAGGTCGACGATGCGGTACAGCTCGTCGGCCTCGAAGGCCAGGACCCACTCGTAGTCCCCGAGCGAGAACGAGGCGACCGTGTTGGCGCGCACGTCCGGGTAGCCGCGGGCCATCTTGCCGTGGTCGGCGAGCATCCGGCGGCGGTCCTCGTCGGGCAGCAGGTACCAGTCGTAGGAGCGCACGAACGGGTAGACGCTCACGTAGTTGCGGGGCGTCTCGTCGGCGAGGAACGCCGGGATGTGCGAGCGGTTGAACTCGGCGGGGCGGTGCAGCGCCATGTTCGACCACACGGGCGTGAGCGCGCGGCCCAGCTTCGTGCGGCGGAAGAGGTTGTACGCCTCCTGGAGCTGGTCGCTGGTCTCGGCGTGCCACCAGATCATCAGGTCGGCGTCGGCGCGCAGGCCCGAGACGTCGTAGGTGCCGCGGACCGTCACGTCCTTGGCGGCGAGCTGGTCGAACAGCTCCTGGACCTCGTCGGCGTAACCGGAGCGGTCCTCCGGCAGCGCGTCCTTCAGCCTGAAGACCGACCAGAGGGTGTAGCGGATGACCTCGTTGAGGTCCTTGGCCAGCTTGCCCTTGTTCGGGATCCTGCCGGACTCGGTGATGGGGGCGTCGTCACTCATGGTCCCTATTCTCCCGCTCCCCCGTGCAGGCTCTGCACCGGGTTGGCCGTCAGCTCCCGGACCCCGGCCGGGTCGCCGTCCAGCTGGTCCACCGCCGCGTACGCGCTCGCGATGCACGCCGGGACGCCCACGCCGTCGTACTGCGCGCCGCACACCGCGAGTCCCGGGAGCTCGGCCACCCGCTCGCGGACGCGGGCCACACGGGCGTGGTGCCCGACCGGATACTGGGGCAGACCGTCGGTCCAGCGGGTGACCCGGGTCGCCAGCGGTACGGCGTCCAGACCGGTCGCCTCGCGCAGGTCCCGCCGGGAGACCGCCACCAGGTCGGCGTCGTCCCGGCCGAGCACCTCCGTCTCGCCGTACCGGCCCACGGACGTGCGCAGCACCACCACGTCGGGGTCCTCCTCGGCGATCCAGCCCCACTTCTGGGAGGCGAAGGTGGACGCCTTGATGGTGCGGCCGTCGACGGGCGGCACGAGGAAGCCGCTGCCCTCGGGCAGGCCGAGGCCGGTGCGCCGGTAGGCGAGGGTGATCAGGGCCATCGAGGCGTACTCGACGGCGGCCAGCTCGGCGGCGGCCCCCGGCGACTCGGCGCGCAGCAGCTCGGCGGCGGCCGGGGCGGGCACGGCGACGACCACGGCGTCGGCGCGCAGCACGCGCTCCCCGGCGGTGACGCGCCAGCCGCCGGCCGCCTCGCGGCGCAGGTCGTGCGCGGGCGTGCCGGTCAGGATCTCGCCGCCCCGCGCGCGGACCGACGCGGCGACCGCGAGCGGCAGCTGCCCGACCCCGCCGACGATGCCCATGAAGACCGGCCCCGTCTGCCGGTTCGCGGCGGCCTTCGCCTGGATCTCCCGGACGCCCTCCGTGAGGGAGGCGTGGGCGCGGGCGGCCTGGAAGAGCTGCGGGACGGCCGAGCGCATCGAGATGCGGTACGCGTCGCCCGCGTAGACCCCGCCGAGCAGAGGCTCGACCAGACGGTCGACGACCTCGTGGCCGAGCCGGGCCGCCACGTACTCCCCCACGGCCACGTCGTCGCCGATCTCGGTGCGGGGCAGGTCGGCGTCGCGCTCGATGCGGGCCAGGCCCTCGGCGGAGAGGACGCCGGAGAGCGCGGCGGCGGTGCCGGGCACACCCATCACATGGCCCTTGGGCAGGGGCCGCAGGGCGCCCCGGGTCCAGAGGGCGGCGGTCGCGGTGCTCGGCGGCCGGAGCCGCTCGCCCAGGCCCGCTTCGCGCGCGAGCGCCACGGCTTCGGGGCGGCGGGCGAGCAGGGACTCGGCGCCCAGGTCGACCCGTACGCCGGCGATCTCGCCGGGCAGCAGCTTGCCGCCGACCCGGTCGCCGGCCTCCAGCACGGTCACGCGCGCGCCGCGTCCCAGCAGCCGGTGCGCGGCGGCCAGCCCCGCGATACCGGCCCCGATGACGACGACGTGCCCCAGGCCCCTGTCCGTTGCGCTCATGTCCCCCACTCTCTCAGACCCCGCCGGCGCTCCCGCCGGGCCCCGGTGTCCGGGCCGAGTCCGGACCGTGACCGCATCGGAACCGCGGCCGGCCAACGTTCCCGCCCGCCCCGCCGTCGAAGAGACGTCACACACCAAAGCCTCGGGGGGTACCGCCCATGCGCACACCACACTCCGCTCGTCGCCTCCGGCCCCTGGCCGGGGTGCTGCTCGCCGCCTGCCTCGCGCTCGCCGGGTGCGGCGGCGCGGACGACGCGGGCGGCGGCACCGCGAAGGCCGTCCCGGACGGCCGGGCCGAGCAGGCCGGCGCGCCCGGCGGCTCGGCGGGCGACGGAAAGGGCGCCCGTACGACCCCGAAGCTCCCCCAGAACGCGATCATCCGCACCGCCTCCCTCACCGTCGAGGTCAAGGACGTCCCCGAGGCGCTGGAGGAGGCCCGGACGACCGCCGAGGACGCGGGCGGCTACGTCGGCAAGGAGACGACGAGCCGCGACTCCGACGGCCACGAGCACACCAGGGTGGTGCTGCGCGTGCCCACCGAGAAGTACGACGAGGTCCTCACCGGCCTCCAGGGCACGGGCCGGCTGGTCGAGCGCACGGCCAAGGCGGTCGACGTCACCGACCAGGTGGTCGACGTGGACAGCCGGATCAGGTCGCAGCGGGCCAGCGTCGACCGGATCCGCGCCCTGATGGACAAGGCGACCAAGCTGAGCGACGTGGTGGCGCTGGAGGGTGAGCTGAGCAGCCGTCAGGCCGACCTGGAGGCGCTGCTGGCCCGTCAGGCGTCCCTGAAGGACCGCACGGGCCTGGCCACCGTCACGCTGTCGCTCTCCGAGACCCCGGTGCACGAGGCGGACGACGCGCCGGGCTTCACGGACGCGCTGGCGGGCGGCTGGCACGTGTTCGTCTCCGTGCTGCGCTGGATCGCCCTCGTGCTCGCTGCCGTCCTGCCGTTCGCGGTGCTCGCCGCGCTGCTGGTGCTGCTGTGGCTGCGGATCGTACGCCCCCGGCTGCCGCGCCGCGCGGAGTCCGCGCCCGCGACGACCGCGCTCGGTCCGCTGCCCTCGGCGCGTCCGGTTCCCGACCCCGCGGGGGAGGCGGGCCGCGACTGACCTGCCCGCGCCCCGTAGCGTGTTCCCATGACCATGGACGATGGGCGGGGCAGTGGTGCGGAACGGCTGGTCGTGATCGGCGGCGACGCCGCGGGCATGTCCGCGGCGTCGCAGGCACGACGGCTGAAGGGCCCCGAGGAGCTGGACATCGTGGCCTTCGAGCGTGGCCACTTCACGTCTTTCTCGGCGTGCGGGATCCCGTACTGGGTGGGCGGCGAGGTGCCCGAGCGGGACCGGCTCATCGCCCGGACGCCCGAGGAGCACCGGGCGCGCGGGATCGATCTGCGGCTGCGGACCGAGGTCACGGAGATCGACGTGGCCGGGCAGCGGGTACGCGCGCGT
This sequence comes from Streptomyces sp. NPDC038200, assembly GCF_055600785.1. NCBI lineage: Bacteria > Bacillati > Actinomycetota > Actinomycetes > Kitasatosporales > Streptomycetaceae > Streptomyces > Streptomyces sp. NPDC038200. The sequence goes on from NZ_JBVJYH010000001.1 coordinate 283,336, forward strand.
GACGTCGATTCCGGGGCCGAGTCCTGGACGCCGTACGACCGGCTCGTCATCGCCACCGGCGCCCGCCCGGTCCGTCCGGACCTGCCCGGCGCGGACGCCCCCGGTGTGCACGGCGTGCAGACCCTCGACGACGGCCAGGCGCTGCTGGACACCCTGGCGCGCACGCGTGGCCGCAGGGCGGTGGTCGTGGGCGCCGGCTACATCGGCGTCGAGATGGCCGAGGCGCTGATCAACCGGGGCTTCGAGGTGACGGTCGTCAACCGCGGCAAGGAGCCCATGTCGACGCTGGACCCGGACATGGGCCGGCTGGTGCACCGGGCCATGGAGGGCCTCGGCATCACCATGGTGAACGACGCCGAGGTCACCAAGCTCCTCACCGGTCAGGACGGCCGGGTGCGGGCGGTGGTCACGGAGGACGCCGAGTACCCCGCCGATCTGGTGATCCTCGGCATCGGCGTCCGCCCGGAGACCGGGCTCGCCCGGGCGGCCGGCCTGCCCGTCGGCGCCCACGGCGGTCTGCTCACCGACCTCGCGATGCGGGTGCGCGGACACGAGAACATCTGGGCGGGCGGCGACTGCGTGGAGGTGCTGAACCTGGTCTCCGGGCAGGAGCAGTACGTCCCGCTCGGCACCCACGCCAACAAGCACGGCCAGGTCATCGGGACCAACGCCGGCGGCGGCTACGCCACCTTCCCCGGTGTCGTCGGCACGGCCGTCAGCAAGGTCTGCGATCTGGAGATCGCCCGCACCGGCCTGCGGGAGAAGGACGCGCGCCGGGTGGGCCTGCGGTTCGAGGCGGTCACCATCGAGTCGACCAGCCGCGCCGGCTACTACCCCGGCGCCGCCCCCATGACGGTCAAGATGCTCGCCGAGTCCCGGACGGGCCGGCTGCTGGGCGTGCAGATCGTCGGCAGGGAGGGGGCGGCGAAGCGGGTCGACATCGCCGCGGTGGCGCTGACCGCGCAGATGACGGTGGAGCAGATGACGGCCCTGGACCTGGGCTACGCCCCGCCGTTCTCACCGGTGTGGGACCCGGTCCTGGTGGCGGCGAGAAAGGCGACGGCGAAGGTGCGGGCCGCCTAGGCGGTCCCGCTGATCCGCGGCAGGGCGGACACGGCGGCGGGCTGTTCCGCGGCGGGCCTGGCGTGGGAGGCGGACGGCCGGGTGGAGCGCAACCGGTGGCTCACCGCCTCGTCCAGCGTCACCGGCCGCTGCATCTGGGAAGCCAGCCGCCCGGCCTCCTGGCCGAGCCGCGCGACGTCCTCCCAGGGGAGCCGTACCACCAAGGACAGCTCGGCCTCGCCATCGGGCAGAGCATGCATCGCCGGAACCTGCGCAGCGTTCGTCATCGCCTGATCCTCACGTCGGTTGAGAAGAGATACGCACCCGCGCCCGGCCGCGTTCACCGATTCACCCGCCGTATCCCGGGCACTACTTCTGTGTGGTCATCCCCGTCCATGACGTGAACCCGGTGCGCCGCACGCCCTGGGTGACGTACGCGCTCATCGCCGCCAATGTGCTGGTGTTCGTCACCACGCCCGGCACCGCCGGTCCCGTGGCGGGAGGCGGCGAACTGCTGCGGCTGTGTCATCTGCAGGCGTTCATGGACCACTACGCGGCGGTGCCCCAGGAGCTGATACACCATCGGACACCTCGGCTCGTCCCGACGGGGGCCGTCGGCGTGGGCCCGAACGGCCCGGGCTGTGTCGTGGGGCCGCCCGGCTACGACAAGTCGCCGGCGCTGTCGGTCTTCACGGCGATGTTCCTGCACGGCGGCTGGCTGCACCTGCTGGGCAACATGCTCTTCCTGCTGATCTTCGGCAACAACGTCGAGGACCGGATGGGCCACATCCGGTATCTCCTCTTCTACGTCGTCTGCGGCTACGCGGCCGGCTACGGCTTCGCCCTGCTCAACGCCGACTCCACCGACCCGCTGATCGGCGCGTCCGGCGCGATCGCCGGCGTCCTCGGCGCCTATCTGGTGCTGTACCCGAAGGCCAGGGTGTGGGTGCTGGTGCCGTTCCTGGTCTTCCTGCCGCTGCGGCTGCCCGCCTGGCTGGTGCTGGGCTTCTGGTTCGTGCTCCAGGCCGGGTACTCGTCCGGGCACGGGATGTCCGGCGCCGGCACGGTGGCGTACGCGGCGCACGTGGTCGGCTTCCTGGCGGGCATGCTGCTCGCCTGGCCGCTCAAGCCCGGCACGCCTCCCCCGCCGGAGCCGCCCGGCCTGCTGTTCGGCAGGCGGGCCCGGCCCCACTACTCCTGGTGAGTCAGCGCACGGTGGCGGTGTGGACGTACTCCACGAGCCGGGTCAGCGCGTCCGGGTCGGCGTTCGGCGGGACGCCGTGGCCGAGGTTGAAGACGTGCCCCTCCAGGCCGGCGGCGGCGTCGAGCACCTCGCGGGCCTTGGCCGCGATGGTGTCCTTGTCGGTGAACAGCACCGTCGGGTCCAGGTTCCCCTGGAGCGCCTTGCCGGCACCGACGCGGCGCCGGGCCTCGTCCAGCGGGACGCGCCAGTCGACGCCGACGACGTCCGCGCCGGCCTCGCCCATGAGCTTCAGCAGTTCGCCGGTGCCGACACCGAAGTGGATGCGCGGGACGCCGTAGCCCGCGACCGCGTCGAAGACCTTCGCCGAGGCGGGCATCACCGAGTGCAGGTAGTCCGCCGGGGCCAGCGCGCCGGCCCAGGAGTCGAAGAGCTGGACGGCGCTCGCACCGGCCTCGATCTGCACCTTCAGGAAGGCGGCCGTGATGTCGGCGAGGCGGTCCAGCAGGTCGGCCCACAGCTCGGGGTCGCCGTACATCATCGCCTTGGCGTTCTCGTACGTGCGGGACGGGCCGCCCTCGACCAGGTAGCTCGCGAGGGTGAACGGCGCGCCCGCGAAGCCGATCAGCGGGGTGGCGCCCAGTTCGCGGGTGAGCAGGCCGATGGCCTCGGTGACGTACGGCACGTCCTCGGGGCCGAGGTCGCGCAGCCGGGCCAGGTCGGCGCGGGTGCGGATGGGCCGCTCGACGACCGGGCCGACGCCGGGCTTGATGTCGAGGTCGAGGCCGATGGCCTTCAGCGGGACGACGATGTCGCTGAAGTAGATCGCCGCGTCCACGTCGTGCCGGCGCACCGGCTGCAGCGTGATCTCGGTGACCAGCTCGGGCCGCATGCACGACTCCAGCATGGGGACACCCTCGCGCACCTTGCGGTACTCGGGCAGCGAGCGGCCGGCCTGGCGCATGAACCACACGGGGGTGTGCGGTACCGGTTCGCGCCTGCACGCCTTGAGGAAGGCGCTGTCGTACGTCGCTGTCGGCTGCTGGCCCTTGGGGGTGTCGTTGGCGGTCACGGGGCAAGTCTCGCACGACACCGGTGACCGGCGGCGCGGGGTGTCTTGCCCTGCACGGAGCCTCGCTTCCCCTTACTCTTCCCCGCATGGCTGCGGCTCACGGACGAATGTCGGACAGCGCTGATGGAACGGGCGACGTGAAGGACACCGAAGAGGCGGACCGGCACTCCGGTGCCTCGGGTCCGCCCGCTTTCCGTACCGCCGTCGAGGGCCTGCGCAGCAGCCGGCTGCGGCCGCAGGTCGAGGTGGAGCCGACGCCCGCCCCGCAGCGGCTCGCCCCGTACGCGTACGCGCTGGAGGCGGTGGTGGTCGACGGCGAGCAGGAGCTGGCCGACGGGCGGCTGGTGCTGCTGCACGACCCGGCGGGGCACGAGGCCTGGCGGGGCACGTTCCGGCTGGTGACGCTGGTGCGCGCGGAGCTGGAACCGGAGATGGCGGCCGATCCGCTGCTGCCCGAGGTGTGCTGGTCGTGGCTGACCGGCGCGTTGCAGGCGCGCGGGCTGGGCTACGGCGAGCCGAGCGGCACGATCACCCGGGCCGGCTCGCACTACTTCGGCGGGCTGGCCGAGCGGCCGGCCGCCTCGCAGATCGAGATCCGGGCGTCCTGGACGCCCCGCGAGGGCCTCGGCGGGGTGCCGGACACCGCTGCCCATCTGGCCGCCTGGTGCGATCTGCTGGCGCAGGTCGCGGGGCTGCCGCCGGCCGGCCCGGGTGACGCCTCGGTGGTGACGCTGCCGCAGCGCAGGGGTCCGCAGTCCCGCTGACCGATCGCCACGAAACGCACTGTTGACCATCTCTTTGTCGATACGGCCACTTTGTGCACTCGAATCGCACCGGCTCGAACCGACTCGATCTTCGGATGATCGATCGCGTGTCCGAATTGCACAGATTGTTACTCACTAGATCGTGATCATTCTCTAAAGGCGGACGAGTTTGCTGCCGAAGACGACTGTGACCTTGAAAGCACGGTTCGTCCCGGCTTCATCCCCAAAGCCGGCCCCGTCCCCCACCCAGGAGGCCTGGTGTCCGTTCTCCTTGAGCAACCCGCAAGCCTGGTCGCCTACCGCCCGAACAAGCCGACCGCCATGGTGGTCGTGGCCGACCCGCGCGTCCGCTCCACCGTCACTCGCCACCTGTGGGCGCTCGGCGTGCGCGATGTCATCGAAGCCTCGTCCATCGCGGAGGCTCGTCCCCGCATCGGCAACCCGCGCGACATCTGCGTCGCCGACGTCCACCTCCCCGACGGCTCCGGCCTGACCCTGCTGTCCGAGACCCGGGCCGCGGGCTGGCCCAACGGACTCGCGCTGTCCGCCGCCGACGACATCGGCGCGGTCCGCAACGCGCTGGCCGGCGGCGTCAAGGGCTACGTCGTCACCGGCACCCGCACCAACATCGGGCTCCCCGCCCGACCCGGTGCCGCTCCCCTCGGCGCCGCCGCCCGCATGCACCGCCGCCCCCCGGGTGCCCCGAGCCACCCGGGCGGCTACCGGGAGCTGTCCGGCCGCGAGGTCGAGGTGCTGCGACTGGTCGCGGAGGGCCAGTCGAACAAGGCGATCGGCGTCTCCATGGGCCTGTCCGCCCTCACCGTGAAGAGCCACCTGGCGCGCATCGCCCGCAAGCTGGGCACGGGCGACCGGGCCGGCATGGTGGCCGTGGCCCTGCGTACCGGGATCATCCACTGAGCCCATCGGATGCCCCCTTCGGGGGAATCCCGCGTTGACCCGGGTGGGCCCGGACCGTGCCCCGGACTGACTGGTTTACGCCCCTCCGGCGCCCGTCGACGGAACGTTCCGTCGACGGGCGCCGTCCACACACGGATACCCTTGACAGGTGACCGACGCCCAAGACACCGCAGCAGACAGCTCCCTGCGCATCCCCGGAGGCACCCCTCCGGACGACGCCGGATCTTCTGTGACGGGGGCGCCCACTCCTTTGCTCGAACCCCGCGAGGGCATTCCGCCCGTGGTCACCGACGAGGCGGCCCTCGCCCGGGTGATCGCCGCCTTCGCCGCCGGCTCCGGCCCGGTCGCCGTGGACGCCGAGCGCGCCTCCGGCTACCGCTACGGCCAGCGCGCCTATCTGGTGCAGCTGCGCCGCGAGGGCGCCGGCAGCGCGCTGATCGACCCCGTCGCCTGCCCCGACCTCTCCGGCCTCGGCGAGGCCCTGTCCGGCGTCGAGTGGGTGCTGCACGCGGCCACCCAGGACCTGCCCTGCCTGCGCGAGATAGGCATGGTCCCGACCCGCCTGTTCGACACCGAGCTGGCCGGCCGGCTCGCCGGCTTCCCCCGGGTCGGCCTCGGCGCCATGGTGGAGGGCGTCCTCGGCTACGTCCTGGAGAAGGGCCACTCGGCCGTCGACTGGTCGACCCGGCCCCTGCCCGAGCCCTGGCTGCGGTACGCCGCGCTCGACGTCGAGCTGCTCGTGGACCTGCGGGACGCCCTGGAGAAGGAGCTGGACCGGCAGGGCAAGCTGGAGTGGGCCCTCCAGGAGTTCGACGCGATCGCGACGGCGCCGCCGGCCGAGCCGCGCAAGGACCCCTGGCGCCGCACGTCGGGCATGCACAAGGTGCGGCGGCGCCGGCAGCTCGCCGTCGTCCGGGAGCTGTGGCAGACGCGGGACCGGATCGCCCAGCGGCGTGACGTGTCACCGGGGAAGGTGCTGAGCGACGCGGCCATCGTGGAGGCCGCGCTCGCCCTGCCGGCCAATGTGCACGCCCTCGCCGCGCTGAACGGGTTCGGGCATCGCACGGGGCGGCGGCAGCTGGAACAGTGGCAGGCCGCCGTCGACCGGGCCAGGGCCCTTCCCGAGACCGCGCTGCCGCAGCCGGGACAGCCGGTCACCGGGCCTCCGCCGCCGCGGGCGTGGGCCGACAAGGATCCGGCCGCCGCGGCGCGGCTGTCCGCCGCCCGGACGGGGGTGTCGGCACTGGCCGAGCGGCTCGCCATGCCGCAGGAGAACGTGATCTCCCCGGACACGGTGCGCAGGATCTGCTGGGAGCCGCCGAAGGCCGTCGACACCCGGTCCGTGGAGACCGCGCTCACCGGGTACGGCGCGCGGCCGTGGCAGGTGGAACTGGTGACGCCGGTGCTGGTGGACGCGCTGGCCGTCAAGGACGCCTAGTCACCGTAGAACCTGATCAGATCACCACGCGGTCGCTCCTCGCCCGCGGCGGTGCGCGGACGAGCCGCCGGAGCCGGAGCGGGAGGAAGACGACCGGTGCCGGCGGCCTTGTGCTCCCCGAGTCGGCCTCCCGATGGGCTCCGCGGGGCCGCGGGAGCGGACCAGGAACGTCGAGATCACGCCAAGATCCTGCGACGGCCTGCGGATCGAGACGACGTCCGTGCCCGTGCGGAGCACGACCGGCGTCCGGCGCGCGCGGCACGGCCCGTGCCGCGCGGCCCGTCCGGAAGCCGACCCGCCGGACCGTTGCACCCCCTCCTGAGGACGGACGACGCCGATGTGACGTTCACCGCTCCCCCCGGCAGGACTGTGCAGCTACGTTACTCATAAGTAGCATGGGTCCTGAGCGCGCGCTCAGCGCAACGCAGCAGTGCCACCCCGCACCCTGGAGGAGAGCCATCGTGCCTCGTACCGTCAGGGACGTCGTCTTCGTCGACGGCGTCCGCACCCCGTTCGGCAAGGCGGGCCCGAAGGGCATCTACCACGAGACCCGCGCCGACGACCTCGTCGTGAAGGCGATCCGGGAGCTGCTGCGCCGCAACCCCGGTCTGGACCCCAAGAAGATCGACGAGGTCGCCATCGCCGCGACCACGCAGATCGGCGACCAGGGCCTGACCCTCGGCCGCACCGCCGGCATCCTCGCGGGCCTGCCGCAGTCCGTCCCGGGCTACTCGATCGACCGCATGTGCGCCGGCGCCCTGACCGCCGTGACCACCACCGCCGGCTCGATCGCCTTCGGCGCCTACGACGCCGTCATCGCCGGTGGCGTCGAGCACATGGGCCGCCACCCCATGGGCGAGGGCGTGGACCCGAACCCGCGGTTCGTCTCCGAGAAGCTGGTCGACGAGTCCGCCCTGTTCATGGGCATGACGGCGGAGAACCTGCACGACCGCTACCCGCAGATCACCAAGCAGCGCGCCGACGAGTACGCGGTGCGCTCGCAGGAGAAGGCCGCCAAGGCGTACGCCAACGGCAAGATCCAGCAGGACCTGGTGCCGATCTCGGTGCGCCGCACCAACCCCGAGGCCGGCGAGACGGGCTGGGGCCTGGTCACGGCCGACGAGCCGATGCGCCCGGGCACCACCCTGGAGAACCTGGCCGGGCTGAAGACGCCGTTCCGCGTGCACGGCCGGGTCACCGCGGGCAACGCGGCCGGTCTGAACGACGGCGCCACCGCGTCGATCCTCGCGAGCGAGGACTTCGCCCGCGAGAACAACCTGCCGGTCAAGATGCGCCTCGTCTCCTACTCCTTCGCGGGCGTGGAGCCGGAGGTCATGGGCTACGGCCCGATCCCGGCCACGGAGAAGGCCCTCGCCCAGGCGGGGCTGTCCATCTCCGACATCGGCCTGTTCGAGATCAACGAGGCTTTCGCCGTCCAGGTGCTGGCCTTCCTGGACCACTACGGCATCGCGGACGACGACGAGCGCGTCAACCAGTACGGCGGCGCCATCGCCTTCGGTCACCCGCTGGCCTCCTCCGGCGTCCGTCTGATGACGCAGCTGGCCCGCCAGTTCGAGGAGCAGCCGCAGGTCCGCTACGGCCTGACCACCATGTGCGTCGGCTTCGGCATGGGCGCGACGGTCATCTGGGAGAACCCGCACTTCGAGGGGGACAAGTGAGCACCACCGCAGAGCTTCTGAAGGGTGCGGCCGAGCTGTTCCCCGACGAGGTCGTGACGTCCGCGCACGTACGCCACCTCGACCTGCCGTTCGGTGCGGGGCGCTTCGCGCTCATCACGCTGGACAACGGCCTGGACCACACCAAGCCGACCACCTTCGGTCCGGCCTCGCTGGCGAACCTCAACACCGCCATCGACCAGGTCGAGGCGGAGGCCGCGGCCGGCGACATCGTCGGCGCCGGCATCACCGGCAAGCCGTTCATCTTCGCGGTCGGCGCCGACCTCAAGGGCGTCGAGCTGCTGAAGAAGCACGAGGACGCGCTGGCCATCGGCAAGGGCGGCCACGAGGTCTTCAAGCGCCTCGCGGGGCTCGCGGTCCCGACCTTCGCGTACTACAACGGCGCGGCCATGGGCGGCGGCGTCGAGGTCGGCCTGCACTGCTCCTACCGGACCGTCTCCAAGGCGATCCCGGCGTTCTCCCTCCCCGAGGTCTTCCTGGGCCTGGTCCCGGGCTGGGGCGGTTGCGCGCTGCTGCCGAACCTGATCGGCGCGGACAAGGCCGTCTCGGTGATCATCGAGAACAGCCTCAACCAGAACAAGCAGCTCAAGGGCCAGCAGGTCTTCGACCTCGGCATCGCGGACGCGATCTTCGAGGGCGCCGACTTCCTGGAGCAGTCGCTGATCTGGACCGCGAACGTCCTCAAGGGCGACGTCGAGGTCGAGCGTCCGGTGATCGACCGCGGCGACGGCTGGGACCAGGCCGTCGCCAAGGGCCGCTTCATCGCGGACTCCAAGGTGCACGGCGCCGCTCCGGCCGCCTACCGCGCCCTGGACATCATCGCGGCCGCCAAGAACGGCGACCTCCAGCAGGGTTACGACGCCGAGGACCAGGCGCTCGCCGACCTGATCATGGGCGGCGAACTGCGCTCCGGCATCTACGCGTTCAACCTGGTGCAGAAGCGCGGCAAGCGTCCCGCGGGCGCCCCGGACAAGAGCCTGGCCCGCCCGGTCACCAAGGTCGGTGTCGTCGGCGCCGGTCTGATGGCCAGCCAGCTCGCGCTGCTCTTCCTGCGCCGCCTGGAGGTGCCGGTCGTGCTGACCGACATCGACCAGGAGCGCATCGACAAGGGCGTGGGCTACGTCCACGCCGAGATCGACAAGCTGCTCGGCAAGGGCCGCATCAACCAGGACAAGGCCAACCGCCTCAAGGCGCTGGTCACCGGTGTCCTGGACAAGGCCGAGGGCTTCTCGGACGCCGACTTCGTCATCGAGGCGGTCTTCGAGGAGATCGGCGTCAAGCAGCAGGTGTTCGCCGAGGTCGAGGCGGTCGCCCCGGCGCACGCGATCCTCGCCACCAACACCTCCTCCCTCTCCGTGACGGAGATGGCGTCGAAGCTGAAGAACCCCGAGCGGGTCGTGGGCTTCCACTTCTTCAACCCGGTCGCGATCCTCCCGCTGCTGGAGATCGTCCGCGGCGAGAAGACGGACGACGCCTCGCTCGCGACCGCGTTCGCGGTGGCCAAGAAGCTGAAGAAGACGGCGGTTCTGGTCAAGGACGCCCCGGCGTTCGTCGTGAACCGCATCCTGACCCGCTTCATGGGCGAGATCCAGAACGTCATCGACGAGGGCACCCCGGTCGAGGTCGCCGAGAAGGCCGTCGAGCCGCTCGGTCTGCCGATGTCCCCGCTGGTGCTGCTGGAGCTGGTCGGCCCGGCGATCGGCCTGCACGTCTCGGAGACCCTCAACCGGGCCTTCCCGGACCGCTTCACGGTCTCCCCGAACCTCGCGGCCGTCGTCAAGGCCGGCAAGCGCGGCTTCTACGTCTACGACAGCGGCAAGCCGGAGCTGGACCCGGAGGTCGCCGCGCTGCTCGAGCAGGGCGATGTCGTCCTGAGCGAGGAGCAGGTGCGGGCCCGCGTGCTGGACGCGGTGGCGCAGGAGATCGGGCTCATGCTCGACGAGGGCGTCGTCGCCGAGGCCCAGGACATCGACCTGTGCCTGATCACGGGCGCCGGCTGGCCCTTCCACCTGGGCGGCATCACGCCGTACCTGGACCGTGAGGGCGTCTCGGAGCGCGTGAACGGCAAGAAGTTCCTGGCTCCCGGCCTGGCGAGCGTGCCGGCGTAACACCCGGTGACATACGGAGGGCCCCCGCCTCGGCGGGGGCCCTCCGGCGTGTCGGACCTGCCGCCACCCTCCGGCGTGTCAGACCTGCCGCCACGCCTCCAGCGCCAGTCCCGGCTCGTCCTTGCGCCGGGTCAGCAGCAGCTGCCCGGTCGACGGGGACAACGTTGCCGCCACCACCCGGTCCGTCTCGTCCGTCGTGAGCGCCACCAGCGCGTCCAGCGGCAGCTCGGGGCCGGACTCGGTCCACCAGGCGCCCGCCGACTCCTGCTCGGTCGGATACCCGGCGAAGGCGACCCGGCGGTTCTCCGAGCGCTGGACGAGCAGCGTGCAGTCGTGGCCGTCCAGGTCGCAGCGGACCGCCGACACCGGGCCGGGTCCCGCCGCCGGCAGCAGGGTCACCGGCGCGCCGCCCGGTCGCCACGCGCACAGGTCTCCGGAGGTGTCGGTGTAGAAGGCGGTCGTCCGGTCCGGGGAGGTGGCCAGGGCGCGCAGGGTGCCCGGACGGACCGGGGCCCGCAGGGCCTCCTGGAGCACGGGCTGAGCGCCCGGCTCCTCCTGACGCCAGTGCAGCAGTCCCTCGGGGACGGCCGCGTACAGTTCCACCCGGCCGGACTCCCCGGTGACCGCGGCCAGCCCGTCCCGGACCTCACGGCCCTTCAGGTCCCGCCAGGGGTCCCAGCCGCCCTTCTCCTTCTGCATCACCATGCTCACCCCGCCGCCGCTGTTCGGGACGAAGACATGGGCGCGGCCCTGTGCGTCCACCGCGACCGCGGGCGTGCCGGTGCGGTCGCCCTTCCTGTTCGGGTGGCCGATCGGGTGCCAGTCCAGGGCCGCCAGGTGCGGACGGAAGTGCGTGGTGTGCACCAGCCCGGCCTCGCCCTTGACGGTGGGGCGCCAGGAGACCAGGTGCGCATAGCCGTCGGGGCCCTGGCCGGCCGCCAGGACGGAGTGCAGTTTCTGCTCGCCGCCCACCGTGCGGGAGGCGGCCCAGGGACCGTCGGGTCCGCGCTCCGCCCGGCACAGGACGGCGTCGCCCGACAGCTGGTAGACACTGAGCCGGCCGTCTCGGCCGCGAAGGAGCCAGTCGCCGTTCACCGGTTCACTTTAAGCCGCTCGGCGACGGTCCCGGGGCCCGGCCCCCGGCCACGGGGCATGGGACCCTGTGACGCATGACCGACCCCCGCGACCCCGTGCCCGCCTCCCCCTCCCCCGCTCCGCTCCTCGTCGTCGTGGACGGCGCGAACGTCGTCGGCGCGCGGCCCGACGGCTGGTGGCGGGACCGCAGGGGGGCGGCCGAGCGGCTGCGGGACCACCTGGCGAGCAAGGGCCTGCCGGGACACGCCGGCCCCGTGGAACTGGTGCTCGTGGTCGAGGGCGCGGCCCGTGGCGTGGCGTCCGTGCCCGGCGTGCGGGTGGAGCCGGCGCCGGGCAGCGGGGACGACCGGATCGTGGAGCTGGCCGCGGAGAGCGCGGGCCGGCCCCGCCTGGTGGTGACCGCCGACCGGGAGCTGCGGCGCCGGGTGACGGAACTGGGCGCGGAGGTGACGGGGCCGCGCACGGTCTGGGGCTAGCGGCCGTTCCCGCCGCCGCTACGGGCCCGGCACCCGGGCGTACAGCACCGCCCCGTCCACCCGGCCCACCTCCGCGTAGCCCTCCGTGAGCAGACGGTTCAGCGTGGGGAGGCGGTCGGGTCCGTACGGCAGGCCGCGGGAGTCGTCGACGACCAGGGCGGGGGCGTGCGCGGTCATCTCCCGCCGGAAGACCGGCCAGCCGCCGGCCACGGCGTACTTCTCGCCGACCTGGGGGCCGTCCCGGCCGCCGCTGTAGTTGGTGAGCAGGCCCGCGGTGAGGTAGCGGGTGGCGGGGGTGCGGCCGGCCAGCCAGTACGTCTCGGGGTGTATGCCCCAGACCAGGACCCGGTCGGCGGGTGCCGTGCGGTGCGCGAGGGCCGCCGCCAGCCGCTCGGCGTGCGCGAGTTCGGGGCGCGGGGCGGCCAGGCCCCAGCCGACGAACAGGGTGCAGCAGCAGGCCGAGGTGAGGACGGCGGTCATGTGCCGCTCGCGGGGCAGGACGTGCAGCGCGGCGGTGGCCAGCAGGGCCAGGGGCGGGGTGAGTTGCAGGAAGTAATGGCCGAAGAAATGACCGCCGAGGGTCACGGCGACGGCCGAGGAGGCCAGCCACAGCCACAGCTCGGCCGCTCCGGCGCGGGCGGTGCGCAGGGCCCGTACGACCGGCGGGAGCAGCCCCGCCGAAGCCACCGCGAGGATCGCGGCGTTGGTCAGCGCGCGGGTCAGGACGTGCAGTTCGGAGCCGGTGACGGAGGCGTACGCGGCGGAGCCCGTCACCGTCCAGAACAGGAAGCCGGCCGGATCCGTCACCAGGGCCGCGCCCAGCACGGGTGCGGCGAATCCGGTCGCGAGCCGTGCCAGGCCCGCGCGCGGGCCGCCCCGGTGGTACAGCAGCCAGGCCACCGGCAGCAGCACCGCCCCACCGGTCTGCTTGGTCAGGAACGCGGCGGCGACGGCCGTCCCGGCCGCGCCCCAGCGTCCGCGGTCCGCGCACCACAGGGCGGCGGCCGTGCCGGGCAGTATGAACACCTCGAAGGTGGCGGCCTGGGCGTCCTCGGGGTTGAGCCCGACCGAGACCAGCAGGTACAGCACCCCGGCGGTGCGGCCGGCCCGGTCGCCCCAGCGGCGGCGGGCCAGGGAGGCCAGCAGGGCGGCGGTGAGCAGCTGGGCGAGGACGGCGAGCACCCGCAGCGGGGTCAGCGAGCCCGAGCCGAAGACCGCGAAGGCGGCCTGGTACAGCCAGGGCAGCAGGGGCGGCTTGCGGTCCACCACCGTGTCGTACAGCTGCCCGCCCTGGGCGAGCAGCCGCGCCTGTACGGCGAGGAAGCCCTCGTCCGGGTTCCACAGCGGCCGGACGAACGAGGGGATCCGGGTGGCGCAGGCCAGGGCCGCCAGAAGGGGCAGCAGCCGCGCCCAGTACGCCGTCCGGGTGACCTCGGTCCGTGCGGGGGCGAGCGGGGCGGCGAGCATGGTGTGCACGCTATCCGGCCCCGCGGTCCTCGCCGAAGCGGACATACGGGGCCGGGGGGGGTCGCGGGGGGGGTGTTACCGGGATTTCCCGGTGGGCGGCTGCGGGACGTCGCCCGCGGCCGCCGCCTGCCGCTGCCCGAGCCGGCTGTGGGAACGGCCGTACAGGAAGTAGACGACGAAACCGATCACCATCCAGATCGCGAACCGCAGCCAGGTCTCCGCGGGCAGGTTCAGCATCAGCCACAGCGAGGCGAGCACGGACAGGATCGGGATCAGGGGGACCAGCGGAGTCCGGAAGGACCGGTGCAGGTCGGGGCGGGACCGGCGCAGGATGATCACGCTGATCGCGACCACGATGAAGGCGAAGAGCGTGCCGATGTTCACCAGTTCGGCGAGTTCGCTCAGGCTGGTGAAGCCGGCCACGATCGCGATGACCCCGCCGAGCAGGATGGTCGACCGGTACGGCGTGCGGAACCGCGGGTGGGTGTGCGAGAAGAACCGGGGCAGCAGCCCGTCGCGGCTCATGGCGAAGAAGACGCGGGACTGCCCGAGCAGCAGGATCATGCACACCGTGGTCAGGCCGATGGCGGCGCCGAAGCTGATCAGGCCCGCGTACCACGGGTGTCCGGTGGCCTTGAACGCGTCGGCGAGCGGCGCCTTGACGGACAGCGCGCTGTACTTCTGCATGCCGGTCACGACGATCGACACGGCGACGTACAGGGTGGTGCAGATGATCAGGGAGCCGAGGATGCCGCGCGGGACGTCGCGCTGCGGGTTGCGGGTCTCCTCGGCGGCGGTGGCGACGACGTCGAAGCCGATGAACGCGAAGAAGACCACGGAGGCCGCGGTGAAGATGCCCATGACGCCGAAGTTGGAGGGCGCCCAGCCGACCATCAGCTGGATCAGGGGGGCCTTGAGGTTCCCGCTCGCCTCCGTGGACCGGGCCTTCGGGACGAACGGGTCGTAGTTGCCGCTGTGGACGAAGAAGGCACCCGCGATGATCACGACGAGGACCACGGCGACCTTGATCGCGACGACCACGGAGGTGACCCGCGCGGACAGCTTCATGCCGACGACGAGGATGGCGGTGAGCACGACGACGAGGGCCGCGGCGAGGATGTCGAAACCGAAGCCCGTGGCGCCGTCCCTGCCGGAGAGCGCCTCGGGCAGGCTCCAGCCCGCGTTGTCGAGCAGCGAGTGGATGTAGCCGGACCAGCCGACCGCGACCACCGCCGTACCGAGCGCCAGTTCCAGGACCAGGTCCCAGCCGATGATCCAGGCGGGGAGTTCGCCGAGGGAGGCGTAGGAGAAGGTGTACGCGGAGCCCGCCACGGGGACCGAGGAGGCGAACTCGGCGTAGCACAGGGCGGCGAGCGCGCAGACGACACCGGCCACGACGAAGGACAGGGAGACGGCGGGACCGGCGTTGTTCTTGGCCGCCGTGCCGGTGAGGACGAAGATGCCCGTGCCGATGATGACACCGACGCCGAAGACCGTCAGATCCAGCGCGGTCAGCGACTTCCTGAGCGAGTGTTCGGGTTCCTCGGTGTCCTGGATGGACTGCTCGACGTTTTTCGTCCGGAACAGCGCGTTGCTCACGTACCTGCCTCCCACGCTTGTCGTCCTCGACATGATCGAGAGGGTCGGGGAGCGTATTCCCCGGCACAGGCAGGTTCACGCAAACGGGCCGGTTCCGCCACCGGGAGAAGTGGCGGAACCGGCCCGTGGGGGCTGTTTCTAGTCGCGCGCGGGCTCCACGGAGTCCACGGTCCCGGTCGCGCCGGCGAACCGGCCGTCGAGCCTGGCGACCAGACCGGTGACCTGGCGGGCGATGTCCGGCGCGGTCAGCCCGATCTCGGCCATGACCTCGGCGCGGGAGGCGTGGTCGAGGAAGCGCGGCGGAATGCCGAAGTCGCGCAGCGGCACGTCCACGCCCGCGTCGCGCAGGGCCTGGGCGACGGCGGAGCCGACACCGCCGACGCGGCTGTTGTCCTCGACGGTGACGACGACCCGGTGCCGCTCGGCCAGGGGGGCCATGGCCTCGTCGACGGGCTTGACCCAGCGCGGGTCGACCACGGTGGTGGAGATGCCCTGCCTGTCCAGCAGCTCGGCGATCTCCAGGCACATCGGGGCGAGGGCACCCACGGAGACCAGCAGCACGTCCGGGCGGTCGGTGCCGGGCTCGCGCAGTACGTCCATGCCGCCGACGCGGCCCACGGCGGGTACGGCGGGGCCGACGGCGCCCTTGGAGAAGCGCACCACGGTCGGCGCGTCGTCCACGGCGACGGCCTCGCGCAGCTGCGCGCGGACCTGGTCGGCGTCGCGCGGGGCGGCCAGCCGGAGCCCCGGCACGACCTGGAGGATCGACATGTCCCACATACCGTTGTGGGAGGCGCCGTCGGTGCCGGTGACGCCGGCCCGGTCCAGCACGAAGGTCACCCCGCAGCGGTGCAGGGCGACGTCCATGAGGACCTGGTCGAAGGCGCGGTTGAGGAAGGTGGCGTAGACGGCGAAGACCGGGTGCACCCCGCCGTGCGCGAGGCCGGCCGCCGAGACGGCGCCGTGCTGCTCGGCGATCCCGACGTCGTACACGCGCTCGGGGAACCGCTTGGCGAACTTGTCCAGACCGACCGGCTGGAGCATGGCCGCGGTGATCGCGACGATGTCCTCCCGCTCCTCGCCGAGCCTGACCATCTCCTCGCCGAAGACCGAGGTCCAGTCGGCGCCGGAGGAGGCGATCGGCAGCCCGGTGTCCGGGTGGATCTTGCCGACGGCGTGGAAGCGGTCGGCCTCGTCCTGGAGGGCGGGCTGGTAGCCGCGGCCCTTCTCGGTCAGGCAGTGCACGATGACCGGCCCGCCGAACCGCTTGGCCCGGGCCAGCGCCGACTCCAGCGCCTCGATGTCGTGCCCGTCGATCGGACCGACGTACTTCAGCCCCAGGTCCTCGAACATGCCCTGCGGGGCGATGAAGTCCTTCAGCCCCTTCTTGGCGCCGTGCAGGGTCTCGTACAGCGGCTTTCCGACGACCGGGGTGCGGTCGAGGATGTCCTTGGTCCGGGCCAGGAAGCGCTCGTAGCCGTCGGTCGTGCGCAGGGTCGCCAGGTGGTTGGCGAGGCCGCCGATGGTGGGAGCGTAGGAGCGCTCGTTGTCGTTGACGACGATGACGAGCGGGCGGTCCTTGGCCTCGGCGATGTTGTTGAGCGCCTCCCAGGCCATGCCGCCGGTCAGCGCGCCGTCACCGATGACGGCGACGACATGGTTGTCCCGCTTCTTCAGCTGGTTGGCCTTGGCGATGCCGTCGGCCCAGCCGAGCACGGTCGAGGCGTGGCTGTTCTCGATGACGTCGTGGTCGGACTCGGCCTGCGCGGGGTAGCCCGACAGGCCGCCCTTCATCTTCAGCCGCGAGAAGTCCTGCCGGCCGGTGAGCAGCTTGTGCACGTAGGACTGGTGACCGGTGTCCCACAGCACCTTGTCCTTCGGGGACTCGAAGACGCGGTGCAGGGCGATGGTCAGCTCCACCACGCCGAGATTCGGACCGAGGTGGCCGCCGGTCTTGGAGACGGCGTCGACGAGGAAGGTCCGGATCTCCTCTGCCAGCTGGTCCAGCTCCTCCAGGCTGAGCCGGTCCAGATCGCGCGGTCCCCTGATGCGGGTCAGCAGCGGCACCCGTGCCTCCTTGCAGTAGAGCTGATCGAGCTGTTGCCGGGCTGGGACGAGTCTAATGTTCCGTCCGCACGCCCGACGGCCGGGCGGTGGGTCGTGACGCGCGCGAACGGCTGTACCCGTGCGGGCGCCCTCTGAACACGGCCTTGCCCGGCACCGTGGGACGGTGCCGGGCAAGGACGTCGTGCGTCGGGCGCGCTCAGGCGCGGCCGGCCGACTTCTGGGTCTTGCGGGTGATCGAGTCGATGACGACCGTGGCGAGGAGCACGCCGCCGGTGATCATGTACTGGATCGGGGTGGCGATGCCCTGCAGGGCGAGGCCGTACTGGATCGAGGTGATCACGAGGACACCGAGCAGGGCGTTCCAGGTGCGGCCCCGGCCGCCGAAGAGGCTGGTGCCGCCGATGACGGCCGCGGCGATGACGTTCATCAGCAGGTCGCCGGAGCCGGCGCTCTGGTTGGCGGCAGCGATCTTGGAGGCCCAGAACAGGCCGCCGACGGAGGCGAAGAAGCCCGCGATGGCGAAGACCGAGACGCGCACCAGGGTGACGTTGATGCCGGCGCGGCGGGACGCCTCCACGCTGCCGCCGAGCGCGAAGACCTTGCGGCCGTACGCGGTGCGGCGCAGCACGAAGTCGCTGCCGACCAGGACGATCGCGAAGAGCAGCACCGCGAGCGGCAGGCCCTTGTACTGGTTGAACATGACCGCGACGGCGAACGCGGGGATCGCGAGCAGCACGGTGCGCAGCACGATGTCGCCGAGCGGGCGGGACGGGATGCCCGCGACCGCGCGGCGGCGGTTGCCGAGGAAGGCCGACAGGAAGTATCCGGCGACCGCGACGAAGGCCAGGAGGTAGGCGGCGGACACGTCGGAGAAGTAGTACGTGGTGAGCTTGCCGACCACGCCCTCGCCGTCGAGGTTGATCGTGCCGTTCGAGCCCAGGATCTGGAGCATGAAGCCGTTCCAGAACAGCAGACCGGCCAGGGTCACCGCGAACGCGGGCGCGCCGATCCGGGCGAAGAAGAAGCCGTGCAGGGCACCGATGGCCGCGCCGGCCGCGAGGGCGGCGAGGACGGCGAGCCACTCGTTGACACCGTGCGTGACGCTCATCACGGCGGTGATCGCCGAGGAGACACCGGAGACGGAGCCGACGGAGAGGTCGATCTCGCCGAGCAGCAGCACGAAGATGATGCCGACCGACATCATGCCGGTGGCCACCATGGCGACGAAGATGTTGTTGAGGTTCTCCGCGCCGAGGAAGGCCGAGTTCAGGCTCTGGAAGATCGCGCAGATGGCGATCAGGCCGACCACGACCGGCAGGGCGCCGAGGTCGCCGGCGCGCATCTTGCGCTTGAACTCGACGACGTAGCCCGCGAAGCCCTGCTCGCGCACGAGGAGGCGGGGGTCGACGGCGGGGGCGGCGTCGGCCGCGACGGCGGGCGCGTCGACGGGGGCGGCCTGGGACTTGTCGATGCTCACTTCTGAGCCTCCGCGGTGGTGCGCGCCGCACGACGGGTCACGGCGTTGTCCGTGGCGCCGGTGATGGCGGAGATGATCTCTTCCTGCGAGGTGTTCTTGACCTCGAACACGCCGTTGTTGCGGCCGAGCCGCAGGACAGCGACCTTGTCGGCGACGGCCTTCACATCGGCCATGTTGTGGCTGATGAGAATGACCGCGAGGCCGCGCTCGCGCAGCCGCTCGACGAGGTCGAGGACCTGGGCGGTCTGCTCGACGCCGAGGGCGGCGGTCGGCTCGTCGAGGATGACCAGCTTGGGCTCGCCGAGCATGGAGCGGGCGATGGCCACGACCTGGCGCTGACCGCCGGAGAGCGACGCGATCGGGATGCGCACGCTGGGGATGCGGATGGACAGGGTCTGGAGCAGCTCGCGCGAGCGGCGCTCCATCTCGACCTCGTCCAGGACACCGCGGCGCTTGATCTCACGGCCGAGGAACAGGTTGCCGACGACGTCGATGTTGTCGCACAGGGCGAGGTCCTGGTAGACCGTCGCGATGCCCAGGTTCTGGGCGTCGTGCGGACGGTTGACCGTGACGGGGCGGCCCTCCCACTCGATGACACCGTCATCGATGGGGTGCACGCCCGCGATCGTCTTGACAAGGGTGGACTTGCCGGCGCCGTTGTCGCCGACGAGGGCAACCACCTCTCCGGCGTGGACCTCAAGCTCTACGTCGGTGAGCGCCTGGACGGCACCGAATCGCTTGGAGACCCCGCGCAACGCCAGCACGGGCGTAGCGGACACGTGAACCATCTCCTTCGCCGCCTGAGCCTGACCCCGGCGGGAGGTTGAACATGAAGAGTGAGGGGCGTTCCGTCCGGCGCCTCGCCGTTGTGCTGCGGGGCTGTCGGCGGCGAGGCGCCGGACGTGCCGGCACGGGTCGCGCGAACGGTGGGCGCGAGGTCCCGTGCAGGCCGGTGGGGCCGCCGCCGAGGCGGCCCCCAGGGGGTGTTACTTCAGGCCGATCTTGGCGCAGGCGGCCTTGTACTTGCCGGTGCAGATCTCGTCGACCGTGTAGTAACCCTGCTTGACGACCGTGTCCTGGATGTTGTCCTTGGTCAGCGAGACGACCGGGACGATGACGGCCGGGATGCCCTTCTCCGTGCCGCTGTCGACGGTGCTGGTGTCGAGCGAGCCGTCGACCTTGCCGGTCTTGGCGATCGAGACGGCCATCTTGGCGACGGTCTCGGCCTCCTGCGGGTACGACTTGAAGACGCTCATGTACTGCTCACCCGTCACGATGCGCTGCACGCCCGCGAGCTCGGCGTCCTGGCCGGTGACCGGGGGAAGCGTCTTGAGGCCCGCGCCCTTGAGCGCGGTGATGATGCCGCCCGCCATGCCGTCGTTGGCGGAGTAGACGCCGACGATCTTGTCCTTGCCGAGGGCGGAGATGGCGCCCTCCATGTTGGCGTTGGCGTTCTCCGGCTTCCACTCCTTGGTGTCGTACTCCTTGCCGATGTTCACCTTGCCGTCGAGGACGTCGTGGGCGCCCTTCTTGAACTGCGCGGCGTTCGGGTCGGTGACGGAGCCGTTCATCATGACGACCTTGCCGGACTTGGCCTTGCCGCCCAGGGCCTTCAGCAGGGCCTCACCCTGCGTCTTGCCGACCTCGACGTTGTCGAACGAGGTGTATGCGGAGATCGGGCCCTCGGCCAGGCGGTCGTAGGCGACGACCGGGATACCGGCGTCCTTGGCCTTCTTGACGCCCTGGGCAACCGCCTTGTAGTCGACCGCGTCCAGGATCAGCACGTCGACCTTCTTGGTGATCATCGTGTCGATCTGCTGCGACTGGAGGGTCGGGTCCTGCTTGGCGTTGAGGTAGTCGACCTTGCCCTTGCCGTTCGTCAGCTCCGAGATCTGCTTCTCGATGATCGGCTTGTCGAACTTCTCGTAGCGAGCGGTCTGGTTCTCCGGCAGGAGCAGACCGACGGTGATGTCGTCACCCTTGGCGGTCTTCGTCTTCCCGCCGTCGCTGTTGCCGCCGGACTCCTTCGCGCTGCCGCAAGCGGCGAGCGAGACGGCCATGGCGGTGGCACAGAAAGCAAAGGCAGCACGACGCATGCGCGTGTTCACTCTGGAAACCTCCCTGACGAGGCCGCGTCGTTGCGGCCGAGGTGGCTGGAAGTCAACTCGGCCACACGTGCGACGTCAAGAAGTAAATCCTTAACGAGATGGCAACGGTGCCATCCGTTCTCTAAGTGAAGGCAGGGGCCGCCACCGGCAACGCCCCCTCCAAAAGGGTCGAATCGCCCATCTCGCTGAGGGCGAGGGCGAGCGCTCCGAGCACCTCCGCACGGCCGCCAAGTGCCCCCGGGAGGACGGACAGTTGGCGCGCCGCGCTGGGGATGGCGTAGCGGCCGACGGACTCCCTGATCGGCCCGAGCACCAGTTCGCCGGCTTCGGCGAGATCACCGCCGAGGACCACCCGGCTCGGGTTCAGCAGATTGCAGAGATTGGCCACTCCACTGCCGATGTGGCGGCCGACGTCGGCGATCACCCGACGACAGCCCGGGTCACCGTCCCTGGCCAGCCGCACGACGCCTTCCATCGTCAGATCGGGGCCGTGACTGGGCTGGAGCAGCGGCAGCACATAGCGCGCCGCCGCGAACGTCTCCAGGCAGCCGCGGTTTCCGCAGCGACAGACCGGACCGGATTCATCGAGTGTAATATGACCGATTTCGCCCGCTGTGCCACCCGGGCCGCGATAGATCTTCCCGTCGATCACCAGACCGGCGCCGACACCGCTCGCGACCTTGATGTACGCCAGGTCGCGCACGCCCTTGCCGCTGCCCCAGACCAGCTCTCCGAGGGCGCCGAGGTTGGCGTCGTTGTCCACGTGCACGGGCACACCGAGCCGCTCGCGCAGCTCCTCGGCGGGCTTGGTGCCGCCCCAGCCGGGCAGGATCGCGGTGGAGCCCAGCGTTCCCGACTCGACGTCGATGGGGCCCGGCACGCCGAGTCCCACGCCGGCCACCTTGGTCCGGTCCACGCCCGTCGCCGCGATCAATCGGTTGACCAGTTGTTCGGCCCGGTCGAAGCCCTGGTCGGCGGAGGCGTCCACGTCCAGCGGCTCGGCCTCCTCGGCCAGCACCTGATGGGCGAGGTTCCCGATCGCGACGCGCAGATGGGTGTGCCCGAAGTCGACGCCGATCACGATCCCGGCGTCTCCGCTGAGGCTGACGCTGCGGGCCCGCCGCCCGCCCGCCGATGTGGGCGTGACCTCGACGGTTCCGCCGTCCTTCAACTCCCGCACGATATTGGAGACGGTCGCGGCGGACAGACCGGTCGTCCGCGCGATCTCCGCCTGCGTGAGGGACCCGGCCAAGCGAACGGCCCGGACGACCCGCTCCAGGTTGGCTCGGTGCAGTGACGACTGCGACCCTGGAGTCTCCACGACGACCTCCTGAGCACGGGGCCGCTTCGATGAGACCCCGTGTATGTCCAACTAGTGAACTCTAAGCTGAGCCGTTCGGGGCGACTTCCGTCAAGAGGTTGAACCGTTTCCGGGTACCGGGTACACGCGCGTGCGCGGCGCCACCGGAACCCGGTGGGGGGGAGGACGGGGGTGGGGGGCATGCCAGGTTGCCTCTACGTGGTCTAAGGCAGCCCCCCCCCCCCCCCTCCCCGGAAAGAGAGAGAAAACAAAAAAACCA
>NZ_JBVJYH010000001.1:305474-612491 GCF_055600785.1 Streptomyces sp. NPDC038200
GCTGTTGGGGTAGACCCTGGGAAAGATTGGCACCTTTTTCCTGCCACGGGGCCCACGCTCGGTCGCGCCCCCAGGGAACTTCGTAGAAGCCGCGCACGGGGCCGGGCGCCCGGCCGGGTCACTTCAGCGTGGCCGAGGTCAGCCCCGCCTGCACCTGCCGCTGGAAGGAGAGATACACCACCAGCATCGGGATCATCGCGATGGTCACACCCGCGAAGAGAACGGGCAGGTCGGAGGCGTATCCCTGCTGCTGTTGCAGCTGGATCAGCCCCTGGGTGAGGACGTACCGCTCGGGGTCGGAGCCGCTCTGCGGCTGCATGAGGACCGTGGGCAGGATGAACTGGTTCCACTGCCCCAGGGTGTTGAAGATCCCCACGCTGATCAGTCCGGGCTTCGCCATGGGCAGCATCACCTGGAAGAAGGTCCGGGTGTGCGAGGCGCCGTCCAGGACCGCCGCCTCGAAGACCGCCGTGGGCAGGGTCCGGAAGAAGGCGTGCATGAAGAAGACCGTGAACGGCATCGAGTAGGCGATGTAGACCAGGATCAGCCCCTGGTAGGTGTTCAGCATGTCCAGCCGCTTGACCATGAAGAACAGCGGGACCAGGGCCAGGAAGACCGGGAACATCGCGCCGGCCACGAAGAAGTAGTAGAGCAGCCGGTTGCCCCAGAAGCGGTACCGGGCCAGCACGTACGCGGCCATCGAGCCGAACAGCATGGTCAGCGGCACGGAGAACACCAGGACGATCACGGTGTTCAGGAAGTAGTCGCCGATGCCCTTGTCCCAGGCACGGCTGAAGACGCCGAGGGACCAGTGCTCGGGCCAGCCGAAGGCCGAGCCGCCGATCTGGGCGTCGCTCTTGAAGGCGCTGAGCACCAGCCACAGCAGCGGCAGCACGATCAGCAGGGCCCACAGGGCGAGGAAGCCGTGGGAGAAGACGTTCAGGACCACGCCCTCGCCCCGGCGGTCGCCGGGACGGACGGGGTCCTTGGTCACGGTCCGCTCGGGCTGGACGGGGGCGTTCTCTTTGATGGGTGCGCTCATGTCGTCACTCCCGCTCAGAACTCGATGCGCTCGCGGCGGGTGGCGCGCAGCGTGACCACGGACAGGACCAGCGTGAGCAGCAGCATGACCACACCCATGGCGCAGGCGTAGCCGCTCTTGCCGTAGTAGAGGAAGTTCCGCATCATCACCGTCGACATCACGTCGCTGTGGTGGTCGGGGCCGCCGCCGTAGGCGCCCATGTTCTGGGTCATCGAGGACACCAGCACGAACATGTCCATGGCGACGATGCCGAGGTACACCCAGGCGGTCTGCACGGTGTCCCACAGCAGCGGCAGGGTGATGCGGAAGAAGGACTGGTTGCGGCTCGCGCCGTCGATCAGGGCGGCCTCGTAGATGTCCCGCGGCACGGACTGCATGGCGGCCGAGAACAGCACCAGGTAGAAGCCGACGCCGTGCCAGACCACGACCAGCATCAGCGCCCACAGCACCATGCGGGGCTCGTTGAGCCACTCCACCGGGCTGTCCGCGTCGACCAGGCCGATCTTGATCAGGAAGCCGTTGAGCAGACCGCCGCCGTCACTGCGGTACACCGCGTTGAACAGCACCGCGAGGATCGCCAGCGACAGCACCTGCGGGAAGAAGTAGACGATTTTGTAGAACTTCGATCCGGCGACCCCCTGCACCCCGCCGGCCCGGCTGCGTCCGCCCGCGTTCAGCATGAACGCGAAGAACAGGGCGAGCAGAATCGTGATCACCGGGATGAAGATCAGGAAGAGGATGTTGTGCCAGATGGCCTCCAGGAAGACGTCGTCCTGGAACAGCGTCCTGTAATTGTCCAGACCAACGAAGTCGAAGGTCTGCGACTGCCCCTTCCAGTTCGTCAGTGAATACCCGAACGTCTGGATGTACGGCCAGATCACGAAGATCACATAAAGCGCCACGGGAACGAGGAGAAACCCCGCGACGAACCGGTACTGCCCTTTGCGCATGGACTTTTCCTGCCCTGTGGTGTAGCGCCCCGCGGGGGCGGGGGCGGTATCGGTACGCGGCTCCGCCGCGCGGCCTCGACCGGCCGCGACGAAGCAGCGTCCGCACGCGCTCCCGCACCCCTACGGCGGCCCGGCGGCACTAATCCCGGTGGTTCTTCTTCGACGCGGGGTCCTTGGCCTGCTTGTCCACCGCGGCCTGACACCTCTTCAGCCACTCCTTGGGCTGGATGCGCTTGGCCATCAGCTCGTTGGAGGCCGCCTCGATGGCGGTGCCCATCTCGCCGTACCACTCGGTGTACAGGTAGCGGAAGGTGTGGTCGCCCGCGGCCTTGGACGCCTCGACCGTGGACTGGGTGCCCGGGCGCAGCCGGACGCTCGGGTCGACGCCGTCCTTGAGGATGGTGAGCGAGTTGGCCTGCTTGGCGAAGAGCGTCGACCACTCCTTGGAGAGCATGCGCCGCATGAACTCCTTGGCCGCGGGCAGGTTCGCCGCCTTCGCCGGGATGACGAAGGGCTCGCCCGAGCCGGCCCGGATCGCCTCGAACGGCAGTGTGCTGCCGGACAGCAGCGGCATGGGCAGGAACTTCATGTCGAAGTCCGTCGGCGTCTGCTTGAGCTGCTCGTTCTCCAGCCAGGAGCCGGAGGTGATGAAGACGGCCTTGTACTGGTTCCAGCGGGCCTGCGACTCGGTGTGGGTCAGGCCGTTGGTGCCGGGCATCAGATAGCCCTTCTCGACGACCTCGTAGATGGCCTCGATGGCCTCCTGCGCCGCCGCGGAGCCGACGAACGCCTTGGGGTCGAGGTTGTCGATCGCCTTCATGGCGTCCAGACCGCCCTTCTTGGCGATCAGGTCCATGATGGCGACGTTGATGTAGTACGGGTACTTGCCCTGGTGGGCGAGGCCGCCGATGCCCTGCGACTTGGCGTCCTTGCAGATGGCGAGGAAGTCGTCCCAGGTCTTGGGCTCCTCCCAGCCCTTCTCCTTGAAGAGCTTGCCGGAGTACCACAGGCCCCAGACCGTGTAGATGTAGTTCAGCGCGACGATCTTGCCCTCCTGCAGGCCCGGGTCGAGCGTGCCGGGGATCAGGGTGTCGCGGACCTTCTTGGCGGGGTCGTCGACCGAGGGCGCGTCCAGGACCTCGGCGAGGTCCAGCAGCTGACCGTTCTTGTACAGGACGTCGACATTGATCTTCTGGGCGCCCGAGTCGTCCACGATGTCCGGCGGGTTGCCCGCGTTGAAGCGAGGCTGGAGCTTGCCGGTGATCTCCTGGGTGCCGGTGTGGGTGGAGGTGATGCCGAGCTTCTTGCCGAAGTCGGCCTCCCACGCCTTGGCGTAGTCGTCGCCGTATCCGCCCTTGAAGACGACGACGTCGAGCTTGCTGCCCTTCTTGGCACCGAAGGGGTTGTCCTTGGACGCCTTCCCCTTGGTGTTGCCCTCGTCCGTCTCGTCGCTTCCGCCTCCGCTGGCGCAGGCGGACAACAGGCCCATTCCCGGGGCCGCGACCAGACCGAGCGCCGCGGACCGTTTGATCAGATCACGACGGCCGACACCTTCGGCACCGTGGTGCGCAGTGGATCCCATGCTCAAGTCCTCGCCTTCTCCAGGACTCAGGCGGTGAACCGGATCCTCCCCGGCACCGCTGTCGGGTAGTGCTGGGTCGTGCTGGAAACGCCGACAGGTATAGTCCACTTCCCGCCAGCGGAGCAAGATCGAATGCAGGGTTCGCCCTGGGTCTTTTCCGAGTTGAGACCTCACGGAAATCTAAAGGCCCGAACAACGGCCCCCCGGAAAAAGTCGCGACATAACTCCCTGAATGCCACAGCCAACACCCTTGACATCACGGGCCACTTGACCACCTACTGGTTCCTGCGCCCCGAGTTGACAACGTTGTCCGGAGGGGGCGCAGGAGGGGAAATCCGTAGATGCAGCGGAGAACTCGGCACAGATGGGCTCCGGCGGTCGTCGTCACGGCCGCCTTCGTCATGGCCGTCGGCACGCAGGGCGCGGCGGTCGCCCTGCCCGCCAAGGCTCCGGCGGCCGACCGGGAGTTCGCATCCTCGTTCGAGGCGGGCGAGCCGGCGCCGGACTGGCTGAACACCGTCGACACCGGGCCGGACGGCGGCAAACGCGCCTCGGGCGTCGACGGCGGCTACAGCACCGGCATTCCGGGCAATGTCACCGACCATGTCACCGAGGTCCGGGCGAGCGCCGAGAACACGGGCGCCGGCGAGGTCGCGGAGAACCTCGCGGACGGCGAGCCCGGCTCCAAGTGGCTCACCTTCGCGCCCACCGGCTGGGTGGAGTTCGACCTGGACAAGCCGATCAAGATAGCGACGTACGCGCTCACCTCGGCCAACGACTACGACGAGCGCGACCCCGAGGACTGGACCCTCCAGGGGTCCGCCGACGGCAAGGACTGGAAGACGGTCGACACCCGCTCGGGCGAGAACTTCTCCGAGCGATTCCAGACGAAGTCGTACGATCTCACCGAACCGGTCGAATACCAGCACTTCCGGCTGGAGGTGACGAAGAACAGCGGCGCCGCGGACATCCTGCAGCTCGCCGATGTGCAGTTCTCCACCGGAGGCGGCGGCGGACCGGTGCCCCAGGACATGCTGACCCTGGTCGACAAGGGCCCGAGCGGCTCCCCGACCGCCAAGGCGCGGGCCGGGTTCACCGGAAGGCGTGCGCTGCGCTACGCCGGCCGGCACACCGCGGACGGCAGGGCGTACTCGTTCAACAAGGTCTTCGACGTGAACGTCAGGGTCGGTGCCGACACCCAGCTGTCCTACCGCATCTTCCCGTCGATGGCCGACGGCGACCGCGACTACGACGCCACCGACGTCTCCGTCGACCTGACCTTCACCGACGGCACCTATCTGAGCGACCTGGGCGCGCGGGACCAGCACGGCTTCCCGCTCTCCCCGCGCGGG
Source organism: Streptomyces sp. NPDC038200 (assembly GCF_055600785.1). Taxonomy (NCBI): domain Bacteria; kingdom Bacillati; phylum Actinomycetota; class Actinomycetes; order Kitasatosporales; family Streptomycetaceae; genus Streptomyces; species Streptomyces sp. NPDC038200. Next base: position 310,401 of record NZ_JBVJYH010000001.1, read on the forward strand.
CAGGGCGCGTCGAAGGCCCTGTACGTCAACCAGTGGAACAACGTGGCCGCGCGGATCGGCTCGGTGGCGGCCGGCAGGACCGTGGACCGGATCCTGGTGGCGTACGACTCCCCCGACGGCCCGGCGAAGTTCCGCGGCTGGCTGGACGACGTGTCCCTGAAGCCGGTGGCGCCCGAGAAGCCGAAGGCGCATCTGTCGGACTACGCGCTGACCACCCGCGGCACCAACTCCAGCGGCAGCTTCTCGCGCGGCAACGACTTCCCGGCGACGGCCCTGCCGCACGGCTTCAACTTCTGGACGCCGGTGACCAACGCCTCCTCGCTGAGCTGGCTCTACGAGTACGCGCGTGCGAACAACGCCGACAACCTGCCGACGATCCAGGCGTTCAGCGCGAGCCACGAGCCCAGCCCCTGGATGGGCGACCGGCAGACCTTCCAGGTGATGCCGTCGGCCGCGGCCGGCACCCCCGACACCGCCCGGGAGGCGCGGCAACTGCCCTTCCGGCACGAGAACGAGACCGCCCGGCCCTACTACTACGGCGTGCGGTTCGAGAACGGTCTCCAGGCCGAGATGGCCCCGACCGACCACGCCGCCGCACTGCGCTTCACCTATCCCGGCGCCGACGCGAGCGTGCTGTTCGACAACGTCACCGAGCAGGCCGGCCTGACGCTCGACAAGGAGCACGGCGTCGTCACCGGCTACTCGGACGTCAAGTCGGGCCTGTCCACGGGCGCCACCCGGCTGTTCCTGTACGGCAGGTTCGACAAGCCGGTCACCGGCGGCACGGCGAGCGGCGTCAAGGGTTACCTGCGCTTCGACCCGGGCGCCGACCGTACCGTCACCCTGCGCCTGGCCACCTCGCTCATCAGCGTCGACCAGGCCGAGGACAACCTGCGTCAGGAGATCCCGGACGGCACGTCCTTCGACACGGTCAAGGCGCACGCCCAGCGCACCTGGGACAAGCTGCTCGGCAAGGTCGAGGTGGAGGGCGCGACCCCGGACCAGCTGACCACGCTCTACTCCGGTCTGTACCGGCTGTACCTGTACCCCAACTCGGGCTTCGAGAAGGTGGACGGCAAGGACCGGTACGCCTCGCCGTTCTCCCCCATGCCGGGCCCGGACACCCCGACGCACACCGGCGCGAAGATCGTCGACGGCAAGGTGTACGTCAACAACGGTTTCTGGGACACCTACCGGACCACGTGGCCGGCGTACTCGTTCCTCACCCCGTCCCAGGCGGGTGAGATGGTCGACGGTTTCGTGCAGCAGTACAAGGACGGCGGCTGGACCTCCCGCTGGTCCTCCCCCGGTTACGCGGACCTGATGACCGGCACCTCCTCGGACGTGGCGTTCGCCGACGCCTACGTCAAGGGTGTGCAGTTCGACGCGAAGGCGGCGTACGACGCGGCCGTGAAGAACGCGACCGTCGTCCCGCCGACGTCGGGCGTGGGCCGCAAGGGCATGACCACCTCGCCGTTCCTCGGCTACACCGCCACCGACACGCACGAGGGCCTGTCGTGGGCGATGGAGGGCTATGTCAACGACTACGGCATCGCGAAGATGGGCCAGGCCCTCTACAAGAAGACGGGCGAGAAGCGCTACCGGGAGGAGTCGGAGTACTTCCTCAACCGGGCGCGGGACTACGTGAAGCTGTTCGACGCCAAGGCCGGCTTCTTCCAGGGCCGGGACGCCAAGGGCGTCTGGCGCGTGCCGTCCGCCTCGTACGATCCGCGCGTGTGGGGCTACGACTACACGGAGACCAACGGCTGGGGCTACGCCTTCACCGCCCCGCAGGACAGCCGGGGCCTGGCCAACCTGTACGGCGGCCGGCAGGGCCTGGCCGACAAGCTGGACGCGTACTTCGCCACCCCGGAGACGGCCTCCCCGGACTACGTCGGCTCCTACGGCGGTGTCATCCACGAGATGACCGAGGCCCGGGACGTCCGGATGGGCATGTACGGCCACTCCAACCAGGTCGCGCACCACGTCATCTACATGTACGACGCGGCCGGCGAGCCCTGGAAGGCGCAGGCGTACGTACGTGAGGCGCTGTCCCGGCTCTACACCGGCAGCGAGATCGGGCAGGGCTACCACGGCGACGAGGACAACGGCGAGCAGTCGGCCTGGTACCTGTTCTCCGCGCTCGGCTTCTACCCGCTGGTCATGGGCAGCGGCGAGTACGCGATCGGCTCCCCGCTGTTCAAGAAGGTGACCGTGCACCTGGAGAACGGCCGGGACCTGGTGGTGCGGGCGCCGCGGAACAGCGCGAAGAACGTCTACGTCCAGGGTGTGATGGTCAACGGCCGTCCCTGGAAATCGACTTCGCTCCCCCACTCGCTGCTGTCCAAGGGCGGGGTGCTGGACTTCTCCATGGGCTCCACGCCGTCGGCCTGGGGCTCGGGCAAGGACGCGGCGCCGGTCTCCGTCACCCGGGACGACAAGGTGCCGGCGCCCCGCTCGGACGTGCTGAAGGGGGACGGCGCGCTCTTCGACGACACCTCGGCGACGAGCGCGACGCTCGCCTCGGCGGACCTGCCGGCCGAGGGCGCCGTCAAGCCCGTCCAGTACACGCTGACCTCGGGGGCCGACCGCACGAAGGCGCCGGCCGGCTGGACCCTTCAGGGCTCCACCGACGGCACCGACTGGCAGACCCTGGACCACCGCTCCGGCGAGGCGTTCGCCTGGGACCGCCAGACCCGTGCCTTCACCATCGCCCACCCGGGCACCTACACCCGGTACCGCCTGGTCCTGGACGGCGAGTCGACCCTGGCGGAGGTGGAGCTGCTGGCCTGACGCCGTACGGACCGAGCACCGACAGGGCGGCCCGCACCCGGCATCCGGGTGCGGGCCACTCCGGTGTGCGGGGCTCAGCCCGTGGCGAGGGTGAACACGTGCAGGTCCGCGTCGCGCGGCAGCGTGACGCTCCTGATCCGCTTGCCGGCCGGGGCCCGGTACGGCTCCGTGGCGAAGACGTACGTCGCCACCGGGTCCTTGTCCGCGCCCGCGACGTTGCGGTACGCGGTCCTGGCGACGACCTCGTTGCCGTACTGGACGGTGCCGCCTCCGCCGCCCACGGTCCAGTCGGTGAAGGACAGGTCGACACCGGCGGTGGTGCCGTCGGTGTAGGTGACGGTCGCCCTGGTCTGCTGGTTGCCGTTGACCGCGCTGCCGATGAACGACAACGAGGCGGCCGGGGAGGCCAGTTCGACGGTCTGGCCGGCCGCCGTGGCGTTGTCGGGGCGGCCGGCGGGCGAGCCGGGCCAGGTGAAGGTGAGGCCGTCGACCGTGGCCTGCCCGCCCGGGGTGAGACCGGCCGCGGCGAGGGCCTGGCGGGAGTAGCTCCAGCCGCCGCCGTCGTAGTCGGCCTCGTCGTGGTCGCCCTGGTCGTCGGAGACGCCCGCGTTGTCGTAGGCGGCGAGCAGACTGCCCGGGGCGGCCACGGTGAGGGACACCGGCTGCTCGTACGAGGAGTCGCCCGAGGTCACCGTGACCTGGACGTCGGCGAAGCCCTGCTCGGCGTCCCGCGCCGCCGTGAGGGTGATCTCCTCGGCGCCGTCGGTGACCGTGCCCTGCGCGGGCGTGGCCGTCACCCCGGCCGGGGTCCGGACGCGGAAGCGCACCTCCGGGCCGGTGCCGCCGGTCAGCGACCGCGCGCGGACGCCGATCTTCGTGCTGTCACCGGGGGCGAGGACGGCGGCGGTGGGCCCGACGCCGATCTGGTACGGCTGCTCGCCCTCCCGGAAGGACGGCGGCGGGTTGTCCGTGCCCCAGCCGCGGTCCGGGGTGGTGGAGAGGGTGTAGTCGAGCCGTCCGCCGTCCCGGACGAAGGACGCCGGCAGCCAGGGGCGGTCGCCGGGCCGCCCGTCCACCCTCAGGGACCGGACGTAGGGGGCGTCGGCCGCCGCGCCGGCCGCGCGCACCGAGATGTCGGCGCCGCCCGGCCGGTCGATCTCGATCCGCTCGAACAGCGGCGAGGCCAGGACCAGCTCCGCGCGGGACGGCACCTGCGGGTACATGCCGAGGGCGGAGAAGACGTACCAGGCGGACATCGCGCCGAGGTCGTCGTTGCCCGGGATGCCGCCGGGCTCGGTGGACCACAGCTGCCGCATCGCCGCGCGGACGGTCTCCTGCGTCCGGTAGGGGGCGCCCGCGTAGTCGTACAGGTAGGGGACGTTGATCGACGGTTCGTTGTCCAGCTCGGACTTGGTGCCGCCCTTGCCGGTGAAGGCCCAGCCGCCGTCGGCGTCGTGGAAGAAGTCGTCGAGGCGGGCGAGCGCCTCGTCCCGGCCGCCCAGCGCGGCGAAGAGCCCCGCCGGGTCGTGCGGGACCATCCAGGTGTACTGGGCGGCCGTGCCCTCGACGAAGCCGTTGCCGGTGCCCGGGGTGAAGCCGGTGACCCAGCTGCCGTCGGCCTTGCGGTTGGCGATGTAGCCGCCGCTCGGGTCGGCCGCGATGTTGAAGTTGTTCTGCCACCACTGGGCGCGGCGGGCGAAGCCGGCCGCCGTGTCCTGCTCCCCCGCCGCGCGGGCGAGCTGGGAGATCGCGAAGTCGGCGGTGGACATCTCCAGCGTCTCGGCGGCCCCGCCCCAGGCGTTGGAGACGGACGGCATGTAGTGCGACGCGAGGTACTTGTCGAGGGAGGGGCGCTGGCCGGCCGACAGCACGGGCTTGCCCGCCGGGGACAGGTCCTGCGGCGTGGGGACGGTCGCGGCCCGTACCAGGGACCGCAGGGCGCCCTTGAGGTCGAAGTCCGTGCCGCCGAAGGCGTGGATGCCGGCGAGGGCGGTGGGCGAGGGGTCGCCGTTCATGACGTGGGTGCCGCCCGCGCCGTGCAGCCAGCGGTCCCAGACGCCGCCGTTCTGCCGCGCGAGTGCGTACAGCGACTGGGCGATGTCCGAGCCCGTGCGCGGGTCGAGCAGCGTGAGCAGCTGCACCTGGTCCCGGTAGACGTCCCAGCCGGAGAAGGTGCCGTACTGGGCGCGGTGGCCCCTGCCGACGGTGTGCACCTTGTCGTCGCTGCCGCGGTACCGGCGGTCGGCGTCGCTGATGACGTTCGGATGCAGCAGCGCGTGGTAGAGCGCGGTGTAGAAGGTGGTGCGCTCGGCGTCCGTGCCGCCGCCGACCCGGACCGCCCCCAGCCGCTCCCGCCAGGCCCGCCGGGCCGCCTCCCGCACCGCGTCGAAGGAGCGCCGCGGCGGGTTCTCGGCGGCCAGGTTGGCCTCGGCGGCCTTCCGGCTGACGTAGGAGATGCCGACCTTGACGTTCACCGGGCCGTCGCCGGGGGCGAACTCCACATAGCCGCCCGCGCCCTTCCCGGCCACCGGCCGCCCGCCGTGCGAGAAGCCGCCGGTGCCGCCGGACGCCGCCCGGGAGCCGGGGTCCAGTGTGCCGTCCTGCCAGGTGCCGGTGGCCTTGAAGGCGCGGTCGAAGCGGGCGGTGAAGTGGAGGGTGTAGTAGGCGCGCTGCCCTTCGGGGTCGAGGTAGCCGCAGAAGTCGCCGGAGGTGACCGAGCCGGAGATCGTCCGGGTGTCCGGGTCGATCGTGACCGCCGAGTCCGCCGATCCGACCTCGGAGTTCGCGGTGCGCACCAGCAGGGACGCGGGCTTGTCCGCCGGGTAGGTGAAGCGGGCCGAGCCGGTGCGGGCGGTGGCGGTGAGGTCGGCGGTGACGCCGGAGGCCAGGCCGACCCGGTAGTGGCCGGGCTCGGCGGTCTCGTCGGCGTGGCGGAAGTCGGACGCGTAGACGGCGTCCTTGGTGTCGCTCGCCGGGGAGGAGGTGACCTCGCCGGCGTACGGGAAGAACGGGATGTCGCCGCTGCCGCCCGCGCAGCCCGTCCCGGACATGTGGGTGAGGCTGAAGCCGCGGATGCGGGTGGCGTCGTACTGGTAGCCGCCCGGGGCGGCGGTTCTCGTCGCGTCGCCGCGGGTGTTCTCCGGGCTCCAGGAGAGCATGCCGAACGGCACGACGGCGCCGGGGAAGACGTCGCCGCCGTTCCTGGTGCCGATCAGCGGATCGACGTACGGGGTGGGGTCCTCGACGAGTCCGGGGGGAGCTGCGGTCGCCGCTAGGGCGGGGGCGGTGCCGCAGGTCGCGAGGAGCGCGGCGAGCAGCAGGGACAGGGGTCGGAAACGCATGACGCGGCCCTTCCTCCAAACGGACGGGTCGCGCACCACAGGTCGCACAAGCCGCAGGGACAGTAGCGTGCGCCACCGGTACCACGGAAGACCGCGTGCGCTCCGGGAGGCGCACGCCTGGATCACCCGCCTGGGCTAATCAAGTGGCTTGACATCGTTGTCCGTTGCAGCGGTAGAGTCATGTACAGACCACACCTGACAACGATGTCGCGCGAGCCTCGGGTCGCCGCACAAGCCACGCGGTTCCAGGCCATCCCCTCCGGGCAGGCACCCCACACCCCCCTCGCCTGCCCGGCTCGCGGACCCGGTGCGCACGGCCACCGGGTCCGCCCAGAGCGGCTCAGCCGATCCGGCAGGGCAGGGTGGAGGCGCCGTCGTCGCCGTCCCCCTGGACCACGTATCCGAACGTCGTGGACCGCCCCGGACTCAGTGCTCCGTTCCAGTCGGTGTTGTGGACCATGACGTCCTGACCGCTGTAGGTGGCGTTGCCGTTCCAGAGACTGGCCACCCGCTGTCCGGCCGGCAGTGTCCAGTCGACCATCCAGCCGAGCATCGGCACGTCACCGCTGTTGGTCACCGTCACCTCGACCTGGTGGCCGCCGGACCAGCTGCTCGTGGTCTTCCGGGTGGCGCCGCAGGTGCCGGCCGGGGGCTCGGTGGGGCTGCCGGGGTCGTGGACGCCGGTCACCTCGCCGTTGCCGCCGTCGAACACGACGTCGGAGCAGGAGTAGAAGGTCTCCGCGCTGTCCGACCGCTGCCACACCATGTAGATGACGTGCCGCCCCGTCTTGTTCGACGGGAGTGTGCCGGTCCAGGAGTAGTGCGCCTCGACCGTGCCCGGCGAGCCGGTCAGCGGCGGGTGGTCGACGGTGAGGAACGGCCGGTCCTCCATCCGGTCCCAGGTGAGCGGCTGGGTCGGGTCGTAGCCGTCCTTGGTGACGTAGACGTAGAACCAGCCGGGGTGAGCCGCCCAGGCGTTGTAGGAGAAGTCGACCGTGGTGCCCGCGGTCAGGTGGGTGACCGGCCAGTCGTCACGGGCCAGGTCGAAGCCCGTGAAGTTCGGATTGCCCCCGCTGCACAGCGAGCCGTCGGGCACGAAGCCGCGGGTGCGCCCGGCGCCGTCGGAGCGGAGCACGGAGAACCAGTTGTAGAAGGGCGTGGTCCCGCCGGCCTGCTGGGCGGCTCGGCAGGCGGGGTTGACGGGCTTGATCTCACCGGTGTCGGTGAGTGCGTCCTGCCAGCACAGGAAGGTCCGGCTGCCGGGCTTCATGGGGGTGCCGTGGGCCGAGGCCGGGGCGCCGGCCGCGAGGATCAGCCCGAGGGCGGGCAGGGCGGCGAGCAGGGCCAGGACGACCAGGAAGAAGGCGCTGTGGCGGGTGGGGTGGGGTAATCGGGGACGTACGGACGTGGTTGTCATATGCATGACACTCTCGACCTCCCGTCGGCGGTCGCACGGATAGGGGGCGGACAGGGGAAGGGGTGCGGAGGATATGGGAGCGCTCCCATCCCTCTCTCGTGAAGCTAGCGCCAAGTCCGGCGGCTGTAAACGCCCGTGCGGTTCCTCGATGGGGGCTGTCCATCTCGTGGACGGACCATAGCCACTCGGAAAACACCAGTGCTACAAATACCGCATGTCGGACGCATCGGTCCGATCCAGGCGTTACGCTTGGCGCACTGTGATCGGCAAGAGTCCCCGGAGCGTCGCCGGACAGGTTTTCCTGCTCCAGGTGGCTCTGGTGGTGCTGCTCGTGCTCTGCGCCGTCCTCGCGCTCGTCCTGCAGTCGAAGCGGGACACCACCACCGAGGCCAGGCGGCGGTCCATCGCCGTCGCCGAGACCTTCGCCCACGCTCCGGGCCTGCAGCAGGCACTGAAGCTGCCTGATCCGTCCACGGTCCTGCAGCCGCTGACCGAGGCGGCGCGGAAGGCCGCGGGCGTGGACTTCATCGTGGTCATGGACACCCATGGCATCCGCTACACGCATCCGATGCCCGGCCGGATCGGCAAGCGGTTCGTGGGCGAGATCGGGCCCTCGCTCGCCGGGAAGGTCTACACCGAGAGCGTGCACGGTCCGCTCGGCCACGAGGTGCAGGCCACCGTGCCCGTCGACGACAGTCACGGCAAGGTCATCGCCCTCGTCTCCGCCGGACTGAAGGTCAAGAACGTCACCAGCGCCCTGGACCGGCAGCTGCCGATCATCTTCGCCGCCGGCGGCGGCGCGCTCCTGGTGTCGACCGGCGGTACGGCCCTGGTGGGCCGGAGGCTGCGGCGGCAGACCCACAGCCTGGCGCCGGACGAGATGACCCGGATGTACGAGCACCACGACACGGTCCTGCACTCGGTGCGCGAGGGTGTGCTCATCATCGACGCCGGCGGCCGGCTGCTGCTCGCCAACGACGAGGCCAGGCGGCTGCTGGAGCTGCCCGCCGACGCCGAGGGGCGCGCGGTGCGGGAGCTGCCGGGGATCGAGCCCGCGATGGAGGACCTGCTCGTCTCCGGGCGCGAGGCCAGCGACGAGGTGCTCTTCGCCCAGGGCCGGCTGCTGGCGGTCAACCAGCGGCCCACGGACCGCGCGGGATGCCCCGGGGGCACCGTCGTGACGCTCCGCGACTCCACCGAGCTGCAGGCACTGTCCGGCCGGGCCGAGGCCGCCCGGGAGCGGCTGGAGCTGCTGTACGACGCGGGCCTGCGCATCGGCAGCACACTGGACGTGGTCCGCACGGCCGACGAGCTGGCCCGGGTCGCCGTCCCCCGCTTCGCCGACTTCGTCACCGTCGACCTGGCCGACGCGGTGCTGCACGGGGAGGAGCCGGCTCGCACCGCCACGGACATGCGGCGCGTCGCCGTGAGCGGCATCCGGGACGACCACCCCCTCTACGAACAGGGCCGGCTGATCGACTTCCTGCCCTCCACGCCCCAGGCGCGCGGGTACGACGCCGGCCGCTCCGAGCTGGTCGACCTGCCCGGCGACGAGGGCTGGCGCGTACAGGACCCCGAGCGAGCCCAGCAGATCCTGGACTACGGCATCCACTCGCTCCTCACCGCTCCGATCCGGGCCCGCGGAGTCGTGCTGGGCATGGCCAACTTCTGGCGGGCCAAACGGGGACCCTTCGACGAGGAGGAGATGTCGCTGGCGGACGAGCTGGTGGCGCGGGCCGCGGTCAGCATCGACAACGCCCGCCGGTACACCCGCGAGCACGCCCTGGCGGTCACCCTCCAGCGCAGCCTGCTGCCGCGCGCCCTGCCCGAGCAGAGCGCCCTCGACGTCGGTTACCGCTATCTGCCCGCCCAGTCGGGCGTGAGCGGCGACTGGTTCGACGTGATACCGCTGCCGGGCGGCCGGGTGGCGCTGGCCGTCGGCGACGTGGTGGGGCACGGCCTGCACGCCGCCGCGACGATGGGCCGGCTGCGGACCGCGGTGCACAACTTCTCCACGCTCGACCTGCCGCCCGACGAGCTGCTGCACCATCTGGACGACCTGGTCGGCCGCATCGACCTGGAGGAGGCCTGTCCGGAGCGGGCCGGTGAGATCGTGGGCGCCACCTGTCTGTACGCGATCTACGACCCGGTGAGCCGCCGCTGCGCGATGGCCCGCGCCGGGCATCTGGCGCCCGCTCTGGTCCACCCCGACGGCAGTGTCACCTTCCCCGACCTGCCGGCCGGGCCTCCGCTGGGCCTGGGCGGCATGCCGTTCCAGACGGCCGAGCTGGAGCTGGCCGAGGGCAGCCAGCTCGTCCTGTACACCGACGGCCTCGTCGAGGACCGCAGACGGGACCTGGACGAGGGCCTGGAGCTGCTGCGGCGGGCGCTGGCGGATCACCCCGGCCGGCCGCCGGAGGAGAGCTGCCAGGCGGTGCTGGAGCAGCTGCTGCCCGAGCGTCCCCGGGACGACGTCGCCCTGCTCGTCGCGCGCACCCGGGTGGTGCCGGCCGACCAGGTCGCCGACTGGGACGTGCCGCGCGACCCGGCCGCGGTGTCGGGGATGCGCGGCGCCGTCTCCGCCAAGCTGGCGGAGTGGGGCCTGTCCGAGCTGGGCTTCGGCATGGAGCTGGTGCTGAGCGAGCTGATCACCAATGCCATCCGCTACGGCTCCGATCCCATCCATGTGCGGCTGATCCACGACCGCACGCTGATCTGCGAGGTGGCCGACGGCAGCTCCACCTCGCCGCATCTGCGGTACGCCGCGTCGACCGACGAGGGCGGCCGGGGCCTGTTCCTGGTCTCGCAGCTGGCCGAGCGCTGGGGCACCCGGTACACCCCGCAGGGCAAGGTGATCTGGGCGGAGCTGACGGTGCCCGACCTGAGCAAGTTCCTCGACATCTGACCGGGACGCGGTCCGCCTGCCAACGAGTGAATCCGGCCGTGCGGTGGCAGAACCCGGCGCGACAGCGGGAAGTCCCCTGTGCGTACCCGACACGTCACGGGCAGGGAGCACCCCTATGCCGAAGTTCCTCATCCAGGCCGCCTACACGCCCGAGGGCACGAGGGGGCTGCTGGAGGAGGGCGCGAGTGGCCGCCGCGCCGCCGTCGACCATGTCGTCGCCAGCCTCGGCGGAACGGTCGAGGCCATGTACTTCGCCTTCGGGGAGGACGATCTCGTGTGCATCGTCGACTTCCCCGACCCGGTCTCCATGGCCGCCGTCAGCCTCAGGGTCAAGGCCGGCGGCGCCCTCCGCACCCGGGCCACTCCCCTGCTCACCCTCGCCGAGATCGACGAGGCCACCCGCCGGCACGTCGACTTCCGCCCGCCCGGCGCGTGAACGGACCAGCGGCGGGAGAGGGACCGGGCCCGGCGCCCGAAGCGGGTGCCGCGGGTTCCGGCTGACGCCCGCTCGTCCGCCTGCGGGCACAACGGGTGATCCGCTCGGCGTGGAGCACCGGAGGTTCTGCCCCAGGCCGTTCACTGGGAGGTGTGATCAGGCTTGATACGGCGCTCGCGGGCCTCGGCGGGGCCCTCGGTGGAGGCTTCTTCGGAGCCACGGCCCACTACGTGGTCAAGTCCCTGGGGCAGCGTCGCAGGGACGAGGAGTCGGGGTTGCGGACACAGCGGCAAGCCGTCCACGAGCAGTTCAGGCGCGTCTGTGCGGCCAGGGACTGGGTGGCCGGGCTGTCCGGGCCGACCGGCGTGCCCGACTCGCCCGAGCGGCGGCGGCAGGTCCGGGCCGAAGCGATCAGGCGCAGCGACGAGTGCCACGCGACCTGGGCCACCGTCCGCACCGACATCGACAGTGACGAGGTTCGCTCGGCCATGGCCAGGCTCGATCGAGGGATCGTCGCCGTCCTGGGCCAGGTGGCGAGGGGGGACTTCGCGCCGGACCTGAACCCGCTTCGGCAGAGTCTCGACGGGCTGACAGCGGCTGCGAAGCACCGGCTCACGATCCGTCTCCCCCCGCGGTCCTCCCCCCTGACGCGGCTTCTGGCGAACGGCGAGGCCGGAGGCCGCCACGAACCTCGGTGATCCGGAAAGGCCCTCGCCGCCCCGCCCCGGTCGTCGAGGCGTGGCCGGGCCGCACACCGCCGCGCGTGGGCGGCGGGACGGTCAGGAGGTGAGGATGGAGACGCCGTCTCCGAGCAGTTTCAGCCCGAGCACGAAGAACAGGACGGCCATCACGGCGACATTGTGCCGGGCTGCCCATTCCTTCCAGTTGCCGAGCGTGGACCTGGCCCGGTCCCCGCCGAGGAGGAAGACTCCCAGCGGGGCCAGCAGACCGAGGCTGGCGATCAGGACGAAGACCGCCAGAGAGCCGATCTGCTGTCCCAGCGGCAGCCCGGCGGAGCCGATCGCGGCGCCCGCGGCGATGGTCAGCGGGGCGTTCTTGGCGTTGAGCGCGGCGAGAGCGAGTCCGAGGGCGAATATCTTGACCGGCGTGAGGCGGTCGATCGCGCCCATCCACTTGGGCAGTTGGGCTTGTGAAGGGTCCCGGGGGCGCCGGTGCCACTGCCGGGCGCCGAAGACGACGAGGAACAGGCCCAGCGCGAGTTTCAGGGCGCCCACCCAGGTGGCCGGCTGGTGGTGGGAGGAAGCACCCGCCGGGGAAGCGATCGCCAGCATGAGCGCGCCCAGTGCCGAGAGCCCCAGAATCCAGCCGACGGTGAAAAGGGCCCCGTTGAGACGCCCCCGAGGCGTGGCGAGGATCAGGATGATCGCGATGATCGGGAGCGGGCTGACCGCGACGGCTGCCGCGAAACCCAGTACGTCACCGAGGACTTTGCCCATGGTTGCCTCCGTGTGGGGGTCAGGGTGGCGATCCAGTCGAGCAGGATGCGGCAGAGGGGAGAGCCACAACCGCGCGGACGGCGCAACGTTGCTCTGTGACCGGCTGCGCCGCTGTCTTCACGGCCGCGCGCGGGCGGCCCCCGGAAGAGGTGACGGCGACGTACTCGGCACGTCCCGGATCCATCGTCCTGCGCCGGACCGGATCTGTCCTCGGGAGCCGCCGGGGAGGAGAGGACCCCGGTGCCGGCCTGCCAGGCTCTCGCCGCGGCGAGAGCCGAGATGCGTCACGGCACCCCTGCGGTCAGGATTGACGTGTGAGGGCGAGGGCGCCCCAGGTCCGGGCGCTTGGCGACCCTCGCACCGATCCGAGCAGGAGAATCTCACGATGACTGCGACGACAGGTGCAACCCCAACGGCTCACCCCGAGCGCCCGGGCCGGTCGGACGGGGTCTGCAGCGAGTTCACCGTGTTCACCAAGATCAAGCCGGGCGAGGCCGATGCGTTGCGTGAGGATCTCGCCCTGCTGGCCGACGCGACGAACGACGAGAGGGTCCACGCGGCCCTGCGCCAGATCGGCACCCTGCACGACGCACGGCACGTGATCTTCGACGATGACACCCGGCACATGTTCGCCAGCGTCTTCGACGGCTCCTGGGACAGCTACATCGACGACTTCGCCCAGACGGAGGTCGGGGACCGCTTCGACAAGGTCTTCTCGCACACCGAAGGGTTCCCCGGCGTGAAGGACCCCGGGGTGAAGGACTGGTTCGTCGCGCACCAGGCGCCCGCGGGAGTCTTCGTCAGCTCCTATCCCGATCTGACCGTTCAGCAGGTCTGGAAGGACCAGCGCGTGAGCGAGGCGTTCCAGGCGGTGCTGGACACCCCCGAGTTCCGGTCGGCGTTGGAGAACCCGGCCAATGCGGAGCTGGTGGCCACGCCGGCTTTCCAGAAGCTGCTGGAGGAAGCCTCGGCCTAGCACCCGGCCACAGCCGCCCCCAGGAGCCGACCCGACTTCGGCGGACTGCGTCGGCGGACAACGCTCCAGTCGCCGCGGGGTTGCCCGGGCGGAGACCGATGTGGAGGCGCAAGCGATCATGAGCACCGCGGAAGGCGGCAGCGCGGCCGGCGCCGGCGTGGAGATCGACGACGTCCAGAGCGGAGCCCTGCGTCCGCGCCCGGTGCCCTATGCGGGAAAGTACGTCTTCCTGCGTGTCGACGACCGCCACGCCGGACGTGCTCTGCTGCGGCGGCTGCTCCCGCTGGCCTCGGGGGGCCTGCCCGCGGCGGACCGGAGCCAGGACGCCTGGGTCGCCGTGGCGTTCACCTGGCAGGGGCTCAGGGCACTCGGGGTGCCCCAGGAGTCGCTGGACAGCTTTCCGCGAGCCTTTCGTGAGGGCATGGCCGCTCGCGCGGAGCTGATCGGCGACGTGGGCGAGAGCGCACCGGCGCGCTGGGAGGCGCCGTTCGGGACCGGGGAGGTGCACATCGCGCTGAGCGCCCTCTCCTCCGATACCGCGCAACTCGACCAGGAGCTGGAGGGGGTCCGCGCCGCCTGCGAGGACACACCCGGGGTCGAGGTGATCTGGCAGCAGGAGGTCCGCCAGCTCCCGACCGGGCGCACGACCTTCGGTTTCCGTGACGGCATCAGCCATCCGAACATCGAGGGCGTCGGACTGCCCGGCTCCAACCCGCAGGAAACGCCCATCAAGGCGGGCGAGTTCATCCTCGGCTACCCCGACGAGACCGGGAACCTGTCGCCCATGCCCACCCCCGACGTCCTGGGGCGCAACGGGACCTACGTGGCCGTGCGCAAGATCCACACCAACGTGGCGGCCTGGCGCCGGTACCTGCGCGCGCACTCCTCCGACGCCGAGGAGGAGGCGCTGCTGGCGGCGAAGATGGTCGGGCGCTGGCCCAGCGGGGCACCGCTCGAGCTGTCGCCGGACCGCGACGATCCGGAACTGGCGGCCGATCCGCACCGCGTCAACAACTTCCTGTACCGGGAGAACGACGACCGGGGGTACCGGTGCCCCGCCGGCGCGCACATCCGGCGCACCAATCCCCGGGACGCCACCATCATCGGCGACGCACGGATGCATCGCCTCATCCGTCGTGGCACCACCTACGGGCCGCCGCTGCCCGAGGGCGTGCTGGAGGACGACGGCGCCGACCGCGGCCTGATCGGAGCGTTCATCGGCGCCCACCTGGAACGACAGTTCGAGTTCATCAAGGCCGAGTGGGTCAACGACGGCAACTTCATCGGCTATCCCGGTGAGCAGGATCCGGTGGCCGGACACCACGGCGGAACCGGCAGCGTCACCATTCCGGAGAAGCCGGTCCGGCGCCGTCTGCAGAACCTGCCCAGCTTCGTCGTCACCCGCGGCGGCGAGTACTGCTTCCTGCCGGGTCTGCGGGCCCTGCACTGGCTCGCCGAGCGGGAGGACTGACGGCAGCCGGGCCGGGAAGTCCGCGATCACGCGCCGCGAGGAGAGGTCGAGTCATGGCAACGCAGTTCGTCCGCTACACGCCTGACGTCGAAGACGAGGACCCGAACTTCGACCAGAACCTGCAGACGGTGATCAAGAAGACCGAGGGGTACATCGCCGAGTCGGTCGGCGCCGGGGGCACCGGACAGGCCCTGCGCGACGCCCACGCCAAGGGCTACGGGCTGGTCCGCGGGGAAGTGGAGATCCTGGACGGGCTGCCCGCCGAGTACGCCCAGGGCATCTACGCGACGCCGGGCACCCACGACGCGCTCATCCGCTTCTCCAACGGCTCGCCGCACGCCGGAGCCGACGCGCGGCTGGGCAGTGCGACCGGACTGGCGCTGAAGATGTTCGGCGTCCCCGGCCCCACCCTGCTGGAAGACGAACCGGACACGGGCACCTTCGACTACGCCAACATCAACGGACCGATCTTCTTCTGCAACACGGTCGAGCACTACCTGTTCATCCAGGAGCTGTTCCTGAACGCGTCGGCCTACTTCTCCCAGGGCCGGCCCGGCGCACATCGCTTCTTCACCGAGTTCGTCACCGGCAAGGGCACCCTGGGCCAGGACGACTGGGCGTGGGACGAGTTCCTCGCCTTCCTGCGGCTGTCGAAGACCCCTCCCGCGAACATACTGCTGTCGAGCTACTGGACGATGGGCGCGGTCCGGCACGGGGACTACATCGCCAAGGTACGCATCACTCCCGACCCGGCCTCCGCCGCCGCGGTGGTCCGGCGCGACATCGACCCGGCCTCGGCGGCAGAGGTCTTCCGGCCGGCTCTCCAGGCCGAGCTGCAGGAGCGCCCCTTCGCCTTCGACATCCAGGTCCAGCTCTGCACCGACCTGGAACGCATGCCGGTGGAGGACACCACCGTGGAGTGGCCCGAGCGGCTCTCGCCGTCCGTCACCGTGGCCAGGCTGCGGCTGCCGCGGCAGGACATCTCCGACCCGGAGAACCTGGAGAAGATGGACGCGCTGTCCTTCACGCCCTGGCGGGTCACCGCCGAGCACAGGCCCCTGGGCAACATCATGCGGGCCCGCAAGGAGGTCTACCGGCGATCCTCCGTCGAGCGCCACAAGCTCAACCGGCAACCGCGCACGGAGCCCCGGAGCGCCGACGAGGTCCTCCCCCGCCCGACGTCGTGAGCAGGTCGCGACGGGTACGGCGAAGGGCCGCATCCCCGGTGCCGGGGATGCGGCCCTGAACCGCTGTGCCCTACCGCCTACTTGCGGATCAGGCTGCGCAGCACGTACTGCATGATGCCGCCGTTGCGGTAGTAGTCGGCCTCACCGGGGGTGTCGATGCGGACGACCGCGTCGAACTCGACACCGGTGTCGGTGGTGACCTTGACCGTGCGCGGCGTGGTGCCGTTGTTCAGCTCCTCGACGCCGGTGAAGGAGAAGGTCTCCTCGCCGGTCAGGCCGAGGGAGGACGCCGACTGGCCCTCCGGGAACTGCAGCGGCAGGACGCCCATGCCGATGAGGTTCGAGCGGTGGATGCGCTCGTACGACTCGGCGATGACGGCCTTGACGCCGAGCAGCGCGGTGCCCTTGGCGGCCCAGTCGCGGGACGAGCCGGAGCCGTACTCCTTGCCCGCGAGGACGACCAGCGGGATGCCCTGCTCGATGTAGTTGCGGGAGGCGTCGTAGATGAACGACACCGGGGCGTCGGCCTGGGTGAAGTCGCGGGTGTAGCCGCCCTCGGTGCCCGGCGCGATCTGGTTGCGCAGGCGGATGTTGGCGAACGTGCCGCGGATCATGACCTCGTGGTTGCCTCGGCGCGAGCCGTACGAGTTGAAGTCACGACGCTCCACACCGTGCTCGGTGAGGTACTTGCCCGCCGGGGTGTCGGCCTTGATCGCACCGGCCGGGGAGATGTGGTCGGTGGTGACCGAGTCGCCGAGCTTGGCCAGGACGCGGGCGCCGGAGATGTCGGAGACCGGCTCCGGCTCCATGCCCATGCCCTCGAAGTACGGGGGCTTGCGGACGTAGGTCGACTCGGTGTCCCACTCGAAGGTGTTGCCGGTGGGGACCGGGAGGGACTGCCACTGGGCGTCGCCGGCGAAGACGTCCTGGTAGGACTTGTTGAACATGTCTTCGCCGATGGCGTTGGCCACGACGTCGTTGACCTCGGCCTCGGAGGGCCAGATGTCCTTCAGGAAGACCGGGTTGCCGTCCTGGTCGGCCCCCAGGGCGTCACGGGTGATGTCCACCTTCATGGAGCCCGCGATGGCGTAGGCGACGACCAGCGGCGGGGACGCCAGGTAGTTCATCTTGACGTCGGGGTTGATGCGGCCCTCGAAGTTCCGGTTGCCGGAGAGGACCGAGGTGACCGCGAGGTCGTGGTCGTTGACGGCCTTGGAGACCTCCTCCGGCAGCGGGCCGGAGTTGCCGATGCAGGTGGTGCAGCCGTAGCCGACGAGGTTGAAGCCGACCTTGTCGAGGTACGGGGTCAGGCCCGCCTTGTCGAAGTAGTCGGTGACGACCTTCGAACCCGGGGCGAGGGTGGTCTTGACCCACGGCTTGCGGGTCAGGCCCTTCTCCACGGCCTTCTTCGCGACGAGCGCGGCGGCGACCATGACGTAGGGGTTCGAGGTGTTGGTGCAGGAGGTGATGGCCGCGACCGTCACCGCACCGTGGTCGATCTCGTACGTCGAGCCGTCGGGGGCGGTCACGGTGACCGGGTTGGACGGGGCGCCGTCGGGGTGGATGGCCGGGGCGTCGGACGCCGGGAAGGACTCCTGGCCCGCCTCGTCCACGGTGTCGACGTAGTTGCGCACGTCCTGCTTGAACTGCTCGGCGGCGTTCGCGAGGACGATGCGGTCCTGCGGGCGCTTCGGGCCGGCGATGGAGGGGACGACCGTCGACAGGTCGAGCTCCAGCTTCTCCGAGAAGTCCGGCTCGGCCTTCGGGTCCAGCCAGAGGCCCTGCTCCTTGGCGTAGGCCTCGACGAGCGCGAGCTGCTGCTCGGAGCGGCCGGTGAGCTTGAGGTACTTGATGGTCTCGTCGTCGATCGGGAAGATCGCGGCGGTGGAGCCGAACTCCGGCGACATGTTGCCGATGGTGGCGCGGTTGGCCAGGGAGGTGGCGGCCACGCCCTCGCCGTAGAACTCGACGAACTTGCCGACCACACCGTGCTTGCGGAGCATCTCGGTGATGGTGAGCACGAGGTCGGTGGCGGTCGTACCCGGCTTCAGCTCACCGGTGAGCTTGAAGCCGACGACGCGCGGGATGAGCATGGAGACCGGCTGGCCGAGCATCGCGGCCTCGGCCTCGATGCCGCCGACGCCCCAGCCGAGGACGCCGAGGCCGTTGACCATGGTGGTGTGCGAGTCGGTGCCGACGAGGGTGTCGGGGTAGGCCTGGCCGTTGCGCACCATGACCGTGCGCGCCAGGTGCTCGATGTTCACCTGGTGGACGATGCCGGTGCCGGGCGGGACGACCTTGAACTCGTCGAAGGCGGTCTGGCCCCAGCGCAGGAACTGGTAGCGCTCCTTGTTGCGGCCGTACTCCAGCTCGACGTTCTGCTTGAAGGCGTCGTTCGTGCCGAACTTGTCGGCGATGACGGAGTGGTCGATGACCAGCTCGGCCGGGGCCAGCGGGTTGATCTTGGCGGGGTCGCCGCCCAGCTCCTTCACGGCCTCACGCATGGTCGCGAGGTCCACGACACAGGGAACGCCGGTGAAGTCCTGCATGATCACGCGGGCCGGCGTGAACTGGATCTCCTGGCTGGGCTGGGCCTGGGAGTCCCAGCCGCCGAGGGCGCGGATGTGGTCGGCGGTGATGTTCGCGCCGTCCTCCGTGCGGAGCAGGTTCTCCAGCAGGACCTTGAGGCTGTACGGCAGGCGGGCCGAGCCCTCCACCTTGTCCAGCCGGAAGATCTCGTACGACTCGTCGCCCACCTGCAGCGTGCTGCGGGCGTCGAAGCTGTTCGCCGACACGACAGTCTCCTTCATTGATGTGCGCGTACCACCGTCAATCGTGCCGCCACCCCGGCCTGGCCGAACCAGTAAGGTCAGGCTAAGTTAGGCGTGCCTTACCAGTGTGGCGGCCACGGTGCGCCTCGGCAGATATCTCGATGTCGAGATAACTCTAGTACATGGGCGCGGCCTGGTCATGCCCAACCCGGCCCGGCGCGCACTCCGGGCCGAGCGGGGCGGCGGTCACCAGCTGCGCTCGGCGTCCATCTTGGCGGGGGCCAGGACCGTCACACGCCCGTGGTCGCCGTACACGGTTCCCCGCCAGCGGGCGAACACCTCGGCGGCCCGGTTCAGCTTGCCGTCCTCCCACACGCCGTAGTCGACCCACACCTCGGCCACCGTACGGCCGTCACTCGCCGGCGTGCGGACGCAGACCCGGTCGACATGGGCCGCGAGGGCGGCATCCCCCTTCGGGGCCGCCGTCTTCAGATAGGCACGGAATTCACGCGTCATCGAGAACCAGCGGTGCGACCCGACCTCCGGCACACTCGCCCCGTCCTCCGCGGTGTCACCCGCGGGCACGCCCTGATCGTCCGTGGTGGTGTCCGGAAGCTCCCGGTCGTCCGTGGTGGTGTCCGGGATCCCCTGGTCGTCACTCGTCGTGTCCGGAAGCCCCTGATCGTCGGATGTGACGTCCGGAAGCTCTTGGTCGTCGGATGTGACGTCCGGAAGCTCCTGGTCGTCGGATGTGACGTCCGGAAGCTCCTGGTCGTCACTCGTCGTGTCCGGGAGTTCCCCGTCGTCGTCCGTGGTGTCCGGAGCCTCCTCGACGGCGCACGCCTTGCCGGCCACGGTCGGTCGCGGAGCCGGCGAGCCGTGCCCCGCCACCCCCGCGCGCTGCGTACCGCAGGAGACGAGCGAGCAGCAGCCGGCGAGCAGCGCGGCGACGAGGTAGCGGCGCGTCCTGGTGTTCATGCGTATCCCCCTTCGGGGACAGAGAGGGGCACGCGTGGGCCGGGGTTGCCCGGGTAACCGTGCGTCATGCGACATCGGACGATGTGCCCGCAATGTTCGGGATGGCGTGCCGCCCGTGCGCCAGGCGGCGCTGACGGATCGTCACCGGCGTCACCCGAATGGTCCCCCTGGCGAGCGCAATCTCATATCTGAGATAGCCTCAACCTCATGTCAGACGACTACCTCGTACGCATCGGCAAGCTCATCCGTGACGCCCGGCAGCACCGGGGCTGGACACAGGCGCAGCTCGCGGAGGCGCTCGGAACCAGCCAGAGCGCGGTGAACCGCATCGAGCGCGGCAACCAGAACATCAGCCTTGAGATGATCGCCCGAATCGGTGAGGCCCTGGACAGCGAGATCGTGTCGCTGGGCTATGCGGGTCCGATGCATCTGCGCGTGGTCGGCGGTCGCCGTCTGTCCGGCGCCATCGACGTGAAGACCAGCAAGAACGCGTGCGTGGCGCTGCTGTGCGCCTCGCTGCTCAACAAGGGGCGCACGGTGCTGCGCCGGGTGGCGCGGATCGAGGAGGTGTACCGCCTGCTGGAGGTACTGAACTCCATCGGCGTGCGCACCCGCTGGATCAACGACGGCGTCGACCTGGAACTCGTCCCGCCCGCCGAGCTGGAGATGACCGCGATCGACGCGGAGGCGGCCGTCCGCACCCGCTCGATCATCATGTTCCTCGGTCCGCTCCTGCACCGCATGGACCACTTCAAGCTGCCGTACGCCGGCGGCTGCGACCTGGGCACCCGGACCATCGAGCCGCACATGATCGCGCTGCGCCGGTTCGGTCTGGACGTCGCCGCCACCGAGGGCCAGTACCACGCCCGGGTGGACCGCTCGGTCCGCCCCGACCGGCCGATCGTGCTGACCGAGCGCGGCGACACGGTGACCGAGAACGCGCTGCTGGCCGCCGCCCGGCACGACGGCGTCACGGTCATCCGCAACGCCTCCTCCAACTACATGGTCCAGGACCTGTGCTTCTTCCTGGAGGCGCTGGGCGTCAAGGTGGAGGGCATCGGCACCACCACGCTCACCGTGCACGGCGTGCCGAACATCGACGCCGACGTCGACTACTCCCCCTCCGAGGACCCGGTCGAGGCGATGAGCCTGCTGGCCGCCGCGGTGGTGACCGAGTCGGAACTGACCGTACGGCGCGTCCCCATCGAGTTCCTGGAGATCGAGCTGGCGGTCCTGGAGGAGATGGGCCTCGACCACGACCGCAGCCCGGAGTACGCCGCGGACAACGGCCGTACGCGCCTGATCGACCTGACGGTCCGGCCCTCCAAGCTGGAGGCGCCGATCGACAAGATCCACCCGATGCCCTTCCCGGGCCTGAACATCGACAACGTCCCGTTCTTCGCGGCCATCGCGGCGGTCGCGCAGGGCAAGACCCTCATCCACGACTGGGTCTACGACAACCGGGCGATCTATCTGACCGACCTCAACCGCCTCGGCGGCCGCCTGCAGCTCCTGGACCCGCACCGGGTGCTGGTCGAGGGCCCGACCCGCTGGCGCGCCGCCGAGATGATGTGCCCGCCGGCCCTGCGGCCCGCGGTGGTCGTCCTGCTGGCGATGATGGCGGCCGAGGGCACGTCGGTGCTGCGCAACGTGTACGTCATCAACCGCGGCTACGAGGATCTCGCCGAGCGCCTGAACTCGATCGGGGCGCAGATCGAGATCTTCCGGGACATCTGAGCCGTACAGGAGACCCGGGCCGCGCGTGTCCCTCCGTGGACGAGTGATCCGCGGAAACCCGCCGCGCGGCGAGGTGACGTTCGTTCGGACCGGCCGCCGAGTTACCGCTCGGCGGCCGGAGCCGCTCCCTGCCCGGCTTTGGGGAGGACCCGCTGCGCGGAACCCCGTCGCCCTGCCGTCCGGCACGAGTGCGAGCGACGCCGCAGCCGATGCGGGTCCGACAGCGTGGACGGCACCGGCAGCTTGCGCAGGCCCCCGGCTCGCACCGTGACCGGGCCGATGCGCCCTCCCCCGCCCCGGATCGGTCCGAGAGCCGCCTCCGCCGGTGATCCGGCGCCCTTCCGCGCGGCGTTCCGCCGGGCGTGACTGCAGATGGGGGACGCCGTTCGGGTGAACCACGGCGGAGCCGTGGCCTGCCGGAATCCAGGGAATACGGAGCCGGAACGCATTTCCCGGAGGGCCGGGGGACGCTTCGAAGTGGCAGCCTGCTCGGTGCCTGTCCACACTGAAACCGGTGGCCGGTGATCAGAAAAAGCCGGCCGGTCATTGGTGACGAACGTCCTCAGGAGATCGAATGGTGGAGCAGTCCTCCGAGGTCCCCATATCCGGACCGGACGAACCTGCCGTCTCCCTGCGCGACAACGGTCCGGTCAGGATAGAGACCGAGAGAAAACTCGCGGAAGTACTGGCCGAGGTCACCGGCGCCGAACGCGTGGCGACAGACAGCCATTTCTTCACCGACCTGGGTGCCAACTCCCTGGTCATGGCGCAATTTTGCGCGCGGCTCAGGAAATTGCCGGAGCTGCCGTCGCCCTCCATGCGCGACATCTACCGGAACCCCACGATCCGGGACCTGACAACGGCTCTCGTGGTGGCCGCTCCGGCTTCTCCCGCCTCTGCGGCTTCGATTTCTCCGGCTTCTTCCCCTTCTTCGGCCCCCGCCCATCCGGATTCCTCCGTTTCTTCGGTCGATCCGGCCGGCTCCGCGTCCGTGTCCCCCGCGGTGGCGGCTCCGGTGCCCCACACCAGCCGGCTGCACCACATGCTGTGCGGCACGCTCCAGCTGCTGGCCTTCCTGGTCTATTCCCTCGTCTCCGGGTTCGTCACCGCCGGGGGGTACCGGTGGGTCTCCTCCGGGTCGGGGGCAGGCGGCATCTACATACGGTCGCTTCTGTTCGGCGGCATCGGTTTCATCGCTCTGTGCACCTTCCCGATCGTCGCGAAATGGCTGCTCGTCGGCCGCTGGAAGCCCCGTGAATTCCCCGTCTGGAGCCTGACGTACCTGCGCTTCTGGCTCGTCAAGGTGCTGCTGCACGCGAATCCGATGGTCTTCCTCGTCGGCACTCCGCTGTACGTGCTGTACCTCCGGGCGCTCGGCGCGCGGATCGGCGGGGGCGTCACGATCCTCTCCCGCTCCGTCCCGGTCTGCACCGACCTGCTGACGATCGGCGCCGGCACGCTCATCCGCAAGGAATCGTTCTTCCTCGGCTACCGGGCGTACGCGGGCCGCATCCAGACAGGCCGGATCACGCTCGGCCGGAACGTGTTCATCGGCGAGAAGACCGTCCTGGACATCGACGCCTCGATGGGCGACGGCGCACAGCTGGGCCATTCCTCCTCGCTGCACCGCGGCCAGGCGGTCCCGGCCGGCGAGCACTGGCACGGCTCCCCCGCGGAGCCCACGCGGATCGACTACGTACGGGTCGCGCCGGCCCCGTGCGGCACCGCCCGCCGGACCTGGTACGGCATCGCCACGCTGCTGCAGCTGCTCTTCCTCTACGTGCCGCTCGCCGTCGGCGGGGTCTACATGCTGTTCACCGAGGTGCCGGCGATCGGCAAGCGGCTCGATCCGGAGACGGCCGTGCTGACCCGGCCGGAGCTGATCCCCGACGCGCTGGCCGTGTCGCTCTGCGTCTTCTTCGGCTTCCTCGTCGTGGGTGCCGCCGCCCTGTACGCCGTGCCGCGGCTGCTGAGCCTGATCGTCGAACCGGACCGGGTCTATCCGCTCTACGGACTCCACTACACGGTGCACCGGCTGGCGGCCCGCCTGACGAACGTCAAATTCTTCGCCTGGCTGTTCGGCGACAGTTCGTACATCGTGTACTACCTCCGCGCACTCGGCTACGACCTGTCGCGGGTCGAGCAGACCGGGTCGAACTTCGGCACGGAAGTCCAGCACGAAACCCCGTTCCTGGTCACCGTCGGCAGCGGAACCATGGTGGCCGACGGGCTTTCCCTGATCAATGCCGAATATTCCAGCACGTCGTTCCGGGTGTCCCGGGTGTCGATCGGACCGCGCAACTTCCTGGGCAACAACATCGCCTATCCGGTGGGCGGCAGAACCGGGGACAACTGTCTTCTCGCGACCAAGGTGATGATCCCCCTCGACGGAGAGATCCGGGAAGGCGTGGGACTTCTCGGTTCGCCGTGTTTCGAGATTCCGCGCTCGGTGGAGCGGGACGCACGGTTCGACCATCTCCGAAAGGGCGACGAGCTGCGCCGTCACCTCGCCGCGAAGAACCGTTACAACCTGCTCTCGATGACGTGGATGCTGTTCGTGCGCTGGCTGCACGTCTTCATGCTCACGCTGCTCGCGCTCACCTCCGTGGACCTGTACGGCGTGGTCGGGCACGTGATGATCGCCGTGTATCTGGCGCTGACCCTCGTGTTCTCCACCGCGTACTACATCCTGGTGGAACGCTGCATGACCTCGTTCCGCCGGCTGCGCCCCCAGCTGTGTTCCATCTACGACCGGAATTTCTGGCTGCACGAACGCCTGTGGAAAATTCCGATCGAGTATCTGAACGTCTTCAACGGAACGCCGTTCAAGAGCCTCATCTGGCGCATGCTGGGCGCGCGCATCGGCCGCAGGGTGTTCGACGACGGCTGCTACATGACCGAGCGGACACTCACCACCGTCGGTGACGAGTGCACCCTCAACGCCGGCACGAAGATCCAGTGCCACTCCCAGGAGGACGGCACGTTCAAGTCCGACGGGACCACGCTCGGCGCCGCCTGCACCCTGGGCGTCGGCGCCCATGTGCACTACGGCGTGACCCTGGGCGACGGCTCGGTGCTGGCCCCCGACTCCTTCCTCATGAAAGGCGAGGAAGTTCCCCCGCACGCGCACTGGGGTGGCAATCCGGCCGCGGACATGCCCGAGGCCGGGGGCTGGTCCCACGGCCCGGACCGGACCGCGGAGACGACCGACGCCACCGCCGCTGCCACGAACTGAGGAAGGCCATCCGATGGGAACGCGCGTGGAAACGGACCGGGAGTTCTGGGGCGCCGTGCTGACCGCCGGCGGCATCACCGCCGTGCCGCGGTGGGTCCGGGAGCCGGTTCCGGGAGCGCTCGTGCAGGAGACGGCCGTACCGGACGACGTGGCGTCCCTGGTGCGCGCGCTGGTGCGCCGCTCCGGGCTGCCGCTCAGCGCGCTGCTGCTGGCGGCGCACGCCAAGGTGCTGGCCGCGCTGTCCGGGGAGTCCGAGGTGGTGACGGGCTACACCGCGGGAGTGCGCGGCGAGCCGCTGCCGTGCCGCCTGACCGTCACCCCGGGGTCCTGGCGCGCGCTGGTGTCGGCCGCCGAACGCGCCGAGGCGGAGGTGCTGGCACACCGGGAGTTCCCGCTGGCGCGGCTGCGGGAGGAACTGGGGGTGACCGAGCCGTCGTACGAGGTCGTGTTCGGTCCTCTGGGTGCCGAGGAGGCCCACGCCGGCGAGGGCGTGCTGGAGGTGCGCTGGTGCGAGCTGGGCGGACGGCTGATGCTGCGGGTGCGGTACCGCACGGACGTGCTGGACGCCGACGGCGCGGCCCGGATCGGCGACTACCACCTGAAGGCGCTCCGGCTGCTGGCGGCCGACCCGGAGGCCGATCACACGCAGCAGAGTCTGCTCTCCGCCGACGAGGTGCGCGAGCAGCTGGAAGGGCTGGCGGGGCCGAGCCGGCCGCTGCCGGAGGCCCGCGTCCACGAACTGTTCGAGCAGCGGGTACGGGCGCACCCGCGGGCGGTGGCCGCGGTGCACGGCGAGCGGCAGTGGACCTACGCGGAGCTGAACGCGCGCGCCAACCGGCTGGCGCGGGCGCTGCTCGCCCGCGGGCTGGGCCGGGAGGACGTGGTCGCCGTCGTCACCGAACGGAACCTGGACTGGCTCGCGGCCACGCTGGCGGTGTTCAAGGCGGGCGGCGCGTACCTGCCGATCGAGCCGCACTTCCCGGCCGGCCGGATCGCGGCGACCCTGTCCCGGGCGGGCTGCCGGCTGGTCCTCACCGAGTCCGGCAGCACCCGGAACCTCGACGAGGCCCTGGCCACCGTGCCGGAGGCGGAGAAGCTGCCGGTCGAGACGGCGTACGCGGAACCGCACGCGGACAGCGATCCCGGCGTGCGGGTCGACGCCGGCCAGCTGGCCTACATCTACTTCACCTCCGGCTCCACCGGCGCGCCCAAGGGCGCGATGTGCGAGCACGCGGGGCTGCTCAACCACCTGCACGCCAAGATCGACGACCTGGGCATCGGCGAGGGGTCCGTGGTGGCGCAGACGGCGCCGCAGTGCTTCGACATCTCGCTCTGGCAGCTGGTGTCCGCGCTGCTGGTCGGCGGGCGGACCCTGCTCGTCGACCAGGACGTGGTCGTGGACGTGGAGCGCTTCGTGGACACGCTGGTGCGCGGCCGGGTCGCCGTGGCCCAACTCGTGCCCTCCTATCTGGAGGTCGTGGTCTCCTACCTGGAGCAGCACCCGCGCGACCTGCCGGACCTGCGGTGCGTGTCGGTGACCGGTGAGGCGCTGAAGCGGGAGCTGGTCCAGCGCTGGTTCGCGCTCCAGCCGGGGATCGGGCTGCTCAACGCCTACGGGCTGACCGAGACCTCGGACGACACCAACCACGAACTCCTGCGCGAGGTGCCCGACCGCGTGCTGCTGGGCCGCGCGGTCAACAACGTGCGTGTCTACGTCGTGGACGAGCACCTGTCGCTGGTCCCCCTGGGCGCCCCCGGACTGATCGCGTTCTCCGGTGTGTGCGTGGGCCGCGGGTACGTCAACGATCCCGAGCGGACCCGTGAGGCGTACCGGACGGACCCGTACCGGCCCGGTGAGCGGCTCTACCTGGGCGGCGACTGGGGCCGCTGGCACCCCGGCGGCAAGCTGGAGTTCCTCGGCCGCCGGGACAACCAGGTCAAGATCCGTGGTTTCCGGATCGAGATCGGCGAGATCGAGAACACCCTGCTCCGGGCGGACGGGGTGCGGGACGGTGCGGTGGTGGTCGCCGAGCGGGGCGGCGGGAACAAGCAGCTGATCGCCTTCTACAGCGGCCGTCGCCAGGAACCGGACGAGCTGCGCGAGGCGCTCGCGGCGGTCCTGCCCGGCTACATGGTCCCCTCGGCCTTCCACTGGCGGGAGAGCCTTCCGCTGACCGGCAACGGCAAGATCGACCGGAAGGCCCTGACGGCCCTGGCCGAGCAGACCGCGCAGGCCCCGCGGGCCGAGCGGGCCGAGCGGACGGCGCCGGCCGTCGCGGCGGGCGGGGAGGCGCTCAGCCCGGCCGAGCGGAGACTGGCGGCGGCCTGGGCCGAACTGCTCGGCGTGCCCGAGGACCACATCGGCCGGACGGACCACTTCTTCGACTCCGGGGGCACCTCCCTGTCGGCGGTGAAGCTCAGCATCGCGCTCGACCGAGCGGTCTCCCTGAAGGACATCACCCGGCATCCGGTCCTCGCCGATCTGGCCGTCCTCCTCGAAGGCGCCGGCCGGCGACGCCCGGAGCTGCTGCAGCCCCTGTCGGCGGCGGGCGGCACGCCGGAGAGCGCGCTGGTGTGCTTCCCCTACGCGGGCGGCAACGCGGTCAACTACCGGCCCATGGCGGCCGCGCTGGCGGGCGGCGGTCCGGCGGTCCTCGCGGTGGACCTGCCCGGTCACGACCTGGCGGCCCACCGTGAGCCGTTCGTGTCGGTCGAGGACGTCGCCCGGCAGGTCGCCGACGAGATCACCGCGCGCGGTCTGACCCGGGTCATGCTGTGGGGCCACTCGTCGGGTGCCGCGCCGGCCCTGGAGACGGCCCGCGTGCTCCAGGAGCGAGGCGTGCGGGTGACGCGGGTGTTCCTGGGCGCGCAGCTGCTCGGCACCGCCGCCGACCGGAGTGCCGCCGTCGCCGAGCTGACCCGCCGGAGCGACGCGGAGATCGCGGCGCGGCTGGCCGAGGACAGCGGCTACCCGGAACTCGCCGAACTGAACGAGCGGCACGCCGAGCACATCGGTGCCGCCTACCGGCACGACTGCGTGTCCGCTCACCGCTACTTCCAGGCGGCCCTGCGGAACCCGCCGGCGGTGAGGCTGTCCGCGCCGGTCTCGGTGGTCGTCGCCGCCGACGACCCGCACACGGCCGGTCACGCCGACCGCCACCGCGACTGGCTGCTGCTGGCCGAGCACGTCGAACTGCACGAGCTGGCCGACGGGGGCCACCACTTCCTCCGCACCCGTCCGGCCGAGGCGGCGCGGGCCGTCCTGAGTGCGGCCGTACCCCTGGCCTCCACCTGAGGCCCGTGCCTCCACCGGACGGGCGACCGAAAGGAACCGAAATGCCGTCCTCATCCTTGGCAGCACCACTCGACGCGGAGCTGCGGCCGGACAAGCCCGCGCTGCTGCGCGTCGATCCCCCGGACGACGCCGTGAGCTGGGCGGCCGAGCACCGCGAGGCGCTGCGCGCGCTGGTCACCGAGCACGGGGCGCTGCTCGTCCGCGGCCTCGGCCTGCGGGAGCCGGACCGGATCGGTGCCGTCTTCGCACGGCTGTCCGGCGGCCTCATGACGGAGCGGGAGGCGTTCGCGCCCCGGGAGGCCCACGGCCCGGGGCTGTACTCCTCCACGCCCTGGCCGGCCAATCAGCCGATGTGCATGCATCACGAGCTGAGCTATCCGCTGGAGGTGCCCGGCCTGCTGCTGTTCGCCTGCCCGACCGCGCCCGAGCAGGGCGGGGCGACGGCGGTGGCCGATGCCGAGCAGGTCCTCAAGGCCCTGCCCGCCGACCTGGCAAGGCGGTTCGAGCAGGAGGGCTGGCTGCTGACCCGCACCTACAACGACGAGATCGGGGCGTCCCTGGCGGAGTCGTTCGGCACCGAGGACCGCGCGGAGATCGAGCGCTACTGCCGGGCCAACGCGATCGACTTCACCTGGCGGCCCGACGGTTCCCTGCACACCGAGCAGCTGCGCAGCGCCGTGGTACGGCATCCGGTCACGGGCAGGCGGTGCTGGTTCAACCAGATCGCCTTCCTCAACGAGTGGACGCTGGCCCCGGAGGTGCGCGAGTACCTGGTGGAGGAGTACGGCGCGGACAACCTGCCGTTCAACACCCGCCACGGCGACGGCACCGCGCTCGGCGAGGACGTCGTCCAGCTCCTCAACAGCGTCTACGAGCAGCACACCCGGCGCGAGCCCTGGCAGGACGGTGACCTGATGCTCGTGGACAACATCCGTACCGCGCACAGCCGGGAGTCCTTCACCGGGGAGCGGCAGGTGCTGGTCGGTCTGGCCGAGCCGCGGCGCCTGGCCGACGGCCGCCCGGCCGAGGAGGCGAGCCGACGATGAGCGATCTGTTGTCCACGGCCCCCCGGTCGGCCGTGCACCACCCGGAACCGGGGCCCACCTTCGCGGTGATCTCCGGCAAGCAGGTGCAGGAGGCGCTCGACGGGCGCGAGAAGGACCTGGTGGAGCTGGTGGCGGCCACCTACCGGCTGCATGGCGCCGGTGACTCGGTCAACCCGCCGTCGTACTTCCTGCGCTTCCCCGACCGTCCGACGGCGCGGATCATCGCACTGCCCGCGTCCATCGGCGGCTCGTCGCGGGTGGACGGCGTGAAGTGGATCTCCAGCTTTCCCGAGAACGTGAGCACCGGGCTCCCCCGGGCCTCCGCGGTGCTGATCCTCAACGACCACGACACGGGCTATCCGTTCGCCTGCCTGGAGAGCGGCGTGATCAGCGCGACCAGGACCGCGGCGTCCGCGGCACTGGCGGCCGACTGGCTCAGCCGTACCCGGGCCCGCCCGACCCGGGTCGGATTCTTCGGCACGGGCCTGATCGCCCGCTACATCCACACCTTCCTGGCCGGCACCGGCTGGACCTTCGACGCCATCGGCGTGCACGACCTGTCCGCCGACAGCACCGCCGGTTTCCGCGGCTATCTGCGCGAGTCCGGCGCCACCGGGAAGATCACCGTCCACGACAGCGCCGAGGACCTCGTCCGCTCCAGCGATCTGGTGGTCTTCGCCACCGTCGCCGGACGGCCCCATGTCACGGTCCCCGGCTGGTTCGACCACAACCCCGTGGTCCTGCACGTGTCCCTGCGCGACCTCGCCCCCGAGGTCCTGCTCGCCTCGGCCAACTTCGTCGACGACGTCGAGCACTGCCTGAAGGCGGACACCTCGCCCCATCTGGTCGAACAGCGCACCGGCAACCGCGACTTCCTCAACGGCACGCTCTACGACGTGATGCTGGGCCGGGCGGCCCCGCCCCACGACCAGCCGGTGATCTTCTCGCCCTTCGGCCTCGGCGTCCTCGACCTGGCCGTCGGCAAGTACGTCTACGACCAAGTGACCCGGGCGGGGGAACTCCGCCTCGTCGACGACTTCTTCCACGATCTGCGCCGGTACGGCTGAGGCCGTTGCCCTCAGCCCTTCAGGAGGCTGCCGTGCCCGTCATCTCCGCTCCCCACGCCTTCAACGAAGGAACTCTCTTCGTCGATCTA
This sequence comes from Streptomyces sp. NPDC038200, assembly GCF_055600785.1. Lineage (NCBI taxonomy): Bacteria > Bacillati > Actinomycetota > Actinomycetes > Kitasatosporales > Streptomycetaceae > Streptomyces > Streptomyces sp. NPDC038200. The sequence continues at coordinate 340,602 of NZ_JBVJYH010000001.1, forward strand.
GAGTCGATTTTCGGATGCCGCCTCTACCTCAAGTGCGAGGGCTTCAACTTCGCCGGCTCGATCAAACTGAAGGCCGCGAACGAGATGGTGGAGAGCGCCGAGCGGGACGGAACCCTGAGGCCGGATTCCATCCTCGTCGAGTCCTCGTCCGGAAACCTGGGCGTCGCCCTCAGCATGATCGCCGCGAGCAAGGGGCACCGGTTCCTGTGCGTGACCGACTCCCGGTGCAATCTGTCGACCAAACTCCTGATGGAGGCCCTCGGCAGCCAGGTGCACGTGGTGACCGACCTGGACGCCAACGGCGGCTTCCTGGGCACGCGGCTCGAGTACGTCCGTGCGCTGTGCGCGTCCGACGAGCGGTACGTGTGGCTCAGCCAGTACACCAACCCGGGGAACTGGCGGGCCCACTTCCGCACGACGGCGCCGGAGATCGCCGGCCACTTCCCTCGGCTGGACGCGCTGTTCATCGGGACCGGCACCGCCGGGACCCTGATGGGCTGCGCGCGCTACTTCCGCGACTGGCACCGTCCGGTGCGGATCGTCGCCGTGGACAGCGTGGGCTCGGTGGCCTTCGGCGGCGCTCCGGGCCGGCGGATGATCCCCGGCCTCGGCATGAGCATGCGGCCCCCGCTGCTCGACGAGTCGTACGTGGACGAGGTGATACAGGTGGAGGAGGAGGACACCATCCGCACCTGCCACCGTATGGCCAGACGCGGCTTCCTGTTCGGCGGCTCCACGGGGACGGTGGTCAGCGCCGCGACGGACTGGCTGGCCCGCCACGGCACCCCCGACCTCACCGCGGTGGCGATCGCGCCCGACCTCGGCGAGCGCTACCTCGACACGATCTACCAGTCCAACTGGCTCCAGGGCCTGTACGGCGACCACCTGGTCGACTCCGATCCGGTGCCGGAGGAGCCCTGGGACGAGAAGAAGTCCGCGTCCCGGACGCCGAACCGCCGCCGGAGGTCATGACCCGGTCCGGTGGTCCCCGCCTCGCTCAGGTTTCGACGAGGGCGGCGGTCCGGGCCCGCCACGGGATCCGGAAGGCGGTCAGTGTGACGATCAGGGCGGAGGCCGCGACCGTGGCCATGCCCAGGGTCAGGCTCGCCGCGCCCGCCACGAAGCCGATCAGGGCCGGCCCGCCCAGCAGGCCGGTGGTGCCCATCGCGGCGACCAGGGCGAGGGCGTCCGAGCCGCGCTCGGCCGCCGCCACGTAGACGCACGGGGTGACGGCCGCCGCGCCGAGGCCGACGCAGGCGAAGCCGAGCAGCGTGGGGACCACGCCGCCGGCCAGCAGGGCGAGGGCCAGGCCGGCCGCGGCCACGGCGCTGCCGGTGCGGACCACGCGTCCGTCGCCCCAGCGGGTGCGCCAGCGGTCCGCGCACACGCGGGCCAGCAGCATCATCACGGAGACGACCGCGATGCCGAGCGGGGCGACGGACGCCGACGCCTTGACGACGTCCTTCATGTAGAGCGTCGACCAGTCGTTCATCGCCCCCTCGGTGATCGTGCCGAAGGCCATGGCCGCGCCCATGAGGAGGGTCGTGCCGGAGGGGAGGCTGCGGCGGGTGCGCCGCTTCGGCTCGTCCGGGGCCGCGGCCGGCTCCCGGTGTGGCAGCAGGGCCGGGCGGGCGCAGCCGAGCAGGAGCAGCAACAGGGCGCCGGCGACGGTGAAGTGGGCCGCAACGGATCCGGTCAGGGCGGTGACGCCGGAGGCGAGCAGGGCGGCGGCGAGCAGCCCGGCGCTGAAGGTGGCGTGCAGCTGCGACATGGCGGTGCGGTCGTACGCCTTCTCCAGGGCGGCGCCCTGCGCGTTCATGGCGACGTTGAGGCAGCCGACCGCGACGCCGTCGGCGCACACGACGAGCAGCGCGAGGGGGTAGTTCGGTACGGCGGACAGGGCCGCGAGGACGGCGATCAGGGCCGCGGCGGAGGCGAGGGACAGGGCCCGGGAGCCGAGCCGGCGCATCAGGACGGCGACCAGCGGGAAGGAGGCCGCGGCACCGGCCCCGCAGGCCATCAGCAGCAGCCCGATCTCGCCGGCGCCCAGGTCCAGCCGGGTCTTCAGCGCGGGCAGCCGGGAGATCCAGGTGCCGTACTGGAAGCCGAGGAAGCAGAACAGCGCGGCGATGGACCACTTGGCGCGCTGGAAGGACGGGTCGGGCATCACAGGGTCGGGCATCACACGGCCTCCCGGGCCTCGTGCGGTCGGGGGTGCGGGCGGGGTGCGGCGGACACCTGGGCCGACATGTAGACCGCGTCGCTGCCGTAGTCCGGCGGTACGGGGGCGGCCGGGTGGGCGCGGTAGCCGTTGGCGTGCCAGAACGGTTCCTTGCCCGCGACGGCGACCAGGGAGACGGTGGCGAAGCCGCGGGCGCGGGCCGTCTCGGTCAGATGGCGTACCAGCCGGGTGCCGAGCCCCCGGCGCCTGAGCGGCGTGCCGACGACCAGGTCGTGCAGGTGGAGGTTGGTGCTGTGGTGGACGGCCTGTTCCGGGTGGGTCAGGTCGGGGCAGCGGAAGCGGGGGTAGGGCAGGGCGAGGACGTAGCCGGCGAGCCGGCCGTCGAGGTCGAGGACGAAGCAGGTGCCGGCCGAGGCGCGGGCGCGGGAGCGCAGCAGTTCCTCGCCCTCGGCGAGGGAGAGGTCCGCGTACGCCTCGCTCTCCAGGGCGGCCAGCCGCGGCCAGTCGGCCTCGGTGATCCCCCGTATGAGGTCGCTCATGTCAGTGGTGTCCTTCCGGGGCGCGTGTGCATACGCACGGCAGCGGGCGGATGCCGTTGAAGCCCTGGGTCGTGTAGCTCGTCGCGTAGGCGCCGGCGGAGAGGATCCAGACCGGGTCGCCGGAGGCGAGGGCGCGGGGGACGCGCAGCGGGTGCCGGCCGCCGCCGTAGGCGTCGTCGCTGTCGCAGGTGGGGCCCGCGACGACGGCGTGCACGAGGTCGGTGGCGTCGCGGTGGCCGGGGAAGACCAGCCGGTGGGTCACCTGGTCCATCTCGTACAGGCCGTTGAACTTGCCGCAGCTCAGGTACAGCCAGTGCGCGTCCGTGCCGTCGGGCTGCCGGCGCCGGGTGAGCCGGGAGACATGGGCGCGGACGGCTCCGTGGTCGGCGACCAGATGGCGGCCCGGCTCCATGACGAGGTCGAGGGGGGAGGGGGTGAGCGCGGTCAGGCGTTCCATGCCCTCGCGGAGCACGGTGAACATCTTGTCCAGCGGCGGTTCGAGGGGATGGCCGTGCCGGTCGAGGTAGCCGAGCGCGGGCAGGCCGCCGCCGAGGTTGACGTGGTCCGGTGCGATCCCCAGCCCGTCCAGTGCCACGAGCACCTCGGCGAGTGTGTCCAGGGCCTGCTGCCAGGCCTCGCCGGTCATCTGCTGGGAGCCGACGTGGACGGACAGGCCGGCCGGGACGAGGCCGGCCGCGCGGGCCGTGGCCAGGATGCGCACGGCGTCGTCCGGGGCGCAGCCGAACTTGCGGTTCAGGCCCCACAGGGCGCCGTCCCCGCTGGTGGCCAGGCGGCAGAACACCCGGGCGCCGGGGGCGTGCCGGGCGATCGCGGTGACGTCCTCGACGCTGTCGGTGGCGAAGGCGCGGACGCCCAGCCGGTGGGCTTCGGCGATGTCGCGGTCGGACTTGACGGTGTTGCCGTAGTGGACGCGGTCCGCGGGGACGCCGGTGCCGAGGGCCTGCACGATCTCGGCGGGGCTGGCCGCGTCGAAGCCGGCGCCGCGGTCCGCGAGGCACCGCAGGACGTCGTCCACGGGGCAGGCCTTGAGCGCGAAGCGGACCCGGACGCCGGGCAGCTCGGCCTGCAGCCGGTCGTACTGGGCCTCGATGCCGTCGAGGTCGTAGAGGAGGCGGTCGGCGGGGGCGGTGGCCAGTGCGGTGGCCAGCCGCGTGCTGATCTCCACGGTCACCGGTCCTCGGGTGCGAGCGCGGTCCGCCGGGCCGCGTCGACCAGCGCGGGCCAGGCCTCGGCGAGCAGGGCGAAGTCCTCGATGTCCTGTCGGGCCTCGGTCAGCAACCGTTCCCTGCGTCCCGCGAGCCGCTCGGCGAACCGCTCGTAGCGGCCGCCCAGCTTGCGGTAGGCGGTGTCGACCCGGTCCAGGCGCCACACGTTCTCGGCGGGGTCCAGCCAGGTGCTGTCGCGGAGTAACGCGACGATCCGGTCCGCCCGTACGTGCTGGTGGTCGTCGAGGAGCCGCGCGCCCTCGGCGGCCATCCGGTCGTAGACGTGGTGGAAGTACAGCATCGACAGCAGGAACTTCACGAAGCGGGTCTGGTAGGCCAGGAAGCCCGCGTCGGTGCGGCGTTCGGGGGTGTAGAAGTTCTCGATGTGCCGGTTGTGCAGGATACCGGGGAGCGTGGCGTCGTGGACCAGGTGGATGAGGAAGTAGTCGCTGCCGATGGTGTCGGTCGCCGGGGGCAGCGGCATCCGCTCGTAGACGTCGCGGTGGAAGGCGATGTTGCACATGTCGACCCGCATCGGGTCCACGAGGCCCAGGGTGGAGTGGTCGCCGGTGAAGGGGGCGGTGCCCGCTCCGGTGAAGGACTCCTCGACGAGGTCGCGCCGCTGCTCCGGTGACGCGTCGGCGGGTGCCCACAGGCCGACCACGTCCTGGTAGACGCCCTCGTCCAGGTCCCGTATCTCGCCGATGTCGACGGAGAGTTCACCGATGAAGGAGGCTCCGGCCAGGGAGACGGGGCGGTGGGCGTGGGCGGGGTCGAGGTCCGTGCGCGTGACGGCGGGCGACGCCTCGGCGGCCGGGCGGCCCAGCCAGGGCAGTTCGTGGTGGACGGGGAAGACGGACTCGCCGTCCAGGACCTGGTAGGTGCTGTCGGAGTCACGGCGGTGCACCGAGTGGCAGCCGAGCGCGGCGGCGAGCAGGAAGGCGCGGTTGGTGCAGGCGCCGTAGGAGACGGCGGGCGGGAGCATGAGGTGCAGCAGCCGGTCCGGCTCGGGCAGGCCGGCCGTCCGGACGGCCCGGCGCAGGAAGTCCCGCTGGGTCTCCTCGCCGAGGTGGTGGACGCTCACCCCCGGCCGCGGGGGCAGGGCGGCGACCGTGCGGGTGTGCTCGGCCCGGGTGCGGTCGTCGGCGGAGTCCAGGATCAGCAGCCGGACGTCGGCGCCGAACCGGCGGGCGGCGTGGTCGGCTTCGGCGTGCAGGGCGGTGATGGTGGCGGCGCAGGCCCGGTTGGTGGGCAGGGCGAGGCAGATGCGGGGCGGGGCGGGTGCCTGGTTCACGGTGCGGTCCACGAGTCGAGTCCAAGGAGTTTCCGGCCGAGCGGATCGAGTGTCGCGGGACCGTAGCGCAGGGCCTCCGGTTCGCGGGCGTCGCCGAGCAGGGTGGCGTTCCAGTCGGGGGTGGCGAGGGTGCGCCAGGACTGGACGCGGGAGTCGCGCAGGGTGGTGTGCTCTTCCAGCGCGGGCATCATCGACAGGTACTGGACGGCCCGGACAGCGTTGTCGGAGAGGTTCGGTGCCACGCCGTGGGCGAGCGTCCCGTTGAAGATCAGCAGGTCGCCGGCCTGGAGGTCGGGGCGGATCACCGGGAACTCGGCGCGGTCGGTCCCGGGCCGGACGGGGTCGCGGCCGGGCGGCTGGGTGAGGCGCCACTCCTCGAAGCGGCGGAAGAGTTCCGGGGCGCACTGGAAGCCGCCGAGTTCGGGGCGGGTGTCGGTGAGGGCGATGATGCCCTGGACGCGCTGCGGCAGCACGGCGAGGGTGGTGTCGACGTCCCAGTGCAGCTCGATGTCGAAGCCCTCGTCGGTGGGCTCGATCAGGGAGCGGGAACGGGTCAGCTTGTTGGGCGGGTTGAGGTTGAGCCGGTCCAGGGTGACCCACAGTTCCGGGCTGTCCCACACGTCGACGAAGGCGTCGTAGACCCGCTGGTTCTGCCGGCTGTCCCAGATGAGCTGGTGATGGTACGCCTCGACGAAGCCGTAGATGTAGAGGTGCTGGTCGAGTTCGGAGCGGAACCGCGGTTCCTCGTACCAGCTGTCGGGGCGGTCGGGGTCGAGTCCCTGGAACTGCCAGGCGAAGTCGAGGAGGCCCTTGGCCTCGCCGGGGGTGATGGCCTCGCGTACGACGACGTAGCCGTACGTCTGCCAGAAGGCGAAGTCCTCCTCGGACAGCACGCGCAGCGGCTGGGTCTTCTCGATGTCGCGCAGCGGGGTGGGGGCGAGGTAGGTCTCGCCGTCGGCGCTGAAGTAGGGGCGGCCGGTCGCCGCGCGGTGGAGGTAGGGGGCGGGCTCGTGCATGCGTTCACTCCGGGTGATCGGGACGACGGCACCTTGGGGTCGGACGTGAGACATGTGCCGGTGGCATACGCCGGGGCGCGAGAGGGCCACCGGGTTCCCTGATGTGGAAGGAGGCCGGCCGCCCGCGGCGGGCGCGGGCGGCCGGAAGGGGGTGGGTCAGCCGGCGAGGACGGCTTCGGCCGCCGCCACACCGCAGACGCGGGCGGCGCCGTAGGTGGCGATGTGCAGGGCGCCGCGCGGGGGTGCCTGCGGCAGGCCCATCTCCACGACGACGGTGTCGGGGCGGGCGGCGAGCAGGGTGTCGAGCGCGGAGCGCATCCAGTCGTGCCGGTGTGCGTCGCGGACCACGGCGACGATCCGGCGTCCGCCGGCGGCGGCGAGTACGGCGGCGCCGGCGTCCTCGCCGGTGAAGGAGCCGGCGGCGGTGCCGGGCAGCAGCCGCTGGAGTTCGGCGGCGACACCCCACGGGGTCTGGTCGCCGACGGCGATGTTGGGGGCCGGGTTGAACTGGGCGACGTAGGCGGGTCCGGTGACCGGGGCGGCGGTGCCGGCGCGGGTCACGGTCAGCGCGCGGCGGGCCGCGATCAGGCCGATCTCCGGGTCGGGCGGGGTCTTCTCCGCGTCGCCGCGGGCCGCGGCGGTCCAGGCGGCCAGGTCGCGTACCCGGGCCGCCGCGTCGGCGAGCCGCTCCTCGGGCAGTTCGCCCGAGCGGACGGCGGCGACCAGCGCGTCCCGGAGGCCCAGCACGGTGTCCTCGTCGTTCAGTCCGCCGCCCACGCAGATGGCGTCGGCGCCGGCCGCGATCGCGAGGACCACGCCGTGCTCCAGGCCGTAGGTGCCGGATATCGCGCGCATCTCCATGCCGTCGGTGACGATCAGGCCCTGGTAGCCGAGTTCGCCGCGCAGCAGCTCGGTGAGGACGCGCCGGGACAGGGTGCCGGGGCGGTCCGGGTCGAGGGCCGGGACGAGGATGTGGGCGCTCATGATCGCCCGGGTGCCGGCGGCGATCGCGGCGCGGAACGGGGGCAGTTCGCGCTCGTAGAGGGTGTCGGCGTCGACGTCGATGCGGGGTACGGCGTGGTGGGAGTCGACGTTGGTGTCGCCGTGCCCGGGAAAGTGCTTGGTGCAGGCGGCGACGCCGGTGGACTGCAGGCCCTCGACCCAGGCGGCGGTGTGCCGGGCGACCAGGCCGGGGCTCGCGCCGAAGGAGCGGACGCCGATGACGGGGTTGTCCGGGTTGGCGTTGACGTCGGCGGAGGGCGCCCAGTCGAAGTTGACGCCGCAGGCGGCCAGGCGCCGGCCCAGTTCGCGGGAGACGGCCCGGGTGAGGTCGGGGTCGTCGACGGCGCCGAGGGCGTGGTTGCCGGGGAAGGAGGAGCCGGTGCGCACGTCGAGGCGGGTGACGTCGCCGCTCTCCTCGTCGATGGCGACCAGCAGGTCGTCCCGTTCGGCGCGCAGCTGCGCGGTGAGGGCGGTGACCTGCTCCTCGCTGACGACGTTGCGTCCGAACAGGGCGACGGAGGCGAGGCCCTCACCGAGGCGGCGGCGCACCCAGTCGGGCGCGGTGGTGCCGTCGAACCCGGGCTGCAGCACGGCGAGGGCGTCCCGGGTGAGAGTGTCGCCCGCGGCGGATCCGCCGTCGGACGCGGCGGTGGCGATGGTGGTCATCGGGGGCGTCATCCCTTCACGGCGCCGTCGGTCAGACCGCTGACAGCCTTGCGTTGCAGGAAGATGAAGAGGATCAGGATGGGCAGCGCGAACAGGGACGAGGCGGCCATGGTGGCGCCCCAGTCGTCGCCGAAGGCGGTCTGGAACTGCGACAGCCACAGCGGCAGGGTCTGCGCTTCGACGTCCTTGTTGAGGATCAGGACGAGCGGGAACTCGTTCCAGGCGGTGATGAAGCCGAACAGCGAGGTCGCCATCAGGCCGGGGGCGAGCAGCGGGAAGATCACCTTGATGAACGCCTGGGGGCGGGTGCAGCCGTCGACCATCGCCGACTCCTCCAGCTCCTTGGGCACCGCGGCGACATAGCCGCGCAGCGTCAGGACGGTCAGCGGGAGCACCATCATCATGTAGATGACGGTCAGCGGGACCAGGCTGTCCAGCATGTCGTTGTCACGGACGAGCATGTAGATGGCGATGATCATGACTTCCCAGGGAGCCATCTGCGCCAGCATGAACGTCACGATGAGACCGCGCCGGCCCTTGAACCGCATCCGGGCGAGCGCGAAGGCCGCGAGCAGGGCGATGACGAGCGAGAACACGACCGACAGGACCGTGACGGTGACGGAGTTGACCACCAGGGTCCAGAAGTGGTCGGCGTCGATCGCCTTCTTGAAGTGGTCGAGGGTGGCGTGGGTGGGGAACCACACCGGGTCGTCGGAGATGATGTCACCGGTCGGCTTGAAGGCCGTGGCGAACATCCAGTACACGGGGAACGCGAAGCCGACGAAGAGGACGACGGCGGTCGCGTTGGGCCAGATACGGCCGAAGAGCGAGCGCTTCACAGCTCGTCCTCCTCTTGCTTGAGCACCAGGCGCAGGTAGTACGAGGTGATGACGAGCAGGACCAGGATGGTCAGGAAGGAGATCGCCGCGCCGACACCGAAGTGCTGGTTGCCGACTCCCTCGACGTAGGCGTAGATCGGCAGGGTCTCGGTGAGGTGGTCGGGGCCGCCCTCGTTCATCGCGAAGATCTGGGCGAAGGCCTTGAAGACCCAGATGACTTCGAGGAAGGTCGTCGCGAGCAGGAACGGCCGCAGGAAGGGCATGGTCACCGAGCTGAAGCTCTTCCACGCGCCGGCGCCGTCCAGTGAGGCGGCCTCGTACAGCTCCCGGGGGATGGTCGTGGTGGCCGCGTAGAGGTTGATCGCCACGAAGGGCACGGACTGCCAGACGATGAGCAGGGTGACCACGGCGAAGGTGGAGAACTGCGTCTGGAGCCAGTTGTGGTCGGCCATGGAGTGCCAGCCGAGCTTGTCCAGCACCCAGTTGACGACGCCGAAGCGCTGGGCGAACAGCCACTGGTAGACGGTGGTGGCCGCGACGACCGGCATGGCCCAGGCGAGCACCAGGCCGAGCATCAGCAGCAGCCGCATCTTCTTGCCGAGCCGGGCGAGCAGCAGTCCGATCAGGGTGCCGAGCGCCATGATCAGTACGACGTTGACGGCGGTGAAGACGACGGAGCGCTCGACGACGCGCCAGAAGTCCCCGCCGGTCAGCACCTCCCGGTAGTTGTCGACGCCGTTCCACTCGGTGAGGTGCTGGATGAGCTGTCGCGCGTTGAGGTTCTGGAACGACAGCAGGCCGTTCTTGACCAGGGGCCAGCCGAGCAGCACCACGGTGGCCAGCAGCGCGGGCAGCAGGAGCAGGTAAGGGGCGGCGGCGCGGCGCCGGGAGGGTGCCCCGACGGTGTGGCCGTCACCTCGCGGCGGGGCCGGCACCCGGGCCTTGCGGACAGCGGGCTCCCCGGCCGTGTCCGTGCCTTCGGTCTGCACTGACATGCGTTGTCATCTCTTCCGTGGCCGTACGAAGGCCGTACGAACGACTTCCTCGGCCGTACGCACGGCGTCCGGGGCCGTACGACGGCACAGGTGTGCCGGGGGCGCCCCGCGGGGCGCCCCCGGCGCGGCCATCAGTTCTGCTGGGCCAGGCGCTTGTTGATGTCGCCCTCGACCTGCTTGGCGGCGTCCGCCGGGGACTTACCGTTGAGCACGGCGGTCATGTAGGACTTGATCGGGTTCGGGTTGTTCTCCACCGCGCCCCACTCGGGGATCAGCGGGGTGGTGCCACCGGCCGCGGCACCGGGCGCGGCGGCCTCGGCGACGGCGTTGCCCTTGAGGTTGGACTCCAGGGACTGCTTGTTCGGGATGACGCCGTTGAGCTTGGCCAGTTCGCCCTCGTACTGGTCGGACAGGGCGATCTTCAGGAACTCCTTGGCCAGGGCCTGCTTCTTGCTGCCCTCGGCGACGGCGAGGTTGGAGCCGCCGAGGAAGACGCCCTCGGGCTTGTCCGCGGTCTCGCCCGGGATGGTGAAGTAGCCGAGGTCCTTCTCGATGGCCTTGTTGGCGGTGACGGCCGTACCGGCCTCCCAGCCCATGCCGATGAACGCGCCGGTCTTGCCCTTGGCGAAGATCTCCGCCTGCTGCGGGGTGGCCTCGTCCTTGTCCTTGGGGGCCTTGGAGAAGGCGGCGTACTTCTTGTAGATGTCCATGGCCTTGGCGACCTTCGGGTCACCGAGGTTGGAGACGTACTTGTCGCCGTCCTTCTTCACCAGGTCGCCGCCCTGGCCGATGATCAGACCGTCGAAGAAGTACCAGTTCTGGCCGGGCAGGTAGAGGGGCTCGGCGTCGGTCTTCTTGTCGATGGTCTGAAGGTCCTTGAAGAACTCGTCCCGGGTCTTCGGGGTGTCCTTGATGCCGGCCTGGGCCCAGATCTTCTTGTTGTAGATGACGACGCGGTTGGCGAAGTACCAGGGGGCGGCGTACTGCTTGCCGTCGAAGACCGAGGACTGCGAGACCGACGGCGTCCAGTCGGCGCCGATCTCCGTCTTGAGGTCGCTCAGGTCGGCGAGGCCGCCGGTGGCCGCGTAGGCCGGGGTCTGGGTGTTGCCGACCTCCAGCACGTCCGGCGGGGTGGACTCGGAGAGGGCGGTGGTGATCTTCTGCTGGATCCCGTCCCACTTCTGCGTCTCGAACTTCAGCTTCGCGCCGGTCTTCTTCTCGAAGGCCGCCGTGACGTCCTTGACCCACTGGTCCGGCGTGGAGCCGTCCATCGCCCAGACCGTCAGGGTCTGGCCCTTGAAGCTGTCCGGTCCCGCGTTCTTGCCACTGTCGTCGTCGTCCCCGCCGCACGCCGACACGGAGACCATCATGCCCGCGATCACGATCGCGGCCGCAAGCTTGCGCTTCACGCCACCCTCCTCAGGGATGCCACTAACCCCCCACGCCCTCGGCGGTGACCTGCGTACGACGCTGTTGCACGTAGGGCTCGGGACCTGGCCACTAATGGTGTAGACCAGTACGGTGGAGCTTGGCCTAGACCTTTTGGAGTGTCAAGGGTGGTTCGGAAAGCCGGTCCCGGCCGTTACGAGAAAGTCACCGGAGCGCGTCCGTCCGGATCCATCCCTTTCGCCCCGGCCCGTTCAGTTGGACTAGACCATAGGGCAGTTGGTCGCTATAACGGGAGCCCATCGACACAGCCGGGAAGGCAGGCATGACCACCGACGTCAGCAGCGCCCAGCCGCACAGAGGGGCATCCGGCCGCACCGCGCGCGTGCCGAAGTACTACCGGATCAAGCAGCAGTTGCTCAGCATGGCCGATGCGCTGCAGCCCGGCTCGGCCATGCCCGCGGAACGTCTGCTCGCCGTCCGCTTCGACACCTCGCGGACCACCGTCCGGCAGGCGCTCCAGGAACTGGTCGGCGAGGGCAGGCTCGACCGGATCCAGGGCAAGGGCACCTTCGTCGCCCAGCCCAAGCTGTACCGCACGCTCCAGCTCACCTCGCACACCGAGGACATGCGCGCCCAGGGCCTCACCCCCGCCTCGCAGACGCTGGACATCGGGGAGATCCCCGCGGACGAACAGCTGGCGGGTCTGCTCGGCATCGGGATCGGCGAGCGGGTGCTGCGCATCGAGCGGCTGCGGCTGGCCAGCGGCGACCCGATGGCGATCGAGACCACCCACCTGTCCGTGCGGCGCTTCCCCGGCCTGCGCCGGTCCCTGGCCACCTGCCCCTCGCTGTACACGGCGCTCGCCGAGGTGTACGGCGTCCATCTCGCCGAGGCCGACGAGACCATCGAGACCTCGCTGTCGACCCCGCGCGAGGCGCAGTTGCTCGGCACCGACGTGGGGCTGCCGATGCTGCTGCTGTCCCGGCACTCGCGGGACGCGGAGGGCGACCCGGTGGAATGGGTGCGCTCGGTCTACCGCGGCTCCCGCTACAAGTTCGTCGCCGCCCTGCACCGGCCGGGCACCACGGTGATCCGGCGGACGACGGCCCCGCCGGACGAACTGAGCCACGCCTGAACCGGAGGTCTCCGCCCGCGGGCCGCGGCCGGAACGCCGGGCCACCCGCACCGTGCCGTCCGCAGCGGGGCGAGCGGCGGCGGCCGAGGACGCGACGGCCCACGACCCACAGGACGCGACGGCCCACGGCCCGGCGGCATGAGCGCGTCCGGCCGGCCGGACGGGCCACGCCCCGGTCAGCGACGGCACGCGGGAGCGGGGCGCCTGACGGGCCGCCGGAAACACGGACGTCCGGCCCCTTCGGCAAAGGGCCGGACGGCGGTCCCCGGGGTCACTTCCGAGCGAGCTTGACGTCCCGGTCCGTCACCGCGTGGAAGTTCGGCAGCAGCAGGATGCCCGAGGGGCGCAGCTCCGTGAGGGTGGCCTCCACATGCGCCTTGCCCGCCTTCAGCTTCTCCGGGTCCGCCTTGCCGGAGTTCTCCCAGCGGTGCTCGGCGCCGTCGCACTGCGCGACACTGCCGCCGATGCCGTGCCGGAGGCCGGGGTCGCTCTGGCTGACCGAGGAGCTGATGAGCACCGGTCCGGTGCCGGCGGTGCAGCGGTAGGTGCCGGAGAGCAGCACGGTGCCGTCGGGCGTGAGCCGGCCGGCGGAGTCGACGGTGATGGTCTCGGCGGGGTCGGCGACGGCCGGGCCGGCGGCGGCGCACAGCAGCGCGGCGGCGCCGAGAGCCGTGGCGAGGGCGGGGCGTACGGGCATGGGATACCTCCCGGGTCCAGAGGGTCGAGGGTTCCCACTCGTACCCGGCGGCCGTGCCGGGGGACGTGACCGTCACCCCATCGGTGGCGCGTCATGGCCCCGTCCGGTCCGGTCACGGCGGACGCGCCGCCCGAGCGGGCCCGCCGGCTACGGCAGTACGGCGAACCCGTCCAGCTCCACCAGCGCCCGCTCGTCCCACAGCCGTACGACCTCCACGACCGCCATCGCCGGATAGTCGCGGCCCGCCGACTCCTGCCAGATCCGGCCCAGTTCGCGCGCGTGGGCGCGGTAGGCGGCGACATCGGTGGCGTAGACGGTGACCCGGGCGAGGTCGGCGGGGGTGCCGCCGGCCGCGCGCAGGGCGGCGAGGAGATTGCCGAGGGCCCGCCGGAACTGCTCGGGCAGGGTGTCGCCGGTGATCTTGCCGTCTCCGTCGAGGGCGGTCTGGCCGGCGAGGAACACCACCCGGGACCCGGCGGCGACGACGGCGTGCGAGAAGCCCGTGGGCGGGGACAGCTCGGGCGGGTTGACGCGCTCGGTGGTCACCGGGTCTCCTTCTCGGCCGTGGCGTACAGCTCCTTGGCGATGATGCCTCGCTGGACCTCGCTGGCACCTTCGTAGATACGGGGGGCGCGCACCTCGCGGTAGAGGTGTTCGAGGAGGTGGCCGCGGCGCAGGGCACGGGCGCCGTGCAGCTGGACGGCGGTGTCCACGACGTACTGCGCGGTCTCGGTGGCGAGCAGTTTGGCCATCGCGGCGCGCCGGGGCACGTCGTCCGCTCCCCCGTCGTACGCCGAGGCCGCCGCGTACACCATCAGCCGGGCCGCCTCGGTGCGCAGGGCCATCTCGGCGACCTGGTGGGACACGGCCTGGAGGTCCCGCAACGTGCCGTCGAACGCCCTGCGCCGGCGGGTGTGGTCCACGGTGGCGTCCAGCGCGGCCTGGGCCATGCCGACGGCGAAGGCCCCGACGCTGGGGCGGAAGAGGTTGAGGGTGCCCATGGCGACGGCGAAGCCGCGGTCGGGTGCGCCGAGCACGTCGGCGCCGGTGACGGGCACGGCGTCGAAGTCGAGGGTGCCGACGGGGTGGGGCGAGAGCATCTCCAGCGCACCGCCGGTGAGTCCGGGCCGGTCGGCCGGGACCAGGAAGGCGGTCACCCCGCGGGCTCTGCTGTCCGGTGTGGTGCGGGCGAAGACGGTGTAGAAGTCGGCCTCGGGGGCGTTGGAGATCCAGCACTTGGCGCCGGTGAGCCGCCAGCCGGTGCCGTCCGGCTCGGCCGCCAGGGCCAGCGCCGCCGCGTCCGATCCGGCTCCGGGCTCGCTCAGCGCGAAGGCGGCGACCGCGCTGCCGTCGGCGACCCGGGGCAGCCAGCGCTCGCGCTGGGCCGGGGTGCCGTGCGCGTGCACCGGGTGGCCGCCCAGCCCCTGCAGGGCGAGGGCGGTCTCCGCCTCGGTGCAGGTCTGGGCGAGGGACTCCCGCATCAGGCACAGGTCCAGCGCGCCGGAGCCGAACAGCCGGGCGAGCAGTCCCAGGCGGCCGAGTTCGGCCAGGAGCGGCCGGTTGACACGGCCGGGTTCGCCCCGGTCGGCGAGCGGGCGCAGCCGTCGGGCGGCCAGCTCGCGCAGCTCGGCACACCAGGCGGTCTGCTCCGGTCCGAGCGAGAATGCGGACACAGCCGGCCCTCCCTCCGGGACGGCCGCCACGACCGTCCCCACCATGCCTCCGGGACGGCCGCCATGGCCGTCCCCGCCACCGTCCGGGACGCGCCCACGGCAGCCCCGGAATGCTCCGGGACGGCCGCCGCGGCCGTCCCCCGCCCGTCGGGGCGGCCACCACGGCGCCCTCCCCGGTACTTCCCCGGGTCGGCCCCGCTGTCCCTCCCACCGACGTTATCGCGCACAGTTGACTGCCGTCACCAACACGATACGCTGAGGTTCCCCCCTCTGGGGGAGCGCGAGCCCACCAGGAAGCCCGTCCGGACGTCTGTCACGGCAAGGGGGCGCACCGCCATGCATCTCTCGGCCCATGTCGACACCTTCGCGCGGGACCATCTGCCCCCGCCGCACGAATGGCCCGAGCTGCGCTTCGACCTGCCGGAGCTGCGCTACCCCGATCGGCTGAACTGCGCCGCGGAACTGCTGGACCACGCCGACCCGGCCCGCCCGGTGTTCCGCACCCCGGCCGGCCCCACCTGGACGTACGGCGAACTGCGCGCCCGGGTCGACCGGATCGCGCACGTGCTCACCGGCTCCCTGGGCGTGGTCCCGGGCAACCGCGTGCTGCTGCGCGGCCCCACCACGCCCTGGCTCGCCGCCTGCTGGCTCGCCGTGCTGAAGGCGGGCGCGGTCGCGGTCACCGTGCTGGCCCAGCAGCGCCCGCACGAACTGGCGACCATCTGCGCGATGGCCCGGGTGGGACACGCGCTGTGCGACATCCGGACGGTGGACGACCTGGCGAAGGCCGCGATACCCGGGCTGCGGATCACCACGTACGGCGGTGACACACCCGACGACCTGCTGCGCCGCCCGGCCCCCGGCACCCCCTACCCCGCGGTGGACACCGCGGCCGACGACGTCGCCCTGATCGCGTTCACCTCCGGCACCACGGGTCGCCCGAAAGGGTGCATGCACTTCCACCGGGATGTGCTGGCGACGGCCGACACCTTCTCCGGACATGTGCTGCGCCCCCACGAGGACGATGTCTTCGCCGGCAGTCCCCCGCTCGGCTTCACCTTCGGCCTCGGCGGTCTGGTGATCTTCCCGCTGCGGGCCGGGGCCAGCACGCTCCTGCTCGAACAGGCGGGGCCCCGGCAGATGCTCCCGGCCATCGCCGAGCACCGCGTCTCGATCCTCTTCACCGCGCCGACCGCCTACCGCGTCATGCTGGACCACCTGGCGGGGCACGACGTCTCGTCCCTCAGGCGCTGCGTGTCGGCCGGCGAGAACCTGCCCGCGGCCACCTGGCGCTCCTGGCTGGACCGTACGGGCCTGCGCATCATCAACGGCATCGGCGCGACCGAGCTGCTGCACATCTTCATCTCCGCCGCCGACGAGCAGATCCGGCCCGGAAGCACGGGGCTGCCGGTACCGGGCTGGCAGGCACGCGTCCAGGACGCCGACGGCACGCCCGTGCCCGACGGCGAGCCCGGCCTGCTGGCCGTGCGGGGACCGGTCGGCTGCCGCTATCTCGCCGATCCACGGCAGCGGGAGTACGTCCGAGGCGGATGGAACATCACCGGCGACACCTACGTCCGCGAGGCCGACGGCTACCTCCGTTACGTGGCCCGCGCCGACGACATGATCATATCCGCCGGTTACAACATCTCCGGGCCGGAGGTCGAGGACGCGCTGCTGCGCCATCCCGACGTGGCCGAGACGGCGGTCGTCGGCCGCCCCGACGAGGCCCGCGGCCAGGTGGTCGTCGCGTACACGGTGCTGCGCCCCGGAGCCCGGCGGGACGCGGACGCGCTGCGCGCCTTCCTCACCTGCGAACTGGCGCCCTACAAATGTCCGCGCGCATTCGTCTTCCTCGACGCGCTGCCCCGCACGGCCACCGGCAAACTCCAGCGGTTCCTGCTGCGCACCGATGGTGACCAGCAGTGATGCGGACGACCTAAAATGATCAACGTGTCCGAGCAGCACGCCCCCAGGTCCCTCATCGTCACGCTCTACGGTGCGTACGGCCGCTTCATGCCCGGCCCGTTGCCCGTCGCCGAACTGATCCGGCTCCTGGCCGCGGTCGGCGTGGACGCGCCCTCCGTGCGCTCCTCGGTGTCCCGGCTCAAGCGGCGCGGCTTGCTGGTGCCGGCCCGCACGGAGTCCGGCGCGGCCGGGTACGAGCTGTCGGCGGAGGCTCGCCAGTTGCTGGACGACGGCGACCGGCGCATCTACGCCGCCGCGCCCGTGGCCGACGAGGGCTGGGTGCTCGCGGTGTTCTCGGTCCCCGAGTCGGAGCGGCAGAAGCGGCACGTGCTGCGCTCCCGGCTGGCCGGCCTGGGCTTCGGCACCGCGGCGCCGGGGGTGTGGATCGCCCCGGCCCGCCTCCACGAGGAGACGGAGCACACCCTGCGCCGGCTGCGCCTGGATCCGTACGTGGACTTCTTCCGCGGCGAGCACCTCGGCTTCGCGCCCACGGCCGAGGCGGTGGCCCGCTGGTGGGACCTGACCGCGATCGCCAAGGAGCACGAGCGCTTCCTGGACGCGCACGCGCCCGTGCTGCACATCTGGGAGCGCCGTCCGGGCACCCCGCCCGAGGACGCCTACCGCGACTACCTCCTCGCCCTGGACTCCTGGCGCCACCTCCCCTACACCGATCCGGGCCTGCCCACCCACCTCCTGCCGGCCGACTGGCCGGGCGTCCGCTCGGCCGCGGTCTTCCGGCGCCTGCACGAGAGGCTGCGGGACGCCGGCGCGGAGTTCGCGGGACTGTGACGCCGGGCCCGGCCGACAGGTCGCCTCAACTCCCCAGCGTGAGCCGGGGTTTGGGGGCGTCGGTGCGCCCGGTGCGCGGGCGGCGGCTGCCCGCCCGGTAGGGCGCGGGCCAGGTGACGCCGGGGCCCTCGTAGCCCTGCTCGGCGGCCGCGTGCAGGGTCCAGTGCGGGTCGTACAGATGGGGGCGGGCCAGCGCGCACAGGTCGGTACGGCCCGCGAGGATCAGCGAGTTGACGTCGTCCCAGGAGGAGATCGCGCCGACCGCGATCACGGGCACGCGGGCGGCCTGCCGGATCCGGTCGGCGAACGGCGTCTGGTACGACCGCCCGTACTCCGGCTGCTCCTCGGCCACCACCTGCCCGGTGGAGACGTCGATGGCGTCGGCACCGTGCGCGGCGAAGGCGCGGGCGATCTCGACGGCCTCCTCGGCGGTCGTCCCGCCCTCCGCCCAGTCGGTGGCCGAGATCCGGACGGTCATCGGCCGCTCGGCCGGCCACACCCCGCGCACGGCGTCGAAGACCTCCAGCGGGAACCGCAGCCGCCGCTCCAGCGAGCCGCCGTAGGCGTCGGTGCGCCGGTTGGTGAGCGGGGAGAGGAAGCCGGAGAGCAGATAGCCGTGGGCGCAGTGCAGTTCGAGCAGGTCGAAACCGGCCCGGGCGGCCCGCCAGGCGGCGGCGGCGAACTGCTCGCGGATGTCGGTGAGCTGGGCCCGGGAGAGCTGGCGCGGGATCTGGCCGTCCGGCCTGTACGGCAGCGGGGAGGCGGCGACTAGGGGCCAGTTGCCGGTGGGCAGCGGCTCGTCCATGCCCTCCCACATCAGCCTGGTGGAGCCCTTGCGGCCGGAGTGCCCGAGCTGCACGCCGATCGCGGTGCCCGGCGCCTGACGGTGCACGAAGTCGGTGACACGCCGCCACGCCTCGGCCTGCCGACCGGTGTACAGCCCGGCACAGCCGGGGGTGATCCGGCCCTCCCCGCTGACGCACACCATCTCGGTCATCACCAGGCCGGCCCCGCCGAGGGCGCGGGCGCCGAGGTGGACGAGGTGGAAGTCGCCGGGGATGCCGTCGGTGGCGGAGTACATGTCCATCGGGGAGACGACCACCCGGTTGCGCAGGGTCAGGCCGCGCAGCCGGAACGGCGTGAACATCGGGGGCGTGCCGGGCGCGCAGCCGAACTCGCGCTCCACGGCCCCGGTGAAACGGGGGTCGCGCAGCCGGAGGTTGTCGTGGGTGACACGGCGGCTGCGGGTGAGCAGGTTGAAGGCGAACTGGCCGGGCGGCTGGCGGAGGTACAGCCGCAGGTTCTCGAACCACTCCAGGCTGGCCCGGGCGGCCCGCTGGGTGGAGGCGACGACGGGCTTGCGCTCCTCCTCGTAGGCCGCCAGCGCGCCGGGGACGTCGGGGTGTTCCGCCAGGCAGGCGGCGAGGGCCAGGGCGTCCTCCACGGCGAGCTTGGTGCCGGAGCCGATGGAGAAGTGGGCGGTGTGGGCGGCGTCACCGAGGAGGACGACGTTGCCGTGCGACCAGCGGTCGTTGACCACCGTGCGGAAGGTGGTCCAGGCCGACTTGTTGGAGCGCAGGGGGCGACCGCGCAGCGCGTCCGCGAAGAACTTGCCGCAGCGTTCGACGGACTCCCGCGGATCGGCCTCGTCGAGCCCGGCCGCCCGCCAGACCTCCTCGCGCATCTCGACGATGACGGTGGAGGCGTCGGCCGCGTAGGGGTAGCCGTGCAGTTGCATCACGCCGTGCTCGGTCTCGGCGATCTCGAAGCGGAAGGCGTCGAAGGCGAAGTCGGCGGCGAGCCATATGTACCGGCAGCGGTGTTCGGTCACCCGGGGGCGGAACACGGGGGCGTAGGTCTCGCGGGTGGTGCTGTGCACTCCGTCGGCGGCCACGACGAGGTCGTACGCGGCGGAGAGGGCGTCCGGGTGCGGGGCCTCGGCCCGGAAGTCGATCCGCACGCCGAGGGAGTGGCAGCGGTCGTGCAGGATCTCCAGGAGGCGGCGGCGGCCGAGGGCGGCGAAGCCGTGGCCGCCGGAGCGGTGGGTGGCGCCCCGGTGCACGATGTCGATGTCGTCCCAGCGGACGAAGTCCTGCCGCAGGGCCTCGTAGACGACGGGATCGGCGTGTTCGATGCCGCCCAGCGTCTCGTCCGACAGCACGACTCCGAAGCCGAAGGTGTCGTGCGGGGCGTTGCGCTCCCAGACGGTGACGTCCCTCGCGGGGTCCAGCCGTTTCAGCAGGGCGGCGGCGTAGAGGCCACCGGGGCCGCCGCCGACGATCGCCACGCGCATCGGGGGCTCACCTCCCCCGCCACTTCGGCGGGCGCTTCTCCGTGAAGGCCGCGTGGAACTCGGCGTAGTCCTCGCCGTTCATCAGCAGGGCCTGGGTCGAGGCGTCCAGCTCGACGGCGGCCGCCAGCGGCATGTCCAGCTCGGCCGTCAGCAGGGCCTTGGTCTGGGCGTACGCCAGCGCGGGGCCGTCGGCCAGCCGGCGGGCCAGCGCGCGGGCCGTCTCGTCCGCCCGCCCCTCCTCGGCCAGCTCGCTGATCAGGCCGATGCGCTCGGCCTCGGTGGCCCGCACCGGGTCGCCGAGCATGAGGAGACGGGTGGCGTGGCCGAGGCCGACGACCCGGGGCAGCAGGTAGGCGGCACCCATGTCGCCGCCGGACAGGCCGACCCGGGTGAAGAGGAAGGCGAAGCGGGCGGAGGGGTCCGCGACCCGGAAGTCGGCGGCCAGGGCGAGGACCGCTCCGGCGCCCGCGGCCACCCCGTGCAGAGCCGCGATCACCGGGAACGGGCACTCCCTGATCGCCCGGACGACCTGGCCGGTCATCCGGTTGAAGTCGAGCAGCTGGGCGGTGTCCATGGACAGGGTGGCGCCGATGATCTCGTCCACGTCGCCGCCGGAGCAGAAGCCGCGCCCCTCGCCGGCCAGCACCAGAGCGCGCACCGAGCGCTCGCGGGACAGCTCGGCGAGCAGGTCGCGCAGGTCGGCGTAGGCGCCGAAGGTGAGGGCGTTGAGTTTGTCGGGGCGGGCGAGCGTGACGGTGGCCACCCCGTCGTCGGTCCGGACCCGCAGGTGGGCCCAGTCGGCGGTGCGGGCGGCGGAGCCGGTGAAGGGACTCATGACGTGCGGCCTCCTTGGGCGGCGGTGCCGTACGTTGCTCTGTCCCACGAAGTTATCACTTGTTTGTGACTACCGTCACGGGCACGCGACATGGCTGCGTCCGTTCGGCCGAGAAGGTCACATCGGTCACCGGTCGGCGACAGCGCCGTAACAGTGGGCGCGCACGCGCGAGGCGGGGGGTTCGGGCGGGTAAGCCGCCCGGTACCGGGGCGGAGGTCCCGGGCGAAGCCCGACGACGGTCGCTGTGGCCGGGCCCGTACCATTCCTACAGTCGAAAGCAGGACAGCCTGCTCCATGAACGGACTCGCCTTGCACGAACGCCCCGCCGAATCGGCCTCCTGGCGCATCGCGCTGCCGCACACCACGGCGGCCGTGCCCGTGGCGCGTGCCCTGGTGCGCTCGGCTCTCACCGAGGTGGAGCACGCGGCGGACTGCGACACGGCGGAGCTGCTCACCGCCGAGCTGGTGGCCAACGCGGTGGAGCACACCGCCGGGCGCGGCCCGATCGAGCTGGTGGTGGAGCTGCGGCCGACCGGCTGCCAGGTCGAGGTGCACGACCCGGACCCGGCGCCGCCCGGCCAGCTGACCCGACCGGTGATCGAGGAGCCCGACGTGTGGCAGGAGGGCGGGCGCGGGCTGCTGCTGATCCGCGCCCTCAGCTCCTCCTGCGGTCACCGCCCCACCCCGTCGGGCAAGGCGGTGTGGTTCAGACTGCCTGTGATTCCCGCTCAGCGACGGCCGGCGTGACCTCGGCGGCCGGGCGCGCCAGCGTGGAGTGCCGGCGGCCGTAGACGCCGTAGACCAGCAGTCCCACCGCGAGGAACACGGCGAACTGGATCCAGGTCGTCCAGCCGGTCTCGTACATCAGGTACAGGCAGAAGCCGACGCCGAGCAGCGGGGCCACCGGGTAGAGCGGCACGCGGAAGCTGCGGGCGAGGCCCGGCTCGCGGCGGCGCAGGGCGATCACCGTGATGTTGACGACGGCCATGATGGCGAGCGTGCCGATGGTGCACAGGTTCATCACGGCGTCGAGGGAGGCGAAGGCCGCCGGGACGGCGAAGACGACCGCGACGATCAGCGTGCCGGCGACCGGCGTGGAGGTCCTCGGGGAGACCTTCTCGAAGACGCGCGGGATCAGGCCGTCCCGGGACATCGACATCAGGATGCGGGTCTGGCCGTACATCACGGCGAGCACCACGGAGGCGATGGCGACGACCGCGCCGAAGGCGACGACACCGCCGCCGACGGTGGAGCCGGTGACCTCGTTGACGACGTAGGAGAGGGCGGCGGGGCGGCCGGCGACCTGGTCGCCGCCGATGGCGCCGATCGCGGCGAGCGCGACCGCGCAGTACAGCAGGGTGACCAGCCCCATGCAGACGAGGATCGCGACCGGGATGTCCCGGCGCGGGTTCTTCGCCTCCTCGCCGGCGGTGGTGATCGCGTCGAAGCCGATGTAGGAGAAGAACGCGGCGGTGGTGCCCGCGCCGATGCCCCCGAGGCCGGCCGGGGAGAACGGGGTGAGGTTGCCGTCCCGGAAGGCGCTGTAGCCGATGGCGCAGAAGGCCAGCAGGATGACGAGCTTCACCGCGGCCATGGCGGCGGTCGCCCGGGCGCTCTCCCGCACCCCGCGCACCAGCAGCACGGAGGCCATGGCGATGACGATCACGGCGGGGAGGTTGACGATGCCGCCGTCGCCGGGGCCCGCGGACAGGGCGGCCGGGAGCTGCCAGCCGGTGAGGCTGTGCAGCAGTTCGTTGACGTACTGGCTCCAGCCGACCGCGACGGCCGAGATGGAGATGCCGTACTCCAGCAGCAGGCACCAGCCGACGAGGAAGGCGGTGGACTCGCCGAGGCCGGCGTAGGCGAAGGAGTACGAGGAGCCGGAGACCGGGATGGCGCCGCCCAGCTCGGCGAAGGAGAGCGCGGTGAAGACGCAGGTGATCGCGGCGAGGACGAAGGAGACGACGACGGCGGGACCGGCCTTGGCGACGGAGTCGGAGAGACCGACGAAGATGCCGGTGCCGACGATGGCGCCGACGCCGAAGCAGATGAGCTGGAAGAGGCCCATGGTGCGCTTCAGGCCGTGTCCCTCGCGGTCGGCGCCGGATTCGGCGACGAGCAGGTGCGGGGATTTGATGCGGGGAGCGGGCATTGCGGGTGGTGCTCGTTTCTGGTGGTGCGGGCGCCCCTCGTACGGGCGCGGCGACGGCACCGGAAGGGGTGGCTCCGGGCCGCCGGTCAGGATAAGGCCAGGTGAGGCCGGTCAGGCAAGGCTTTCCCGGGCGAGTGTGGCGACCAGCACCGCCTTGATGGTGTGCAGGCGGTTCTCGGCCTCGTCGAAGACGACCGAGTGGGGGGACTCGAAGACCTCGTCCGTCACCTCCAGGGAACGCAGGCCGTACGTCTCGTGGATCCGCTGTCCCACGGCGGTGCCGAGATCGTGGAAGGCCGGCAGGCAGTGCAGGAACTTCACGTCCGGGTTGCCGGTGGCGCGGAGGACGTCCATGGTCACGGCGTAGGGGGCCAGGGCCGCGATCCGCTCGCCCCACACCTCTCCGGGTTCGCCCATGGAGACCCAGACGTCGGTGGCGACGAAGTCGGCGCCTTGGACGCCCTCGGCGAGGTCCTCGGTGAGCGTGACGCGGGCGCCGCCGGCGTCGGCGAGCGCCCGGGCGCGGTCGACGATCTCGGGAGCGGGCCAGTACGACTTCGGGGCGACGATCCGTACGTCCATGCCGAGCAGGGCGCCGGTGACCAGGTAGGAGTTGCCCATGTTGAAACGGGCGTCGCCGAGGTAGGCGAAGGCGATCTCCCGCAGCGGCTTGGTGCTGTGCTCGGTCATGGTGAGCACGTCGGCGAGCATCTGGGTGGGGTGCCAGTCGTCGGTGAGGCCGTTGTAGACGGGCACTCCGGCGTGGGCGGCCAGCTCCTCGACCTTGGCCTGGCTGTCGCCCCGGTACTCGATGGCGTCGTACATCCGGCCCAGTACCCGGGCGGTGTCCTTCACGGACTCCTTGTGCCCGATCTGCGAGCCGGACGGATCGAGGTAGGTCGTGTGGGCGCCCTGGTCGGCGGCGGCGACCTCGAACGCGCAGCGGGTGCGCGTCGAGGTCTTCTCGAAGATCAGCGCGATGTTGCGGCCCCGCAGGTACCGTGTCTCGGCCCCGGCCTTCTTGGCGGCCTTCAGCTCGGCGGCCAGCTCGACCAGGCCGCGGAACTCCTCCTCGGTGAAGTCCAGCTCCTTGAGGAAGTGGCGGCCTGCGAGGGCGGTCGGGACTGTCGCCATGGCGGGCGCTCCAGGGGTACGACTACGACGGACTATGGAAGTCTATACGACCACTCACATTTCTATACAGCGTCTCGCTCCACGGGACAGCTCATGCACCGGGGTCCGCCCCGCCCCCGGCCCAGCTCGCTGCCGGGGATCTCGATCACCTCGATGCCCTGCTTGCGCAGATGGGTGTTGGTGGTGGAGTTCCGTTCGTAGGCGACCACCACCCCGGGTTCCACGGCGAGGACGTTGCAGCCGTCGTCCCACTGCTCGCGTTCGGCGGCGTGCACGTCCTGCGTGGCGGTCAGCACCCGGATCTCCCCGAGGCCGAGCGCGGCGGCGATCGCCCGGTGCATGTGCTCCGGGGGGTGGTCGGTGACCTTCAGCTCCCGCTCGCCGACGCCCGGCTCGATGCTGTACGAGCGCAGCATGCCGAGCCCGGCGTACTGGGTGAAGGTGTCGCCGTCGACCATGGTCATCACCGTGTCGAGGTGCATGAAGGCACGCCGCTTGGGCATGTCGAGCGCGACGATGGTGCGCGCCGAGCCGGCCGCGAACAGCTTGTGCGCCAGCATCTCCACGGCCTGCGGGGTGGTGCGCTCGCTCATCCCGATCAGCACGGCGCCGTCGCCGATGACCAGGACGTCGCCGCCCTCGATGGTCGAGGGGTAGTCCGCCTGCCCCCGGGACCAGATCCGGAACGTTTCGTCACGGAACAGCGGATGGTGGCGGTAGATCGCCTCGAAGTGGACGGTCTCGCGCTGCCTCGCGGGCCGGCGCATGGCGTTGATGGAGACGCCGTCGTAGATCCACGCCGAGGTGTCACGGGTGAAGAGGTGGTTGGGCAGCGGGGGCAGCAGGAAGTCGTCCAGCTCCATGACGTGGAAGCGGACCGAGGCCGGTTCGGCGTGGGCGTCCAGGAACTCCCGCTTGGTCATGCCGCCGACCAGGACCTCGGCCAGCTCGTCCGGGGTCATCCGGTCGAAGGCGGCGCGCAGGTGGTCGGTGGCGAGGGGGCCGTACTCCTTCTCGTCGAAGACCCGGTCCAGGACGAGCGCCCGGGCCTCGGGGAGCGCCAGGGTCTCGGCGAGCAGGTCCCCGAAGAGATGGACGACGACGCCGCGGTCGCGCAGGACGTCGGCGAACCCGTCGTGCTCGGCGCGCGCCCGGCGCACCCAGAGCACGTCGTCGAAGAGCAGGGCGTCCTTGTTGCTGGGGGTGAGCCTTTTGAGCTCCAGATCCGGCCGGTGCAGGATGACGCGGCGCAGCCGCCCGGCCTCGGAGTCGACGTGGAATCCCATGCCTCCATCCTGACCACCGGCGTGGCGCTTCACCCCCGGCTCGGCGGTTTCCGCACCACCGGATTTCGCCCTCCCCCTCGGCTCACCCCCGGCGCACTGGGAGCGGGCGCGGTCCGGCCGGCGGGCGGCGGGGCCGGATCACGGTGCGGAGCCGCGGGCCGGCCGGAGGGCGGCGGGCTCAGATCGCGGTGCAGGGCACGGGCCACTGCCGGAGGCGCGGCGGCAGGGTCACCGCCCAGCCGCCGCCGGCCAGCACCAGCCGCTCGGCGGTGAGCAGCCCGAGCGCCTCCCGCTCCGCCGTGTCCAGCGCGTCGACGGGCGTGGGCGCCAGGAGCCGGAGGAACGTGGCGAGCAGGACGGGGTGGTCCAGGGTCAGCCGGACGGCCGTGCCGCGCTCCCTGCGGTCCAGGACCGTGACGAAGTCCGGGCCGCGCCGGTGGTAGAGGGCGCCGTGGCTGTGGTCCGCCCGCCAGGCCGCCAGCACACCCGGGTCCGCGGGCAGTTCGGTGGGCGGGGGCAGATGGCGCAGCACACGGAGGTCGTAGCCCGGGGTGCCCGTCGCCCGCCAGCTCACCCGGAGAGCGAGGCTCTGGCACTCGCGCAGGAACCGCACCGCCTCCGCCGTCCCGCGTCCCGTGCCGCTGATGTCCAGGGGCACGGCCGCTTCGACCTCGCGCCCGCCGCGCCGGTGCGGCACGGTGCCGGGCAGCCCGTTCATCCGGCCCCCTCGGGCAGCCGGACCGGCTCGCCCCAGGTCGGCAGGGCGACATGGGTGACGCCGTCCCGGAACAACAGGCCCAGGGAGAACGCCTGTCGGACCCAGGCGTCCAGGTCCGGGGCCGGCACCTCGTGGCCGTCGGCGGCCAGCAGCCGGTGCAGCGCGGCTACGGTCCTGCCGTCCTCCAGGTGACGCAGGGCCGCGGCACGCCAGCCGGTGAAGCGGTGGGTGGCGGGCGGGCGGCCGTGCCGGCGGTCGTGCACCAGCAGTTCCGTGCCGTCCTCCTCGAACAGCAGCCGGGAGCCGGCGTGCCCGGCCCGCCAGGCGGCCACCGCTTCCGTCAGCCGCCGCTCGACCGTTCCGGAGATGCCCGCGGGCTCGGTGTCGAACAGGTACACCAGATCGGCGAGTTCGTCCTCGGGCAGGTCGTAGACGTGCTGGTACATCTCGGCCGGCCGGCGCTTGCCGAAGCCGAGGCCGGAGTCGGTGAAGTGCGGGCTGAACCGCTCCAGCTGGATGCGGTGGGCACCGCTCGGCGGCTGGAGGTGGACGAGCGCCGGGAGCTGGTCGACGACGGGGGTGTAGTCGTCGGCGGTCTCGCCGGGGAAGCCGTACAGCAGGTTCCAGGAGCAGGTCAGGGCGTGGTTCTCGCACTCGCGCAGCGTGCGGACGTTGCGGGCGCCGGTGACGCCCTTGGCCATGAGGTCCAGGACGCGGCTGCCCAGGCTCTCGATGCCGGGCTGGATGTGCACCGTGCCGGCGTCGCCGAGGAGCCGGAGCTGGGCGGGTGTCAGGTTCGACTTGACCTCGTAGTGCAGCCGCAGGTCCCAGCCGCTCTCCACGACGCGGGGCAGGAAGTCGCGGAAGTAGGCCATGTCGATGATGTTGTCGACGGTGACCACGTCGAGGAGGCGGTGGCGGCGCACCAGCCGGTCGATCTCCGTCCACAGCCGCTCCCCCGGCTTGGCGCGGAAGGCCATCGAGGAGCCGTTCAGTCCGCAGAACGTGCAGTGGTGCTTCTCGCCCCACCAGCAGCCCCGGGCCCCCTCCACGACCAGTTTCGGGTGGAGGTACTCCTGGACCGGGGAGGCGTCGAGGGCGGCCTGCCACTGGTCGTAGTCGGGCGAGGGGATGTCGGCCGGGGCCACGGTCCGCCGGGTCTCCGTGTTGGCGCGGGACTCCGTGCCGTCCCACCAGCACAGGCCGGGGACGTCCACGGGGTCGGTGCCCTCCTGGAGGTGGTGCAGCAGGGCGGGGAAGGCGTACTCGGCCTCGCCGCGCACCACGTGGTCGACGAAGGGGTGGTTGCGGTGCAGCGCGTGGCCCATCGGGCCGTCGCAGTTGCTGCCGCCGAGGACGACCGTCAGCCCGGGGAGTCTGCGTCCGAGTTCGCGGGCCAGGGCGAGGGACGGCACGTTCTGCATGAAGGTGGTGGTGAATCCGACGACGTCCGGCTCGGCGGCCAGCACCTCGGTGGCGCAGGCGTCGATGAAGGCGGCCGCGTACGGGCGCATCGCCAGGGCCGTGTCGATGGGGACGCCCCGGCGGGCCGCGTAGTCCCGGAGCCGGGCCACGCCCCAGCCGGGGTCGTCGTACAGGACGCCGGAGAAGACCCAGTCGCCGAGGCCGTGGAAGATCGCGTCGCTGCCGACCTCCACGCAGTCCCCCGGCAACAGCCGGCCGCCGGAGTGCTCCAGCAGGAACTCCGCCCAGCGCAGGGAGCCGTGGAACTCGCTCACCTCGTCGCCGGGGCGGGTCTGCCGCACGATCCGGTTGAGCAGGCCCAGTTGCAGCGAGGGCAGGTCGAGCGGGTGCCACGGCATCGTGACCAGATGGACGCGCATGCTCAGCGGGTCGGCCGCTTCTCCAGGATGGCCGGCCGGCGGGAGGTGCTCTGCCGGTCCTCGCGGACCACGACCTTCTTGATCTCCACGGCCACCACTCCCTCATGGCGTGCGCACACCCCTGTGCCGCACGGCCGTCCACGATATGGACGGATGTGTGTGCGGCACAAGGGCGTTGTGTGACGGAGGTGGTGCCGCGGGCGGGGCCTACAGGCGCGGGTCGACCGGTTCCGACTCCAGCGCCAGCACCCCGAACACCGCCTCGTGCACCCGCCACAGCGGCTCCCCGTCGGCGAGCCGGTCCAGGGCCTCCAGGCCGAGGGCGTACTCGCGCAGCGCCAGCGACCGCTTGTGGTTCAGGAACCGCCGGCGCAGCCGGTCGAGGTTGTCCGGCCGGGTGTACTCCGGACCGTAGATGATCCGCAGGTACTCACGGCCGCGGCATTTGATGCCGGGCTGCACCAGCCGACCCTCCGGGGTGCGGACCAGCGCGCCGAGCGGCTTGACGACCATGCCCTCGCCGCCCCGGCCGGTCATCTCCAGCCACCAGTCGACGCCCGCGCGGACCGACTCGGGGTCACCGGTGTCGACGTACAGCCGCCGGGTGGTCTGCAGCAGTCCGCTGCCGTCGTGCTCCACCAGCCGGTCGATCAGGGCCAGTTGCTCGTCGTGCGGCAGCCCGGCGAGGCTGCGGCCCTGGACCGCCGGCAGCTGGAAGGGGGCCAGCCGGACGCCGTCCAGGCCCTCGGTGGTCCAGCAGTAGCGCCGGTAGGCGGCGGTGAACGCGTCGGCGTCGGCCGCCCGTTCCCGCTGCCGGGCGAGCAGTCCGGCCACGTCGGCGCCGCGCCCGGCCGCCGCCTCCAGCGCGGCGAGCGCACCGGGGAACACCGCCGAGGCGGCGGCGCCCACGGCCGCGTACTGGCCGCGCAGCAGCCCCGTGGCCTTCAGCGACCACGGCATCAGCTCGGCGTCCAGCAGCAGCCAGTCGGTGGACAGTTCGTCCCAGAGTCCGGCGTCCGTGATCGCCGAGCGCAGGCGGCCGAGGATCTCCTCGGTCACCGTCTCGTCGTCGAAGAACGGCCGGCCGGTACGGGTGTACAGCGATCCCGTGGGGCCGTCCACGCCGAACCTCCGGCGCGCCGCCTCCGCGTCCCGGCACACCAGCGCCACCGCGCGCGAGCCCATGTGCTTCTCCTCGCACACGACCCGCGCGACGCCGTCGCGCGCGTACTGCGCGAACGCCTCCTGGGGGTGCTCCAGGTAGCCGTCCACCTGTGAGGTCGCCGTGGGTGCCATGGTCGGCGGCAGATACGGCAGCAGGCGCGGGTCGGTCGCGAAGCGGCTCATGACCTCCAGGGCCGCCGCCGCGTTCTCCTCGCGGACCGCCACCATGCCGGCGTGCCGGGTCTCCACGGCCCGGCGGCCGCGCACGTCCGCCAGGTCCAGCGGCCGGCCGTCGTGCCCGCCGGGCGCCTCGGTGCGCAGCGGCTTGGCGGGCTCGTACCAGACCCGCTCGGCCGGTACGTCGACCAGCTCCCGCTCCGGCCAGCGCAGCGCGGTCAGCTTGCCGCCGAAGACGGCACCGGTGTCCAGGCAGATGGTGTTGTTGAGCCATGTCGCTTCCGGCACGGGCGTGTGGCCGTAGACCACCGCGGCCCGGCCCCGGTAGTCCTCCGCCCACGGATAGCGCACCGGCAGCCCGAACTCGTCGGTCTCGCCGGTGGTGTCGCCGTACAGCGCGTGCGAGCGGACCCGGCCGGAGGTGCGGCCGTGGTACTTCTCGGGCAGGCCGGCGTGGCAGACCACGAGCCGGCCGCCGTCCAGGACGTAGTGGCTGACCAGCCCGTCCAGGAACTGCCGCACCTCGGCCTTGAACTCCTCGCTCTCGCCCTCCATCTGCGCGACGGTCTCGGCGAGTCCGTGGGTGTGCTGGACCTTGCGGCCCTTGAGGTACCGGCCGTACTTGTTCTCGTGGTTGCCCGGCACGCACAGCGCGTGGCCCGCCTTCACCATGCCCATCACCCGGCGCAGCACTCCGGGGCTGTCCGGGCCGCGGTCGACCAGGTCGCCGACGAACACGGCGGTGCGGCCCTCGGGGTGGGCGCCGTCCGCGTAGCCCAGCTTCGCCAGCAGCGATTCCAGTTCGGCGGAGCAGCCGTGGATGTCGCCGATGATGTCGAAGGGGCCGGTGAGGTGGGTCAGGTCGTTGTAGCGCTTCTCGGTGACGACGGTGGCGTTCTCGGCCTCCTCGACGCCGCGCAGGACGTGCACCTTGCGGAAGCCCTCGCGCTCCAGGTGGCGCAGCGACCGGCGCAGTTCGCGGATGTGCCGCTGGATGACCCGGCGGGGCATGTCGGCGCGGTCGGTGCGGGCCGCGTTCCGCTCGGCGCACACCTCCTCGGGCACGTCCAGCACGATGGCGATGGGCAGCACGTCGTGCTTCTTCGCCAGCTCGATCAGCTGCCGCCGGGAGTCCTGCTGCACGCTGGTGGCGTCCACGACGGTGCGACGGCCGGCGGCCAGCCGCTTCCCGGCGATGTAGTGCAGGACGTCGAAGGCGTCCCGGGTCGCGCTCTGGTCGTTCTCGTCGTCGGAGACCAGGCCGCGGCAGAAGTCGGAGGAGATCACCTCGGTGGGCTTGAAGTGCCGCCGGGCGAAGGTGGACTTGCCGGAGCCGGAGGCGCCGACGAGGACGACGAGGGAGAGGTCGGTGACGGGCAGGACCCGTCCCCTGTGCTGTGTGCCGGTCATGCCGCCTTCGCCTCCTTCTCGGTGATCCTCGTGAACACGGCCATCTGGGTGGGCGGTCCCACCTCCGGGTCGTCGGCTCCGACGGGGGCGAACTCGACGTCGTAGCCGTGTCGTTCCGCCACCGTCCCCGCCCAGTCGCGGAATTCCTCGCGCGTCCACTCGAAGCGGTGGTCGCCGTGCCGGACGTGCCCGGCGGGCAGGCTCTCCCAGCGGACGTTGTACTCGACGTTCGGCGTGGTGACGACGACCGTGCGCGGGCGCGCGTGCCCGAACACGGCGTACTCCAGGGCGGGCAGCCGGGGCAGGTCGAGGTGTTCGATCACCTCGCTGAGCACGGCGGCGTCATAGCCCTTGAGCCGGTTGTCGGTGTAGGCGAGGGAGCCCTGGACGAGCTGGACGCGGGCCGCCTGCCGCTCCCCCATGCGGTCCAGTCCGAGCCGCCGGCCGGCGATGGCCAGGGCCCGTACGGACACGTCGACGCCGACGATCTCGGTGAACCGGGTGTCCTTCAGCAGCGCCTGCACCAACTGGCCCTGGCCGCAGCCGAGGTCGAGGACCCGTGCGGCACCGGACGCCTCCAGCGCGGCCAGGATCGCCACCCGGCGCTGCTCGGCGAGCGGGGTGGGCCTCTCCTCCGCCTCGGCCTCCTGCGCGACGGCGTTGTCGATCTCCTCCACCGCGCTGTCGTCGGCCTCGGCCAGCCGCACCAGCTCCAGCTGCTCGCGGGCCTGCCGGGTCAGCGACCAGCGCCGGGAGAGATAGCGGTTGATGATCAGCTGCTGCTCCGGGTGGCCGGCCAGCCAGCCCTCGCCGGCCCGCAGCAGCTTGTCGACCTCGTCGGCGGCGACCCAGTAGTGCTTGGCGTCGTCGAGGACCGGCAGCAGCACGTACAGGTGGCGCAGTGCCTCGGCGAGGGTCAGCCGGTCCGACTCCAGCACCAGCCGCACGTACCGCGAGTCGCCCCACTCCGGGAACGCGGTGTCGAGCGGCACCGGGTCGGCGGTCACGGTCCAGCCGAGCGGTACGAACAGGCGCCGTACCAGCTCCGGGCCGCCGCGGGCGGGCAGCGCGGGGACCTCGACGCGCAGCGGCAGCGGGGCGGCGGCCCGCTCCGGGCGGGCGTTGCACACCCCGCGCAGGGCGCTGGAGAAGACAGTGCTCAGTGCGACCGCGAGGAGCGAGGAGGCGGCGTAGGGGCGGTCGTTGACGTACTGGGCGAGGGCCGCGTCGGGTGCGCCGCCGCGGCCCTTGCCCTTGCCCCGCCGGACCAGCGCGACCGTGTCGATCTCCAGCAGCAGGGCGGCCGTGCAGCGCTCCGCGTCCGCCTCGGGGTAGAACACGTGCGCCGTGCCGTACGAGGTGGAGAAGGCCTGCGCCCGGCCGGGGTGCTTGTGCAGCAGGTACCCGAGGTCGGTGGCCGGGTGGCCGGCCGTGCCGGTGGTGGAGATCGTCAGGAACATGCTGGCGATTCTCCCTGGTCAGAGTGGCTCCGACCACCGGTTTTCGTCGCCTCGGCGGGCGGCCGGGTGCGCGGAGCCGGCCGCCGTGCTCAGGACTGTCCGGCGACGATCTTCCGGGCGTTGGCCAGGGTGCGCGCGTCGGCCGCGCGTTGGTCCTCCAGGGCCTTCTTGTGCCGGGCGATGGCGTCCTTCTGCGCGCGGCTCTCGATGGCGTGCACCGTCTGGATGTACTCGGTGTCGAGCTTGCACCGGGCGTCGGCGGCGGCGGTCTCCTTCTCCTTGCCCGACGCCTTGTCGGTGCCGAACCAGTCGGAGTCGATGGACGCCTCGTCCGGGCCGGGGTAGTGGAAGCCCTCCTTCTTCATGCAGTCCGACCAGGCGCGGTCGGCCTTCTTCCAGGCGGGTTTCTTCGTCGCCGCCTTGTGCGCCTGGTACCAGAGGGTCGCGGCGACCGAGTAGTGGCCGGTGAGCTTGATGCCGCCGATCTCGGTCGGCTCGGGCTCGGGACCGGCGATCTTCCGGAGCGCCTCGCCCATGCATCCCTTCTCGGGGATGGGCCTGCCGTGCGCCTGGTGGCTCTCGCCGGACTCGAAGGTGCCGGTCAGCGCCGTGTACTGGTCGGCGGGCCACTCCATGGCCTGGTCGGTGCCCTCGTCCCGCGGCCGGTCGTGGTAGCCGTGCTCGGCCGCCAGGTCGGGGTCGTCCACGCCGTACGGACTGTCGTCGCCGAGCTTGCTGCTGCCGGCGAGGGTGCCCTGCCGCACCGGGTACGTCGCGTCGACCGTCCTGATGTCGAGTGTCTTGAAGCCGGTGAACCCGAGCCGGATCATGCACTTCCGGGCGACGATCCACTGCGCCGTGCCGACGGCCTTTCCGTCGGCCGACCCCGCGTCGGGGAGGTAGGCGTGCAACGGGAACGCCTTCATGGCGTTGAGGCGGTGGGCCTCGTCACCGGGATCGTCACCGCCGACGAACTGGCATGCCGACACGGCGAACAGGCCGGTGAGAACGAGAGGGAGGAGTTTACGCACCAGGTCATACGACCAGTCAGGGATCATGCGCGCTGTGATGGAGCCCACAGTTCCGGCACGAGGCGTTCACGGAAGGCGCATGTGATCTCCGTTATGGCCGCCCGGGTCCCGGAACTGATGGAGTGAGCCCTCGTCAACTGACCAGTGACAGAAGGGGGAACCATGACCATCGGCCAGGGATTCCGAGTACGGAGAAGAGCCGCCGCCGCACTGGCGACCGGTGCCGTCCTGAGCGCGGGTGTCCTCGCGACCGCTCCGGCCCACGCGGCCACGGCACGGCCGGCGACCACCGCCGCGCGGACCGTCGCCGCGGCGCCGCAGGTGCAGGCCCAGGGCGCCTTCGCGATGAACGCGGCCACGAGCAAGAAGCTCTTCGACAAGGCTCCGGACGCCCAGCTGCGGACCGGCTCCACCACGAAGATCATGACGGCCCTCGTGGTGCTGTCGCAGCGGAACGTGGACCTCAAGAAGAAGGTCAAGATCAAGAAGGAGTACACCGACTACGTCATCGACCCGGTGACGCACACGCAGCGGTACTCCAGCGCGAACCTGATCCTCGGCGACTCGATGCCGGTGGGCGACCTGCTCTACGGCCTGCTGCTGCCGTCCGGCTGCGATGCGGCCTACGCGCTGGCGGACACCTACGGCACGGGCTCGACGACGGCCCAGCGGACCAAGTCGTTCATCGGCAAGATGAACAGCAAGGCTCGCGAACTGGGCCTGAAGAACACCCACTTCGATTCCTTCGACGGGGTGTCCAACGGGAAGAACCACTCCTCGCCGCGCGATCTGGCCAAGCTGGCCCAGGTCGCCCTGAAGAACAAGACGTTCAAGAAGGTCGTCGGCACGAAGGTCTACGACGACATGCGGTCGTACCGGCCCGGCGGCGGCACACACGCCATGACGCCGTGGAACAACTCCAACAAGCTCCTCGGCTCGTACCGGGGCGCGTTCGGTGTGAAGACCGGCTCGGGACCGGAGGCGAAGTTCTGTCTGGTGTTCGCGGCCACCCGCGGCTCCAAGACGATCGTGGGCACGATTCTCGCGGACTCCTCGGCGGACCAGCGCTTCAAGGACGCGACGAAGATCCTCGACTACGGCTTCGCCCAGCGCGGCTGAGCCGGACCGGGGGGGCCGGCGCGTCCCCCGGCGTCCCGGTCCCGGCGGAGTCCGCGCGGACTCCGCCGGGACCGCGGGGGCAACCCGAGCGGCCCGGCGGCCCTCTCACCGGGCGGACAGGTGAGACAAGGACCTCGAGGGGGAACGCACCGTGTTGACGACCTATCCGGCCGGCAGACGCCGAGGTGTCTGGGCACCGGCCGTCCTGGCGGCCCTGGGAGTGCTCGCGGTGTCCTGCGACACCGGCGCGCGGCAGCCGCCGTCCGCCGCCCGCCCGGCCGTCCCGGCCCATGTCGCGGCGTACGACGCCGGCTGGCGCACCGGCAAGGGGCTGTACGAGTCCGGGGGCAAGGGAACGGCGGTCCGCGAGGTCGTCTGGGGCGGTTGTGTGCGCCGCTCGCTCACGGCCCGGCCCCGCCAGGTGGTGGACCGGGACCGCGGCGCCTGGGTGCTCGGCTGCCGGCACGGGGTCTCCGGGGAACCGCACCGGCGGCCCGCCCATCCGGTGACCCGCCGCGAGACGGACCCCGATCTGCTGGCCCGCTTCCGGTCCTGGGCCGCACGGAACGGCGCGAAGGATGCCGCGGCCAGGGCGACCCGGGTCGTCCTGGTCCGTCTCGGCGACGACGCCTACGACGTCGAACTCACCGGCGACCACGGCCCCGGTGACGGCAAGGCGGACGCCGAGAGCCTCGCCGACGCGTTCACGCGGTGGTGGGACGGCGACGACGGGGACGCCGGCGTCGCCTGGAACCTGCTGGTCCTCAGCCGGGACGGGGAACGTCTCCTGACCCGGGATCTCTGAGCGGCTCCCGGCCCGGGGGCAGCCGGGAGCGGCATGAAGGCCGGGCCCCTCTCGGGGAGCCCGGCGTGATCCAAACGAGAGGCCCTAGGACAGCTGGGACTGGACCTGGGCGGAGATCAGCTCCAGGTGGTCCAGGTCGGCGAGGTCCAGCAGCTGGAGGTAGATCCGCCGGGAGCCGATCTCGGCGTACCGGCCGATCTTGTCGACGACCTCGGCCGGGGAGCCGGCCAGCCCGTTGGCCTTCAGCTCGTCCACCTCACGGCCGATCGCGGCGGCGCGCCGGGCGACCTCCTGGTCGTCCCTGCCGACGCAGACGACGAGCGCGTTGGAGTACGTCAGGTCGTCCGCCGCGCGGCCCGCCTCCACCGCGGCGGCCCGCACCCGGCCGAACTGCCGCTCGCTGTCCTCGACCGAGGCGAACGGGATGTTGAACTCGTCGGCGTACTGTGCGGCGAGCCGCGGGGTACGGGTCGCGCCGTGGCCGCCGATGAGCACCGGGACCTTCCGCTGCGCGGGCTTCGGCAGCGCCGGCGAGTCGGTGAGGTCGTAGAACGTGCCGTGGAAGTCGAAGGTCTTGCCCACCTCGGTCGCCCACAGCCCGGTGACGATCGCCAGCTGCTCCTCCAGCCGCGCGAACTTCTCCTTGGGGAAGGGGATGCCGTACGCCTTGTGCTCCTCCTCGAACCAGCCCGCGCCGAGGCCGAGTTCGACCCGGCCGCCGGACATCTGGTCGACCTGGGCGACCTGGATGGCGAGCACGCCGGGCAGCCGGAAGGTGCCGGCGGTCATCAGGGTGCCGAGGCGGATGCGCTTGGTCTCCCGGGCCAGGCCGGCCAGCGTGATCCAGGCGTCCGTGGGGCCGGGCAGGCCGTCCGCGCCGCCCATCCGGAGATAGTGGTCGGAGCGGAAGAAGGCGTCGAACCCGAGGTCCTCGGTCGCCTTCGCCACGGTGAGCAGTGTGTCGTAGGTAGCCCCCTGCTGGGGCTCGGTGAAGATTCGAAGGTCCATACACCTATCCTGCACGGCGACCACCGCCTCCACCTCGCCGGTACCGTCCGGCACGGCCGTCCCCGGTCGGGTGAAAATCGCCCGCCCCGCCCGCGGGCCCCGCCCCGGGCCGGTGACCGGCCCCCGGAAGTGATCGTTGATCCGCCGGAGCCGGACCGTCCGGCGCCCGCGCCGGACGGTGGCCGCCGTCGCGCGTCACCGCGCCGGTCCTGCCGGGCCGGGGGCCGAGGAGGCCGTCATGTCCGAAGAGTCCGTCCCCCCGCGGGAACCCGCCGACCGGTCCGGCCGATCCTCCGGCCGGCCGGAGGGGCTGCTGGAGCAGATGGAGGAGCTGATGGCGGCGCTGAACGCGGAGCTGTCGGCACTGGAGGACCTGCACTCCGGGGCGCCGGGCCCGAGGGCGGCCGACGAGGCGGGCTGACCCCCGCGGCCTCCGGCTCCCGCGCCGGCCGATGAGGCGCGCCCGCCGATGACGCACGCCCGCCGATGAGACGCGCCCGCCGATGAGGCGTGCCGGCCTGCGCGGACGTTCACACCCCGGACGGGCTGTCCTGGACGTCCCCCGGCAGCATCTCCTCCCGTGCCGCGAGCTTGCGCAGCATCTCCAGGACCCGGTCGCGGGACTCGTCGGCCGCGTCGATCGCCTCCATGCACTGCCAGTACGTCGTCTCGTCGGCCGCGGCGCTGGCCATGCCGACCAGGGCTATGCCCACCTCGCCGAGCAGACCGCAGAGGCAGAGCAGGGTCTCGCGGGCGTCGTCCAGCTCGGTGAGCTGGGCGGCGCGCAGGTCCCCGGGGTCCAGTTCGGGCGGGTCCAGCACTCCGCAGCCCCGGCCCGCCAGCTCGGTCAGCCCCAGCGCCTCACCGCGCAGCTCCGGCGGGCCGGAGACCGCGAGGCGGCTCCCGATCGCCTGCGCCAGGGCCTGCGCCTGCCAGACCTCCGCCATCATCTCCGCCGCGTCGGCGCCATGCGCCAGGGCTCGCCTGCTCGCGAGGATGAGTCGTACCGCATCCATCCGGTGCCCCCGTCCGTCCGCCGTGCCGTCTCGCACGGTCGCCTGAACTCCCTTGTTCACTACCCAGAGTGAGGGTCCATGGGGCGAAAAGCCAGAGGAAGACCGAAATCTGCGGACAACAATTCGGATTCGGTGCGCTTTTTGACTCCGGAGAGTAATACCGGACTCTAGGAGTCCGCCTGTTGGTCCTCCGGGCCCGCGCCCTGCCGGTCTCCGGGGCCCGGGACCGGGAACCGGTGCTCGTTGCGGTCGATCTTGGCGGCGAGGGCGGTCAGCGGGTCGACGCCGAGGACCTCGCAGAGCTGCAGGAGGTAGGCCAGCACGTCGGCGACCTCGTCCGTGACGCGGTGCGCCGTGCCGGGATCGTCCATCACCCGGGCGGACTCCTCCGGTGTCAGCCACTGGAAGATCTCGACCAGTTCGGCTGCTTCCACCGAGAGGGCGGAGGCGAGGTTCTTGGGCGTGTGGTAGGGCTGCCAGTTCCGCGCCGCGGCGAACTCGGCCAGCCGGCGCTGGAGTCGGGCCAGGTCGGGGTGTTCCGTCACGGGTTCAGGTGTACCACCGTGACACCCGGCGTTCCGGCGGCCCAGGAGGCGTCGCTCACCGCGGCCACGCAGCGGATGTGCCCGCGCTCGCCCATCCGCGCGGCCGTCCGCAGCAACTCCCGCCGCTGGGACGGGTCCAGGGCGCGCTCGAAGCCGTCGGCGAGGACGGTGAGGGACCGCAGGGCGTCGGGCACCTCGCCGGGAGTGTCCATGTCCAGCACGCCGGGTCCGGTCAGCAGCACCAGCGTCAGCGCGAGATAGCGCAGCTCGCCGTCGCCGAGCCGGGAGATCTCGGTGCGCAAGCCGTCGCCGCGGTCGAGCAGCGCCCGTACCGTCCCGTCGGGCAGCGGCTCGGCGACCAGGTCGGCCACCGAGCCGGCACATCCCGCGCGCAGCGCCTCGACCAGCAGGCCGTGCCGGCGGCCGCACTCCGCACGCGTGCGCCACAGCACGTCGGCGAGGTTGTCGCAGCCGGGGAGCAGCCGGCCGGATCCGGTGGGGACGGGGACGCGCATGTGCTCGGGGCGGGGATCGCACGGGAAGACGGAGCGCAGGGCGACGACCATCTGCTCGGCCGCGGCCAGCACATGGCGCTGGCCGTCCGTCTTGCCGGCCACGCGCAGCGGCAGCAGTGCGGTGCCCAGGCGGTCGTCGGGGAGCGGGGCGCGGGTCACCGGCGCGGAGCCCGCGGTGTGCCAGGCGGCCTGCACCGTCCGGCGTCCGGGGTCGCGCAGGGCGGTCTCCAGCAGGACGACTCCGCGCGCGGTCAGCCGTTCCCCCACGATCCGCAGCTCCGGTTCGGCCTGGACGGCGACGTCGAGCCGGACCGGGCCCTGAGCGCCGTCGGCCGTACATCCGATCCGGAAACCCCGGCGGCCCTCGGCGTCGGGACGCGCCCGCTCCGGTACACAGCCGGCCGGATCCGGGAACGCCTGCGCGAGCGGGGCCCCGCCGCCGAGCCGCGCCAGCGCCTCGTACGCGGTGAGCGCGGCCGTCTTCCCCGCCCCGCTGGGCCCCGCGAACAGGGTGAGCGGCCCCAGCGGGAAGCCGGCCCGCCGGTGCCCGGCGAAGGCCGACAGCCGCAACTCGGTGATCCGGGCGCGGAGGTCGAGGGACGGGCGGGACGGCGCGGGCACGGTCCCGGCGGGCGCGTCGGCCGCCGGCGGCTCGGCGGAAACGGAGGGCACGGCCATATGCGGACCGTAGAACTCCCCCCGCACGCCGAACCGTTTCAGCGCGGTGGTCTTCCTACGATCGGGGGACGATCCCCCGCCGCCGGGGACCGGCCCGTACCCGGCGGGGCCGACGTGGGCGGCGGTGACGGCGACACGGTCACCGCCGGTCGCCGGGACGGCCGGGTGCGCCGCCGGTCAGCCGCCCGAGATGCCCGCGCCCTCCATGAGTCCGCTGACCTCCGTGCCGGGCGGGGTGAGGAGGAAGACGTTGCGGTCGACCCGGTGCATCCCGCTGCCCAGGCCGAAGACCACGCCCGTGCTGAAGTCGAGGACGCGCTTGGCGACGTCCCCCTCCGCGCTGGACAGGTCCAGCAGGACCGGCACCCCGGCCATCAGGGTCTCGGCGACTTCCCTGGCGTCCGCGAAGATGTTGACGCGCAGGACCACGAACCGGCGCCGGGTCTCGGTCTCGGCGTCGGGCAGCGAGCGGTGATTCACCGCGGACGGCCAGGCGTCCCGGCCCCGCAGCGGCACGACCTGGGCGAGCCCTTCCCACTGTTCATCGGTGACGTCGTAACGGCTCACCGGCTCCCCCCGACCTGACTTGCACTCATTGCCTGCACCAGCCAATTCTTACGCCAAGTCACCCGTTCGGCCCAACAACGACACGGTGCGCGACCGGTTCGGCCGGCTCTCACCACCCGTCCTTGAGCCGTATGAGTGGAAATGTCGGCTCCTTACCGCGCTCATACCCGACTCTTCACCGGCCTCCGCTCCCCGCTCACCCGCCGCCACTAGCGTCCGATGCCGTGCACGTGGCAGAGACACAGCAGGTGACACCCGAGCGGCGGACATCGTCGGCGGTGTCCGCCGGCCCGGGGGGCCGTCCGCAGACCCCGGAAGGTCCCGCGCAGTGGCACCGCGTGCTGACGCTCCTCGCCGACGTGAGCCTGTTCATCGGCACGCGCTCGGTGTGGACCCAGGCGGCCACGCACCAGCCGGCCCTCGCGGGGGTCGTCTCGGCCTGCTACGCCTCGATCCTGGTCACCGGCGTACTCGCCCTGACGGTCCGCCGGACGCGCTCGCTGGCCCGGCTGGACCAGGTGGTGCTGGCGACCGCGATCGTCCTGGCCCTGTGCGCCTGGTCGCTGAACCACGGCGGGGGCGACGAGGCCGTCCTCACCACCCAGGCCGCCAGGGAACTCGTCGCCGGGCACACGGTGTACGACCGGCCCTGGCCCTGGCTGTTCCACGCCAAGGGCGTCGCGCTGACGCCGACCATGGACGGCGGCTACGACTTCACCTACGGCTACCCCCCACTGGCCCCGCTGCTCACCGCGCCCCTGCTGTGGCTGGGCCACGGCGGCACCCCGGCGACGGCGGCGGCCACGGGGACGCTGATCGCGGGCACGGTGACGCTGTGGCGGCTGCTGCCGGTGCCGTGGCGCTCGGCCGCG
This sequence comes from Streptomyces sp. NPDC038200, assembly GCF_055600785.1. NCBI lineage: Bacteria > Bacillati > Actinomycetota > Actinomycetes > Kitasatosporales > Streptomycetaceae > Streptomyces > Streptomyces sp. NPDC038200. The sequence goes on from NZ_JBVJYH010000001.1 coordinate 380,641, forward strand.
ACGGCGGTCTGCCTGGGCTTCTCCTTCCTGCCGCTGTACGCCCGGCAGGGCTACCCGGCGATCACCGGCCTCGCCCTGCTGCTGCCGGTGGTGGTGCGCTGGCCCCGGCTCGGCGCGCGCGGCCGGCTGGGCGCGGCCGGGATCGCGCGGGCCGCGTGTCTGGGCGCCGCCTGCGCGGCCCAGCAGTTGCCCTGGTTCGTGGCCCCCTTCCTGCTGGCCGGGATCTACGCCGTGCGCCGCGGCGAGCTGGGCGCCCGGGCGGCGGCACGGGTGGTGCTGCGCATCACCGGGATCGCGGCGCTGACCTGGCTGCTGATCAACGCGTACTTCGTCGTGCGCGAGCCCGGCCCGTGGCTGGAGGGGGTGGCCCTGCCGCTGACGCAGGGCGCGGTGCTGCACGGCCAGGGCCTGGTGGGCATCTCGCTGTACTTCACCCACGGCAGCGACCGGCTCGACTGGTACAGCCGTGCGAGCGCGCTGCTCGCGGCCGCCCTGCTGGCGTTGTTCGTGCTGTTCGTCCGGCGGCTCGGGCCGGCCGCGACCGTGCTGCCCTGGTGCGCCTTCTATCTGGCGACCCGGTCCCAGGACGGCTACTACCTGATGATGACCCCGCTGTGGCTGGCGGCGGCGGTCACCGCGCCCCTGCCGGAGTTCGCCCACGCCTGGCAGCCGCGGCCCCGGCCCCTGGCCGGACCGCGCCGCCGGGCCGCGCTGTGCGCGGCCGTCGCGGCGCTGGTGACGCCCGCGGCGGCCGGCGTGGTCCTGGCGGCGACGGGCACACCGCCGCTGCGCATGGACGTCACGGCGACCCGGCACACCTCGCCGCGGAGCCTGTCCCGGCTGACCCTGCGGGTCGGCAACACCGAGGACGTCGCGCTCACCCCGCACTACATGGTCACCACCGGCCAAGGCATGAGCCGGTACTGGGCGCGGGTGCGCGGCCCGGCCACGCTGCCCGCGCACACCACGGCGATCGTCGAACTCCGGGCGCCGGGTGGCCGTTTCGCGGTGCCGGCGGGGAAGAGCACCCGACTCAGGCTGCGCGCCTTCACGGCGGACCCGCAGACCCTGTCGACCTGGGAGGTGCGGCGGGCCGACCTGGGCGTCGGGCAGCCGCCCGGGTGAAGCGGAGCGCGGCCGTCACGGCGGTCAGGACGCGCGTCCTGCCGCAGATCCGTGGGCGGCGACCAGCGGGGCGTTGCCGGTCGCCCCCACCGACAAGGCCCATGACCTGCCGCGCGAGACCTCCGCCCGGCTCACCGGGACCGCCCGGCGGGCCCTCGCCGACTCCATGGGCCCCGGCCGGCGGGCGGCCCCGTGCGCGCTCGTACCGGACCCGGAGAACGAGGCCCGCCGAGCCCGCGGAAAGCGTGTTCCCCTCCGGGAGCGGCGCAAGTCACCACCGCAAGAAGAGAAACCTCACAGCCCGTGCTCCGCCAAGGCTCCACCGGCCTGGCCTAGCATCCCAGCCATGACGGTCCTGCCTGACGACGGGCTCCCCCTGGCCGCCGAGTTCCCTGACGCGACGCATGAGCAGTGGCAACGCCTGGTCGAGGGCGTACTGCGCAAGTCGGGCAAGGAACTCTCCGGCGCCGCAGCTGAGGACGCCCTGTCCACGACGCTGGAGGACGGGCTGCGCACCCGGCCCCTGTACACCGCGCGCGACAGCGCGCCCGACCCCGGTCTGCCGGGCTTCGCCCCGTTCGTGCGGGGCGGCCGCCCGGAAGGCGCCATCGCGAGCGGCTGGGACGTACGGCAGCGGCACACGGCACTCGCCGACGGCGCGACGGACACCGTGCTCGCCGACCTGGAGAACGGCGGCACCTCCCTCTGGCTGGTACTGGGCGAGGGCGGCATCCCGGTCTCCGAGCTGGGCCGCGCCCTCGACGGCGTCTACCTCGACCTGGCCCCGGTCGCCCTGGACGCGGGCCGCGACACCGAGCAGGCCGCCGAGGCCCTGCTGCGGCTGTGTGCCGACAAGGGCGTGGCGGCCGAGGCCGTACGCGGCAATCTGGGCGGCGATCCGCTCGGGTACGAGGCCCGTACCGGCACCGCGCTCGACTTCGCGCCGTTCGCCGCGCTGGCCGCCCGCTGCGCCGAGCAGTACCCGGGCCTGCGCGCACTGACCGTGGACGCACTGCCCTACCACGAGGCGGGCGGCTCGGCCGCGCAGGAGCTGGGCGCCTCGCTGGCCACCGGAGTGGCCTATCTGCGGGAGCTGACCGAGTCGGGGCTGAGCGTCGAGCAGGCGGCGGGCCAGCTGGAGTTCCGTTACGCGGCCACCGCGGACCAGTTCCTGACGATCGCCAAGCTGCGCGCGGCGCGCCGGCTGTGGGCCCGGGTCGCCGAGGTCTGCGGGGCTCCCGGCGCTCAGGTGCAGCACGTCGTGACCTCGCCGGTGATGATGACGCGCCGCGACCCGTGGGTGAACATGCTCCGCACGACGCTCGCGACCCTCGCCGCCGGAGTGGGCGGCGCCGACTCCGTGACCGTGCTGCCGTTCGACCACGCGCTCGGCCTGCCCGACGCGTTCGCCCGGCGCATCGCCCGCAACACCTCCTCCATCCTGATCGAGGAGTCCCACCTGGCCCGGGTCATCGACCCGGCGGGCGGCTCCTGGTACGTCGAGCGGCTGACGGACGAACTCGCCGAGGCCGCCTGGCAGTACTTCCGGTCCGTCGAGCGCGACGGCGGCCAGCCGGCCGTGCTGCGCTCCGGCCGCATCCGCACCGACCTGGCGACGACCTGGGCGGAGCGGTCCAAGAAGCTCGCCAAGCGACGCGAACCCATCACCGGGGTCAGCGAGTTCCCGCTGCTGGCCGAGAAGCCGGTGGAGCGCGCGCCCGCACCCGAGCCGCCCTCGGGCGGTCTGCCGCGCGTGCGCCGGGACGAGGCCTACGAGGAACTGCGCGCCCGCTCCGACGCCCACCTGGCGGCGACCGGCGCCCGGCCCCGGGTCTTCCTCGCCACGATCGGCCCCGCCGCCGCGTACACCGCGCGCTCGGCCTTCGCCGCCAACCTCTTCCAGGCGGGCGGCATCGAACCGGTCACCGAGGGCCGCTTCGAGGACAGCGGCGCGACCGAGGCCGTGCTGTGCTCCAGCGACGCCCTGTACGCCGAACAGGCCGAGCAGACCGCCGAGTCGCTGCGCGCGGCCGGTGCCAGGCATGTGTTCCTGGCGGGCCGGGGAGACCACCCCGGCATCGACTCGTACGTCTTCGCGGGCTGTGACGCCGTGGACGTGCTGTCCGCGACCCTCGACCGCATGGGAGTGTCCTGATGGGAATCCCCGACTTCTCGGGCATCGAGCTGGGGGCCCCGGTGACCGACGGCTCCGACGGCGAGTGGAGCGCGGCCGTCGAGCGGGCCACCGGAGGCGCCGAGCCGCTGTGGGAGACCCCGGAGGGCATCGGGGTCAAGCCGCTGTACACCGGGCGTGACCTGGAGGGCCTGGACTTCCTGGGCACCTACCCGGGCATCGCGCCGTATCTGCGCGGCCCGTACCCGACGATGTACGTCAACCAGCCCTGGACCATCCGCCAGTACGCGGGCTTCTCCACCGCCGAGGAGTCCAACGCGTTCTACCGGCGCAATCTGGCGGCCGGCCAGAAGGGCCTGTCGGTCGCCTTCGACCTGCCCACGCACCGCGGGTACGACAGCGACCACCCGCGCGTGACCGGCGACGTCGGTATGGCGGGCGTGGCCATCGACTCCATCTACGACATGCGGCAGCTGTTCGACGGCATCCCACTGGACAAGATGACCGTGTCGATGACGATGAACGGCGCCGTGCTGCCGGTGCTGGCGCTGTACATCGTGGCGGCGGAGGAACAGGGCGTACCGCCCGAGAAGCTGGCCGGAACCATTCAGAACGACATTCTGAAGGAGTTCATGGTCCGCAACACCTACATCTATCCGCCGAAGCCGTCGATGCGGATCATCTCCGACATCTTCGCGTACACCTCGCAGCGGATGCCCCGCTACAACTCCATCTCCATCTCCGGCTACCACATCCAGGAGGCCGGTGCGACGGCCGACCTGGAGCTGGCCTACACCCTCGCGGACGGCGTGGAGTACATCCGCGCGGGCCGGGAAGCCGGCCTGGACGTGGACGCGTTCGCGCCCCGGCTCTCCTTCTTCTGGGCGATCGGCATGAACTTCTTCATGGAGATCGCCAAGTTGCGCGCGGCCCGGCTGCTGTGGGCCAAGCTGGTGAAGCAGTTCGACCCGAAGAACAGCAAGTCGCTGTCGCTGCGCACGCATTCGCAGACCTCCGGCTGGTCGCTGACCGCGCAGGACGTGTTCAACAACGTCACGCGCACCTGTGTCGAGGCCATGGCCGCCACCCAGGGCCACACCCAGTCGCTGCACACCAACGCCCTCGACGAGGCCCTCGCGCTGCCCACCGACTTCTCGGCGCGCATCGCCCGCAACACCCAGCTGCTCATCCAGCAGGAGTCCGGCACCACCCGGGTCATCGACCCCTGGGGCGGCAGCGCCTACGTCGAGAAGCTCACCTACGACCTCGCGCGCAGGGCCTGGGCCCACATCCAGGAGGTCGAGCAGGCGGGCGGCATGGCGCAGGCCATCGACGCCGGCATCCCGAAACTGCGCGTGGAGGAGGCGGCGGCCCGCACCCAGGCCCGCATCGACTCCGGACGCCAGCCGGTGATCGGCGTGAACAAATACCGGGTGGAGACCGATGAGCAGATCGACGTGCTCAAGGTCGACAACTCCTCGGTCCGCGCCCAGCAGATCGAGAAGCTGCGGCGGCTGCGGGAGGAGCGGGACGAGGCCGTGTGCCGGGACGCGCTGGACGCGCTGACCCGGGCGGCCGACGGCAACGACAACCTGCTGGAGCTGGCCGTGCGCGCGGCCCGCGCCAAGGCGACCGTCGGCGAGATCTCCGACGCCCTGGAGAAGGTGTACGGGCGGCACGCGAGCCAGATCCGTACGATTTCCGGCGTGTACCGCAACGAAGCAGGCCAGTCCCCGTCCGTGGACCGCACCCGGGCCCTGGTCGACGCGTTCGAGGAGGCGGAGGGGCGCCGCCCGCGCATCCTGGTCGCCAAGATGGGCCAGGACGGCCACGACCGCGGCCAGAAGGTGATCGCCACCGCCTTCGCCGACCTCGGCTTCGACGTCGACGTCGGCCCGCTGTTCCAGACCCCGGAGGAGGTCGCCCGCCAGGCGGTCGAGGCGGACGTCCACGTGGTCGGCGTGTCCTCGCTGGCCGCCGGTCACCTCACCCTCGTACCGGCGCTGCGCGAGCAACTCGCCGAGGAGGGCCGGGAGGACATCATGATCGTGGTCGGCGGCGTGATCCCGCCCCAGGACGTGCCCACGCTGCTGGAGATGGGCGCCACGGCCGTGTTCCCGCCCGGGACGGTGATCCCGGACGCGGCCCACGACCTGGTCAAGCAGCTGTCGGCCGACCTCGGCCACGAGCTGTAGCGGCGATGGCAGCGATCGACCTCGACACGTATGTGAAGGGTGTGCTCGACGGCAGGCGGGCCCTGGTGGCCCGCGCCATCACGCTCGTCGAGTCCACCCGGCCGCAGCACAGGGCGCTGGCGCAGCAGTTGCTCACCGAGCTGCTGCCGCACAGCGGCCGGGCCCGGCGGATCGGCATCAGCGGGGTGCCGGGCGTGGGCAAGTCGACGTTCATCGACGCGTTCGGCACCATGCTGACCTCGCTGGGCCACCGGGTGGCGGTCCTCGCCGTCGACCCGTCCTCGACCCGTACCGGCGGCTCCATCCTGGGCGACAAGACCAGGATGGAGCGGCTGGCGGTCGACCCGGCGGCCTTCGTCCGGCCCTCTCCCAGCGCGGGCACGCTGGGCGGGGTCGCCAAGGCCACCCGCGAGTCGATGGTGGTGATGGAGGCGGCCGGCTACGACGTCGTCCTGGTGGAGACCGTGGGCGTGGGCCAGTCGGAGACGGCGGTGGCCGACATGGTCGACTCCTTCCTCCTGCTGACCCTGGCCCGCACCGGCGACCAGCTCCAGGGCATCAAGAAGGGCGTCCTGGAGCTGGCGGACGTGATCGCCGTCAACAAGGCGGACGGCCCGCACGAACGCGACGCCCGCGCCGCCGCCCGGGAGCTGGCGGGCGCGCTGCGGCTGATGCACGGCAAGGAGGCGTTCTGGACGCCGCCGGTGCTGCACTGCAGCGCGCGGGAGTCGACGGGCCTGGACACGGTGTGGGAACGCCTGGAACAGCACCGCACCCTGCTGGACTCCACCGGCAGACTGGCCGCCAAGCGCCGGGACCAGCAGGTCGGCTGGACCTGGGCGATGGTCCGCGACGAACTCCTCGGCCGGCTGCACGCCGACCCGGCGGTGCGCGCGACCGCGCCGGACCTCGAACAGCAGGTCAGGGAAGGCCGGTTGACGGCGACCCTGGCGGCGGAACGGATCCTCGCGGCGTTCGAGGAGCGTACGCCCCGCCCTTGAGACGCCGGACCGGCCCGCCCCGCCCTTGAGACGCCGGACCGGCCCGCCGTGATCGCTGAGACGCCGGGCCGGGGCAGGGGGGCGGGTCAGGGGCGGGGGCGGGGGCGGGGGCGGGACCAGCGGCTCACGTCAGCTCGTCCTGCGGACCGCGCAGACCTTCCTCGCGCCGTCGAAGACCGGCCAGGAGAGCGTCTGTCTGCCGGCGCGCTCGGGGCAGCTGCCGCCGCTCAGCACCGCCGTGATCACCATGATCGCGTTCTCACCGCTCGGCACCTGCGTACGGTCACAGCCCCAGACACTGAACAACCGTGCCTCGCCATGCAGGGACCCGTCCGCCCGTTCGCTCAGTGCCGCGGCAAAGCACTGCCCCGCGGCGAACACCCGGTCCAGACACAAGGCGATGGACGATCCGTCGTCGTTGACGTGCCCCCAGCCCCATCGGCCCGCCCCCGTCGGGCAGTTCGACGCGTACGCCGTCACCATGGTCACCTTAGAGAAGGCGAATCCGGCACCGCAGTCGACGGCGACGGGCCGCTCGCGGTTGAGCTTGCCCCAGCCACCGTCGTACACATCGAGGCAGGTGCCCACGCCGACGGAGGCGAAGGCCACGTCGGCCGGGTCCGGCGGCCTGGAGGCAGGAGAGTCGCCGGGTGTGGGACTGGCACGGGGGCTGCGGGAGGTATCCGGGTCCTCGGGGCCCTCGGTGTCCTCCGGGGCCTCGGAGGCGGACGTCGGCTCCCGGCTCGACCGGCTCGACGCGGTCGCCGCGGAGGACCCGCCGGGGCGCTGCGGTCCGACCCCGGCCTCCGTGCGGTCCCGCCGGCCGCTCGCGGCCGTTTCCTGCCACGGCTGCCACATGCCGAGGAAGAGCACGAGACCCACGAGCGCGGCGAGCGCCGCGGACGAGGCGGTGACGACATAGGTGCTGTTGATGTCACGGCCGGCCACGGTGATCTTGGACCGGCCGTCCGCTCGTGCGCTGACGCGGGTCCCGCCACCGGCGGCGCCGCCCCGGCCGGCGCCACCCGGGCTCCCTCCGGAGTTCAAACGGTCACCCCTCGGTGATGTTGACGTCTCGACCGGCCAGGGTGACGCGCGACCGCCCCGACGCGTTCGCCGTCAGACGGACACCGCCGCCCGGTGACTCCGCCTGCTCGGCCAGGGGCCGCAACGCGTCGACGACGCGCCGGAGTTCCGGTACCAGCTCCGGGTCGGCGGCCAGCAACCTGCGCAGCCGCGTCCGCCATTCGCCGACGAGTTCCCGCTCGGCCCGCTCGTCGCCGTTCCGCCGGGCGAGGAGCACCTCGGCGCGCGCCTCGTCCAGTTCGGCCAGCACCGTGTCCGCCCGCTCGGGGTGCGCCCGACGCCACAGGTCGCCCATCGCCCGCCGCGCGCTCTCCCATCCGGCCGTGGCCATTCCGCCGACCACCGTCGACGCGGCCAGCTGCACCAGTGCCGCCAGTTCCGCTTCCATTTCCCTACTCCCGTGTCTGCTCGATGTGCCGGCCCATGCCCGTGCAAGCCGGTCCGTACCGTCAAGTGCCTCAGTGCCTCAGTGCCGGGAGGCGAGGATCAGGAGGAGGACCAGGACGGCCAGGGCGATCAGGCAGCCGGCGCCGCCGGACGACGATCCCTTGCGGAACTCGACCATCCCGCCGGGAACGACATCCGGATGGCTTCGGCCGTAGTGGGCCTCGATCGTCTCCGCCCCCTGTGATTCGCTCCCCCAGGAGGTGCGGTGCCCGCACTCACCGCACCGATATCGATAGCTGTCGGCCATGACCGTCTCCTTCTGGGTCCTGTGTCGTGTGTGGCCGCCGGTCACATCCGTCGGACGTGGCACCTGGGGCGGCGGGCGGCGGACGTCGGCGGCGGCCGAGGGGAACGCCGTGGAACGAGGGGCCGTACGTCAGGCGCCGTCCCGCTCGGCACCGGCGAGGTGCTCGGCGAGGGCGTGGAAGACGCAGAGGTTCGGGACACCGGCCGCGACGGTGGCCCACACCTGCCAGCGGCCGGTGGCGCGGACGGCGACGAAACCGTTGAGGACTTCGATCCGCTGGACCTGCGCCCACCGCAGGGCCGTCGCCCCGGAGCCGACCTCGTCCCCGGTGATCCATACGGGACCGAAGGCCAGCCGCGCGCCCCGGCGGAGCGCGGCCAGGGCCCGCGGCACCTGCGCGTCGACGACGGCCCGGCGGATCTCCGGCCACCACTCCTCCGGCCGCCCGAAGTCACCGCAGCGCAGCACGATCCGCTCGCCGTCGACGTCGACGAGGACCAGGGCGCGGGTGACACCCCGCGAGGACAGCACTCGGCGGCGGCGCACCACCGTGGTGTCGAAGCGGACAGCATGGATCCGCTTGCCGGCGGCAGCCGTCATCCCCTGCTCGTAGAGGTCCAGCCGTGCGCCCGCCCGCGTGACCGGTCCGCCGCCGGTTCGCAGCAGGCGCCGCAGGCCCGCGCCCACGGTGGCCGCCCCTCGGGTTCCCGGCTCGGCGGACAGCGCCCGATAGGTGGCGCGGCGCCTGCCGAGGCGTGCCCGGCCGGCGGCCGCGGAGATCCGCGCCAGCAGCAGTTCCTCCTCGCGTCCTCGGGGCGCGGCTCCCCCGCTCACGCCGCGCCCGCCCGAACACGACCGGTGCCGGTGTCGTCTCCGCGCAGGACCGCCCGCCGGGCCCGCAGCAGCACTTCGCCCGGCGCCACCCCCAGGTCCTCGGCGAGGCGCCGACCGGCGCGGTCGAAGACGGCCAGCGCCTCGGCCCGCCGGCCGCCGTGCCGCAGCGCGTGCATCAGCATCGCGGCGACCGGTTCGTTCAGCGGCTCCTCCCGGGCCAGGGCGGACAGCCCGGCGATCGCCTCGGCGTGCCGGCCGAGCCGCAGCTGACAGTCCGCCTTCCGCTGTGCCAGGGCGACCCTGCGCTGGGTGAGCCGTAGCCGCTCCGACTCGGCGAACGGCCCCGGCAGCCCGGCCAGCGGCTCACCCCGGAACAGCTCCAGCGCCCGGGCACACAGCCGTACGGCCTCGGACAGGTCACCGGCACGTTCGGCCGCCCCGGACCGGGTGACGAGGTCCTCCATGCACAGCACGTCCACCTCGGCGACACCGCGGACCAGTCCGTATCCGTACCGGTCGCGCCGGATCACCGAGTCCGGGCGCTCCCCGAGGCGCAGGCACTTGCGCAGCCGGTACACGTAGACCGGTACCACGTTCCCGTCCGGCATGTCCCTCCCCCACACGTCCTGCAGTAACTGCCGCCGGCTCAGGGAACGGCCCTGGCTCAGTGCCAGCGCCGCCAGCACGGCCTGCTGCCGCACGGGTCCGACGTCCACGGGCCGCCCCGCGAGCCTCGTCCGCAGCGGGCCGAGCAGCGACACCCGGAGCCAGGGACCGGGCACGGTGCCCGCACCCCGCCCGGCGGTGATCCCCGGCACCGGTACCGGCCCGCGCGGTCCCTGCCCCGGTACGACCAGACCGCAGTCGAAGGCGTGCACGATGGCGGCGGCCCGGTCGCGCAGCCCCAGCTTCCGCAGGACGCGACCGAGCCGCTCGGCCACCATGTGCTCGGGCAGGGCCAGGACGCCGGCGATCTCGGCGTCCGCGAGGCCGCATCCGAGCGCGTAGAGGGCCTCGCGTTCCTCGGCGGTGAGGACCGTGCCGCCCGTGGTGCCCCGGGCTGCGGTCGTGCCGCCCGTGGTGCCCTGGGCTGCGGTCGTCGTCGGCATGGCGGCTCCCCGTTCTCGGGACCGGTCGATCCCCTCGCCCCGGTCGATCATGTCGATGCCTTCGAGGCTGGCCGCCGTGCAGGAAATGTGGACAGAGCATTGAACCGGTCATATGTGACCGGTGGCCGCGCTAGAGTCCCGACCTGCGAAAAGGCGGATATCTCGGGGGGAAGGGCCGTGACCTGTGGCCAGTGAGTTCGGCACGGTCCTGCGGCGGCTGCGCGAAAAGGCGGGGCTGACACAGGACGAGCTGGAGCGGCGTTCCGGGATCAGCGTGAGCACCATCCGCGGTCTGGAGACCGGCAAGCGCAGCAACCCACGGATGACCACGGTGCAGCGGCTGGCCGACGCGCTCGCCCTGCAGAGCGAGGACCGCGAGGAGTTACTCGCCGCCGCCGTCCCGGGACAACCGGGCGGTGGCGGGCACCCGGGCGGTGGCGCGGGCACCGCCGATGAGCCGGGACCGGGGCCGGGGCCGGGGCCGGGACACCCGGTTGGCGAGCACCCTGCCGGGCGGCAGTCGGCGTCGGCGGCGCAGAACGCGCTGGCGGACGCGGCCGAACTGCTCGCGAAGGCGGTCGCGGCCCGCTGGCAGCGCGAGGAGGAACAGCGGCGGATCCAGGACCCCTATCCGCTGCCGGTCCGCTGGAAGGCCGCCTCCGAGACACTCACCGACCACTGGGCCAACATCCGCCGCCTCCCGCCGGGAGCCGCGAGCGACCCCCTGGACCTGAGCGGCCGGCTGGAAGAGATCGCGGAGACCTACCGCAACGTCCCCTCCGGGCGCCTCGTGGTCCTCGGCAGGTCCGGGTCCGGGAAGACGATCCTCACCCTGCGCTTCGTCCTCGACCACCTGAAGTCCCGGACACCCGCGGAACCCGTTCCGGTGATCTTCAGCATCGGCGCCTGGGACCCCACCACCATCACCCTGCGCGACTGGCTGACCGAGCAGCTGACGCGCGACCACCCCGGCACGGCCGCCCGGGGCCCCGGCCGGGTGAGCCTGGCCTCCGCGCTCGTCGACTCCGGCCGCGTACTGCCGGTGCTGGACGGCTTCGACGAGATGGCCGACGGGCTGCGCCGACCCGCGCTCGAAGCCCTCAACGCCACCACTCTCCCCCTCGTGCTGACCAGCCGCCCCGCCGAGTACGCCGCCGCGGTCACGGAGACCGACGTGCTGACCTCCGCCGCGCCGATCGAACTCACCGACCTCACCCTCGACGACCTGGACCACTACCTGCCCCGCACCACCCGCAAGACCGACCGCGCGGACCCCGCGGCGGGCGCCTGGGACTCCGTGCTGAAGACACTGCGCGAGTCGTCGCCGGACGGACCGGTGGCCCCGCTCGCGACCGTCCTGTCGACTCCGCTGATGGTCGCGCTCGCCCGCACGGTCTACAGCGACACCCCGGACCACGATCCGGCCCGCCTGCTCGACACCGAACGGTTCGGCAGCGCGGAGGAGCTGGAGGAGCACCTGCTCGACAACTTCCTCCCCACCGTCTACCGCCGCCGCCCCGGGCCGGGGGGACGCGGCTGGGACCCGGACCGCGCCCGGCGATGGCTCGGCTACCTCGCCCACCACCTGGCAGAACTCCACACCCCCGACCTGGCCTGGTGGCGGCTCGGCGACGGACTGCGCGACTCCACCCGCAGCCTGGTCACCGCCCTCGTGACCGGACTGGTCATCGGAGTCGTCGACGGCGCCGTCGCCGCGGCCTTCCACGGCACGCTCGCCGGCGTCCTCCTGGACGGAACGATCGTCGGGCTCTTCGCCGGCTTCCTGTTCGGACTCGTGCACTGGCTCACGTACACGGTCACGGGCAAGGACGTCACGCCGTCCGCCGTACGCCTGCGGATCCGCGGCCGGCCCGGGACCACCACGTGGACGGCCGGCCCCCGACTGGTGATCGGCACGCTGGGCGGCGCACTCTTCGGCCTCGCCTACGGATTCGTGGTCGGCCTGGTGCAGGCGTACGCCGGGAAGGCCGGGTTCTCGACGGCGCTGCACACAGGACTCGTCGACGCGATCGTCTACGGCCTGGTCTTCGGCGGCGGTACCGGCCTCACCTTCTGCCTCCTCGGCCTCCTCGAGACCCCCCTCGACATCGTCTCCGCCGTCAGCCCCCGCAGCGTCCTGAACACCGACCGGGGGGCAGTGATCACCCAACTGGCGGTCTGGGCACCCGTTTTCGGCGCGACGGTCGGACTCGGGGCCGGGTTGGTGGTCGACCTGTTGCAGGGGCACCTGGGCCGGCTCGTGCTGGACCCCACCGCCAGTCTCACGCTCGGCACCATAAGTGGCCTGGGCGGCGCCATCGGCTACACCCTGAGCCTGACGGCCTGGGGCCAGTGGTGCGTGCTCTCCCGCGTCTGGCTGCCGTTGACCGGACGCCTGCCCTGGGCCGTCGCCACCTTCCTCGACGACGCCTACCAGCGCGGCGTCCTGCGGCAGGCCGGCGCGGTCTACCAGTTCCGCCACGCCCGCCTGCAGAGCCACCTCGCCCAGGCCCACCGGCGGAGCTGAGACTCCCACCGGACCGAACCCGACGGCACCGGCCGCACGGCGGACGACGGCCCCGGCTCGACAGCCACGGCCCGGCACCGGAGCCGACGCCGTTCAGCCGCCGTCCGCAAGGAGACACCGAACAGATCCCGTCACTTCCTGACCGGAGCATCCAGTTCCGGCAGCAGGGTGAGGACGGACCGGCAGACCTCGACTTGCGCGTCGGTATAGGCCAGGAGGTAGACCGTACGGACGCGGGAAGCGGGATGGGCCTGGAAGTAGCCCACGACGGCGGAGGCCAGTTCCTCCGCCGTCCTCCCTAGATCGCTGTTGCCGCCTCCCGTCCCCAGCAGGGGCAGCACGACGGAACGCAGTTCCTCCCCGGCCTCGTTCAACCGGTCCACCTCGCCCAGCAGATTCCGGACGCACCGCTCCAGATCCATGACCTGGCGGAATCCCGAGGCCGGTTCCCCTTCCACCGCCGCGACATGGGCGATGCGTTTCACACCATGGCTCCCGCGCAGCTCACCCGGCCCGGTGACCAGCACCTGACCCGCGGCGACGTGCGTGTGACCGGCCATCCGGTCGGCCAGTTCCCCAGCGATGCGGTCCGCCACGAGGTGGCCGCCCACGTCCCGGGTGCCTCCGTGATAGCGAATGGTGGCGGAGATCGTCGGCTCGGTGATCCGGGACATCTCCATACGGGTGTTCTCGGGATTCACCCACACGTCCACGCCCACCACGTTCGCCAGATTCCCGGTGATCATTCCGAGCCGGTGCCGACGGTCACCCTTGATCGGAGCCTCGTACCGGGTGCTGCGAGCCGGCGGCACCGGTGCGTCGTGCGCCGCCAGGGCACTGTCCAGGCGCCTGCGGAGCCGGGCGTTCTCCTTCGTCGCGGCCTTGAGGGCACCCGCCGTTTCGTCATGGGACCTCGTCCTGGAGAGCCAGGCGTACGAGGCCAGCATGAAGAACCCGGCGAACCCGGCGGCGCCGCCGAGCCCGAACCCCATGGCCCGGCCCTCCGAGACCGAGTCCGGGAAGACCGAGTACAGGAAGAGGGCGCTCGCCAGCGAGTAGAGCAGCACAGCGGGCAACTGCAGCGCGTACTGCCTGCCCTGTCCCCTCGGCCCCGTGGCCCAGACCTGGAGCCCGACACCGGTCGCAATGAGACCGCCCGTCACGACCAACAACAGCACGCTCATCGGTGGTGCACCCTCCCCAGCCGCGACCCGAACAACCGCCGCAACCTCCAGGCTGCCGGCCGTCCTTGACTACCACAACGGCCACTCCCGCAGTCGTACGGAACCTTGCTGAAACCACGTCACGCCGCCCTCACCGTGGGACGATTGGGGCGATCAGCCGCGCTGCCCCATCAGGTTCGATGCACTCCGCGCGGTGAGCGGAAGGAGTCACTTCGTTGCCAGACCTTCAGTCGCTGCTGACCACGAGTCAGCTCCACTCCCTCAAGACAGCAGCCCGGAACGGTTCGTACCATGCGCTGCTCGGTGCGGGCGCGAGCCGCGGAGCCCACAACCAGCACGGCGAGGTCCCCATGGCGAGGGCCCTGGTGGAGGCGCTGGCCAAGGAGTACCCGGACGTTCCGATCAACGTCGCCGAGGACACGCTGATGCGGGCCTATCAGCGTGCGGTGATCGGCTCGTCGTCCCAAGCGGTCTGGCGGTTCCTCAAGAAGGTGTTCGGGGACGTCCAGCACGCCGACTGGTTCACCGACCTGATCAGCCTCCCGTGGAGGCGCATCTGGACCCTCAACGTGGACGACGCGGCGGAACAGGCCTACCGTTCGAGCCCGCTCGCCCGCTATCGCCCGGCGCGCACCATTTCCTGGGACGAGGAGTTCTCGGAGACGGGCGACCTGGAGATCATCCATCTCCACGGTCACATCATCGGTTCGCAGCCGCGCAGTCTGATCTTCTCGTTGTCGGAGTACCAGGCCGCCGCTCACGGGCGTGTCGTCTGGGACCAGGTACTCGCGTCGACCATCGGCTCACAACCGCTCGTCGTCGTGGGGGCGCGCCTGCTGGACGATCCTGATGTCGAGCGGCTCCTCACCAGGAACCGGCCGAGTGCGGCAGCGCCGTCCATCGTCGTGGATCCGGGGATCTCGACCGCGAACGAGTGGGAGCTGAAGCAGTACGGCTTCGTGGTGTACAAGGGCACCGCCGAGGAGTTCACCAAGGACTGGTTCACGCAGGTCGGCCTGGACAGCGACTCCCTCCTGGAGCTGGCGCAGAGCGAACAGCTGAGCGTCCCTCAGATCCACGAGCTGCAGACCAACCATCCCGGGCCGCGGCCGAAGTCCCATCGCTACCTGGACGGCGACGAGCCTCTCTGGTGTGACGTCATCGACAACCTCGTGGCACCGCTCTCCTGGATGCGGGAGGTCGCCCAGGACATCCGGGAGTGGGCCGCCTCGGAGCTGCACGAGCCGAGGATCCGCCTGGTCTACGGCTCCCGTCTCACCGGCGTGTCCAGTGGTCTTCTGTGGATAGCCAGGGACATACGATCCGCGGGCGTCCGGTGCTACGACTTCGACCGGTCCAGCCGCTTCGACGTCCGACGACTGATCGACAAGTTCAGCGGTCAAGGCCCCTCTGTCCTCTTCATAGACGGAGCTGCCGACTTCGCCGACGACATCGACATCCTCCTCTCCGAGGCCAGGCTGGAGAGCACGGCCGAGATCTACGTCGTGGCGGCGGAGCTCCCCAGCAGGAACCTCCAGCTGGAGGCCCGGCTCGAAGTGGCGCACGAGAACAGCACGTCGGCTTCCGTGCCGTCCCGGCTGCAGCGCCGTGACGCCGAGGTCCTCGTCGACAAGCGCGAGAGGCTTGGCCGGCTCGGCAAGCTGGAGGAGTTGAACAGGAACCAGCGGGTCGGCCACTTCAAGAACCGTGACGTCTTCTCGGCGATGATGGAGCTGGAGCACGGCATCGGCTTCCACAAGCGCATGGACCAGGAGGTCCTCCTGCTCGACGCCGACTGGAAGAAGTCGCTGATCCTTCTGCTCTCCGTCGCCAGCCGCGGCCGCAATTCGGTGAGCCTGCTCGAATGCGCGAAGGCGCTCAACGTCTCGTCGGACACGATCGTGCGAGCCGCCCAGCGAAGCATGGCACCGTTCATCGAGATCCAGGGTGACGTCGTCGTGGCCCGTCAGCGCGATGTCCTCATGGAGTCCATCGTCAAGTCCCTGGGCGACAGAGGTGCCCTCGCGGCCCTCCGGGAGTGCATCCAGAACCTGTCCCCCCTGGTGAACCAGGACAGCCTGCGCGCCCGCAACAGGGCGGCGATGTTCGTCCGCTACACGATGACCCAGAAGCTGTTGACCAGCATCTTCCCGGACGATGACGTGGAGAAGTTCTACGACGACCTGCTTCCCCAGTTCGGCAGCTGGAACGCCCGCTACTGGGAGCAGAGGGCCATCCACGCGAAACACCTGAACGACTGGTCGCGCGCCGAGTCGTTCGCCGAGCGGGCCGTCAACCTGCTGGACGACGCGTTCACTCGGACCACCTGCGGCACGATCCTGATCAACAAAGCCAATTTCTTCGCCCGCCAGGGCGAGAACAAATGGCAGGAATTCCACCAGCGCGGCAAGAAGCACTTCGATGTGGCTCTCACCGCGGACCGGGCGAACCGCGTGACGGCGTTCGCCTATCTGGAAGCGGCGATGACGCTGGCGGAGGGGGCCACGGAGCGCAGCGTCCCCGAATGGTCCACCCCCATCGCTGATCTGCTCCACGAGTGGAAGCCGATCTACAGCGGCCTGCGCCTGGTCCTCGGAAACGATCCGGCACAGGAATCGGTCCGCCGAGCCGAAGCGCTGTCCCGCCGTTGGGAAAGGCTGTCGGAGTAGGGACTTCCCACCGAAGAGCCAAGGGGTCGACTCCACCGGGAGCCGACCCCCCGCTGCATCCGCCTCGGAACCGCCCCGACGGCCGGCGGCGGCCATCAGCCCCCTACCGCGCCGTGCAGGCAAGGGAACTGGGACGAGCCTCTATCTGCGCCATGGTGCAGTCGCCCGGCATGCGCAGGTCCGGGGTGTTGGCGGCGACCCGTCCCTGGGCACCGGTCGTCCACTGCTCGTACGACTCCTGGAACTCCCGCGCGACTGAGTCCGCTTCCTGCGGATCGCAGGCGAATCTTTCAGCCATCGGCTCGGATCTCCCCCGTGAGACCTCAACTGCGCGCCCGTACTGGCTAATCTGCTGTCAGGTCAGCGTACGGGGCGCCGACCGGTAAGCGATCCGACAGGAGCGCGGTGGTGACGGGGACGAACTCCTCCCGGACGGGACCACGACTGGTCGCAGGGCGCTACCGGCTGACGGAGGTGCTCGGCCGGGGCGGCATGGGCGTCGTCTGGCGGGCCACCGACGAGCTGATCGGCCGCACCGTCGCGGTCAAGGAAGTCCGCGTCCCGCACGGGCTGCTCGCACCGGAACGGGCTGTGTTCGGCGAGCGGGCGCTGCGCGAGGCCCGCACGGCCGGGCGCATCCGCCATCCCGGAGTCATCGCCATCCACGACCTCATCCCGGGCACCGCACAGGACGACGCGGTCTACGTGGTCATGGAGCTGGTGGAGGCCCCCTCCCTGGCAACCGTCCTGGAGGAGCACGGCGCCCTGCCCGAGCTGCGCGTGGCCCGTCTGGGACTGCGATTACTGGAAGCGCTGGAGGCCGCACACGCCATCGGTCTGGTGCATCGGGACGTCAAGCCCAGCAACATCCTGGTCCTGCCCCACGACAAAGTGAAGCTGGTCGACTTCG
Source organism: Streptomyces sp. NPDC038200 (assembly GCF_055600785.1). Lineage (NCBI taxonomy): Bacteria > Bacillati > Actinomycetota > Actinomycetes > Kitasatosporales > Streptomycetaceae > Streptomyces > Streptomyces sp. NPDC038200. The sequence goes on from NZ_JBVJYH010000001.1 coordinate 398,109, forward strand.
GCATCGCCCACGCCGTCGACGACACCCGTCTCACGCGGACCGGCGTCGCCGGCTCCACCGGATGCATCGCCCCCGAACTGTTCGAGGGCCACTCCCCCACGCCCGCGGCCGACCTGTGGTCCCTCGGCATCACGCTCCACCACGCCGCCACCGGCCGCAGCCCCTTCGAGCGCGAGTCCACCGCGGCCACCATCCGCGCCGTCCTCCATGACGACCCTCCGCCACTGGACCACCATCCCTCGCTCGTCCCCGTGATCGAGGGCCTCCTCGTCCGGGAGCCGAGCGGGCGCATGGGCGGCCGAGAAGCAGCGGTGTGCCTTCGCGCTGCGATCACCTCGGCCCGGGAGACGGATCCCGGCTCGGTGCGGCGGAACACCCGCCCGGACGAGGGCGCCGGCCGACCGGCCTCATGGCAGAACCGTACGACCTCCGTCCCCTCCCGCCCCACCGGCGCGGGAGGGCCGAGAGGCAGAGCGAGCGCGACGGGACAGGCGTCCGCCGCCGGCCGGAACAGGGCGTCCGGATCACCGGCGCGGCCAGGGCCGGCTGACGACTCCTCTGCCGCCCTCCGCCGCCGTGAGGCACAGCTGAACAACAGTGGCAGCCGACGGGTCGGATGGGAGGAGCGGCCCACCACGGTTCCTGCACGGGCGAGAAGGTCGGCGGCGCGATCGCAGGCGGCTGGGCGTACGAGCATTTCCACGACGTCTGATGACGCCGAACGCTACCCGGTCCTTCCCACCAAGGCCGCGGGGTGGCTCAACTTCCTGACCGCGATCATCTCCCTGGGGTTGATCATGGGAGCGGCCTGGAGGCTCATCTACTCACTGGATACAGGTCCTTACATCACGGCACTCATCCCGGCGATCGTTGTGGCGATCTGGGTCATGACGGCAAGCCTGCCGACCCTGTGGTGGGGCAGCTTCGCCCTCGGTGCCGAAGGCATCAGCCTCTTGCTCAACAAACAGGACCGGGCCGGGCGCCGTCTGCCTCAGATCTCCGGCGTTTCGTTGGCGTGGGAGCACATCGACAAAGTGGTCCTCGTTCCCCGGCACCGCGCCGGGATCGCCAGCCGGGGCGGCGACAGGACCGCTGTCGTCCTTCACTTCGCCGCCACCACGCCGGCCGACGTCAGGAGGAAGGCTCCCCTGCGCGGTGTCGATCGCACGGGTGGCCGAAGCGCCTTCCCCTGGAACATGGGTGAAGTGGAGCGTTCGGTCACCGAGTTGAGCGAGGCCTTTCGCGCTGCCGCGCCCCTCCATGTAACCGTCGCGCATCCGTCCGGGCCAGACATCGAGGGCTTGCGGTATCACGGCCCTCGCCGTGTCTGGTCGGGGGTGGTGTCCCTGGTGCTCACGGGGCTCTTCGCGGCGACCTTTGCCCTCCCCCACGGTGGAGGACCGGTCCAGCTGACCGAGGCCGGATGGGACAGCGCAGTGGAGTTCAGTCCCGACGGGGCGACACTGGCGAGCAGCAGTACCGATCACACCATCAGGCTGTGGAACCCCGCCACCCGCAAGGAGACCGGTACGCTCTCTGGCCATACGGGCGACATCTCGGTGATGCGGTTCGCCCCGGACGGGAGCCTGCTGGCCGCCGCGGCCGAGGACATGGACGAGCTCACCATCAAGGTCTGGGACGTCTCCGAGCAAACCGAACGCAGGACCTTGACCGTGGGCGAGGGCACCTCGGCGGTGTCGTTGGCCTTCAGTCCTGACAACCACACCCTCGCCGGCGTCACCGACGACGGCACCATCGCGGTGTGGGACGTCCGAACGGGCCAGAAGACCGCAACGATACGCGAGAACACACCTGACGCCTTCCCGGTCGAATTCAGTGCGAGCGGCACCTTCCTCAGTGGCCTCGACAGCTCTGACCGGCCACACCGGTGGGACGTCGTCACCGGCCGCCGCGCGTCCGCGTCCGCCGACGACGGGCTCTGGGCGCGCGTCTCGGGTTCCGTCGTCTACATACAGGACGGCTCCGGGTCGACCCAGCACGTACTGACGGGACACGACAGCAAAATCACCGACTTCGACTGGGCGGGGGGCTCGGCCCGACCCGACGCGACCGGACTGCTGGCCACGGTCGGCCAGGACCGCACGATTCGCATCTGGCACACCGATACCGGCAGGACCGCCGGGAAGCTGCAGTTGGAGCGGGACAACGGCTTCACGGCCGACGCCGTTGCCCTCAGTCCGGACGGCGGCACACTGGTGTACAGAAGTGGCCCATCCCTGTGGATATGGAAGACGGGTATCGACGCGTAGGTCGTCCGTGACCGCTTCCCGGTCCACGCTCAGCACAGGGCGCAGCGCCTCCGCGAGCCGCGGCTCCGCTCTCGGAACGGTCACGGGACCGGCAGGGGGCCCGGCGTTCCACGGACACCCCTTCACGCCTCAACTCCCGCCTATTCATTGGGTGTTCCTTACTGAGAACTGCCCGCTACCCTGTTGTCACGCCGGCGTACGGGGCGTCGGCAGGTGAGCCATTCCGACAGGAGCGCGACGTTGACGGGAAGGCCCCTCGGCAGTGCTGACGGCACGGCCGACGCCGTCGGGGTGGCCTTGTGCGCTGCTGGTCCGCCGAACACGGGCGCCGGCGCTCCGTCGGCGGCCCGACCACGGCACGGTGGGCATCGACCTCTTCGAGAGCGCCCACCTGCTGCTCCTGTCCGGTCCGCCCGGCTCGGGCCGCACCACCGCGACGGCCGCACTCGCCCACTCGCTGCGCCGAGCCGGCATCGGCGTGCTCGCCGTCACCCCGCCCCGCTCCCCCCTGCCCGGCCTGCTCCCCGACGACCCGGGCGTACGCATCCTCACCGGCATCTCGCACAAGGACACCGACCTCCGCGAGGCCGCCCAGGTCTTCGGTGACGACCCCTATGCCCTGATCCTCGACGACGCGGACCACATCACGGTGCTCCCCACCCAGGAAGGATTCACCGACGCGCCCACCCTGCTCGACGACATCGCCCGCCCCTCGGCACGCGGCCGCCACGCCCTCGTCCTCAGCTCCGACGCGACCCCGGTCCTCACCGGCTTCCCCAGCCCACTCGCCCGCCTGATCAACACCATCCTGGCGACGGGCCACCGGCTCCTGCTCACCCCGGCCGACCGCCCCACCGCCGTGGCGCACAGCATCGCCCTGGAACCGGACCAGTTCTTCGCCGCCCCTCCCGGCCGGGGATATCTGCTCTCGGGCCGGGCACAGGTACTCCTCCACCTGGCCATGGCCCTCGAACGCCTGCCCTGATCACAACAGCGGCATTGATCTGGGTCCTGCGGCCGGTCGCGGGCCCCCCAGGGCGACGGCGGCACCGACCGGACGTCTTCACGTCCGAGCGCTGATCAAGGCCCGGTACCAGCGGAAACTGTCCTTGGGGACGCGCCTCTGGGTGGCGTAGTCGACGTACACGAGACCGAACCGCTTGCTGTACCCGTAGGACCATTCGAAGTTGTCGAGGAGGGACCATACGTAGTAACCGCGTACGTCGACACCGTCGGCGATCGCGGCGGCGACGGATCCGAGGTGGCCGTCGAGGTAGGAGATCCGCTCGGCGTCGTGGACGGCTCCGTCGGACGTCAGCACGTCGTCCTCGGCGGAGCCGTTCTCCGTGAGGTACACCGGCGGCAGCGCGTCCCCGTAGCGCTCACGCAGGCCGACGAGCAGTTCGTACAGGGTGTGCGGGGCGACTGGCCAGCCCATGGCCGTGTGCCGGGCCTCCGGCATGCCGACCCCCTCGAAGCGGTTGTCGTCCGCCGTGCGAGAGAGCGGGTCCGGCTCTCGGTAGGGCGCGTCCCGGACGACGGAGGGCGTGTAGTAGTTGATGCCGAGGAAGTCCAGGGGCGCGGAAATGACGTCGAGGTCCCCGATGCGCCGGAAGGACTGATGGCGTATCAGCTCCTCCCAGGTGTCGCCCTCGGCGTCCGGATAGCGCCCCTTCAGCAGCGGCTCCGTCCAGATCAGGTTGCGCTGCGTCTCGGCGCGCAGGGCCGCGGCCACGTCCTCGGGGGCGAGGGTGGCGGGGACGACCCGGTCGAGGTTGAGCGAGATGCCGACCTCCCGGGCGCCCGCTTCGCGCAGGACAGGCACGGACAGTCCGTGGGCCACGAGCAGGTGATGTGCGGCGGCCAGAGCCGGCGTTCCCTCGCGGGCACCGGGAGCGTGCAGACCGCTGGCGTACCCCAGGAAGGCACTGCACCACGGCTCGTTGAGAGTGATCCACCGGGGCACCCGGTCGGCGAGGCGGTCGGCGACCAGCCGGGTGTAGTCGGCGAACCGGTACGCGGTGTCACGGTGGCGCCAGCCACCCCGGTCCTCCAGGGGCTGGGGCAGGTCCCAGTGATAGAGCGTCACGGCGGGCTCGATGCCGGCCTCCAGCAGTCCGTCCACCAGGCGCTCGTAGAAGTCCAGGCCCGCCGAGTTCGCGGAGCCGGCTCCCGTCGGCTGGACACGCGGCCAGCTGACGGAGAACCGGTAGGACCCCACGCCCAGTTCCGTCAGCAGAGCGAGGTCCTCGCGGTACCGGCGGTAGTGGTCGCAGGCGACATCCCCGGTGTCACCGCCGAGGACGGCCCCGGGCCGCCGCGCGAAGGTGTCCCAGATGGAGACGCCACGGCCGTCCTCGCCGATCGCGCCCTCGATCTGGAAGGCGGCGGTGGCCGCACCGAAGACGAAGCGGGGCGGGAGGGAAGGAAAGTCATTCACGTGACGTCCAAGTCCTGTCGGCGACTGCTCAGCCAGCATCGTCAATTAATAAACCGGTTTCGTCCAGCAAGATGACGTTCAGACGCAAGAGATTACTAAACGATTGCTTAACTTGCAGGCAGAGTGGACAACGTTGTCAGCCGCCCGGCACAGTGTCCGTTCGCGGGGCGCCGGGCCCCCCGTTTCCTTCAGAAGGGCTGACGTGGTGGCCGTGTACGGAGCACTCGACATCGGTGGGACCAAGATCGCCGGGGCACTCGTCGACCCCGGCGGACGGTTCGTCGTCCGGTCATATCGGCCCACCCCCGCCCGCGCGCCGGCCGAGGTGGTGCTGGCCGCTGTGAGTGCCGTACTGGACGACCTTTCCACGCACCCCGCCTGGGCGGATCTCGCCTGCCTGGGCATGGCGAGCGCGGGCCCCGTCGACACCGTCGCCGGCACCGTGAGTCCCGTCAACATCCCGGACTGGCGCCGCTTTCCGCTGGTCGAGCGGATCCGCTCGCACCCGCGTGTGCCCGCCCACGTGACTCCCGTGCTGATCGGGGACGCCGTCGCCATGACGGCGGCCGAGCACTGGCTGGGCGCGGCTCGCGAGGTGGACAACGCGCTGTGCATGGTGGTCTCCACGGGGGTCGGTGGCGGGCTGGTCCTCGGCGGCCGGCTGCACGCCGGGCGATCGGGGAACGCGGGGCACATCGGGCACATCTCCGTCGATCTGGACGGGGCCGCGTGCCCGTGCGGTGCCCGGGGATGCGTGGAGGGCCTGGCGAGCGGCACGGCGACAGCCGCACGAGCCCTGGCCGCGGGCTGGGTCCCGCCTGCGGGCGCCGAACCGACCGCCGCGGGCGTTGCCACCGCGGCCCGGCAGGGCGACGGTATCGCCCGGTCGGTGTACGACCGGGCCGCGCAGGCCCTGGCGGCGGCCATCGCCGCGACGGCCGCTCTCGTCGAACTCGACCTCGTGGTCATCGGCGGAGGTGTGGCGCAGGCCGGTGACACGCTGTTCGCGCCCCTGCGCCGGTGGATGACCCGGTACGCGGTCCTCGACTTCGCGCGCGACGTGCCGATCGTGCCGGCGGAACTGGCCCTTGACGCCGGCCTCATCGGCGCCGCCGGCGCCGCCGCGGGAACGGTGAGGACCGTGAGCGCAGCCGCCCCGGCCCCCCGTCACGGCGACGACGCCGGTCCCGGACGCGCGCCCGCTGACGCCGTGGCGGCCCGGGGCGAAGTACCCGGCAGCGGCGGAGCCGTCGCGCCCGGGACGCCCGCCCCGACGCGTACGGGCACCACCGGCGCCGGCATCGGGGCTCCCGCGCCGGCGGCGTCGTGGCCGCCACCGCGCCCGGCATGAGCACCGCCGCCCCCGTTCCGCAGGGGCGCACCGGCCGCGGACGCCCCGGTCGCACCGCTCGCACGCTCGTCAATGCCCATCGTGAAAGGAAGTCCCTCCCGTGGACCGTCTCATCAACACCGTCCGCCCCTACCCATGGGGTTCGACCACCGCGCTGCCCGAGCTCATGGGCACCACCCCGGACGGCTCCCCGCAGGCCGAGCTCTGGATGGGCGCCCATCCCGCCGCACCCTCCGTAGTCGAGCGCGCGGGACGCGTGCGGGGGCTGGACCGGATCATCGAGGCCGATCCGCGGGGCGAGTTGGGCGATGCCGTCGTGCGTCGCTTCGGCCCACGACTGCCGTTTCTCGTCAAGCTGCTGGCGGCCGAATCCCCGCTGTCCCTGCAGGTGCACCCCGATCCGGACCAGGCAGCCGCCGGGTACGCGCTGGAGAACGCCCGGGGCGTCCCGCTCGACGCCCCCCACCGCACCTACCGCGATGCGCAGCACAAGCCGGAGATGATCGTCGCGCTGACCCCGTTCGAGGGGCTGTGCGGATTCCGGTCGCCGGGCGAGTGCGCCGATCTGCTGGCCGCCCTGGGCCTGGACTGGCTGGCCCCGTACATCCTGACGCTCCGCTCGGCACCGGAGGAGCCGGCGCTGCGGGAGGTCTTCTCCGCGTTCCTGTCCCTGTCGCCGGACCGGCTCGCCGAGGTCGACGGCGCACTGGCGGACGCCGCGAGCCGATCCGGCCCGCTCCGCGAAACCTTCGCGGTGTACGCCAGGATCGCCCGGGTCCACCCGGCTGATCCCGGCGTCCCGGCAGCTCTGCTGATCAGGCACGTCCGTCTCGCGCCCGGTGAGGCGCTGTTCCTCGGGGCGGGCATACCGCACGCCTATCTGCGGGGGCTGGGTGTCGAGGTCATGGCCGCCTCGGACAATGTCCTGCGCTGCGGCCTGACGAGCAAGCACGTGGACGTGCCGGAGCTGCTGCGCGTCGTCCGCTTCACCTCCCTCCCGGCACCGCTGGTGTGCCCCCGGCCCGGAGTGGCAGGCGAAGAGGTGTACCCGGCGCCCGTCGAGGATTTCCGGCTCTCCCGCCTGGTGCCGGGCGCGGACGGAGACACCCGTGTCCTGCCCGGGACCCGGCCCCAGGTCCTGGTGTGCACCGCGGGCACGATCCGCCTCACCAGCCCGCGGCACGAGGTCGTACTCGCGGCGGGTGCGTCCGCCTATGCGCCGGCCGGTGAGGAAGTCACCGTCTCCGGTGAGGGCGCGGTCTTCCGGGCCACCCCTGCCGATCCGAGGGCCGACATCTGAACTCGAACTAAACTTAACCGGTTTGGTCGCAATGGTTGAACGCTCGGAATTCTCGTCCTAGCCTCTCTCCCAGCCGCCGATCGAAGGGCATGGCCACGTCATCACTTTGTGGCGAGGCCGGCGGCCTTCGTCGGTTGATTCGCCGTCCCGCCGCCCGGTGAGTCGCTGACCGACACCCGGGCGGCGGGATTCCACACCGGCTCGCACATTTCCCTTTCCGGCCTTCCGGCGCACCGCCGGGGCCGGGAGGTGAGCCGGTGACAGAGCCACGCCATGAACGGCAGTGCCGTGCCGCCGACGCGCAACGCGTCCGGGCGGCACGCGCCACCATCTTGGGAGCAGGGATGAAAAAGAGACTGGCCACCGCGGCGGGAGCGCTGCTGGCCCTCGCCGCCTCCGTACTGGCCGCACCGGCCACGGCGCAGGCGGACACGCGGGCCGCGTCGGGGTTCCACGTCACCGACGGACGGTTGCTGGACGCGGGCGGCGAGGAGTTCGTCCTGCGCGGCGTGAACCACGCCCATGCCTGGTACCCCACCAGGACGGCACAGGCGCTGAAGGACATCAAGGCGCTCGGCGCCAACTCCGTGCGGGTGGTGCTCGCCACCGGTGACCGCTGGACCAAGAACGACACCGCCGACGTGTCGGCCGTCGTCTCGCAGTGCAAGCAGAACCGGCTCGTCTGCGTCCTGGAGGCACACGACACCACCGGCTACGGCGAGCAGGACGGAGCCGTCGCCCTCGCGCGCGCCGTCGACTACTGGATCAGCGTCAAGAACGCGGTGCAGGGTCAGGAGAAGTACGTCATTCTCAACATCGGGAACGAGCCGTACGGGAATTCCGGGTACACGTCGTGGACGTCGGACACCGAGAGCGCCCTCGCGCGCATGCGGGCAGCCGGATTCCACCACACGCTCATGGTCGACGCCCCCAACTGGGGACAGGACTGGTCCTTCACCATGCGCGATCACGCCGCGGAGGTATTCGCTGCGGATCCCGATCGGAACACCGTTTTCTCGATCCACATGTACGGCGTATTCAACAGCGCCGACAAGGTCAAGAGCTACCTTGACCGGTTCACTTCGCAGCATCTGCCCATCGTCGTCGGGGAATTCGGCAACATGCACTCGGACGGCGATCCGGACGAGGACGCCATCATGTCCACCGCACAGCAGTCGGGCGTGGGCTACCTCGGGTGGTCCTGGAGCGGGAACGGCGGCGGCGTCGAGTACCTGGACATGGCCACCGGCTTCGACGCGTCCCGGCTCACCGCCTGGGGACAGCGGATCTTCTCCGGCCCAGGCGGGATCCGGCAGACCGCCAAGGAGGCCAGTGTCTTCACCGACACCGGTTCCGGCAGCGGCAGCTGCGCGGTCAGCTACCGCCTCAGCGACTGGGGCACCTGGTTCAACGCGGACGTCACCCTCCGCAACACCGGTACGACGGCCGTCAAGGGCTGGCAGCTCGCCTTCGCCTTCCCCGGCGACCAGAAGCTCAGCTCGGCGTGGAACGCCAGGGCCGTGCAGCAGGGCAGCGAGGTCCGGGCGAGCAACGAGTCCTGGACGGAGACGATCCCGGCCGGTGGCACCGTGAGCTTCGGCTTCAACGGCTCCTCGACCGCCGGCGCCAACGGCGTCCCGGCCGCCTTCAGCCTCAACGGCGCCACCTGCGAGAAGAACTGACACCACGCCCGCGGCACGCCGAAGGGCCGCGCCCCCTGGGGGCGCGGCCCTTCGGCATCGTCATGACGCGGCCGCTCCCGGCGCCGGTGCGGTGGAACCGCGCGGGATCAGTGACGGCGTCGGCACCTGGTGTCCGCCCGTGTGCGTGCCGGCGACCACCTCGAACAGCACCCGCGCCACGTCGGCACCGAAGTTGTGCACGTCGTGGCTCATGGCCGACAGCGTCGGATGCGTGATCCGGCACAGTTGCGAGTCGTCCCACGCCAGCAGCGACAGGTCGTCGGGGACCGTGAGCCCCATCTCGGCGGCCACGCCCGCGCCCGCGACCGCCATGATGTCGTTGTCGTAGACGATGGCGGTGGGCCTGTCGGCGGCGAGCAGCAGGGTGCGGGTGGCCCGCGCGCCCTCCTTCTCGTCGAACCCGGTGCCGATCTGCCGCGCCTCCTCCAGCCCCAGTTCCCGGATCGTGTCGGCGAAGGCGCGGGCCCGGATGGCGCTGTGCCCGAGGTCGGCCGGGCCACCGACGCGGGCGATGCGCCGGTGGCCGAGGGCCGCGAGGTAGCGGACGGCCTCGCCGACGGCCGACGCGTCGTCCGTCCACACCGCCGGGAAGGGACCCGTGAGGGAAGGGTGGCCGACGGCTACCGCGGGCATGCCGAGGCCCTGCAGGGAGGACACCCGGGGATCGTTCTCGCGGAAGTCCACCAGAATGGCGCCGGCGATCATCCGGCCGCGCCACCACTCCTTGTAGAGCGCGATCTCCTCGTCCAAGTCGCGCACCAGCCGCAGCAGCAGCGAGCAGGAGCGTTCCGCCAGGACGCTCTCGATGCCGGAGATGAAGTCCATGTAGAACGGCTCCAGGCCGAGCAGCCGGGCCGGGCGGCACAAGGCGAGCCCGACGATGTCGACCCTTCGGCTGGACAGGCTGCGGGCCGTGGCGCTCGGGGCCCAGCCGAGTTCCCGGGCCACCGCGAAGATCCGCTCACGGGTGGCCTCGGAGACGCCGGGCTTGTGGTTGAACGCGAGCGACACCGCCCCCTTGGACACCCCGGCGCGGGCCGCGACATCCTTGATCGTGACGCGTTCCGGCGAGCCGCTCACACCACATCCACGCAGAACAGGGCAGCCCTCACCGCGTCGGCCGGGACGGAGCCGCAGCCGCTGACACGGATGCGCGTCCGCTCACCGGGCAGCAGGGTCTGTCGGCCGCGGTCGCAGACGGCGGCCGGGTCGAGCCGGTCGGGCTGCAGCAAGAGGTCTCTGACGAGAGTACGGGCGCTCACCACGACATCGACTCTATCCCTCTGACCGGGCACCGGCTCCACCGCGACGTCGTAGGCCGGGCGCGGGTAGGCGAACTCCTTGTCCGGCACCGGGAAGTGCAGGGCGCGCAGGTCTCCCGTGCCCTCGTCGTCGCGCGAGCGGGGTGATTCCCAGGCGTCGGCCACCAGGAACTCCTTGGCGGACCCCTCGTCCGGCGTCAGCGCCGCGGGGACGGCGACCCTGGTGACGGAGCGGGGCTCGACGGAGACCTCGACGACGACCTCGCCCACGGTGGCGCCGTCGGCTTCCATCCGCCGCAGGGTCACCGCCGTCCGCCAGGCCGCGGCGGCCTGGTTGATCACGGCGAGCTCCAGGCCGCCGGTGCCGGGTTGCAGGGTGAGCAGCCGGTCGGCGTAGACGCGGCGCAGCTCGTGGTAGAGCGGCTTGGGGCGGCCGTCGCCGTCGATGGCGGACCACGAGGTGACCGGCCAGCAGTCGTTGAGCTGCCATACGACCGTCCCCGCGCACACCGGCCAGTGCGAGCGCCAGTGCTCGATGCCCGCCGCGACCGCACGGGCCTGGACGAGCTGGGTGAGATAGTGCCAGCGGTCGAAGTCGTCGTCGGGCAGCGGGAGGTGGCGGGCGACGCCGCGGTGCAGCTTGCCGTTGCCGTCCTCGGCCTTCTGGTGGTGGAGCATGCCCGGGGAGTCGGGGGTGAGGTCCTCGCCGGGCAGGGCGCGGCGCAGGGTTTCCAGGGCGGGCGGCGCCTGCCAGCCGAACTCGGCGACGAAACGGGGCACGCTCGCCCGGTACTCGGCGTAGTCCTGGCGGTTCCACACCTCCCAGGAGTGGTGGGTACCGTGCGCGGGGTCGTTGGGGTGGTGGTCCCAGGACCCGGACCACGGGCTGCCCGCGGTGTAGGGGCGGGTGGGGTCGAGTTCGGCGACGACGCGCGGCAGCAGGCCGAGGTAGTAGCCCTCACCCCAGGAGTCGCCGGCGAGGGGGCGCTCCCAGTCCCAGTCGCGGAAGCCCCAGAGATTCTCGTTGTTGCCGTTCCACAGCACGAGCGAAGGGTGCGGCATCAGCCGGACAACGTTGTCGCGGGCCTCGGCCTCGACCTCCCCGCGCAGTGGCTGCTCCTCGGGGTAGGCGGAGCAGGCGAAGAGGAAGTCCTGCCAGACCATCAGGCCGAGTTCGTCGCAGGCGTCGTAGAAGGCATCGTCCTCGTAGATGCCGCCGCCCCACACGCGGACCAGGTCGACGTTGGCCTCGGCGGCCTGGGTGAGACGGGTGCGGTAGCGCTCGGGCGTGACGCGGGAGGGGAAGGCGTCGTCGGGGATCCAGTTGACGCCGCGGGCGAAGATCCGGACGCCGTTGACGACGAGGGTGAAGGCCGAGCCGTGTTCGTCGGGCGAGCGGTCGAGCTCGACCGTGCGGAAACCGATCCGCCGCCGCCAGGTGTCGAGCGGCCCGGTCTCGTCGTCCAGGGTGACGTCGAGGTCGTACAGGGGCTGGTCGCCGTAGCCGCGGGGCCACCACAGACGCGGGTCGGGGACGTCCAGGCGGAGGACCGCCTCGTCCCCGCTCAGTTCGGCTTCGGTGTGCACCCCGGCCACCTGGGCCCGGACGCGCAGGACCCGGCCGCGCCCCTGCGCGGTGCGCTCGACCCGCAGCCGTACCTCGACCCGGCCGGTCCCCTCGGCCACGGTGACCAGGGGGCGCACCTGGGCCAGGCGCGCGGTGGACCAGTGCTCCAGCCGGACCGGCCGCCAGATACCGGCGGTCACGAGCGTGGGCCCCCAGTCCCACCCGAAGCTGCACGCCATCTTCCGGATGTACTGCGACGGCTCGGGATAGACGTTGGGCCGCTCCCCCGTCACCGCGCGAACGGCCGCGGCCTCGTCGTACGCGGAGGCGAAGCGGACCTCCAGTTCACCGGTGCGGCCCGTGACATCGAAGCGGTAGTGGCGGTGCATGTTGCGCGTGCGTCCGACGGGCCGGCCGGCAAGCGTCAGGTACGCGGCCGTGTCGAGCCCCTCGAAGACGAGATCGGTGCGCTCGTGCGCGCTGTCGTGATCGAGGTGGCGGACATACGTCCAGGCGCGGCGCCCCACCCAGGCGACGTCGGTCTCGTTGCGGCCGAGGTAGGGGTCCGGGATGACCTGAGCGGCCAGCAGATCGCTGTGGACGCAGCCCGGCACCTCGGCCTCCAGCACTTTCTCCCCATGGCGCAGACTCCAGCCGTCGGTGAGCTGGGTGACGTCCTTCATGGTGCGGCTCCAATCGCCTGACTCGGACGGGTCAAGGGACAACGGCGAACAACCTAACGGGCTGGTCACAGGCTTGTCTATAAACCGGTCTACCTACGTAACCGTAGGCCGCACTTCCAAAAATCCCCACGTTGAAGGCCACGAGAGAGGGGAGATGATAACGATTAGGCATCACCGTCGAAATCTGAGCTTTACCGGTTAACAGAGCGGCTGACATAGTGCCGACATCCCACCCACAGAGTTGAGCCGCCATCCTGAAGGAGCTGGGCACATGAGGACGAAGAAGACGCTCACGGGAGCGCTTCTGGCTGCCGCGATACTGACCGTCGCCGGATGCGGGGGCGGGGGCTCGGTCTCCGGTGAGACCGCGAAGGCACCTGCCGACCCGGCCGACGCGTCGGGCACGATCAAGGTGCTGACGGCTCGGACCGATCTCGTCCAGAACGGGACGATGGCCCGGTACGCCGCCGAGTTCAACAAGACCTATCCCAAGGTCAAGGTGAAGTTCGAGGCCCTCACGGACTACGAGGGCGAGGTCAAGATCCGGATGAACACCGAGGACTACGGCGACGTCCTGATGATCCCGGCCGCCGTCGCCAAGAACGACTACCCGAAGTTCTTCGCCCCTCTGGGCACCACCGCCGAACTGAGCGCCAAGTACCGCTTCAGCGACAAGACCGACGTCGCGGGCAAGGTCTACGGCATCGCCCAGTTCGGCACCGCCAACGGCTTCGTCTACAACAAGGCCGTCTGGAAGAAGGCCGGCGTCACCAAGTGGCCGACCACCCCGCAGGAGTTCCTCACCGACCTGCGGGCCGTCAAGGCGAAGACGGACGCCCTGCCGTACTACACGAACTTCAAGGACGGCTGGCCGCTGACCGCCTGGAGCAACAACATCGGCTCCGTCACCTGCGACGCCAAGGCCAACGACAAGCTCGCCGGCGCGGTCTCGCCCTGGAAGAAGGGCAGCGAGCTGAACACGATCGACTCCCTGCTCTACGACATCGTCAAGGGCGGCCTGTCCGAGAAGGACCCCAGCACGACCAACTGGGAGACGTCCAAGGGCATGATCGCCCAGGGCAAGGTCGCCACCATGCAGCTCGGCTCGTGGGCCATCACGCAGATGCAGGACGCGGCGAAGAAGGCGGACAGGAACCCGGCCGACATCGGCTTCATGCCCTTCCCGGTGCAGAAGGGAGGCAAGTACTGCACCGTCCTCGCCTCCGACTACCAGCAGGCCGTGAACGTCCACTCCTCGCACAAGGCGGCCGCCCGGGCCTGGATCGACTGGTTCACCGACAAGTCGGGCTACTCGGCCGAGGAGGGCGCCGTCCCGGCCCCCAAGTCCGCCCCCATGCCCAGCACACTCAAGGACTTCACTGACAACGATGTCAGCTCTGTGGAGCGCTCCGAGGTGAAGACCGGCGAGGTCAACACGATCGACAACGCCGCGGAGATCGGCCTGAACAAGCCCGATTACCGCCAGAAGCTGGTCGACCTCGCCCGCGGCGCACAGAAGGGCAGCCTCGACGACTACTTCGCGGACCTGGACAAGCGGTGGAACGACGCGGCCCAGGCCGCCGGCTCCTGACCGGGGGCCGCTCACCCGCCCTGCCCTCACCGACCGCGGCCGCGGCCCCGTCCGCACCGGACGGGGCCCACCGGTCGGTGTGCATCCGCGAAGACGAAAGGTCCGGCATGACCGAGACGACCGACACGGCGCCCGCGAAGGTGCCACGCAACGCCGCACCAGGCCGTACGCCGGTGCCGGACGGCTCCCGCCGGGGCGGGAGCCTGCTGCGCAGGCTCACCCCGTGGCTCTTCCTGGCCGTTCCGCTGGCACTGCTGATCACGTTCACCTATGTGCCCGTCGGCAACATGATCTACTACAGCTTCACCGACTGGGACGGGGTCAGCCCGGACCGCCACTTCACCGGCGTCGACAACTACGAGCAGATCTTCACCCGCCCCGAACTGTTCCGGGTGTTCTTCGTCAGCTTCTACTACCTCGCCGCCTCCGCCGTTCAGATCGCGATCGCTCTCTACTTCGCGACCGTGCTCAGCTTCGACCTGCGGTTCCGCAACCTCTTCAAGGGGATCCTGTTCTTCCCCTACCTGATCAACGGCGTGGCCATCGGCTTCGTCTTCCTGTACTTCTTCCAGGACGGCGGCACGCTCGACTCGGTGCTGTCCTGGTTCGGCGCCGGCTCCGACCACGCCTGGCTGGGCGACCCCGAGTCCGCCAACACCTCCCTCGCGGGAGTGTCCGTCTGGCGGTTCACCGGCCTGAACTTCGTGCTGTTCCTCGGCGCGATCCAGTCGATCCCCGGCGAACTGTACGAGGCGGCGCAGCTGGACGGTGCCACCCGCTGGCAGCAGTTCCGGCACATCATCGCCCCGAGCATCCGCCCGGTGGTCAGCCTGAGCGTCATTCTGGCGATCTCGGGCTCACTGTCGGTGTTCGAGATCCCGTACATCATGACCGGCGGCGCGACCGGTACGACGACGTTCGTCATCCAGACGGTGAAACTCGCCTTCCAGTTCAACAAGACCGGCCTGGCCTCGGCCGCAGCCGTCGTCCTGCTCCTGATCATCCTGCTGATCACCTGGATCCAGCGCCGCCTCGTGCCCGACGAGAAGGTGGACCTCGTATGACCACGCCTCCGCCCGCCCGGCGCCGGCTCGCACCGGCCCTGACCTACATGTCGCTGATCGTCGCGTCACTGGTCGTCCTCGTGCCGCTCGCCGTCGTCTTCCTCACCTCCCTCAAGACGTCCAGGGAAGTCACCGACGGCGGCCCCCTGTCGCTGCCGAACGACTGGCTGAACCTGGACAACTACGCGACGGCCTTCACCGACGGCAAAATGCTGTCCGCCTTCTTCAACACCAGCGTCATCCTGCTGTTCTCCATCACCGGCACGGTGATCATCGGCTCGATGACCGCGTACGCCATCGACCGCTTCGACTTCCGGGCCAAGAAGCCGATCATGGCGCTGTTCCTGATCGCCACCCTGGTGCCCGGTGTCACCACCCAGGTCGCGACCTTCCAGGTGGTCAACAGCTTCGGCCTGTTCAACAGCATCTGGGCGCCGATCCTGCTCTACATGGGCACGGACATCGTCTCGATCTACATCTTCCTGCAGTTCATCCGCGGCATCCCCGTCTCTCTCGACGAGGCCGCGCGTCTGGACGGCGCGAACTCCCTCACCATCTACTGGAAGATCATCCTGCCGCTGCTCAAGCCGGCGATCGCCACCGTCGTCATCATCAAGGGGATCACCGTCTACAACGACTTCTACATCCCCTTCCTCTACATGCCGTCGGAGGATCTGGGCACCATCTCCACCGCCCTCTTCCGCTTCAAGGGGCCGTTCGGCGCGCACTGGGAGGACATCTCGGCCGGCACGATCCTGGTGATCGCCCCGACCCTGGTCGTCTTCCTCTTCCTCCAGCGGTACATCTACAACGGCTTCGCGCAGGGCGCGACCAAGTGACCTCGGCGGATCCCGGCTGCTGCCCACACCGTTCCGGGACGGTCGTGCCGGTTCGATCGCGTGGGCGGTGGCGGCCCGGGCCCCGGCGTGGATACCGGGGCCCGGGCCGGAGGCCTGCGCCCCCACGACCTGCCCGCCGAAAGCCTCCCCTGCTCGGCCGGGCCGATCCGGACGGCCCGTCGACGCGGATGCGGGATCGGGTCCCTGCGCCGAGGGCGCGGTGAACGATCCGGACCGAGTCGGCTTCGTCCCGTCGTCCCAGGGGCCGGACATTAGCGGGCCTGGGCGGAGCGGGCCGACGGATCGTCCAGCGACTCGAAGCGGACGTCACCCGGGGCGTGGATCACTGCGCCGCGCAGGAGGGGGGTCCTTTGCGTACGTCAGGCCGGACCGCTGCGGCGGTCCGCGTACGACCGGTCCCGGGACGCGAGACGTCTGTGCACCGAGGGCGGGCGGCCCCGGCCCCGCCGACGGACGGCCGGGACGGCACCACGTCTTCCAGGTGCCCGCCGTTCCGGCGGGCAGCCAGCCACCGCCGATGGGTGTACCTGCAGTACATCCCTCCCGCGGCCCGCTGCACGCACGGGCGAAGGGCGGACAACCAGCACGAGGTCCGTGAGCTCCTCGCCTAGCGGCAAGCCAGGATCGCCCCCGAGCGGCCGGGCTCGCCTTCGGGGCCCGGCGCCGCGTCCCCGGCCTGCACCGCAGCGAGGTCGCGGCCCTCACCGACATGAGCGTGGAGGACTACGCGAAGCTCGCACGCTTCACCTTCCTCGACCCCGTCTCCCGCTCCCTCTACCCCGACTGGGACCTCGCCGCCGACGTCACCGTCGCCATCCTGCGCACCAAGGCCGGCCGCAACGCCCACGACGAGGACCTGCACGACCTCCTCGCCGAACTCTCCACCCGCAGCGACGAGTTCCGCACCCCTGGGGCACCCCCTCCAACGTCCGTCACCACGGCACCACCACCAAGCGCTTCCACCACCGCGCCGTAGGCGACCTCACCCTCGTTTTCGAGGGGCTGGGGACCGCGGCCGAACCGGGCCTCACCCTCACGATCTACACCGCCGAACCCTGCTCACCCTCCGAACAGGGTCTGCGCCCGCTCGCTTCGTGGGCTGCGCCACAGGACGCCCTGCCCCCCACCGCCCCCGAAGACATGAGCCGACCACCGCGCCTGGCGCCCGTTCCGGCGGTGACGGCGCCCTGCCGGACGGAGGTCGGTCGGGCCCGTTGCCGCCGGCGCGTGCGCGCCGTATGGGAAGACGCCTTCCCTCAGCTCGCCTCTCCCGAACCCGGGCAGTCGCGTGACGGACATGCCGGAGCTGCACACGCGGCTCCTGGCGGATGTAATCGCGCTCGGTTCCCCGTATCCACTGGCTCTCACCGGTGGATACGCCGTGCGGCACGCCGCCTCGTGAACCGCCCCCGCCAGGACCTCGACGTCGCCACCGAGAACCTGGCGCCCATGGCCGACATCGCCGCCACGCTCCGCGCCGGCCTGGAACCGCGGCTGGAAGGTGCACGCGCTGGAGACCGCCCCGCTGTCCGCCCACTTCACCGTGACCGACCCAGCCACCGGGCAGGAAGCGAAGTCGACATCCTCAAGGAGATCTTCTGGCGGCCGGTCGCCCAGTGCCCGTACGGCCCCGTCCTCGCGGAGGAGGACGTGATCGGGACCAAGTTCCGCGCCCTCGCCGAGCGCGGAGCGCCCCGCGACAGGTCGCACGGATTCCCGGCGACATCCAACTCTGGCCTACCGAAAGTCGGTACGCTTCCGCCGCATCCTTCGAGGCCCTCGCCGACCTTCACTACTGGTCTTGGTCACCAGCGATGCAGACCAGGCAGGTTTTCTGGCGAAACGTCAGCAGGCCCCTGCCGGCCAGCATGAAAGGGCGGCCCGCCTCGTCACCCCGACAGGACGGGCACAGTACCGTCAAACCAGTGCCCTGGTCGCGCCGGGCGCCCAGATCTTCCAACGCTTCGGACAGTTAGGTTAGGACAACTTAGGCAAGCGCGTGCGGAGCAGGCGCCGGGGGGCACGCTCCTCATATCCCTCCGAGCATCTCGTCCTCATCAAAGCCGAGTTCGTCCTCAATGCCGAGCTCCTCCGCTGCGTGCCACTTGAGTGGCTTGGGCCAGACGCCGGTAGCTACGTCCCGCAAGACGTCGTGCGCCTCAGGCGTGCCGATCTCGGCCAAAGACTGAATCATTTTGATGCACAAGTTAAAGAAGGGTGCATCGGATTCTTTCATGTCGCGGAGGAGGAGACTGATCGGGCCGACTGCCTCCGACGCACGGAGCTCTCCGAGCATATCGATCAAGTCTTCCGAATTCACACCTCGCGTATTTCCCCAAGCGCTTTTCGAGCCCGGAGGCGCTTGCCCGCTTCCCGTACCCGATTCAAGTGCCGACAGGACAATTTCAGCGAGCCCGTCCGGATGGATATGCACGGCGACCGCGGCAAATCGCTCGAACCGATGCCAGTCTCCGGCGCTGACCATGCGCCTCAGCCAATCTAGGACTCGCGTCCTTACCTCAGGGATATCGGTTGTAATTGACGTGGCCTTTTCCTTGCTAACATAACCCCTGCCGATGAGTGCATCGACGCGGTCGATGAAGGGGTCCGCACCCTCCGTGGCGGCTGGCATCTCTCCACTTTCCTTACTTGGTTACGCGGTCACTCGAGGCGTTCCGCTCGACTAGAGCAACGTATAGCTGAAACCGATGATATTCGAGTTGAACACTTCAACGGAGCTCGCACGGAGACCGAAGTTCAACCCGCCACGCTCCATCTTCAGATGCACGAAGTCGACGCTGTCGCCGATCTCTTCAAGGTCGATTCCGAATGTCTCGCGGATGGCCGCTATGTTGTCACCGGACCCCCGGCCTGCCGCGATCAGCGCATCCCTGGTCCCCGGCTGCATCTCGTAACGCACGAGATGGGTGTACTTCTGTGCGTTCCGTCCCCCGCGTCGAGAAAATCTCTCTGCGATCCCTGTGACATAGTCGCGTTCTTGGGTCACGAAGTTCTCGCCTCGAGGAGTAATCTCACCCTTGTCGCCAAGACGCGTGAACTCTTTTTCGGACATTACTCGATAGAACGCCTCATAGGGTGCCAAGCCAAACGGGTCTGACCAGGTTAGGGGATTGTCGACGTAGGCGACAGGGTTCGGCGCAGGCCCTATACCGAGAGGATCCGGGGTGAGGTACCGAGCTGCATCCGGGTCGTAGTGGCGGAAGTAATTGTAGTGGAGGCCGGTTTCGGAGTCGTAGTACTGGCCTGGGAAGCGTAGAGGGGTATAGGCCGTGCTGTTGGCCGGCCAAGCCGTCGTGCCCCATAGGGTGCTGCGGGTTCGCCAGGCGATCTCGCCCTGTTCGTCGATCAGTTCGCTCGGGGTGCCGACCAGGTCCGTGACAATCGCGAAGAAGCGGGAGTCGATCTCCTGTTGGGGTGCGTTGGTCGCGGTGATGCGTTCCCTCTGGACGAGGGGGCGTAGGCCCTGATGATCCCAGGTGAGGGTTGCCGGGTGAGGGAGGTCGGCGGAGGTTGTCGTCTGTTCGCAGAGCGTTGTGCCGTCCCAGGTGAAGTCCACCCGCTCCACCACCGTTTCGCTGTCCTCCGCGAGACGGCGTTTGGTCGTGCGACGGCCCAGGGGGTCGTAGGTGTAGCGCCAGCGGGTGCCGTCCGGGGTGACCACAGACGTCAGGCGGTCCTCGGCGTCCCATTCGTAGCGCCAGGTATCCGGTTTCCTGGACAGGCGGCTTTTCTGGCGGAGGGTGATACGGCCCAGGGCATCGTGTTCGTAGCGGACGTTCCCGGCTCGGGTGATGCGGGTGCCCGCGTACGTGCGCGGACCCCTTGCCTCTGCGCCCGGGTTGTCCGAAGACCAGGACGCTTCGGTTTGGTTGCCTGCCTCGTCGTAGGCGTACCGCTCCGTCCAGCCGGCCGCGTGGACCGCCGTCACCCGGCCGGTCGCGTCGAGGTCGAAGCGGCGGGAGCCGGACAAGTGGTCCTCGATGCCTATCAGGTTGCCGTCGGCTCGGTACGTGTATCGCCGGTGCTGGACCGTGCGGCCCTGTGCACCGGTCACCGACTGGGTCGTCAGGCGGCCCAAGGGGTCGAAGGCGTGCTCGAAGACGACGGTGCCGCCGATGCGCCGGGACACCTCGCGATCCGCCTCGTCATACGTGAAGTCGATCGCCCTGCCCGAGGCCACCATGCGCGTGCGGCGGCCCGCCGCGTCGTACGACCACGTCGTCTCGGCCCCGGAAGGGGTGGTGCGGCCCGTGCGACGGCCCAGGGCGTCGTACGTGTACTTCAGTGTG
The DNA here is from genome assembly GCF_055600785.1 of Streptomyces sp. NPDC038200. Lineage (NCBI taxonomy): Bacteria > Bacillati > Actinomycetota > Actinomycetes > Kitasatosporales > Streptomycetaceae > Streptomyces > Streptomyces sp. NPDC038200. The sequence continues at coordinate 418,510 of NZ_JBVJYH010000001.1, forward strand.
CGGCCGTTGACCGTCTCCGAGCGCAGGCGGCCGTAGCGGTCTCGCAGACGCGTCAGCGTCGTGCCGTCGGGGCCCGTCGCCCGGGCCAGTTGGTCGGTCAGGTCATAGGCGTACGTGGTGATGCGGCCCGCGGCGTCCTTGCGGATCACCTGGCCGAGGTCATCACGCTCGAAGGACGTCAGCTCGTCCAGTTCGTTTCGTCGCGACACCAGGCGGCTCGCCGCGTCGTACGCGTACGTCAGCCTCCGGTCGTCGAAGTCCGTTTCCGTCACCAGGCGTCCGGCCGCGTCGTACTCGTACGTCCATGTCAGGCCCTGCGGGTTCGTGACTCTGGTCAGGCGTAGTTCCGTGTCGTGGTCGAACTCGTAGCGGACGCCGTCCGGGCCTGTGCGGGCCGTGAGCAGGTCGAAGTGGGTGTACTCGAAGTGGGTGGTGCCGCCGATTGCGTCGGTGTGGCTCGTGCAGTTGCCCTCGCCGTCGTAGGTCCAGGATTCCTCGGCTCCGTCCGGGTCGGTCCGGCGCTCCAGCTTGCCCTCGACGGTCCAGGACAGGCGGGTGGTGGCGCCCAGGGGGTCGGTGATCGTGACGATGCGGCCGAATGCGTCACGCTCGTACCGGGTGACCGCTCCCAGCGGGTCGGTGACGGCGAGGGGCAGGCCGGCGGCGTTGCATTCGACGTGCATCGTGTTGCCCAGGGCGTCCGTGGCCGATGTCAGGTTGCCGCGGCCGTCGTAGGCGAAGCGGGTCGTCGCGCCGGAAGCGTCGGTGACCGCCGTCAGGTTGCCGCTCGTGTCGAACTCCCGGGCGACTTGGGTGCCGTCCGGTTCGGTCACCCTCACCGGCAGGCCCTGGTCGTCGTAGGCGACGGTGATCTCGCGGCCGTCGGGGCGCGTGATCGTCAGCGGGCGGCCCGCTTGGTCGTATGTGTAGGCGACCATGTGGCCGAGCGGGTCGGTGACGGTGAGGGGCCGGTGGAACCGGTCGTATGCGGTGTGGGTGGCGGCGCCGTCCGGGCGGATCTCGGTGACCGCCTGGAGCCTGTCGTTGATCAGGTACCGGCTCGTGTGTCCGAGGGAGTTGGTCACCGTGGTGGCCTTGAGGCCCGTCGCCGGGTCGGTGTCGCCGTAGGTGTAGGTGTTCCGCAGGTGCCCGGCGTCGCCTGTCTGGTAGGTGCAGCGGTCCTCGTCGTCGTACTCGTACCGATACGACGAGCCGTTGGTGTCGGTCCAGGCCGTGATCCGGCCCACCGCGTCGTTGGTGAACCGGGTGGGTACGCCGCAGGCGTTCGTGAGCGAGGACAGGTGGCCGTGTTCGTCGTATCCGAAGCGGAGCAGTGGCTGGTCGCCGCCGTCCTCGGCTGCCTCCGCCAGATGGAGGGCGGTGATGCGCTCGCCTTCCGTGGTGATCTTCAGGTGGTAGCCGGCCGAGTGCCGGATCGCGGTGGGGGCGCCATTCGTGTCGTAGGTGAACGTGAGCCGCTGGGTGCCTGAGCGGTCGGTGAGGTGGGCCAGGAGTGCGATGCCGCGGCCGTCGGGGCCGGGTGCCGCGAAGTCCCATCGACGGCCGCTGACGGGATCGGTGACGGTGTAGTCGCCGTTGGTGTCGACCGTCAGCGGAAGCCGGTCGCCCTCGGCGGGCAGCGAGGCGGCGTCCGGGCTGGGGTGGGGATAGGACAGGAGTGAGCCGTCCTCGCGCACGAAAACGACGCCTTCGGTATCGATCTCCAGCCGCTGGTCCGCCGTCGAGGTCCAGGCGCGGCCGAACCAGCGCCCGGCACGGTAGGACGACTCGAAGTGGCGGGAGAACACCAGCGGGAGTCGGGCCGGCAGTGTCAGATCAGTCTGCGCAAGGGCCATCCGGCCGGTGGCCACGTCGACCGGATCGCCGCAATACGACTTGCTCTCGTGTTTTCTGGCCACATCGTGGAGAGCCGACCTCACACTCCGTCGGGCCCAACCCGTCGCGGCGCCTCGCGCCGCCCCGCGGGCTGCTTTCAGGGCGGTGGTACGCGCGAAGGTTCCGCCGTTCCTGCCGGAGGCCGCCCCGGTCGAACCGAGCGCGGGTATCGCGGCGCGTATGGCCTGCGCACACCGCATCTCCGCTTCGGCCGCGACCCGGGCCACCTGTCGGGCCATCGTGGCGGCGGCCTGCCGTTCCCGCTCGGCCTGGGCGGCATAGGCGCCGATCCGTGCCGCGGCGGCGCGGACCTCGGGGCGTTGGTACTGGGTGCACCTGAGCGCGAACGGCTCGTCGAGCCCGCGCCAGTTACCGGTGTACGAGAACCCCGGGACCAGCGTGCAGAACTGCTGTAACGCGGCCTTGTACTGGGCATCCGCCTGCATGCCCCGGCTCAGCGCGGCGCGGGACTGGATCTTGGCCTGCTCAAGGGTCTGCATGTAGGCGATAAGCGCCCTGCCGCAGCTTTCGTGAGCCGGACCCAGACCGGCGGCCTGCTGCGGGAGGCGCGCAAGCCGCTGCTGGAACAGCGGAGCGTAGTCGCCCTGCATGCGCAGGTCCACGCTGTTGGTGGCGACCTGGGTCAGTCGGCTGGCGTGCTGCTCTGCGTACTGCGCCTCCCGCTGCAGTCGCGCCGCCAGGGTCTGGATGAGGGCGGGGTCGCCCGGGACCGGGTCCCGCGCCAGGTCGAGAACGCTCCAGTCCTCCATGGTCAGGCGCCCCGGCCGGTCAGCTGCCCGCGCCGCCCGCCAGTCGTGCGTCGAGTTCCTGGTGGCTGCGTACGACGTCGTTGAGGAACGCCGCCATTCCTTCGAGCCCCTGAATCATGTTGTGGGTGCCCGTCGTCCACTGTTGGTACGACTGCTGGAACTTGGACGACGCCATCTGGGTGCGGAACTCGCTGGCCACCAGCTGGTCGATCATGCCCTTGAGGGCCTGGAGCTTTTCGCTTATCTCGGTCTGCCCGCTGACCAGCCGTGACGCCGCCTGCTGCACACCGTCATAGCCGACACTGACATCCGCCATCGGTCTCTCCTCATATCTCCAGGGCTTGGTCGGCGAGGACCTGGTCGAGGTCGAGCGTGCCTTCCGCCAGGCCCGCGAAGAGTCCTGCGGCCATATCGACCGACGCTACGAGCTCGGTCCGGGCTGTGGTGACGGCGTTGAGGAATTCAGCGAGTGCTTCCGCGACCGGGCCGGCCACCGTACTCACGGCATTCGCCAAGGGCTGTGGAGCCGAGAGCCGGAGGTCGGAGCGCATGCGGGTCAACTCCCGCGCGACTAAATCCGCTTCCTGTGGATCGCAGGCGAATTTTTGAGCCATCGGCTCGGATCTCCCCCGTGAGACCTCAACTGCGCGTCAACAGTGGCTAATCTGCTGTCAGGTTAGCGTACGGGGCGCCGACCGGTAAGCGATCCGACAGGAGCGCGGTGGTGACGGGGACGGACTCCTCTCAGGGGCCGAGATTGGTCGCGGGGCGCTACCGGCTGGCGGAGGTGCTCGGGCGGGGTGGCATGGGGATCGTCTGGCGGGCCACCGACGAACTGATCGGCCGCACCGTCGCGGTCAAAGAACTCCGCCTTCCGCATGGGCTGTCCGCGCGGGAGCGGGCTGCGTTCGGTGAGCGGACACTGCGCGAGGCCCGGACCGCCGGGCGGGTCCGTCATCCCGGAGTCATCGCCATCCACGACCTCATACCGAGCACGGCACAGAGCGACGCCGCCTATGTCGTCATGGAGTTGGTGGAAGCGCCCTCCCTGGCAGCGGTGCTGGACCAGGACGGCGCCCTGCCCGAGCTACGCCTGGCTCGTCTGGGACTGCGATTATTGGAAGCACTGGACGCCGCACACTCCATCGGCTTGATACACCGGGACGTCAAGCCCAGCAACGTCCTGGTCCTGCCCGACAGCAAGGTGAAACTGGTCGACTTCGGCATCGCCCACGCCGTCGACGACACCCGCCTCACCCGGACCGGTGTCGCCGGCTCCACCGGTTACATCGCACCCGAACTGTTCGAGGGCCACTCCCCCACCCCCGCGGCCGACCTGTGGTCCCTCGGTGTCACGCTCCACCACGCGGCCACCGGCCGCAGCCCCTTCGAACGCGGCTCCACCGCGGCCACCATCCGCGCCGTCCTCCACGACGACCCTCCGCCGCTGGACCACCATCCCTTCCTCGCCCCGGTGATCGAGGGCCTCCTCGCCCGGGACCCGGAGAGGCGCATGGAGGGCGGCGCGGCGGCGGTGCTCCTCCGCGCCGCGATCACCTCGACCCGGGACGGGGACGCTGCCCCGGTCCGGCAGAGCATCCCACCGGACGAACCGGCCGACCGGCCGAGCACATGGCAGAACCGGCCCACCGGGGTCCCCACCAGCCCGCCCGGCACCGGGAGGTCAAGAGCTGCGGCGAGTACGACGGGACGGGTGCCCGCGAACCGACGGGCGGCCACCGGGCCAGCGGGGGAGCCCAACCCTGCTGCCGCCCCCCGTCGTCCGCAGGGACAGCCTGACGGTGGTGACAGCCGACCGGTGTCATGGGAGGACCGGCCTACCTCCGTCCGGAACACGGCACCACAGAGCAGGTCCATGGCACGATCACGGCCGGATGGACAGACGGCGACCTCCGCGGCGGATGATGACGCCGGACGCTACTTGGTCCATCCAGCGAAGGCTACGGAACGGATCGACCATTGGACGCTCGTCGTCCTGTGCGGGCTGGTCGTGTGGATCGGCTGGCGGCTGAACCAAGTCCTGGGGTGGGTGTGGCTCTTCGTCTTCCTCACTACGGGTGTGTCGGTCGTGTCGGTAGCCGCGACGGCCACCCTGTCCCCTCTGTGGTTCTTCAGTCTCGGCGCCGAGGGCATCAGGTTTCTCCGGGCCGGGCGCAGTACGTCACCGGACTCCCAGGTCGCCGTTGCATGGGAACACATCGATGAAGTCGTCCTCGTCCCCTGGCGCCATACCAGTCGGACCAGCCGGACCGCCATCACGATGCTCATGGCCGAGTCCACACCGACCGAGGTCAGGTGCAAACTCTTCCCGCCCGGCATCGGTCGCACCAGCAGCGGCTTTTTCCGGTGGCGTGTCGGCGAAGTACGCCAGTCGGTGGAGGAGCTGAACGTGGCGTTCCGTGTCGCCGCGCCACTCCGCACGATCATCAGGACCCCGTCCGAGCCTGACGCCGAGGACCTGAAGTATCACCGCCCTCGCCGCGTCCGGCAGACGGTGTTGTTCCTCGCGCTCGCGGGAATCCTCCTGGCGACGTACCTGTTTCACCCAGAGGGAGGACCGGTCCGTCTCACAGATACCGGATGGGGCGACGAGCTGGAATTCAGCCCCGACGGGATCACTGTGGCGAGCAGCGACTACAACGAGAGCATTCAGTTGTGGGACGTCGCCACCCGCGAGCAAACCGCCACTCTTGCCGGCCATACCGGCAAGATCCTGGCAATGCGGTTCTCTCCTGACGGGCGCCTGCTGACCACGGCGGCCGACGAAATCGGCGACAACACCATCAAGGTGTGGGACTTGAGCACGCACACCGAGCGTAGGACTCTGGCCCTGGGCGGAGAGGCGAGAGTGGTGTCGCTGGCCTTCAGTCCGGACGGTCGTGCCCTTGCCAGTGTGGACGACGACGGCACGATTGTGGTGTGGGACGTCCGATCCGGTCGGAGGACCGTGACCATACACGAGAGGACGACCGGTGCCTTCCCCGTCCGATTCGATGGGACCGGCCGTCTTCTGGGTGGCCTAGACAGCAAGAACCAGCCACATGAGTGGGATGTCGGCACCGGGAGCCGTGCGTCCACCACTACCGACGGAGTGTGGGCCCGAATCTCGGGCTCCGTCGTCTACATACTGGACGGTTCCGGGGCGCACAAGCGCGTGCTGACCGGCGGTGGCAGCGACATCAACGACCTCGACTGGGCGGGCGACATGCCCGAACGGACCGGGCTGCTGGCCACTGGCAGCGCGGACGGTGCGATCCGCGTCTGGCACACCGACAGCGGCCAGATCGCCCGCGAGCTGACCCTGGATTACGGCAATGGCAGCGCGGCCGAAGCCCTCGCCCTCAGCCCGGACGGGAAGACACTCGTCTACAAGAGCGGCTCGGATCTGTGGCTGTGGAAGACGGGGAACGATGCTTAGTCCGCCCCGTCTTATGGTCGTCCCCCATAGGTGTGCTGCAACGAGTTGACCGGCCATTCGCCGGCCGTCACGAACGTCCGCCGAGCGGGCCGGTGGGGACCGTCGTGCTGGTTGGCCTTCTCGCCGGGTAGGCCATCGGCCTGTGCTGTGCTTTGTAACAAATCCACGACCGTTCTTGAAGGCGCCACAGCCGACGGGGATGGACGACGGCATGGGGAGGTAGCGCGTGTTTCTCCGGTTGACCGTTCAGGACCCCGACGTGGGTACCCTTCAGGACGTCGAGGTGGTCGCCGGTCCGGACAGCAGTACGGCCGCACTGCTCGCGGCGTTACCGGTGGCAGTGCGTGGCAGGCGATGTTTCGTCGGAACGGTCCCGCTGGATCCCGGGGACAGCCTGGCCGACAGCCCTTTGACGCCGGGAGCGGTGATCAGCGTGGGGGCGCCGGGGCCCTCTTACCGCCTCGCGTCGGGTGACGGGGTCGGCATGCTGCGGGTGGCGGCCGGTCCGGACGCCGGGCTCATGGTGGCGTTGGCTCCCGGGACCCATATCGTGGCCAGGAACTCGACGGCCGCGGTCTGTCTGCGGGATCCGGACGTCTCCCGCCGCGAGCACGCCCGCCTCGAAGTCTCGCCGGACGGCCGGGTCTTCGTCGTGGACCGGGGATCCACCAACGGGACGTACGTCAACGGCCGCCGGGTCAACGACCGGACCGCGCTCGCTCCGGGCATGACCCTCCAGGTGGGCGCCGACGAACTGCAGTGGACGCCCACGCCCGCGGGAACCCAGCGGGCCACGCGCAGTGCGGACGGGCGACTGGACTTCGACCGGGTCTTCAGCCCCGCCCCGGCAGTCCCCCGTACCGAGGTGACCCTGCCGGTGCAGCAGACCGGGACGGACAACGCGGGACTGACCGAGTTGGCGACGCTTCTGCCGGCACTCGGCGCCGCGATCGTGGCCTGGACGACGCACCGGCCACAGCTGATGTGGCTCGCGATCCTGGGCCTGCTGGCCTCGCTGCTGATGAACCACAACCGGGACAAGCAGCGTGAACAACGCGGGGCTGCCCACGCGGCAGCGGTCAAGGCCGCCCAGGAGAAGATCGACGCCCACGTCGCCGAAGAACTGTGCGTGCGGCTGCTCCTGGCCCCTGATCCCGGCGAGATCTCCGACATGGCCACAGGTGCCCGCCCGGACCTGTGGTCGCGCAGAGCGGACTCGCCGCACGGCCTGACACTGCGCGTGGGGACCGCCGATCAGGCGGCGTTGGTGGATCTGCGCGGCGAACCGTGGGAGGGCTTCGAGTCCCCGCTGCTGCGGCAGGCGCCGGTCACACTGGACCTGCGATCCACCGGCGTGCTGGGAGTGATCGGCTCTCGTCGGCAGGTACAGGCGCTGACGGGCTGGCTGGTGATGCAACTGGCCGCCCTGCGGGGACCGGACGATCTACGCATCGTGGTGATCGCGGCCGACGGGCACGAGGGACTGGCCTGGACCCGGTGGCTGCCGCACGTGGACGCCGGGTCGGCGGCCGATGTTCCGTGCGTCATCGGCAACACCGGGACGACGCGCGCCGCGCGTGTCAAGGAGTTGCGGCAGCTCGTCGGCGCGCGCCGCGAGCAGCGCACCCGGGACTCGCGCACGCGGTTCGGTGACGAGGTCGTGGTCGTCCTGGACGGAGCACTGGCCCTGCGCGAACTGCCCGGCATGGACGAGGTGCTGCGGGACGGGCCGTCGGTCGGTGTCTACCTCGTCTGCGCCGACCGGCGCGGCATGAACGAGTGCCGCGGGCTGTGCGAGATGACCGGGAACACCCTCCGGCTCACCCGCACGCCCGAAGAGCACGCCCTCACCGTCACACCGCACACCCTGGACGAAGCCGCCGCCGAGCCGCTCGCCCGGGCCCTCGCCCCCATGCGGGACCGGCTCACCCTCGGCTCGTCGAGCAACGCTGTACCCGACTACGTGCGCTTCCTCGATCTGCTCGGCCTCGGCACACCGACGGCCCACGACATCCTCGCCCTGTGGGGGCACGGACAGGGACCACGCACCCGGGTGGTGCTCGGCGCGGACGCCGGGGGCCCGGTGACCGTGGATCTGGCCGGGCAGGGACCGCACACCATGCTCGGTGGCGCCACCGGAGCGGGAAAGAGCATTCTGCTCCAGACCCTGGTGACCTCGCTGCTGCTGGCCAACCGGCCCGACGAACTCAATCTGGTGCTCGTGGACTTCAAGGGGGGCAGCGCCTTCCTGCCCTTCCAGCACTGTCCCCATGTGGTCGCCCTGATCCGCTCCACCGGGGAGACCCCCGCCGACGTCTTCGACGCCACCGCCGCGGCCCGGGTGCTGGCCTCCGTACGCGCCGAGGTCAGCCGCCGCGAGTCCCTGCTCGCCCGGTACGACGGTGAGATCGACCGGTACTGGAGGAAGCGCGGCACCGACGCCTCACTGCCTCCGCTTCCGCGCCTGGTGATGGTGTTCGACGAGTTCGCCCGCGTCCTGGAGACCTCGCCGGACTTCCTCAAGGAACTGGTCAACGTCGCCGCCAAGGGCCGTTCGCTCGGCATGCACCTGGTCCTGGCCACCCAGTCCCTGCAGGGGAAGCTGTCACCGGAACTGAAGAACAACATCTCGCTCCGCGTCAGCCTGCGGCAGAACGAAGCCGCCGACAGCACCGAGGTGCTCGGTGTGCCCGACGCCGCCGCGATCCCCGGCTCGCTGCGCGGACGCGGCCTGATCCTGTGCACCACCGACGAGGCGCGCGTCCCGCAGGTCTTCCAGTCCGGATACCTGGGCTCCCCGCCGCCCTCCGGAGCGGCGCAGCCCGTCACCGTCCGCGTTCTGCGGTGGCACCAGCTCGGCGGTCCGCGTCCGGCCGGGCACCTGCCCCGCGTGGAGGCGCCCACCGACCAGGAGCTGGCGGTCACCGCCATCGAGGAGGCAGCCCGGCGCCGGGGACTCGTCGCTCCCTTCCGGCCGCTGCTGCCGCCCCTGCCCGTGGCGTTGACGCCGGGGGAACTCGCCGGTCGCCAGACCGCCGCGGCGCCCGACACGGCCGTGCCCTTCGGTCTGGCGGACGAGCCCGCGGAGCAGGCCCAGCCCGCCCAGTACCTCGATCTGGCCGGTACGGACCGGCTCATGGTCGCGGGCGGTCCCCAGTCGGGCCGCACCACGTTCGCCCGGACGCTCATCACCGGCCTCGTCACCCGGTTCCGGCCCGATCAGGCCCACCTCTACGTCATCGAGCACCACCCTGCCGGACTGACGGACTACGCCGAACTGCCGCACTGCGGCGGCGTGTTCTCACCCGCGGAACCGGACCGCATCCGGCGCCTGGTCACCTGGCTGGACGAAGAAGTCCACCGCCGCTCCACAGGCGGCCCCGCCCAGCAGGCGGACCGGCCGCGCATCGTGGTGATCGTCGACGGCTGGGAGCACTTCGAGGACCACGGCGACCCCGCCTTCACGGAGACCTCACTGCTGACCACGCTGCGCGGCATCGTCGCGGCCGGTGCCCCGCTCGGCGTGCACATCGTGCCGCTCGGCGGTCACGACATGCTCAACCACAAACTCCCCACCTATTACACCCACCGCCTGCTGCTGCCCTTCCCCAAGGAGGAGACCCGCCGAGCCCACCTGACCTCCCGCATGGCCAGTCCCCCCGCACTGCCCGGTCGCGCGATCGACGCCTCGACCGGGCGTCACGTGCAGATCTGCCGACCGGACGCGCTCCCCGCCGATCTGCCGTCCCGCTTCACCGATGCCGACCCCGCCCGTCTGCCCAGGCGGTTCCCGGCGTTGCCCACCCGGATCACGCTCACCGAGCTGCCGCTGCCCACACCGCCAGCCTCCCCCACCTGGATCCCCCTGGGTGTCGGCGGACCCGACCACGGCACGGTGGGCGTCGACCTCTTCGAGAGCGCCCACCTGCTGCTCCTGTCCGGTCCGCCCGGCTCGGGCCGCACCACCGCGACGGCCGCACTCGCCCACTCGCTACGCCGAGCCGGCATCGGCGTGCTCGCCGTCGCCCCGCCCCGCTCCCCCCTGCCCGGCCTGCTCCCCGACGACCCGGGCGTACGCATCCTCACCGGCATCTCGCACAAGGACACCGACCTCCGCGAGGCCGCCCAGGTCTTCGGTGACGACCCCTATGCCCTGGTGCTCGACGACGCGGACCACATCACGGTGCTCCCCACCCAGGAAGGATTCACCGACGCGCCCACCCTGCTCGACGACATCGCCCGCCCCTCGGCACGAGGCCGCCACGCCCTCGTCCTCAGCGCCGACGCGACGCCCGTCCTGACCGGCTTTCCGAGCCCCCTGACTCGCCTGATCAACACCGTCCTGGCGACGGGCCACCGGCTCCTGCTCACCCCCGCCGGACGCCCCGCCGCCGTGGCGCACAGCATCACGCTGGAACCGGACCAGTACTTCGCCGCGCCACCCGGACGGGGATATCTCTTCTCGGGCCGGGCACCGATTCTGCTCCAGCTGGCCGTGCCCCCCGACGTCTGAAGGACGCAATCGGCGTCCTCCGCAGCGCGCTCACCCAGCACCCACCGATCGTGCCGTTCCTGGGACACGGCGCTGGCGCAATGCTCGGCTGGGGCTCGACAACCGGCCGCGCGATCGCCATGACGCTCCGTCAGGGCCGGCGTCGAACGAGCGTCAAGGCGTTTCCCCAACCGCCCCTCACGCATGCCCGGCAGAGCGCTCCCGCGTTGCATCCCGCTAGCCGAAGCCGCAGGCGAGACACGGAGCGGGCAGCTCGGCGTAGGCGGTGTGCCAGGGCAGGTAGTTGGAGGTGCGCTGTTCGCCCCCGGTACGCCACAGCAGGTCGACATCCGGCATGTCGGGGTGGGGCAGGTGGCGGGCGAAGTCCCTTTCGCTGATGTGGTCGGGGTCGAGTTGTCCGTCGTGTACGTGGCGAGCGAGCGCGGCGGTGGTGCGGGTGATCTCGTCGCGGCCGCCGTAGTTGATGCACATGGTCAGCGTCAGGCTGATGCGGCCGCGGGTGGTGCGTTGGCGGCGGAGCAGGCCGACGACGTCGGTGGGGGGCTTGCCGGTGCGGCCGTGCCAGCGCCCATGATCACGGCGACGTGGACGGGCATCTGCTCGGCCGGGATTCGCGGGGGAGGGTACCCGGCGGGGTGGGGAGGTGGTGCGCTGAACGTACCGTTTCGCCCTGCCCGCGCGGCGGGCGGAGAACTGGAAACGCGACGCCGAGGAAGTCGACGCCATCCGGCTACCGGCCCGACCTGCACGACCTGGTCGGGTCCCTGGGCGTGCTCGACGGGGCCGGGCATCCCCTCGCCGCAGGGGCACGGAGCCATCCTGAAGCCCCGCGCCTGTACTTCGCCGGATACACCAATCCCCTCACGGGTGTCCTTCGCCAGGCGCCCCGCCCCGGTAGCCGTCATCGTCGACATTGTTCCTGCGGGCGATATCCATGATCGGGAGTCTCTCAGACATAGCCGGATAGTTCTATTGCGCCCAGAATCATCTACTTTCGTCCGGCGTCTTTATCGGCCGGCTTCGGCAACCGCCCACCTCGACGGCAGCGCGGTCGCCCGGTTCTGGCCGACGTCCATCGGCCGACTTTGCGGACCTGGCGTCGCTTTCGCCGGTGGCCTCAGCGCTGGGTGAGCATGCCTTCACGCAGGCGGCCCAGGGTCCGTGACAGGAGTCGGGAGACGTGCATCTGGGACACGCCCAGGTGTTCGCCGATCTGGGCCTGGGTGAGTTCCTCCACGAACCGCATGTGGATGATCTGCCGGTCTCGCTCGTCGAGTTCGGCGAGGAGCGGGGCGAGGGTGTGGAAGTCCTCCACCAGTTCCAGCGCCTGGTCTTCGGCGCCGATGAAGTCCTGCAGAGCGCTCTCGCCGTCCTCGCTGCCGCCGATCGCGGCGTCCAGGGAGGAGGAGTTGTAGCCGTTGGCGGCAAGTCGGGCTTCCCGTACCTCGTCCTCGGGCAGGCTCATCAGCTCCGACAGTTCCTTGACCGTGGGGGTGCGGCCGAGCCGGCTGCGCAGTTCCTCGGTGGCGCGGGCGAGCTGGACGCGGGCTTCCTGCAGCCGGCGCGGCACATGTACGGCCCAGGTGGTGTCGCGGAAGAACCGCTTGATCTCGCCCACGATGTAGGGGATCGCGAAGGAGGTGAACTCCACTTCGCGCGTCAGCTCGAACCGGTCGATGGCCTTGATCAGGCCGATCATGCCGACCTGGACGATGTCCTCCATCTCCTCCGCGCCACGGCTGCGGAAACGGCCGGCCGCGTACCGGACCAGGGACATGTTCATCTCGATCAGTGTGCTGCGGGCGTAGCTGTACTCGGGCGTGCCCTCTTCCAGGACCGTGAGCTGTTCGAAGAACAGCTTGGAGAGCTGGCGAGCGTCTTGGGGCGCAACCCGGGAGGGGTCGGCGACCTCCGGCAGCTCGCTCGTTCGTGCGTCCAGTGCCGCCGGAATGCTCATGAGCGCCATGCTGTGCCCCTCCCAAAGTTCGAGCCGACCGCTACCGCCTGCAAAACCGGCCGACGGCGCAGCGCCTACCCCGTCTTCCCGCACCTATACCTGTGCTGTGTTGAGCAGCCTCGCTACGTGGTCGTGGTCAGCCGGGCAGGTAGCAGCGAATGGTGGTGCCGTCGGGGCCGGTATGGACACGGACGAGGTCGGCGAGTTGGTGGACCAGCAGGAGTCCGCGGCCGCCGGGCTGCGTGGGATTCGGCGGGCGACGGCCGGCCAGCGGATCGGTCAACTGTCCGCCGTCGTGGACCTCGCAGACGATGCGGTCGCTCTCGGCCCAGATCCGCAGTGTCCCCGAGCCGGCGCCGTGGACGACGCTGTTGGTGGTCAGCTCCGCCACCACGAGTTCCAGGTCGCCCAGGCTCACACCGGACACGCCCAGGGCCCGCGCCCGGGACACGGCGAAGTCGCGAGTCTCGGGCAGTGTCGATGCGGCGAAGGTACAGGCCGCAGCATCGAGTGGAGCGAGCAGGGGCTCGTTGTAGCGAGCAATGATCTCTTCGGGGCTGTAGGCGGTGGATTGCCTCTCACCGTCGGCGTCGATGACGACCGGGTGGGTCGCCAGGGCGTCACAGAGCGCCTGCTGCCTTAGTTGCCCAGCGTCGTAGGGACAGAGGATGGTCACCGCGCGCCCGGTGAAAGCGGCATTGATCAGCGCTTCGTGCTGGACGCACGCCGGGTACTCGTCGGCGGAACGGCCCTGCCAGATCGGCTCGCCGATGATACGGACCCGGCGGGCGCCGGGTTGGGCGTCGGCGAACTTGCGCAGCACGTTGGCGATGATGCGGCCCGGGTTGCGGCCGGCCTGGGTCATGTCGATGAAACGGACCTGTGCCGCTCGCTCACCGAGCCCCTCGCGGATCAGCTTCAAACGATCCGGCGGAGCTGCGACGGCTGCGGGCTCACCGGCGTCCAGCCCTTCCCGCAGGAAGGGAACCGTTCCCGCGACGTACTGGTCGGTCCCCTCGTAGAAGAGCGCCGGGTGCACGAACGGCTCGTGCGAGGGCACTGTGGTCATCACGCAGCCACCTCGATCACGGTAAGCCCGGGCCAGAAGAGTTCGAGGATGCGCGGCAGCTGCGCCGGAGGTCGGTGAAGTACGATCCGCTGTCCCTCGGGGAGGCGCTGGGCGGTGACCGCAAGGTCCGTCACGCCGGCCACATCCACGAAGCAGACCCGGGACAGATCCACGTGATGCACGTCCGTGCCACGCTCGACCAGTTGCTGCAGCGCCTGCTGCCAGACCGTCCGTGTGTTCATGCTGATCTCCCCGATCGCCCCCAGCCCCGAACTGTCGGGCAACGGATTGATCTGCAGTACCGCCTCACGTGGCGGCGCGGCGGAGGGCCCGCCCACGCCAGGTGCGACATCCACGCTTTTGCCCCCAGTTCCCCGGGCTCGGCCGCACGGCGGCTCGTATCGATCGCCTTGCACGATACCCGGTCAGGCACGGCGGACGCCCAGTCCGGTCACGCGAGAGAATCGGGCCGGGCCTGACCTGCGCGGGTCCCGATGACGTGAGCGGGTGGAGCTCATGCGACCGAGTACGTGTCCTCCTGTAGTGGCGCCCATGCCAACTCGGGCTTGACGGGAGGGCGAGCTCAGGGAGCGAGGCTGAGTTCCGCCCAGACCGTTTTGCCGGGATGGCGCGGGGTGACGCCCCAGCGGTGCGCGAGCCGTTCGAGGATCTGCATGCCGAAGCCGCCGGGCTCGGTGTTCTTGGTGGCACGCATGCGCGGCCAGCGGTCGCTGTCATCGCTGACCGCGATGCGCAGCAGCCGGCCGTTCCAGGTGAGCCGGATCAGGGGTGGGCCGACGCCGTGGCGGATGGCATTGGTGATCAGTTCCGAGACGAGCAGTTCGGCGGTCTGGATCATCCGGTGCCGGTGCAGCGGACCGCCGAAACCTTCCACGCAGTCGCGGACCCAGTGCCGGGCGGCCGCGATGCTCGCCGTAACAGCGGGGAAACGCGACTCGCAGGATGGGATGGTCGGTTCGCCGTTCACGAGGTTCCTCCAGCCTTGGTGACGGCCCTGCTCTGCCGCCGGCTGGCGCTGCGTACAGCCGGTCGTAGTCGTCTGTCGGGTTACCCCTGCCTGCCTGGTGAACCATCTGTGTCCGTCGGGTGACGGGCTGATCCTGTGAAGGGTTGATCGCCCCTGTCGACGGGACTGGTGGTGGCGGGCTGGAGTGCGCTGGCAGAATCATTCCCGCACACGACATGAGGCCACGCCGGTCGCGCTGCCACCGGGGCCCGAGGACGAGGGAGCCGGCATGGAACGGATTTCGGATGTGGAGATTCCGCTGGACCGTGATGTGTTCCTGCGCACTCTGGTGCGTGAGTTGGCGACGTCGCTGGAGTCGGTGATCGGTCTGGAGGAGGCGTCCGGCTACGTCAGCCTGGTGGGGCAGGCCGTCGGCACGCAGATCGACGAGATGTACCTCAAGGCACTGGGAACCGACCGGCTCACGGGTGAGCAGGTCGCCGAGGCGCTGGTGGACCTCAAGCGCCGTATCAAGGGTGACTTCCACGTCATCGAGCACGACGAGACGAAGATCGTGCTGGGCAACCGGGTGTGCCCGTTCGCGGAGAAGGTGGTGGGCCGGGAGTCGATGTGCATGATGACGTCCAACGTCTTCGGCACTGTCGCCGCCCGCAATCTGGGCTACGCGCGGGTGGAACTGGAGGAGACCATCGCGCGCGGCGACGCGGGCTGCCGGGTGGTGGTGCACCTGGTGCCGGACGTGGATGTCGAGACGGTGAGTGGCCGTGAGTACTTCGGTGACCGGGCTGTGGCCCCATGACCCTTGGCCTCTTCCGGGCCATCACCAGACCGCTGCCCCATCCGGTGCTGTTGTGCGGGGCCGACGGCCGTGTGCTGGCGGCCAATCCGGCAGCCAGCCGCTGTGACGAACGGCTGCGCCCGGGCGTCAGCGTGTTCGATCTGCGGCCGGACGACACCCCGCAGCTGCGTCGGCAGCTGGCTGTGTGGCTACGCAGCGGCAGTCCCGTGCCCGGCGCGCTGGTCCTCAAGGACGCCGACGGCCGCACGCGGCGCTTCCGCTGTCACGGGGCGCGGGCCACGTGGTGGGACGGCCCGCAGCCGGCCCTGCAACTGCATCTCGTCGAGGCCGGGGCGTCGGACCGGTTCGTCGTGCTCAGCCAGCAGGTGGAGGCACTGAACCGGGAGGTGGCCTTCCGCCGGGCCACCGAAGTGGACCGGGCGCGGCTGCTGGCCGCCGAACAGGCCGCCCGTGCCCGGTTGCAGCACCTGTACGACCTGACCGCCGCCCTGGCCGGAGCGATCACACTCGCGGAGGTCTCCCGCGCTGTCAGCGAGGTGGCGCCGGCCGCCCTGGGGGCCACCGCGGCGGAGCTCTATCTGCACTCGTCACGGTTGGTACCGCCCCTACAGCCGGAGGACAACGGCCTTGCGGTCGGCGCGGGCGGCTGGACCGACCTGGACCGGCCCTCTTCCTCGGACGGCCAGCTCACTCGTGAAGCCGCGGACGCGGTTCCCCTGGCCCTGTCCCTGGAGGCGGACGGCGTCGACCTGGGCATGCTGATCGTCTACGGCTCAAACACCTCCACCGCTCCCGAGCATGTGACAGCGGTGGCCCAGCAGATCGCCCAGGCTCTGCGCCGGGCCGGTCTGCACGAGCACGAGCACCGGGTCGCCGAACGCCTGCAGCTCAGTCTGCTGCCCCAGCTGCCACACCTGCCCGGTCTGGAGACGGCCACCTGCTACGCCCCGGGAAGTGACCTGCTCTCGGTCGGCGGCGACTGGTACGACGTCTACGACGTGGACGCCGATCACATCGGCCTGAGCATCGGCGACGTCGCCGGTCACGGACTGCACGAAGCGACCGTCATGGCACAGATCACCGCCGCCCTGCGCAACATCGTGCCGCGCTGCGGCACCGACCCCGCCGCTGTCCTGGACGAACTCAACAGCTTCCTTGGTCGCTACCATCCGAGCCGCATGGCCACCGCCTGCTACTTGGTCTTCGAGCGCCGGACACGCACCCTGACCTACGCCAGCGCCGGCCATCCGCCGCCGCTGCTCATCCGCTCCGACGGCACCAGCTCCTACCTCAACGGCGCCACCTCACCACCTCTCGGCCCTGTCCGGAACGTCTGCTACCGAAAGGCCGACACCACCGTGACCGAGACCGACACACTGCTGCTGTACACCGACGGCCTGATCGAGCGCCGTCGCGAGGACCTCGCCATAGGAATGGAACGGCTGACCGAGTTCGCCCGTACCACCAGCGGCCTGAGCATCACCGAACTGTGCGACAGGTTCCTGCACCACCAGCCCGAAGCGGCGTTCCCCGACGACCGGGCCCTGCTCACCGTCCGCTTCCCCCACCGGCCAGGCCGCCCTCCACTCAGCGACAGCAGGGCATAGGGACGCCGAGGACAGCGTGAGCCCTTGCCCCCGGCACCCGCCTGATGCTCCGTCGGAAGCAGCGTCAAATGAGCGTCGGGACGGTTTCCCTTACGTCCCCAGGGACCGAGGAGAACGCGTCCATCACCTCGCGAGACGTCCCACGAAGCCGCAGGTCAAACCCACTCCCCGGCACCAGAGCGCGTTCCACGTCGTGTATTGCGGGGAACACGTCGAGCGCGCCTGAGCAACCCGGGAAATCTGCAGGTCAGAGCCCCTTTGCAGCAGGCTCCAGAATCGCCACGCACTCCACGTGATGCGTCATCGGGAACAGATCGAACGCCCGAAGCGTCCGCACCCGGTAGCCGCCCTCGCGGAAGTACCCCAGGTCCCGGGCCAGGGCGGCGGGGTCGCAGGCGACGTAGGCGATGCGGCGGGCGCCCAGGGAGGCGAGGTGGGCGACCGTGGCGCGGCCGGCGCCTGCGCGGGGCGGGTCGAGGACGATCAGGTCGACCTCCGTGATGCCGGTGCGCGGCAGGACCGACTCGACCTTGCCCTGCTCGATGCGGACCCGGGGGAAGTCGGCCAGGTTGTGCCGCGCGTCCTCCACCGCCCGCTTGCCGGACTCGATGCCGAGGACCGCGCCCTTCTCGCCGAGGCGGTCGGCGAGCGCACCGGCGAAGAGGCCGACGCCGCAGTAGAGGTCGAGGGCCATCTCGCCCTTGCGGGGCAGCAGGCCCTGCATGACGGCCTTGACGAGGGTGTCGGCCGCCTTCGGGTGGACCTGCCAGAAGCCGCCACTGCCGACCCGGTAGGTGTGGTCGTCGGCCCGCTCACGGACGAACGCGCGGCCGTGGACGCGGTGGATGCCGCCGTCCCGCTCGTCGACGCGCATGACGGAGACGGGCTTGTCGAGCTCGACCAGCGGCAGCCGGGCGCCGGGGCGCGGCTCCAGGATCACCATGCGGTCCTGGGACCCCGTCGCGGCGATCGCCTCGACGGAGGCCATGCCGGACCAGTCCCGGTCCTCGATGCCGAGTTCGCTGACGCCCTGCGCGGCGATCATGCAGTGGTCGATCGGCTCGACCTCGTGCGAGCGGTGGCGGCGCAGGCCGGCGTTGCCGTCCGCGTCGACCGCGTACTGCACCCGCGTCCGCCACTGGGGCACCTGGCCGGCCGGCAGCTTGTCGCCCTCGGCCGGGACCACGGTGCCGTCCCAGCCCGCCTCCTCCGGGGTGAGGCCGGCGAGCCGCTTGAGCTGCTCGGCGATCACCTCGCCCTTGAGCCGGCGCTGGGCGCCCGGCTTGGCGTGCTGCCAGTCGCAGCCGCCGCAGCGGCCGGGGCCGGCGAAGGGGCAGGGGGCCTCGATGCGGTCCTTGGACGCCTCCAGGATCTCCACCGCGTCGGCGCGCAGGAAGCGGGCGCCCTCCTCGCCCTCCGTCACCCGGGCCACGACCCGCTCGCCGGGCAGCGTGTGCCGGACGAACAGCACCTGGCCCTCGGAGGTGCGGGCGATGCAGTGGCCGCCGTGGGCGACGGGGCCGATCTCGACCTCGTACTCCTCGCCCACCAGAGACTTCGTCGGTTCTGCCTGCATGGTGGGGTGACTCCAGATCGAAGAGGGGGGCTCGGGCGTGCGGGGGAAGGCTCGGGCGGAGGGGCGCGCCGCTGCGGGAACGGCCGCGTACCGGTCGGGCCGGACAACAGCCCACCAGTCTACGGCCTTCCCACCGTGCCTCGGTCCTCGGCCGACGAACGGCCCGCGATCCGCGGCGGCGCCCTGAACCCCGGCGACAGCCGGCCCGGCCCCAGCGCCCCGGGCGCGACGGCCTCCGGCGCGCAGCGATGGGCGGACGTCCCTCGCCCGCCCCGCTCCGAGGCCGGCGCACGGCCCCCGCCCCGGCGGACGCACGCCGCACCCAGGCCGGCGCGCCAGTCCTGGGCCGGGCACGAGCAACGCCCGACCCAGCTCTCGGCCGGGCGCGGCCGGCGCTCGTCTCAGCTCTCGGCCGGGCGCGGTCGGCGCTCGTCTCAGTCCTTGGCCGACGGCTCCTTCGGGCGTTCCGCCGCCGGGCCGCGCCGGACCGCGCCGGGGGCGTTCCACTCCTGCCGCTTGCGGGCCCGCAGCTTGGCCGCTTCGGAGGACTGGAGCTGGTACGGCACCGAGGTCACCATGACGCCCGGGGTGAACAGCAGGCGGCCCTTGAGGCGCAGCGCGCTCTGGTTGTGCAGCAGGTGCTCGTACCAGTGGCCGACCACGTACTCGGGGATGATCACGGAGACCGCGTCGCGCGGGGATTCCTTGCGCAGGCTCTTGACGTACTCGATCACCGGGCGGGTGACCTCGCGGTACGGCGAGTCGAGGACCTTGAGCGGGACGTCGATGCCGCGCCGCTCCCACTCGTCGCGCAGCGCCTTCGTCTCGACCGGGTCGACGTTGACGGTCAGCGCCTCCAGGGTGTCGGAGCGCATCAGCTTGGCGTAGGCCAGGGCACGGAGCGTGGGGCGGTGGATCTTGGAGATCAGGACGACCGAGTGGACGCGGGACGGGCGGACCAGGTCGTCGCTCGGGCCCTCGGGCGCGGCGATCTCCTCGGCGACCCGGTCGTAGTGCTTCCGGATCGCGGTCATCGTCGCGTAGAAGATGCACATGCCGAGCAGGGCGACCCAGGCGCCGTGCGTGAACTTGGTGACCAGGACGACGACGAGCACCAGGCCGGTGAAGAAGGCGCCGAACGCGTTGATCGCGCGGGAGCGGACCATGTGGCGCCGCTTGGCGGGGTCCTTCTCGACCGCGAGGTGGCGGTTCCAGTGCCGGACCATGCCGGTCTGGCTGAGCGTGAAGGACACGAACACGCCGACGATGTACAGCTGGATCAGGCGGGTGGAGTCCGCGCCGTAGATGAACACCAGCAGGGTCGCCGCGCCGGCGAGCAGCACGATGCCGTTGGAGAAGGCGAGCCGGTCGCCCCGGGTGTGCAGCTGGCGCGGCAGGTAGCGGTCCTGGGCGAGGATCGAGCCGAGGAGCGGGAAGCCGTTGTACGCCGTGTTCGCCGCGAGGAACAGGACCAGGGCGGTGGCGGCGGCGAGGAGGATGAACAGGAAGCTGCCCTTGCCGAACACCGCCTCGGCGACCTGCGAGATCACCGGGTTCTGGACGTAGCCGGAGCCGAGCGGGGTGCCGTTGTGCAGCAGGTCGGTGGCCGGGTGCTCGGCCATGCGGACCTTCGTCACCATCGCGAGGGCGATGATGCCGCAGAACATGGTGACGGCGAGCAGGCCCATCATCGCGAGCGTGGTCGCAGCGTTCTTGGACTTGGGTTTACGAAAGGCGGGGACGCCGTTGGAGATCGCCTCGACGCCGGTGAGGGCCGCACAGCCGGAGGAGAAGGCGCGCAGCAGCAGGAAGACGAGCGCGAAGCCCGCGAGGCCCTGGTGCTCGGCCTTGATGTGGTAGTCGGCGGTGGGGGCGTGCATGGTGTCGCCGAGGACCAGGCCCCGGAAGGCGCCCCACGCGATCATGATGAAGACGCCGCCGACGAACACGTACGTCGGGATGGCGAAGAGCTTGCCGGACTCCTTCACGCCGCGCAGGTTCATCAGCGTCAGCAGGATGATCACGGCGGTCGCGCAGAACACCTTGTGCTCGACGACGAAGGGGACCGCGGAGCCGAGGTTCTCGATGCCGGAGGCGATGGAGACGGCGACGGTGAGGACGTAGTCCACGAGCAGGGCGCTGGCGACGGTCAGGCCGGCCTTGGGACCCAGGTTGGTGGTCGCGACCTCGTAGTCGCCGCCGCCGCTCGGGTAGGCGTGCACGTTCTGCCGGTAGGAGGCGACCACCGTGAACATCAGCACGACGACCGCGACGGCGATCCAGGGGCTGAAGTGGTACGCCGACACGCCCGCGATGGACAGGACCAGCAGGACCTCCCCCGGCGCGTAGGCGACGGAGGACAGCGGGTCGGAGGCGAAGACGGGCAGTGCGATGCGCTTCGGCAGGAGCGTTTCGCCCAGCCGGTCACTGCGCAGTGCGCGCCCGATCAGGATCCGTTTGGGCACGTCGGTCAGTTTGGACACGAGAGAGGATCGTAAGCCTTCGAACTGGCACCCGCCCACCCGGCGTGCTGGATCTGCCTCACGAGTGAAATCGGGGGCGCACGGAACTGCGGAATCCGTGGTTGGAGTGCCCACCATGCCTAGATGGCAAACCCCGCCTGTCATCGCACTTCGGAGGTTCCATGCCCGCGACCGCGGTGTTGATCGGGGCGCTCGTCGCCCTGACCGGCCTCGGAATCCTGACCTTGTGCAGCGTGCGCAGCATCACTCGCAGGAGCCTTCCGCCGCCTGCGGCACAGGGGTGCCCACCGCGCGGCGCCCGTGTGTAGCTTTGGGCGTCGGTCTGAGACCCTGATGCTGAGCAGTAACTTTTGGACACCGGAAGGACGGTCGTGCACATCGTCATCATGGGCTGCGGGAGAGTGGGTTCCGCTCTTGCCCAGACCCTGGAGCAACAGGGTCACACGGTCGCCGTGATCGACCAGGACCCCACCGCCTTCCGCCGGCTGGGCCCGGGCTTCGGGGGCCGCCGGGTCACCGGCGTCGGCTTCGACCAGGACACCCTGCGCGAGGCGGGCATCGAGGAGGCCGGCGCCTTCGCCGCCGTCTCCAGCGGTGACAACTCGAACATCATCTCCGCGCGCGTGGCCCGCGAGATGTTCGGCGTGGAGAACGTCGCCGCCCGCATCTACGACCCCCGCCGGGCCGAGGTGTACCAGCGTCTCGGCATTCCCACCGTGGCGACCGTCCGCTGGACCGCGGACCAGATGCTGCGCCGCCTGCTGCCCTCCGGTGCCGAGCCCCTGTGGCGCGATCCCACCGGCGGGGTGCAGCTCGCCGAGGTGCACGCCTCGCCGAAGTGGGTCGGCCACAAGATCAGCAAGCTGCAGGAGGAGACGGGCGTCCGGGTGGCGTTCCTGACCCGTCTGGGCGAGGCGATCCTGCCGACCTCGCAGACGGTGCTGCAGGAGGGCGACCTCGTGCACGTGATGATGCGGACGGACGACGTGGAGAAGGTCGAGGCGGCGTTCGCCGGTGGCCCGGAAGAGGAGGGCGGTCACTGATGAGGGTCGCCATTGCCGGGGCCGGTGCAGTCGGCCGCTCGATCGCGGGCGAGCTGCTGGAGAACGGCCATGAGGTCCTGCTGATCGACAAGGCGCCGACCGCCATCTCGGTCGAGCGCGTCCCGCAGGCGGAGTGGCTGCTCGCCGACGCCTGCGAGATCACCTCTTTGGACGAGGCGGCGCTGCAGCGCTGCAACGTCGTGATCGCCGCGACCGGCGACGACAAGGTGAACCTGGTCGTCTCGCTGCTCGCCAAGACGGAGTACGGCGTTCCGCGCGTCGTGGCCCGGGTGAACAACCCGAAGAACGAGTGGCTGTTCACCGAGGCCTGGGGCGTCGACGTCGCCGTCTCCACCCCGCGTCTGATGTCCGCCCTGGTCGAGGAGGCGGTGAGCGTCGGCGACCTGGTCCGGCTGCTGCGCTTCAGCCACGGCGACGCCAACCTCGTCGAGCTGACCCTGCCCGAGGAGTCGGCGCTGGCCGGCACGACGGTCGGCGACGTGGAGTGGCCGCAGGACACCTCCCTGGTCACGATCATCCGGGGCAACCGCGTGCTGACCCCGTCCAAGGAGGACTCCCTGGAGCCGGGCGACGAGCTGCTGTTCGTGGCCGCGCAGGCCCGGGAGGAACAGCTGGAGGAGCTGCTGTCGGTCCGCCGCGAGGAGGCCTGACACTTCTCACGGCGGTACGACGGTGAAGGGCGCCCTCGCTGCCGAGGGCGCCCTTTTCGTCGTACCGCCGAGCACCGACCGCGGCCGTGCCCGACGGCGTCGTACCGCGGCCGGCGGTGCTCTACGCCTCGCGGCGGTGCCGGCCGCTCGTCGTCTCGCCGCTCTCCGTGGCAAGGGCGGCGGCGGCCTTGCGCTCCTCCTCGGCCTTCTCCTCCGCCTCCATCTCCGCGAAGACGTCGATGGGTGCCGGGGCCTTCGCGAGGAAGACCCAGGTCAGCCAGACGGCGAGGAGGAACGGCGGGATCTTGAGGGCGACCAGGACCCAGCCGAGCTGGGTGGTGTCCGCCCACCAGTACAGCGGGAAGAGGACGGCGCACTTGGCGAGCAGGATCAGGCCCCAGGCCCAACTGGCCTTGGCGTACGCCTTCTTCCGGCCGGGGTTGCGGGTGCGCCAGGAGAGGTTCTCCTTGAAGACCGGGCCCAGGATGAGGCCGATCAGGGGCACCCCGGCGAGGGTCGTGATGATGTACGCCAGCGCCAGGCCCAGCGTGTAGAGCATGCCGGGGAGGTAGAAGTCCTTGGCGTTGCCGGTGAACATCGCGAACACGACGCCGAAGGCCACGCCGAAGACACCGCTGAAGGCGTGCTTGACCGTGTCCTTCATGGCCAGCCGGACCACGACCAGGATCAGGGACACCGCGAGCGCCGCGATCGCGGAGAGATGCAGGTCCTTGTCGATCGTGAAGATCGTGACGAAGAGCAGGCCCGGCACGACCGTCTCGACCATGCCGCGGACCCCGCCGAACGCCTCGAACAGCGCCGCCTCGGTCACCGCACGGGCGTCGTGAGGAGGTGTCTGGTCGGTGTCTTCGGTCGGCTTGTCGAGGGACGTCACCGGCTACTCCCGTCCGAGGGGTCGCAGTTCGTATTTCGGGTTGAACAGCACCCGGCGGCCCCGGCTCATCGAGATCCGGCCCGATGCGATCAGCTTGCGCCCCGGTTCTATGCCCACGATGGAGCGCCTGCCGAGCCACACCACGTCCAGCGCCGCGGAGCCGTCGAACAGCTCGGCCTCCAGGGCGGGGACTCCGGCACGCGGACGCAGGGTGACCGTGCGCAAGGTACCAGTTACGGTGACGATCTGCCGGTCCTGACAGTCGCCGATCTTCGTGCAGCCCGCCGTCTCGGCGTCCTCGCGCAGCTCCTCCGACTCCAGGTCCTCCTGCGACGAGGAGAGCCGGTCGAGCATGCGCCGGAACCGGCCGGCCGGCTTTTCGGAACGAGGAACAGCAGTCATACGTGAAGCGTACCGGGGAGCGCCGACAGGGCTGTAAGGCCGATCACTTCTCACGGGAGCGCCTCCTCGTCGGCGGGGCACGTCACCTCTCGAACCGGTATCCCATCCCCGGCTCGGTGATGAAGTGCTTCGGGTGCGAGGGGTCCGACTCCAGTTTCCGCCGCAGCTGGGCCATGTACACCCGCAGGTAGTTGGTCTCGGTCCCGTACGACGGCCCCCACACCTCCTGCAGCAGCTGCTTCTGGCTGACCAGCCGGCCGGTGTTGCGGACCAGCACCTCCAGCAGGTGCCACTCGGTCGGGGTGAGCCGGACGTCCCGGCCGGCGCGGTTGACCTTCTTCGCGGCGAGGTCGACGGTGAAGCCCTCGGTCTCGACGGTCGTCAGGTCGTCCTCGCCGGGCCCGACCGGCTCGGCCCGGCGGACGGCGGCCCGCAGCCGGGCCAGCAGCTCGTCCATGCCGAACGGCTTGGTCACGTAGTCGTCGGCGCCCGCGTCCAGCGCCTCGACCTTCTCGTCGGAGGAGTGGCGGGCGGAGAGCACCAGGATCGGCACCCGGGTCCAGCCCCGCAGGCCCTTGATCACCTCGACGCCGTCCATGTCGGGCAGGCCCAGGTCGAGGACGATGACGTCGGGGTGGCGGGACGCCGCGAGTTCGAGTGCGGTCCGGCCGTCGGGGGCCGCGTCGACCTCGTACTTGCGTGCCTTGAGGTTGATCACGAGGGCCCGCACGATCTGCGGCTCGTCGTCGACCACGAGCACCCGGGTCGTCATAGGACCTGCCTTTCCGGTTCTGCGATGTCCGTGCCCGCGTCAGGGGCTGCCGGACGCGATCCTGCGGCGCGCAGGCTCAGCACCATGGTGAGCCCGCCGCCCGGTGTGTCCTCGGCGTTGAGGGTGCCGCCCATGGCCTCCGCGAAGCCCCGGGCGACCGCGAGGCCGAGTCCGACGCCCGCGCCGCGCGGAGCGTCACCGTACCGCTGGAAGGGTTCGAAGATCCGGTCCTTGGCCTCGTCCGGCACACCCGGCCCGCGGTCCACCACACGCACCTCCACCCGGTCCGCGATGGCGCTCGCCGAGACCAGCACGCGCCGTCCGCGCGGGCTGTACTTGACGGCGTTCTCCACCAGATTGGCCACCGACCGCTCCAGCAGTCCGGGGTCGACGGCGACCATCGGCAGGGTCTCGGGCACGTCCAGCTCGACGCTGTCCTCGGGGACGCCGCCGAGGGCCATCGGTACGACCTCGTCGACGTCGATCTCGCGGATCAGCGGCGTGACCGTACCGGTCTGGAGCCGGGACATGTCCAGGAGGTTGCCCACGAGGTGGTCGAGCCGGTCGGCGCCCTCCTCGATGCCCTTCAGCAGCTCCGCCTGGTCCTCCTCGGACCAGGCCACGTCGTCGGAGCGCAGGGACGACACGGCGGCCTTGATACCGGCCAGCGGGGTGCGCAGGTCGTGGCTGACGGCGGCCAGCAGGGCGGTGCGGATGCGGTTGCCCTCGGCGAGCGTGCGGGCCCGGTCGGCCTCCTCCTGGAGGCGCCTGCGGTCGAGCACGACGGCGGCCTGGGCGGCGAACGCGGCGAGCACCCGGCGGTCCGCGGCGGGCAGTACCCGTCCGGTGAGCGCGAGCGCCATGTGGTCGCCGACGGGCATGTCGACGTCGGCGTCCTCGGGGCGCTCCAGCGGCGGCCCGAAGCCGGCACGGCCCGCGCAGGTCCACGGCGCGACATCGCTCTCCCGCTCCAGCAGGGCGGCCGACTCCATCGCGAAGGTCTCGCGGACCCGTTCCAGCAGCTCCTCCAGGCTGGTCTCGCCGCGGAGCACGTTCCCGGCGAGGAAGGAGAGGATCTCGGACTCGGCGCGCAGCCGGGCGGCCTGATGGGTGCGCCGGGCGGCGAGGTCCACCACCGAGGCGACCGACATGCCGACCCCGAAGAAGATCGCGATGGCGACGATGTTCTTGGGGTCGGCGATGGTCAGCCGGTGCAGCGGCGGCGTGTAGAAGTAGTTCAGCAGCAGCGAGCCGAACGCCGCCGAGGCCAGCGCGGGCAGCAGGCCGCCGAGCAGGGCCGCGGCGACGGTGACGGCCAGGAACAGCAGCATGTCGTTGGCGAGGCCGAGGTCGACGGTGTTCAGCAGCACCGCGAGGATCGCGGGGCCGGCCAGACCGACCGCCCAGCCCCACAGGATCCGGGCCCGCCCCAGCCGGGCACCACGGGCCACGGGCAGCCCGCGGCCCCTGGCGACCGCCTCGTGGGTGACGATGTGGACGTCGAGGTCGGGGCCGGAGTCCCGGGCGACCGTGGCGCCGACGCCGGGCCCGAAAACGTACTGCCAGGCCTTGCGGCGTGAGGAGCCCAGCACGATCTGGGTGGCGTTCACGCCCCGGGCGAAGTCCAGCAGGGCGGCGGGTATGTCGTCGCCGACCACGTGGTGGAAGGTGCCGCCGAGGTCCTCCACCAGGGTGCGCTGGACGGCCAGCTCCTTCGGGGAGGCCGCGGTCAGCCCGTCGCTGCGGGCGATGTAGACGGCCAGGACCTCACCGCCGGCGCCCTTCTCCGCCAGGCGCGCGGCGCGGCGGATCAGGGTACGTCCCTCCGGACCGCCCGTCAGGCCCACCACGATCCGCTCACGGGAGCCCCAGATCTTCGAGACCCGGTGCTCGCTGCGGTACTCGTTCAGGTACTCGTCGACCCGGTCGGCCACCCACAGCAGCGCCAGCTCGCGCAGGGCGGTCAGGTTGCCGGGCCGGAAGTAGTTGGACAGGGCCGCGTCGACCTTGTCCGGCTGGTAGATGTTGCCGTGGGCCATGCGGCGGCGCAGGGCCTGCGGGGACATGTCGACCAGCTCTATCTGGTCCGCCCGCCGCACCACCTCGTCCGGGACCGTCTCGCGCTGGCGCACCCCGGTGATCGACTCGACCACGTCGCCGAGCGACTCCAGATGCTGGATGTTGACCGTGGAGACGACGTCGACACCGGCCGCCAGCAGTTCCTCCACGTCCTGCCAGCGCTTGGCGTTGCGGCTGCCGGGGACGTTGGTGTGGGCCAGTTCGTCCACCAGGGCGACGGCGGGCGCCCGGCGCAGCACGGCGTCCACGTCCATCTCGCCGAAGGTGGCGCCCCGGTACTCCAGCTCCCTGCGCGGCACCTGCTCCAGGCCGTGCAGCATCACCTCGGTGCGCGACCGGCCGTGATGCTCCACGAAGGCCACCACGCAGTCGGTGCCCCGCTCGATCCGGCGGTGCGCCTCGGCGAGCATCGCGTACGTCTTGCCCACGCCCGGTGCCGCGCCGAGGTAGATCCGAAGCTTGCCGCGTGCCATGGTCCTATTGTCTTCCCGTACCGATTGCCTACGCAGCGTCGACCTTACGGCCAACAATTACGGCAATCGGGACAGGGGGAGGACCGGAAGGCAACTTTGACGCAACCCTGATGAGCCGATGAGCGCCCCCGGCGGGCGGCACGTTCAGTGCGCGACGATCTCCCCGTCGCGCAGCTCCAGCACCCGGTCGGCGAGATCCAGCAGGTTCGCGTCGTGCGTGGCGACGAGGGCGGTGACCCGCTCGCTGCGCACGACGGCCCGCAGCAGCTCCATCACGGCGTGGCCGGTCTCGGCGTCGAGCTGACCGGTCGGCTCGTCGGCGACGAGCAGGGCCGGGCGGTTGGCGAGGGCCCGGGCGATGGCGACCCGCTGCTGCTGGCCGCCGGACAGCTCTCCGGGCCGCTGGGCGGCGTGCCCGGCGAGTCCCACCAGGGAGAGCAGCAGCTCGACCCGCTCCTCGCGCTCGCGCGGGTCGGCGCGGCGCAGCCGCAGCGGTACGCCCACGTTCTCGGCGGCGCTGAGGATCGGGATGAGCCCGAAGGACTGGAACACGAAGCCGACGCGGTCCCGGCGCAGCCGCAGCAGCTCGTTCTCGCCCAGCGCGGCGAGATCCCGGCCCTCGACCTCGACACAACCCCGGTCGGGCGTATCGAGCCCGCCGACGATGTTCAGCAGGGTGGTCTTGCCGGACCCGGAACGGCCCTTGAGGGCGACGAGTTCGCCCCGCGGCACCGCGAAGGACACGCCGCGCAGCGCGTGCACGGCCGCGGCACCCCGCCCGTACGACTTGTGGACGTCCTCGACCCGGACCATGGTGTCGGTGACCACCCGCGTCACAGCGCCTCCCCCGTCGACGGGACGCCAGTATCACCGCTCGGAGCGGCGCCGCGGAAGGGGCGCGGGGAACCGCGCGAGCAACGACGACGAACCCGCACCCCGGCACGGAGGCCGGCCTCTCACGGCGCACCCCGTGAAAAACGGGCCGCGCCTCGAAGGCACGGCCCGTATCGACCCCGCTGAAGCCGGCGGAGCACCTAGCGGACCTCGGTGATCTCCGGGCCTCGCTGCAACTGCCCCATGCCGCCGGAGAATCGCGAGGACTCCTCCTGCTGCACGCCCTCGGGGACCATCTGCGCGTCGTTCGGCAGCTTGAGGACGATCGGGTCGCGCGGGGCCATCGGACCCTCGCCGCGGACCACGACCGTGTCCCGGAAGATCTGCTCCAGCAGCCCGGCGGCCTGCGGCTGCACGGCGCCCTGGCCGGAGATCACACCGCGCAGGAACCAGCGCGGGCCGTCGACGCCGACGAACCGGACGACCTGGAAGCCGCCGGTGCCGTCCGGCAGCTGCACCGGTACCTGGGCACGCAGTTCCCAGCCGAGCGGGCCCTCGACCTCGTCGACGATGCCACCCTGCTGGGTGATGCCGCCGCCGATCTCCTCGCGGACCTCGGACCAGATGCCCTCGCGCTTGGGCGCGGCGAACGCCTGGAGCTGGACGGCGCTGTCACGCAGCACGACGGTCGCGGCGACGATCGCGTCACCGGCGACCTCGACCCGCAGCTCCATGCCGTCGACACCCGGCACGAACAGACCGCCGAGGTCCACGCGACCCTCGGCCGGGTCGCGCACCTCGCTGCTGTCCCAGGGGCCGTCGGGCCGGGGCCCGGGCTCCAGCCGGACGCGCTCGCGCTCGCGCTCGGCCTCCTTCTCGTCCGCCTCGGTGTCGACGCTGTCGACGACCTGCTCGGCCTCGCCGGCCGCGTCCTCGGCGGCACCCTTCTTCTTGCGACGTCCGAACACGTCACTGTCCTTCCCGGTCGGATACGACCGAAGCGTATCGATTCCCACCCGTCGGACCGCCCTCGGCGGCCTGACCGCTTGTGCCGCTCTCGCCGCCCACCGCGGCATGGCCACCGGTGGACCCGAAGCCCCCTTCGGCCCGCGCCGAATCGGGAAGTTCCGCGACCTCCTGGAAGCGGACCCTCTCGACCTGCTGGACGACCAGTTGGGCAATCCGGTCGAAGCGCTCGAACCGCACGCTCTCGCGCGGGTCGAGATTCACCACGATCACCTTGATCTCCCCACGGTACCCGGCATCAACCGTCCCCGGGGCATTCACGAGGGCGACACCGCAGCGGGCGGCGAGGCCGGAACGCGGATGCACGAAGGCCGCGTACCCCTCGGGCAGGGCGATCGACACCCCCGTGGGCAGAACGGCCCGCTCACCGGGCGGCAGCTCGCAGGCCTCGGTGGTACGCAGATCGGCGCCGGCGTCCCCGGGATGCTCGTACGCCGGAAGCGGTACGTCCGGATCAACCCGCCGGATGAGCACGTCCAGGGGACCGCGGCCGGCGGGACTCGCTGAAGTCACGGGTTCACCTCGAAGGCGCGGGCACGCCGGATCTGGTCCGGGTCGTCCATGGCGGCCCGGATCTCTTCCTTGCGGCCGTGGTCGATGAAGTGGTCCACCTTGACCTCGATGAAGAGGGCGTCGGCGCGGACGGCGACCGGCCCGTCGGGGCCGCCGATCCGCCCGGTGGCGGTGGAGTAGATCTTCCGCCCGGCGACGGCGGTGACCTCCGCCTCCAGATACAGCGTGGTACCGACGGGCACCGGCCGCACGAAGTCCGTCTCCAGGCGGCCGGTGACGGCGATGGTCCGCAGCAGCCAGTTCAGCGAGCCCAGGGTCTCGTCCAGGGCCGTGGCCAGCACACCGCCGTGCGCGAGGCCGGGGGCGCCCTGGTGGGCGGGCTGCACGGTGAACTCGGCGGTCAACGAGACACCGTCGCCGGCGCGCGCCTCCAGGTGCAGTCCGTGGGACTGCCCGGGGCCGCATCCGAAACAGTGTTCGTAGTGGGCGCCGAGGAGTTCCCCGGGCGCGGGCGCGTCGGGGTGCCGTACCGGTTTCCCCGCGTCGGCGGGAGGCTGAAGAGCTGCGGAACTACCACTCACAGCCGCAGACCTTACCCGCCCGCCCGCCACCCGCCACCGCCCTGCCCGACAGCGCTCCGCGCCGTCTCCCCCCGAACACCCGCCACCCGCCACCGCCCCGCCCGACAGCCCTCGGCGCAGGCACCTCCCGCACCTCTCGCCACCCGGCATCGCCCCACCCGCCACCGCTTAGCGCGGGCTCCCCAGGTCGCCCGCCGCCACCCCGCCCGACAGCGCTCCGCGCAGGCTCCCCCTGGTTCCGGGGGAATCAGGATCCCGTGCCAAGCTTGGCCTCATGCAGCTCTCCGCCACCCCCTACGAAGAACGCCTCACCGCCCCCCGATCGTGGTGGCTGATCAGCTTCCTGGTGGGCGTCTCCTTCGCCCTGATCCTGCTCCCCTTCGGCACCCTGCCGCTGCTCGGCGGCCTGGTCGGCGGTACGGCCGCCGCGGCGGTGGTGGCCAGCGCCTACGGCTCCCTGCGCATCCGCGTCGTGGGCGACTCCCTGATCGCGGGCGAGGCGAAGATCCCGGTGTCGGCGCTGGGCGCGGCCGAGGTGATGGACGCGGAGGAGGCCCGGGCCTGGCGGACCTACAAGGCCGACACCCGCGCCTTCCTGCTGTTGCGCGCCTACATCCCGACGGCACTGCGCGTGGAGGTCACGGACCCCGAGGACCCCACGCCGTACCTGTACCTGTCGACGCGGGAGCCGGAGAAGCTGGCCGCGGCGATCGAGGCGGCGCGGGCGGCGAAGGCCTAGGGTCTTTCGTTCGGATCAGGCCGGATCAGGGAGCGGGGTCCGGTGCCGTGCATCGCAAGGCGGAGGAGGGCGCCATGGCGGAGCCATGGCGACCGACGACAACGCGGCGAGGCGCGGTGCCAGGGCCCGCGAGCCCGGCATGATCCAAACGAGAGGCCCTAGGACTCGTCGGGCAGCTCGCGCAGTCTCAGGGGCTCCGCCGGCTTCTCCAGCGGCGGCAGCTCCGGCAGCTCGTCCCACGGCACCTGGCTCTTGCGCAGGTCGGCCCGGATGCGGGCCGCGAGCCTCTTGGTGTCCCGGCGGTTCATGACCGCCCCGACCGCGGCACCGACCATGAACGGCATCAGGTTGGGCAGGTCGCGGACCATCCGCTTCATGATCTGCTGGCGCAGTCCGCGTTTCATCCGGCCGCCGAGGGCCGTGTCGTACGTCGACGGCTTCGTCACGTCGATGCCGCGCTCCTCCGACCAGGAGGACAGATACGCATTGCTGCGGGTCTTGAGGTTGCCCGGCGGACGTACGCCGTAGACCTCGTGCAGTTCGGCGATCAGCTTCAGCTCGATCGCGGCGACCCCGGTGATCTCCGCGGCCAGTTCGGTCGGCATGGCCGGCGGCACCGGCAGCATCGCCGCCGCCCCGATCCCGGCGCCGACGGTCGAGGTGCCGGCCGCCGCTCCCGCCACCAGCTTGTCGGCCAGTTCCTCGGGCCCGAGGCCGGGGAACTGTCTGCGCAGGGTCGCGAGGTCGCGTACGGGGACACGCGGGGCGATCTCGATGATGCGGTCCGCGAGGTACGCCAGACCCGCACGGGCCCGGCTACCGCCCTTACGGGCGCCTTCCCGGGCCAGATCCCGGGCCTTGTCACGCATCACCGCCGCCCGGCGCCGCGAGACGGGGGCGGGCTGCCGCACCGGTGCCGGCAGATCGTCCCGGTCGGCCGCCGGTCCGGGCGAGGCTCCCCCGCCGGGTGAGCCCCGCCCTTCGTCACGCGCGCCGTGCGAGCCGTCGATCGGCCCTTGGTCCGCTTTCCGCAGGGAGAAGCGGTGCTTCCGGGGAGGGGTCGAGCCAGACATGGCCGACCCGTCCTCAGTCGCAGTCGCGGCAGATCGGCTGACCGTTCTTCTCGCGGGCCAGCTGGCTGCGGTGGTGCACCAGGAAGCAGCTCATGCAGGTGAACTCGTCCTGCTGCTTGGGCAGCACCCGGACGGCCAGTTCCTCGTTCGAGAGGTCGGCTCCGGGCAGCTCGAGGCCTTCTGCGGCCTCGAACTCGTCGACGTCCACCGCGGAGGTGGACTTGTCGTTCCGTCGGGCCTTCAGCTCTTCAAGGCTGTCCGAGTCGACGTCGTCGTCGGTCTTGCGTGGAGTGTCGTAATCGGTTGCCATAGTCGCTCTCCCCCTCTGGGTGTCTGCGGTGTCTCCAGCGCACGTAACGCGTGAGAGGCCGGACTTGTGCCCGACCTGAGGCGGAGATTTTGCCTCACATCAAGGTCTGTTACTCAATCGACACCCAACCCGACCCCTCAAGAGTGATCGGCTTGGATGGCGGTGAGGACCGTACACGGTTCGAATGCCGCACCTCAAAGGCGCCTCACCGTGTACTTCCCGTGATCAAGAGCCCTGAAAACCAGGACTTTCCCGGCTTTCCACCTTCTGTCATGATCACCGTGCGTACATGGCCGGAATTCCGCCCATGTGATCGATCACACAGAAAGAAGCCCATCCGGCGGCAGAAAAATTCCGCGTGGAGCGAACACCGTCCGCGTGTGTCGGTTTCTGATCACAACGGCATCGTGACGCGCATCTCAAGGCCACCGCCCTCCCGTGGCCGGGCCAGGATGTGGCCGCCGTGCGCCCGGGCCACGGACCGGACGATGGACAGGCCGAGGCCGACGCCCTTGTCGCTGCCCGTGCGCTCCGTGCGCAGCCGCCGGAACGGCTCGAAGAGGTTGTCGATCTCGTACGCCGGCACCACCGGTCCGGTGTTCGACACGGTCAGCACCGCCTGCCCGTGCTGGACCTCGGTGTTCACCTCGACCCAGCCGTCCTCGGTGTTGTACCGCACGGCGTTCTGCACCAGGTTCAGCGCGATCCGCTCCAGCAGCACGCCGTTGCCCCGCACCATGGCCGGCTTGCGCACCCCCCGGATGGTCACGCCCTTGGCCTCGGCCTCGCCGTGCACCTGGTCGATGGCCTGTGTGGCGACCTCGGCCAGGTCGACCGGCTTGCGCTCGACGATCTGGTTGTCACTGCGGGCGAGCAGCAGCAACCCCTCGACCAGTTGTTCGCTGCGCTCGTTGGTGGCGAGCAGCGTCTTGCCGAGCTGTTGCAGTTCCACCGGCGCGTTCGGATCCGACAGGTGCACTTCCAGGAGCGTGCGGTTGATCGCGAGCGGGGTGCGCAGCTCGTGGGAGGCGTTGCCGACGAAGCGCTGCTGGGCCGTGAAGGCCCGCTGCAGGCGCTCCAGCATGTCGTCGAAGGTGTCCGCCAGCTCCTTCAGCTCGTCGTCCGGGCCGTCCAGCTCGATCCGGCGGGACAGGTCCGAGCCGGCCACCTGGCGGGCGGTGCGGGTGATCCGGCCGAGCGGGGACAGCACGCGGCCGGCCATCGCGTACCCGAACGCGAAGGCGATCACGGCGAGGCCCAGCAGGGCCAGCAGGGAGCGGCTGAGCAGGTTGTCCAGGGCCGTCTGGCGCTGGGCCTCCACGCAGTGGGCGATCGCGCTGTTGAAGTCCGTCAGCGGCTGGGTGGCGGTGATCGCCGGACAGTTGTCGCTGGTGACCTTGATGTCCGTGCCGCTGACGATCTTGAACAGGGGCTGGTTGCCGGTGCTGATCGCCTGTGCGGCGAGCAGGTAGATGATCGACAGCAGCAGGATGCCGGCGATCAGGAACATGCCGCCGTACAGCAGCGTCAGCCGTATGCGGATGGTCGGGCGCAGCCACGGGAAGGGCGGCTCCGGCTTCCTGGGGTCCCAGGTGGGCTTCGGCGGCGCCTGGGGCGGCGCGGGTGTCGCTGCCACGGGATCAGATCCGGTAGCCGGAGCCGGGGACGGTGACGATGACGGGCGGTTCGCCGAGCTTGCGGCGCAGCGTCATCACGGTCACGCGCACCACGTTGGTGAACGGGTCGGTGTTCTCGTCCCAGGCCTTCTCCAGCAGCTGCTCGGCCGAGACGACCGCGCCCTCGCTGCGCATCAGCACCTCCAGCACCGCGAACTCCTTCGGCGCGAGCTGCACCTCCTTGCCGTCGCGGAAGACCTCGCGGCGGTTGGGGTCGAGCTTGATGCCGGCGCGCTCCAGGACCGGCGGCAGCGGCACGCTGGTACGACGGCCGAGGGCGCGCACGCGGGCGATCAGCTCGCTGAACGCGAACGGCTTGGGCAGATAGTCGTCGGCGCCGATCTCCAGGCCCTCGACGCGGTCGCTGACGTCGCCGGACGCGGTGAGCATCAGCACGCGCGTGGGCATGCCCAGCTCGACGATCTTGCGGCAGACGTCGTCGCCGTGCACGAGCGGGAGGTCGCGGTCGAGGACGACCACGTCGTAGTCGTTGACGCCGATGCGCTCCAGAGCAGCCGCACCGTCGTACACGACGTCGACGGCCATGGCCTCCCGGCGCAGTCCGGTGGCCACCGCATCGGCGAGCAGTTGCTCGTCCTCGACGACGAGTACGCGCACGTCGCTTTCCTTCCTCTGTCCACCCGCGTAGCGCGCCGTGGGCGCGTGCGAGCAGGGCTGTCCGTGGGATTGTGACCTCCATCCTGCCCTTTTCGGCCATAAGTCGGCGGTAAGGCGGCCTGGGGGCCGAAGGGACGGGGGTTCCGGGGCGGGAATACGAGAATTTCTCCTCCGGTTGAGGTTTCCACGGGAGGGAGCGGGGGGAGGACGGCTTTACACCCCGCGATCACGCTCTGCATGTGCCGCAGCACCATGCGGTACTTCGCCATCCGCTTCGCAGAGCGGGCGCGGGTGTCCGGCACCGTCGCCGCCCGGCACGGCAGCGCTGGGCACCTGCGAGAGACGTGATCGCCCCTTCCCTCCGGCACACCCCCGTGCCACCGACCCACGACCCAGGACGAGGGGGCGCAGCATGGACGCTTTCACCGCAGGACTTCTGCAGCGCATAAAGGCGACCGAGTCCGACCTGTCGCGGGCTCGTGACGAGGGCGACGACTTCCTCGTAGAGGTGGAGCAGGGAGAGCTCGACGACCTGCGACGCCTCGCCGCCGAACACGGTGTGGAGGTCGGCGCGTCACGCGTCTGATCGGCCCGAAAGCGCAAGAAGGGACCCCGGCGAATCCAGCGCCGGGGTCCCTTTGCGTTCGCCGGGCCCCGCCGGGAGGACCGGGCCTGGCGGGCGGCCACGACGGCGGCGGCATGCGGTGCCGGCCCGGCGCGGCCCCCGGTCAGTCGTGCCAGGCTCCGAAGTCCTCCAGCAGCCGCTGGAGGGGCTCGAAGACGCCCGGCGCACCCGCGACGGTCAGCTCCCCCGACGGCCGTTCTCCGGGCCGCCCACCGGTCAGCGCGCCCGCTTCCCGGGCGATCAGGTCGCCCGCCGCGAAGTCCCACGCGTGCAGACCCCGCTCGTAGTACCCGTCGAGCCGGCCGCAGGCGACATCGCACAGGTCGACCGCCGCCGAGCCGCTGCGCCGGATGTCGCGCAGCAGCGGGACGAGCCGGCCGGCGATCCGGGCCTGGTGGGCGCGGACCTCGGCGACGTAGTTGAAGCCGGTGGAGACCAGCGCCTGGTCCAGCGGGGGCGCGGGACGGCAGGCGAGTGCCCGTTCGCCCGCCCACGCGCCCGTGGCCCAGGCACCGCCGCCGCGCACGGCGTGGTACGTCTCGCCGCGCATCGGGGCCGCGACGACCCCGACGACGGTCTCGCCGTCCTGCTCGGCGGCGACGGACACCGCCCAGGTCGGCAGGCCGTACAGGTAGTTGACGGTGCCGTCCAGCGGGTCGATCACCCAGCGGATGCCGCTCGTGCCCTCGACGGAGGCTCCCTCCTCGCCGAGGAAGCCGTCGTCGGGGCGCCGGCCGGAGATCAGATCCGTGATCAGCTTCTCCGCCGCGATGTCCATCTCGGTGACGACGTCGATCGGGCTGGACTTGGTCCGCGCCACGGCCAGGTCGGCGGGGCGGCCGTCCCGCAGCAGCTCTCCGGCGCGACGGGCGGCCTCCTGGGCCAGCTGAAGCAGGTCCCGGTGCAGGGCGTCGGTCACGGGTCTCCTCACGCGTAGGGGCTGTCGGCGCCCGCGGCGGCCGGGCGGGGGGCGCGGGCCGGGCAGCAGCCGACGGGGCAGAGCTGGTGGCTGGGGCCGAGGGCGCCCAGGGCGCAGGGGGTGACCTCCTGGCCGCGCTCCACGGCGGCCCGCTCCAGGACCAGCTCGCGGACGGCCGCGGCGAACCGCGGATCGGCGCCCACGGTGGCCGAGCGGCGCACCGGCAGGCCCAGCTCCTCGGCCTTGGCCGTGGCCTCGGTGTCGAGGTCGTAGAGGACCTCCATGTGGTCGGAGACGAAGCCGATGGGCGCCATGACGACGGCCGGGACGCCCGCCGCGTGCCGCTCCTCCAGGTGGTCGCAGATGTCGGGTTCCAGCCACGGGATGTGCGGGGCGCCGGAGCGGGACTGGTAGACGAGCTGCCAGGGGTGGTCGACGCCGGTGCGCTCGCGGACGGCGTCGGCGATCAGCCGGGCGACGTCCAGGTGCTGCTCGACGTAGGCACCGCCCTCGCCGTGGGCCTCGACGGGGCCGGAGGTGTCGGCGGCGGCGGTGGGGATGGAGTGGGTGGTGAAGGCGATGTGGGCGCCCGCGCGGACGTCCTCGGGGAGGTCGGCGAGGGAGCGCAGCACTCCGTCGATCATGGGTTCGACGAAGCCGGGGTGGTTGAAGTAGTGCCGCAGCTTGTCGATCTTCGGCAGCTCCAGGCCCTCGGCCTCCAGGGCGGCCAGCGCGTCGGCGAGGTTCTCGCGGTACTGGCGGCAGCCCGAGTAGGAGGCGTAGGCGCTGGTGGCGAGGACGAGGACGCGGCGGCGGCCGTCGGCGACCAGCTCGCGCAGGGTGTCCGTCAGGTACGGCGCCCAGTTGCGGTTGCCCCAGTAGACCGGCAGGTCCAGGCCGTGTTCGGCGAAGTCCTTGCGCAGGGCGTCCAGGAGGGCGCGGTTCTGGTCGTTGATGGGGCTGACCCCGCCGAAGAGGAAGTAGTGCTGCCCGACTTCCTTCAGGCGTTCCTTCGGGATGCCGCGCCCGCGCGTGACGTTCTCCAGGAACGGGACCACGTCGTCCGGGCCTTCGGGGCCGCCGAAGGAGAGCAGGAGCAGGGCGTCGTACGGGGTGGCATCGAGCGCGTCTGGCATGACTCGATCCTCCCACCCGGTACGACAGCGCGGAGACAGCCGGATGAAGAGTCGGATTACTGAGGGTTCAGGGCAGTTTGTACAGCCGTTCGGAGCAGTGCAATTAGGGTCACCTAACTTGTAAGCTGTATCGGCTGCCTTCGCGCCTTACCGAGCCGTTTCGGAGTTCCCGTGCCCAGCCCCTACAGAGCCCTGTTCACCGAGCCGGGCACCAAGGCCTTCTCCGCCGCGGGATTCGTCGGCCGGATGCCGCTGTCGATGATGGGCATCGGCGTGGTCACGATGGTCTCCCAGCTGACCGGCCGGTACGGCCTCGCGGGCGCCCTGTCGGCGACCGTGGCGCTGTCCGCCGCCGCGATCGGACCCCGCATATCCCGGCTCGTGGACCAGCACGGACAGCGCCGGGTACTGCGCCCGGCGACCCTGGTCGCCCTGATCGCGGCGACCGGGCTGCTGCTCGCCGCCCACTTCCGGTGGCCGGACTGGACCCTGTTCGTCTGCGCCGCCGGGATCGGCTCGGTGCCGAGCCTGGGCGCGATGATCCGGGCCCGCTGGGCGGCGCTCTACCGGGGCACGCCGAAGCTGCACACCGCCTACTCGTTCGAGTCGGTCGTGGACGAGGTCTGCTTCATCTTCGGGCCGATCATCTCCATCGGCCTGTCCACCACCTGGTTCCCGGAGGCGGGCCCCCTGCTGGCCGCCTGCTTCCTTGCGGCCGGCGTCTTCTGGCTGACCGCCCAGCGCGCCACCGAGCCGGAACCGCACCCGCGCGCGCGGCAGGGCGGAGGCAGCGCCCTGCGCTCGGCGGGACTCCAGGTACTGGTGGCGACCTTCGTCGCGACCGGCACGATCTTCGGAGCCGTGGACGTGGTCACCGTCGCCTTCGCCGACGAGCGTGGCGACAAGGGCGCCGCGAGCGTCGTCCTGGCGCTGTACGCGGCCGGCTCCTGCGTGGCGGGCGTGGTCTTCGGGCTGCTGCGCTTCAGCGGGGCACCGGAACGCCGCTGGCTGCTGGGCGTGGCGGCGATGGCCGTGAGTATGATCCCCCTCCTACTGGTCGGAAACCTGCCACTTCTGGCCGTGGCGCTGTTCGTTGCGGGGCTGTCCATCGCGCCGACGATGATCACGACGATGTCCCTCATCGAAGAGCACGTACCTCGCGCGCAGCTCACCGAAGGCATGACCTGGGTGAGCACCGGCCTCGCGGTCGGCGTCGCGCTCGGCTCGTCCGCGGCCGGCTGGGTGATCGACGCAGCCGGGGCACGGGCCGGGTACGGGGTTCCGGCGGTGTCCGGGGCCGTCGCGGTCGTGGTCGGTTTCCTCGGGTACCGCCGGCTGCGCAGGCCGGCCGCGGGTCGGGGAGGCAGCGTTGAGCAGCACGGCGAGCGGGAAGAACGGCACCTGGCGTAACTGGGGCGGCAACGTCTCCGCCCGGCCCGCCCGGCAGGTCGCACCGGCCTCGGTGGAGGAGCTGGCCGCGGTGGTGCGCCGGGCCCGGGAGGACGGCCTGAAGGTGAAGGCGGTCGGAACCGGGCACTCCTTCACCTCGATCGCCGCCACCGACGGTGTGTTGATACGCCCTCACCTCCTGACCGGCATACGCACCGTCGACCGGGAATCCATGACGGTCACGGTGGAGGCGGGCACCCCGCTCAAGAGACTCAATGCCGCTCTCGCGCGCGAGGGCCTGTCGCTCACCAACATGGGCGACATCATGGAGCAGACCGTCTCCGGGGCCACCAGCACGGGCACGCACGGCACCGGCCGCGAGTCCGCCTCCATAGCCGCCCAGATCAAGGGCCTGGAACTCGTCACGGCCGACGGCACGGTGCTCACCTGCTCCGAGAAGGAGCACCCCGACGTCTTCGCCGCCGCCCGCATCGGCCTCGGCGCCCTGGGCGTCGTCACCGCGATCACGTTCGCCGTGGAGCCGCTCTTCCTGCTCACCGCGCGCGAGGAGCCGATGCCCCTGGAGCGGGTCCTCGCCGAGTTCGATCAGTTGTGGGCCGAGAACGAGCACTTCGAGTTCTACTGGTTCCCGCACACCGGCAACACGAACACCAAGCGGAACAACCGCAGCGCCGGTCCCGAGCAGCCGGTGGGGCAGCTGGCCGGCTGGTTCGAGGACGAGTTCCTCTCCAACGGGGTCTTCCAGGCCGCCCAGTGGCTCGGCCGCGCCGCTCCCGCCACGGTCCCCGCCATCGCCCGGATCTCCAGCAAGGCCCTGTCCGCACGCACGTACACGGACATCCCCTACCGGGTCTTCACCTCGCCGCGCCGGGTGCGCTTCGTGGAGATGGAGTACGCCGTCCCGCGCGCGGCCCTGGTGGAGACGCTGCGCGAACTGCGGACCATGGTGGACCGCTCGGGCCTGCGGGTCAGCTTCCCGGTGGAGGTGCGCACCGCACCGGCCGACGACATCACCCTGTCCACCGCCTCCGGCCGGGACAGCGCCTATGTCGCCGTGCACATGTTCCGGGGCACGCCGTACCAGGCGTACTTCACGGCCGCCGAGCGCATTCTCACCGCGCACGAGGGGCGCCCGCACTGGGGCAAGGTGCACACCCGGGACGCGGAGTACTTCGCCCGCGTGTACCCGCGCTTCGGCGAGTTCACCGCTCTGCGGGACCGTCTTGATCCGGAGCGGCTGTTCCAGAACGACTACTTGCGGAGGGTCCTGGGGGCGTAGGCGTCGAGGCGGACGCGCTGGGCGCACCGGACGCGCCGGGCGTGCTGGGCGCGGGGGCCTGCGCGGCCGGGCCGCCGGTCGACCCCTCGCCCGGATCCTCGCTCGCCGTGCCGCTCGGCGAGTCACCGGGCGTGGGGGGCGTCCCCCGGGTCGGACCGCCGCCGGCGCCGCCGGACGGTGTCCGCCGCGGGGACGGTTCACCCGAAGGGGCGGGTGCGTCACCGTGCTTGCCGGCGGACGAGCCCCGGCCGCTGACCGCGTCGCTGACCGACGTGCCCGTACCGCCGCTGAAACTGTTGCCGGAGACCAGCTCGTAGGTGGTGATGCCGGCCATGGTGACCCCGAAGACCAGGGCGGCGGCGACCAGCGGACGGCGCCGGCTCCTCACCCGCGCGCGGTAGACGGTGCCCTCGGTGAACTCGCCGGGCGAGGGCGGCGCTTGCCCCCTCGGCCGGGCCGGCACCGCGGTCTTCTCCCGGAACTGCTCCCCCGTCCGTTTGAAGAAGTGCTGGAACAGCGTGCCTCCACAGGTGGCGACGACGCTGACCACCCCGGCACCGAGGATCGTGCCGTACACCCCGAAGTACGAAGCCATTTTCGCCGCCACGACCGCCGCCAGGGCACTGCCGGCGACCTGGGGGACGCTCAGATCGATCCGCTTCCTACCCGTATCGGGTGTCTCACGCATACCCGGAACTTGCCTGCCTTTCCCGTACTTGATCGACATTGCTCGACCGACTGCACGAGAAGGGGACGTACAGACGAAACCATTAGTTCCGTTTCTGGCGATTGCGTGAAGTTCGCCACGTTCATGATCGACAAAACCGGTTGCGGGCGCCCAAGTCGCGCCCCTCACCAGAAGTTGGGCGGCGCGCCCATCCACGCACGTGGTCCGAATGGAGTACTGTTGCGAGCCCTGGGTCCGGTCTCCCACCAGGGTGCCCGCGGCCTTGCAGGACCGCCGGGAGGGGGCTAGTTGCACAGGGTGACGGAGTTGGTCACTTAGCGTGGCGAACAGGTAACCGTGCCATAACGGCGGTCCCGGGCCCGTGCCCGACACGCCGGGCAACTCGGCAAGGTTGTGGCAGGCTGCACCCGGGCAGGCCACACTCGACTAGCGGAAGCAGCGACGCACGTGACGTCGGCAGGCACCACCCGGGAGGTCCCCATGCCCGAACTGCGTGTCGTGGCCGTCTCGAATGACGGCACACGGCTGGTGCTCAAGGCTGCCGACTCCACGGAGTACACACTTCCGATCGACGAACGGCTCCGCGCCGCCGTACGCGGCGACCGGCCCCGCCTCGGCCAGATCGAGATCGAGGTCGAGAGCCATCTGCGCCCGCGTGACATCCAGGCGCGTATACGTGCCGGTGCCACCGCGGAAGAGGTCGCGCAGCTCGCCGGCATCCCCGTCGACCGGGTACGCCGGTTCGAGGGGCCCGTGCTGGCCGAACGCGCCTTCATGGCCGAGCGGGCCCGCAAGACCCCGGTCCGCCGCCCCGGTGAGAACTCCGGCCCGCTGCTCGGCGAGGCCGTGCAGGAGCGGCTGCTGCTGCGCGGTGCCGAGAAGGACACCATCCAGTGGGACTCCTGGCGCCGCGACGACGGCACCTGGGAGGTGCTCCTCGTCTACCGGGTCGCGGGCGAACCGCACTCGGCGAGCTGGACGTACGACCCGCCCCGGCGGCTCGTACAGGCGGTCGACGGCGAGGCGCGCTCGCTGATCGGCGAGTCCGACGATCTCGCCGTGCCGGAGCCGAGCTTCCCGTTCGTCCCGCGGATCGCCCGGCTGCCGCGCGAGCGTTCGATGGACCGCGCTCTCGAACGGTCCGAGCGGGAGCGGCCCAGCCTGCCCGCGCAGCCGTCGGAGCCGGCCGAGGAGAGCACCGGCGAACGCGACTCGCTGACCAGCCTGCTGGAGGCCGTGCCGAGCTTCCGGGGCGACC
Organism: Streptomyces sp. NPDC038200; assembly: GCF_055600785.1. Classification (NCBI taxonomy): domain Bacteria; kingdom Bacillati; phylum Actinomycetota; class Actinomycetes; order Kitasatosporales; family Streptomycetaceae; genus Streptomyces; species Streptomyces sp. NPDC038200. The sequence goes on from NZ_JBVJYH010000001.1 coordinate 460,627, forward strand.
TGGTGGTCCCGGAACGCCCGGCGGAGCCCTCGGAGGAGCCCGAGGACGAACCCGCCGCCGAGGAGCCGCCGGCGCCCGCCGCCTCGGCCGGCTCCGCCTACGCGGACGTCCTCATGCCGCGCTCCGTGGGCAGCCACCGCGACCGGCTCGTCGGCGCGACCGACCGCCAGGCCGAGGCCGACGGCGTCCGCCCCGGCCGCCGTGCCGCCGTGCCGAGTTGGGACGAGATCGTGTTCGGCACCCGCCGCAAGAAGCAGGAGTAGGTCTTCGTACAGCCGTCGGAGGGGGGCACGCGCGCGTGCCCCCCTCCGACGGCTGTCCCGCTACTGCGGGTCCGCTCCCACCGCCACCGGCCGGGACGGGTCGGCGGACCACTCGGACCAGGAACCGACGTACAGGGCCGCGGGGATGCCCGCCACCGCCAGCGCGAGGACCTCGTGGGCGCCGGAGACGCCCGAACCGCAGTACACGCCCACCTCGGCGTCCTCGGACACCCCCAGAGCCTTGAAGCGGTCCCTCAGCTCCGCCGCGGGCAGGAAACGGCCGTCGGGTCCCACGTTCTCCGTCGTGGGCGCCGACACAGCGCCGGGGATGTGCCCGCCGACCCGGTCGATCGGCTCCACCTCACCGCGGTACCGCTCCCCCGCGCGCGCGTCCAGCAGCACACCCGTGCGGGCCAGTGCCGCCGCCGCGTCGGCGTCCAGCAGCCCCGCGGCCGCCGGCGCCGGCGCGAAGTCGCCCTCCGTCACCGCCGGCGCGTCCGTGGACAACTCGCCCTGCCAGGACGGCAACCCGCCGTCGAGCACCCGCACGTCCGGGTGACCCGTCCAGCGCAGCAGCCACCACGCGCGCGCGGCCGCCCAGCCCTGGCCGCCGTCGTAGACGACGACCGGACGGGCGGCCGACACGCCCGCGCGTCGCATCGCGGCGCCGAACACCGCGAGGTCGGGCAGCGGATGGCGGCCGTGCGCGCCCGGCGGCGAGGCGAGTTCCAGGTCCAGGTCGACGAAGACCGCGCCGGGGACGTGCCCGGCCGCGTACTCGGCCCGGCCGTCGAAGGCCGGCGCGCCCGCCGCCTTCGCCACGCTGAGCTGCCAGCGCACGTCCAGCAGCACGGGCGGGGTGTCGCCGGCCAGCTCTTGTGCGAGTTCGGGTGCGGTGATGATGGCTGTCATGGCGTCCATCCTTACGCCAGGGGTGGCCGCCGCGTCCAGGTCGGGCTACTCTGCTCGGCCGGACAGGCTCGATCACGAGGCGTATGGGATCGAGCACGGACTGTACAGCCGACGGACACCCGTCGGCCATCGTCAGGAAGCGGCGAAAGACGGCAGATCGGGCATCCTCCCGGAGGTACAGCCGAGCGGCGCGGTACGCACCGCGGCACCGCGGAGGATGCGGGCACCGGCACGGGCGTACCCGCCAGCGGCGTGGACACCCCTGCCGGGGAGCGGAAGCGACACGGCCACCGTGAGGGGCCGGGGAGAGAGTGATCGATGACCGAGGCACGGGAGTCGGCCGGTCCGCACGCGCGGCGCGTGCCCGGCACGCCCTGCTGGGCGAGCCTGATGGTGCACGGGCTGGATGCCATCGAGGAGTTCTACGGTGAGCTGTTCGGCTGGGAGTTCCGGCCGGGCCCGCAGCAGCTCGGCCCGTACGTGCGGGCGCTGCTGGACGGGCGGGAGGTGGCGGGTATGGGCCAGCTGCCGCCGGACCACCGGCTGCCGGTCGCCTGGACGCCGTACCTGGCCTCGGACGACGTGGACCAGACCGCCGACACGGTGCGGCTGTGCGGCGGCACGGTGGCCGTCGGCCCGCTCGACGCCGCCGAGGCGGGCCGGATGGCGATCGCCTCCGACCCCTCCGGAGCGGTGTTCGGGATCTGGCAGGGCTCCGCACACCTCGGCACGGCGATCACGGGTGTGCCCGGCACACCCGTCTGGGACGAACTGCTCACCTTCGAGACGGAGAGCGTCGCCAAGTTCTACAAAAGCGTGTTCGGTTACGAGGAGGAGCCGGTGGTCTCCGCCGACTTCGACTATGTGACCCTGCATCTGGAGGGCCGTCCGGTGGCCGGGCTGCACGGCATGGGCCACGGTCTGCCCCGGGACCGGGGGCCGCACTGGCAGACGTACTTCGAGGTCGCCGACATCGACACGGCGCTACGGCAGGTCGCCGACCTGGACGGCCGGATCCTCAGGCCGGCCCACGACAGCCCGCACGGGCGGGTGGCGACGGTGGCGGACCCGGAGGGCGCCGAGTTCTCGGTGGTGCAGAACCCGCACTGAGCCCTCAGGAGGACGGGACCGGCAGCACGTCCGGGGACAGGGCCGCCGCGTGGGCCGACGCGGCGGTCATCCGGCGCCGGTGGTGGCGCCGGCACAGCACCTCGTAGCCGACCTCGCCCGCGGACTGGTTGACGTCGCCGACGACCACCTGGGCGCCCTCCACCACCATCTCGCCGTCCACCGTGCGGGCGTTGTGCGTGGCGCGGGCGCCGCACCAGCACAGCGCCTCCACCTGGAGCACCTCGATCCGGTCGGCCAGTTCCACCAGCCGCTGCGAGCCGGGGAACAGCTTGGAGCGGAAGTCGGTGGTGATCCCGAAGGCGAACACGTCCAGGCCGAGATCGTCCACCACGCGCGCGAGCTGGTCGATCTGCCCGGGCGCGAGGAACTGGGCCTCGTCCGCGATCACATAGTCGGCCCGGCCGCCCTGCGAGAGATGGTCCACCAGATACGCGTACAGGTCCTGGCCGTCCTCGACCTCCACCGCGTCGGTGACCAGGCCCAGCCGGGAGGACAGCTTCCCCTCGCCCGCGCGGTCGTCCCTGGTGAAGATCATTCCGGCCAGGCCGCGCGCGGAGCGGTTGTGCTCGATCTGCAGAGCCAGCGTCGACTTCCCGCAGTCCATCGTTCCGGAGAAGAACACCAGCTCGGGCATGAGGATGTGAGCACCTTTCGGCAAGTCGCGGGGATGGGAGGGAGGAGGTTCAGGAGCGTACTTCGAGCAGCGGGACGAGCTGCTCCGCCGGGGTCATCGAGCCGTGGTTGCCGACCAGCGAGGACTCCTTCGGCTCGCGCTCGGAGGCGATCAGCAGGACGTCGTCGTGCGCCGCGGCGACCACGTCCCCGATCCGCGGGTACACCCGCTCGTCCACGCTCGGCCCGAACCAGCCGGCCGCGATCGCCTCGTCCCGCGAGGCCACCCAGAACTGCTCCCCGAGCACCTCGCGCCAGCAGGTCAGGACGTCGTTCTCGGCCCCCGGCACCGCGTACACGTGCCGGGCCCGGCCCTCGCCGCCCAGCAGGGCGACTCCGGCGCGCAGCTCCCAGTCCTCGTCGAAGTCGATGCGGTGCTGCTCGTCGAACGGCACGTCGACCATGCCGTGGTCGGCGGTGACGTACAGGGCACTGCGCGGCGGCAGCTGCTCGGCGAGGCGCTGGGCGAGCCGGTCGACGCACATCAGCTGGCCGCGCCAGGTGTCGGAGGCGACGCCGTAGCGGTGCCCGGAGCCGTCCAGCTCGGCGTAGTACGTGTAGACCAGCGAACGGTCGCCGGCGGCCAGTTGCCGGGCCGCTAGGTCCATGCGCTCCTCACCGGTCAGCCGGCCGACGAAGGTGCCGCCGCTGAGCGCGACCTTGGTGAGCGGGGTGCGCTCGAAGGCGGGCGAGGACACCTGGGCGGCGTGCACCCCGGCCCGCTGCGCGAGCTGGAAGACCGTGGGGTAGGGCTGCCAGGGGCGCGGTTCCGTGTACGGCTGCCAGCGGAGCTGGTTCATCAGCTCGCCGGTGGCCGGGTTGCGCACGGCGTACCCGGGCAGGCCGTGGGCGCCGGGCGGCAGACCCGTGCCGACGGAGGCGAGCGACGTGGCGGTGGTCGCCGGATAGCCGGCGGTGAGCGGGCGGCCGGTGCCGCCGCGGGAGCTGCCGAGCAGGGAGGTCAGGAACGGGGCCTCGTCCGGGTGGGCCCTGAGCTGCTCCCAGCCGAGCCCGTCGATCAGGAAGACGCAGACCCGGTCGGCGGCGGTCAGTTCCTCGATCGTGGCGGTCAGACCGGGCACACCCATGCCGGCGGCCAGGGTGGGCAGCAGGTCGGCCAGGGAGCCGCTGCCGTACTCGGGCAGCGGCGCGGTGTCGAGGGCGAGGGGTTCCGGGTGGTCCCAGGCGGAGAGCTGCGACATCAGCGGGCGAGGTCCGCGGTCGCCTCCGAGATGGCCTGCGCGAAGGCGAGCGCCTGGCGCACCGTCTCCGGGCCGTCCCCGGCCTCGCTGACGCGCAGGCTGAGGTCGTCCGCCGTGGAACTGCCGGTGTAGCCGTGATCGGCGTCGCAGTTGGGGTCGCCGCAGGCGGCGGGCTCCAGGTCGATGCGGCTGACCGCACCCCATCCGATGGTGAGCACGACCTCGCGGGGCAGCGTGCCCGGCGTGTACTGCTCCGGGTTCGCGACCACCCGGCTGACCACGACCGACGAGACCCGGTCGAGCCGCACGGACTCGGTGGAGGTGGTGGCGTACGGCGTCGGGGAGGTGCTGTCGGCGGCCTGCTCGTCGGTGTGGCTGACGATGAAGCGGTTGCCGGTGAGGACCAGCACGGTGACGTGCCGGCGCACCTCGTTCTGGTCGAACGTCGTCTCCTGGTGGACCAGGTACGACCGGATGGGCTCGCCGCCCACGGCGGCCTCCACCGCCTCGGCCACGAGGGCCGGGTAGTAGCCGCTGCGCTCGATCGCCGCGCGCAGCCCCTGGGTCGTCGTACTGGTCTTGGCCATGGCGTCCATCCTAATCCGTGGGCAAGGGCGGTCCGGGCCAGTCGTGGGCACTCGGGCGGCCTCCCCGCCCGGGTGCGGGTGCCGCCGGACGAGCCCCGGCCGCTCGGCGGCGCCCCGGCGGGAGAGGGGTTCCCGGCCGCCGGTGTCCGGCGGTCTGCGCATGGCCCCCTCCCCCGTTCCGCGGCCGGCAGCGCGTTCAGTAGGCCGGCAGCGTGCGCGGGCCGAGGTCGTCGCGGGCGGGCGGGGGCGCGAGCCGTACGGTGGCGCCGAGGACGCTCACGCCCTGGGGGGCGACGACGACCGGCTCCAGGGTGACCGCGACCACCTCCGGGTGGTCGTCGACCAGCCGGGACACCCGCAGCAGCAGTTCCTCCAGCGCGGGGGTGTCGACGGGCGTGGAGCCGCGCCAGCCGAACAGCAGGGGTGCGGTGCGGATGGACCGCACCAGCGAGGTCGCCTCCCGGTCGGTGACGGGGACCAGCCGGTGGGCCATGTCCCCGAGCAGTTGCGAGGCGGCCCCGGCCAGGCCGAAGGACAGCACGGCCCCGGCCGCGGGGTCGATCACCGCGCGTACGACGGTGTCGACGCCCCGGGGCGCCATGGCCTGCACCACCGGCCGCAGCTCCGCCGGCTGTCCGAACAGCTCGGTCAACTCGGCGTACGCCCTGAGCAGTTGTTCCTCGTCCGCGAGGTCCAGGCGGACACCGCCCAGGTCGGCGCGGTGCCTGAGGTGCGGGGCGGTGGCCTTGAGGGCCACCGGGTAGCCGAGGGCGCGGGCGGCCTCGGCGGCGGCCTCCGGGGTGGCCGCGGGCAGCGCCCGGCGGACGTGGACGCCGTATCGGCCGAGCAGCTCACAGGTCTGCTCGTCGGAGATCGTGAGCCCTTCCCCGCGCGCGAGCAGCTCGCCGATGAGCCGCGCGGCACCCTTCTCGTCGATGTCGTCGAACTCGGGCACCTTGCCGGGGTCGGTCGCCTCCCGCTGCCACTGCGCGTACTTCACGGCCTCCGAGAGAGCCCGGACGGCACGCTCGGCGGCGGGGTAGGCGGGGATGAGGTGGGTGCCCTCGGGAGGGGCCGTGAGCAGGGCGGGGCCGCCCGTGCCGACCGCTTCGCCCATGCTGCCCGGTGCCTTGCCGGCGGCCCGCGGAGCCGTGCTGGCGGCGGCCGACAACGCCTCGGCGAGCCCTCCCAGCTCCACATGCACCACCAGCACGGGCTTCCCCGGCACCGCGGCCGCGGCCGACCGCAGCGCCTCGGCCAGCTCGGCGTCCCCGGGCGACCCTTCCCCGATCGCGGGGATCGCCGTCACGACGACGGCGTCGTTCGTGCCGTCGGCCAGCGCGGCGGCGAGTGCCCGGCCGAAGTCCTCCGCCGTCGCGCCGGTCGTCAGGTCCACCGGCCGCGCCGGCCGCAGCCCCTCGGCGACACATCGGTCGTACGTCAGCACGCCCAGCGACTCGGAGTTGCCGATGATGGCCACGCGCGGACCGGCGGGCAGCGGCTGCCGGGCGAGCAGCAGCCCCGCGTCGACCAGCTCGGTGATCGTGTCGACCCGGATCACGCCGGCCTGCCGGAGCAGCGCGGAGACGGTCGCGTGGGGCAGCCGGGTGGCCCGTACCGCGTGCCCCTGGGGTGCCGTGCCGGTGCCCTGCACCACCACCAGCGGCTTCGCCGCCGCCGTCCGCCGCGCGAGGCGGGTGAACTTGCGGGGGTTGCCGATGGACTCCAGGTACATGAGGACGACGTCGGTCTCGGGGTCGTCGTACCAGTACTGCAGGACGTCGTTGCCGGAGACGTCGGCGCGGTTGCCGGCGGACACGAAGGTGGACACACCCGTGACCCCGGTGACTCCGCCGCCGCGCCGGTGCAGCCGGGACAGCAGGGCGATGCCGATGGCGCCGGACTGGGTGAACAGCCCGATGCGGCCGGGGCGGGGCAGCTCGGGGGCGAGCGAGGCGTTCAGCCGGACGTCCGCGGCGGTGTTGACGACCCCGAAGGCGTTCGGGCCGATGATCCGCATGCCGTACGCGCGCGCGGCCCGGACGAGGGCCCGCTGCCGTTCCCGTCCCTCGGGCCCGCTCTCGGCGTATCCGGCGGAGAGCACGACCAGTCCCTGGACGCCGTGCTCCCCGCACGCGGCGACCACCGCCGGCACCTGTTCGGCCGGTACGGCGACGACGGCGAGGTCCACGTGCCCGTCGATGTCCCGCACCGAGCGGTACGCGGGCACCCCGTCGACCTCCTTGAGATCCTCCGGGAATGCCTTGTTCACGGCGTGCAGCGGGCCCTCGTAGCCGGCGTCGCGGATGTTGGCGAGGACGCTGCGGCCCACCCCGCCGGGGGCGCGGCCGACGCCGACGACCGCGACGGAGCCGGGCGCGAGGAGCCGACGTACCGAGCGGGCCTCGGCGCGCTGCTCCCGCGCGCGCTGGACGGCGAGGGAGCGGTCGGTGGGTTCGAGGTCGAACTCCAGGCGGACGACGCCGTCCTCGAAGCTGCGCTTCTGGGTGTAGCCGGCGTCCGTGAACACCTTGATCATCTTGGTGTTGGCGGGCAGCACCTCGGCGGCGAAGCGCCGGATGCCCCGCTCGCGCGCGACGGCCGCGATGTGCTCCAGCAGGGCGGAGGCGACCCCGCGGCCCTGATGGGCGTCCTGCACCAGGAAGGCGACCTCGGCCTCGTCGGCGGGGCCGGAGGCGGGCAGACCGTCGGCGCCGATGCGGTCATAGCGTACGGTGGCGATGAACTCGCCGCCGATGGTGGCCGCGAGTCCCACCCGGTCCACGAAGTCGTGGTGCGTGAAGCGGTGGACGTCCTTGGCGGAGAGCCGTGGGTACGGCGCGAAGAAGCGGTAGTACTTCGACTCGTCCGAGACCTGCTCGTAGAAACTGACCAGGCGGTCGGCGTCATCAACGGTGATGGGCCTGATGCGCGCGGTGCCACCGTCGCGCAGCACCACGTCCGCCTCCCAGTGGGCGGGGTACTGGTGCCGGTCCTGCCGGTCCGCCGAGGTCTGCATGGGCCCCAGAGTACGGCTCGCGTAGGACAACGGCGCGAGGCAGTCTGTGGAGGACGACAAGCCGGACCGAGGCCGCGGTCCGGCTCCACACCGCGAGGGGACCTCGGTCCTTTCCGGGCACGCTTCACGATGTGGGAAACTGGTCTAGACAACCCTGAACACCGAAGGGCAGCAACACATGGCTGAGCGCCGCGTCAACGTCGGCTGGGCCGAGGGCCTCCACGCCCGCCCCGCCTCCATCTTCGTCCGAGCCGCCACGGCCGCAGGCGTCCCGGTGACGATCGCCAAGGCCGGGGGCAACCCCGTCAACGCGGCCTCCATGCTGGCCGTCCTGGGCCTGGGCGCCCAGGGTGGCGAGGAGATCGTCCTCGCCTCCGACGCCGAGGGGGCGGACGCCGCCCTCGACCGTCTGGCCAAGCTGGTCTCCGAGGGCCTGGAGGAGCTGCCCGAGACCGTCTGAGCGACCACCGCACAGAACGCCGGAGCCGCGTTCGCCCGCCGGGGCGGCGCGGCTTCGCCGTGTCCGGACCCGGGTTTATGCCGGACACACGCCCACCGCGCGGAACTCGCAACGGAATTCCGCGCACGCCTGAATTAGGGCAGCAAAAACCGCGCCCCACAGAATTATTCTTCTTTGTATACGGCGCCCTTGTTAAAGCCGCGGACTCGACATGTTTACGGCATGTTGCGAAGTCCTCACACGCTCCACGGCACCGGAAAAACGCAGCCGGTGCACCCCCGTCGCGCGCTCCGCGTGCAGCGCCGTCAGTGCCCGCGCCCGCTCCCCGTCCCCGCGCGCCACCGCGTCCACGATCGCCCCGTGCTCGGTCCAGGACTCCATCGGGCTCGGCGGCGCGTCCACCGCGTACATCCAGGCGATCTTGTGCCGCAGCTGAGTGAGCATCGAGGTCAGCGAGGGGCTGCCGGATGCCTGGGCGAGCGTCTCGTGGAACCAGCCGCCCAGCGAGCGCAGATCCTCGCTGTTGCCCCGCCTGGCCCGCTCCTGGCCCAGCCGGACCAGGCCGCGCAGCACCTTCAGATGGGCCTCGGTGCGCCGCTGGGCGGCCCGGGCGGCGCCCAGCGGCTCCAGCAGCACCCGCATCTCCAGCAGGTCGGCCGCCTCCTGCTCGGTCGGCTCGGCCACGCACGCGCCCGCGTGCCGGCGCGTCACCACGAAGCCCTCGGCCTCCAGGGTGCGCAGGGCCTCGCGCACCGGGACGCGCGAGACGCCGTAGCGGCGGGCCAGGACTTCCTCGGTGAGACGGCTGCCGCGCTCGTAGACACCGGCGACGATGTCGTCCCGGACAGCGGTGCACACCGAGTGCGCCGGAATACGCATGACCGACCTCCGCCTTAATCCCCGTGAAACGCCGACACTGGACGCCTGTTCCGTGACTCTATTCCAATGAGCGGGAATTTCCGATGGCGGGTCGTAATCCGTGGATATTTTTTGGACAGCGGGTCCGGCGGACACCTCGAAAAACGGCGAAAGCCCCGGCTCGACGAGCCGGGGCCTCGGACGGTCGTGCGTCGGGCGTCAGACGTGCACTCCGTGGTTGCGGAGATAGGCGACGGGGTCGACGTCCGAACCGTACTCGGGGGTCGTGCGCGCCTCGAAGTGGAGGTGCGGGCCGGTGACGTTGCCCGTGGCGCCGGACAGGCCGATCTGCTGGCCCGGGACGATCTTCTGGCCCACCGCGACACCGATCGAGGACAGGTGCCCGTACTGGGTGTACATGCCGTCGGCCATGCGGATCACGACCTGGTTGCCGTACGCGCCGCCCCAGCCCGCGGAGACGACCGTGCCGGAGCCCACCGCGTGCACGGACGTGCCGCTGGCCGCGTGGAAGTCGATGCCGGTGTGCGAACCGGAGGACCACAGGGAGCTACTGGCCTGGTAGGCCGTGGAGACGAACGAGTGCGCGATCGGGGCCACGAAGGCGTTGAGCCGCTTGCGCTCGGCCTCCCGGGCGGCGCGGGCCTTGGCCGCACGCACCTCCTGGGCCCGCCTGGCGGCTTCCTTCGCCGCGGCCTCCTCGGCCGCCTTCTGCTCGGCGGCCTGCTGCTGGGCGGCGGCCTGGGCGTCGATCTCCTCGGCGACGTCGCCGGTGGCGGCCAGGACCGGGGTGAGGCCGGTCTGCTCCGCGGGGCTCTCGGCGGCGAGCGCCGGGGAGGCGGCGAGGGTGCCGATCACACCCGTGGTGGTGAGGGCCGCGATACCGGCCGCCTGAGCGGTGGTCCGCTTGACCCGGCCGGGCTTGCGGTGCTTCCCGGTGGCGCACATGAACGCCATGAAGTGGCTGGTCCTTTCCTTCCCTCTCGCCTACCGGGTTAGCTGACGGGTTCGGAGCAGGAAGGTCTCCTACGGGTCCCCCCGCTCTCGCGCGGGCACCCGATTCACCCCAGGGACTGCGTGGGTCCCCGGCTCCCCTGGCTCGCGCCGTACGGGGACTCGGCGATGACTGTCCGGTGCCGCGGGCGCGGCGCACTGCCTGACGAACAGCCCGCATGACGCTACGGCGGCCCGCTTTCAATCCTCAAACGCAAGCGGCTTTTTGTAGCGCATCCCACAGGGCAGACAGGCAACCTCTCCCGCAAAACGGGCATCTGGAGGAACGAGTGGAACAGCAGGGGCCCTGACGACCCGTAGGTCGCCAGGGCCCCGTGCGCGCGTGCCGTTACTCGGCCGACACCACGCTCACTTCACCGATGCCGAGCGCCTCGACCGGTGCCTTGATCTGGGCCGCGTCGCCGACGAGGACCGTCACCAGGCGGTCCACGGGGAAGGCGTTCACGACGGCGGCGGTGGCCTCCACCGTGCCCGTGGCGGCCAGTTGCCGGTAGAGCGTCGCCTGGAAGTCGTCGGGCAGATGCTGCTCGACCTGGTCGGCCAGCGTGCTCGCGACGGCGGCCGCCGTCTCGAACTTCAGCGGCGCCACGCCGACGAGGTTCTGCACGGCGACGTCCCGCTCGGCGTCGGTCAGGCCGTCCGCCGCGACGGTGCGCAGCACCTTCCACAGGTCGTCCAGCGCCGGGCCCGTGTTCGGGGTGTCCACGGAGCCGCTGATGGCGAGCATCGCCGCGCCCGTGCCGTCCGGCGCGGACCGCAGGACCTGCCCGAAGGAGCGCACGCCGTAGGTGTAGCCCTTCTCCTCGCGCAGGACGCGGTCCAGGCGGGAGGTGAGGGTGCCGCCGAGGCAGTACGTGCCGAGCACCTGGGCGGGCCACACCCGGTCGTGCCGGTCGGGGCCGATCCGGCCGATGAGCAGCTGCGTCTGGACCGCGCCGGGCCGGTCCACGATGACCACGCGCCCGGTGTCGTCGGCGGTCACCGGCGGCACCGGCCGGGGCTCGCCCGGGGTGCCGGTCCAGGCGCCCAGGGTGTCCCCCAGCAGCGCGTCCAGGTCCACGCCCGTCAGGTCGCCGACGACCACCACGGTGGCCGTGGCGGGCCGCACATGGCGGTCGTAGAAGGCGCGTACGGCCGCCGCGTCGATCTTCTCGACCGTCTCCTCGGTGCCCTGGCGGGGACGGGACATGCGCGCGGTCGCCGGGAACAGCTCCTTGGCGAGTTCCTTGGCGGCCCGGCGGGCGGGGTTGGCCAGCTCGTGCGGGATCTCGTCCAGGCGGTTGCGGACCAGCCGCTCGACCTCGCTCTCGGCGAAGGCGGGCGCGCGCAGGGCGTCGGCGAGCAGGCCGAGGCCCCTGGCCAGGCGGGAGGCGGGGACCTCCAGGCTGATCCGGACGCCGGGGTGGTCGGCGTGCGCGTCGAGGGTGGCGCCGGCGCGCTCCAGCTCGGCGGCGAACTCCTCGGCGGAGTGCTGGTCGGTGCCCTCGGAGAAGGCCCGCGCCATGATCGTGCCGACGCCGTCCAGCCCGGCCGGCTCGGCGTCCAGGGGCGCGTCCAGCAGCACCTCCACGGCGACGACCTGCTGGCCGGGGCGGTGGCAGCGCAGCACGGTCAGGCCGTTGTCGAGCGTGCCGCGCTCGGGGGCCGGGAACGCCCACGGCTTGGCGGCACCGGGCTGCGGCTGGGGGTGGAACTCCATGGTGGCGAGCTCGGTCACTTGGCCGTCTCCTCGTTCTCGTGGCCGGCCTCTACGATCGCTTCCGACTCGGGGTCCTCGGGGACGTCCGCGTCCTCGACCGACTCCGGGGACTTCGGCTCGTAGACGAGGACCGCGCGGTTGTCGGGGCGCAGACGGGCCTTGGCGACCTCCTGGACCTCCTCCGGCGTCACCTCCAGGACCCGCTCGACGGCCGTCAGGGCGAGCTGCGGGTCGCCGAACAGGACGGCGTAGCGGCACAGTTCGTCGGCGCGGCCGGCGACCGTGCCGAGCCGGTCCAGCCACTCGCGCTCCAGCTGGGCCTGGGCGCGCTCCATCTCCTCGGGCGTGGGGCCCTCCGCGGCGAACCGGGCCAGCTCCTCGTCGATGGCGGCCTCGATGACCGGCACCTCGACGTCACCGGAGGTCTTCACGTCCAGCCAGCCCATGGAGGGCGCGCCGGCCAGGCGCAGCAGGCCGAAGCCGGCCGCGACGGCCGTACGGTCGCGGCGCACCAGCCGGTTGTACAGGCGGGAGGACTCGCCGCCGCCGAGGACGGTCAGGGCGAGGTCGGCCGCGTCGCACGCGCGCGTGCCGTCGTGCGGGAGCCGGTAGGCGGCCATCAGGGCGCGCGCCGGGACCTCCTCGACGACGACCTCGCGCAGCTGCTCGCCGACGACCTCCGGCAGGGTGCCGTCGCGGGGCGCGGGCTTGCCGTCGTGGGACGCGATCGAGCCGAAGTACCGCTCGATCCAGGCGAGGGTCTGCTCGGGGTCGATGTCGCCGACCACCGAGAGGACCGCGTTGTTCGGCGCGTAGTAGGTGCGGAAGAACTGGCGGGCGTCCTCCAGGGTGGCCGCGTCCAGGTCCGCCATCGAGCCGATCGGCGTGTGGTGGTACGGGTGGCCCTCCGGGTAGGAGAGGGCGGTCAGCTTCTCGAAGGCGGTGCCGTACGGCACGTTGTCGTAGCGCTGGCGGCGCTCGTTCTTGACGACGTCCCGCTGGTTCTCCATGGACTCGTCGTCCAGGGCGGCCAGCAGCGAGCCCATGCGGTCGGCCTCCAGCCAGAGGGCCAGCTCCAGCTGGTGCGCGGGCATGGTCTCGAAGTAGTTGGTGCGCTCGAAGCTGGTGGTGCCGTTCAGCGAGCCGCCGGCACCCTGCACCAGCTCGAAGTGGCCGTTGCCCTTGACCTGCGCGGAGCCCTGGAACATCAAGTGCTCGAAAAGGTGAGCCAGGCCGGTACGCCCCTTGACTTCGTGCCGGGAACCGACGTCGTACCAGAGGCAGACCGCCGCCACCGGGGTCAGGTGGTCCTCGGAGAGCACCACGCGCAGACCGTTGGCCAGCCGGTGCTCGGTCGCTGTCAGGCCCCCGGAGCCTGCCTCGGCCGTGGTCGTGTGACCCATGGGCATGTACGTCCCTTCGCAAGCGGAGGCGGTCGTCGAAACCGCGGTTTTCCTGCCGTTCCTGCCACTGTATGCAAAGCGTGCGGGGCCACGGCGAAGTTCCCGCGGGACGTACGCCCAGAGCGGATCGCGTAGCCTGCGCCGGACCCGGCTCCGGTGGCCCCGGAGCCCGCCCGGACCGGGTCGCGGCACGGCTTGTCGGTGCCTCGGTCCACAATGGTCCGCATCAGATCCGTCCCACGCTTCAGCAAGGAGCCAGGCAGCGATGGCCCGCCGCAGCACGAAGACCCCGCCGCCCGACGATTCGTTCGAGGAGAGGATCCTCGACATCGACGTCGTGGACGAGATGCGTGGCTCCTACCTTGAGTACGCGTACTCGGTCATCTATTCGCGGGCCCTGCCGGACGCCCGTGACGGCCTCAAGCCGGTACACCGCCGGATCGTCTACCAGATGAACGAGATGGGCCTGCGCCCCGAGCGCTCGTACGTGAAGTGCGCGCGTGTCGTCGGCGAGGTCATGGGCAAGCTGCACCCGCACGGCGACGCGTCGATCTACGACGCCCTGGTGCGCATGGCGCAGCCCTTCTCCATGCGCGTGCCGCTGGTCGACGGCCACGGCAACTTCGGCTCGCTGGGCAACGACGACCCGCCGGCCGCCATGCGGTACACCGAGTGCCGGATGGCCGAGGCGACGAGCCTGATGACCGAGTCGATCGACGAGGACACGGTCGATTTCGCGCCGAACTACGACGGCCAGGAGCAGGAGCCGGTGGCCCTGCCCGCCGCTTTCCCGAACCTGCTGGTCAACGGCTCCTCGGGCATCGCGGTCGGTATGGCGACGAACATGCCGCCGCACAACCTGCGCGAGGTCGTCTCCGCCGCCCGCCACCTGATCCGGTTCCCGAACGCCGACCTGGACGCGCTGATGAAGCACGTCCCGGGCCCCGACCTGCCCACCGGCGGCCGGATCGTCGGCCTGGACGGCATCCGGGACGCGTACGCGACCGGTCGTGGCACCTTCAAGATCCGCGCGACGGTCTCGATCGAGACGGTCACCGCCCGCCGCAAGGGCCTGGTGGTCACGGAGCTGCCGTTCACGGTCGGCCCCGAGAAGGTCATCGCGAAGATCAAGGACCTGGTCAACGCCAAGAAGGTCCAGGGCATCGCCGACGTCAAGGACCTCACCGACCGCGAGCACGGCCTGCGTCTGGTCATCGAGATCAAGAACGGCTTCGTGCCGGAGGCGATCCTGGAGCAGCTGTACAAGCTGACGCCGATGGAGGAGTCCTTCGGCATCAACAACGTCGCCCTGGTCGACGGCCAGCCGCTCACCCTGGGACTGAAGGAGCTGCTGGAGGTCTATCTGGACCACCGCTTCGACGTGGTCCGGCGCCGCAGCGAGTTCCGCCGCGGCAAGAAGCGCGACCGGCTGCACCTGGTCGAGGGCCTGCTGACCGCGCTGGTCGACATCGACGAGGTCATCCGGATCATCCGGTCCAGCGAGAACTCCGCGCAGGCGAAGCAGCGCCTGATGGAGCGCTTCTCGCTGAGCGAGGTGCAGACGCAGTACATCCTCGACACACCGCTGCGCCGGCTCACCAAGTTCGACCGGATCGAGCTGGAGGCGGAGAAGGACAAGCTCACGGCGGAGATCGAGGAGCTGACCCGGATCCTGGAGTCGGACGCGGAGCTGCGCAAGCTGGTCTCGGCCGAACTGGCCGCCGTGACGAAGAAGTTCGGCACCGACCGGCGCACGGTGCTGTTGGAGGCCGGGGGTGCTCCGGCCGCCACCGTCCCGCTCCAGGTGGCCGACGACCCGTGCCGGGTGCTGCTGTCCTCGACGGGGCTGCTGGCCCGTACGGCGACCGACGAGCCGTTCCCGGAGGCGGCGGGCGGCAAGCGGGTCAAGCACGACGTGATCGTCTCGGCGGTGCCGGCGACCGCGCGCGGGGTGATCGGCGCGGTGACCTCGGCGGGCCGGCTGCTGCGGATCAACGTGGTCGACCTGCCGCAGCTGCCGGAGCCTGCGGGCGCGCCGAACCTCTCCGGAGGCGCCCCGCTGGCGGAGTTCGTCTCCCTGGAGGGCGACGAGACGGTGGTCGGCCTGACCACGCTGGACGAGTCGTCCCCGGGTCTGGCGCTCGGCACCGAGCAGGGTGTGGTCAAGCGTGTGGTGCCCGACTACCCGTCCAACAAGGACGAGTTGGAGGTCATCACGCTCAAGGAGGGCGACCGGATCGTCGGCGCGGTGGAGCTGCGCACCGGCGAGGAGGACCTGGTGTTCATCACGGACGACGCGCAGCTGCTGCGCTTCCAGGCCTCCATCGTCCGCCCGCAGGGCCGCCCGGCGGGCGGTATGGCGGGGATCAAGCTCACCGAGGGCGCGAAGGTCATCTCCTTCACTGCGGTCGACCCGGCCGCCGACGCGGTGGTGTTCACGGTGGCGGGCTCGCGCGGCACGCTGGACGACTCGGTGCAGACGACGGCCAAGCTGACCCCGTTCGACCAGTACCCCCGCAAGGGCCGGGCCACGGGTGGCGTGCGCTGTCAGCGGTTCCTGAAGGGCGAGGACTGTCTGTCGCTGGGCTGGGCGGGCCCGGTTCCCGCGCGCGCGGCGCAGAAGAACGGCACCCCGGTGGAGCTGCCGGAGCCGGACCCGCGGCGGGACGGCTCGGGCACCTCGCTGCCGAAGACGGTGTCCGTGGTGGCGGGGCCGGTCTTCTAGGCCGGCGGCTCCTGCGGGTCGGCCTCCGCTTCGTCCGGCCCCTGCACGTAGCGCAGGACGCCCCACATGCCGTGCTCGTCGGCGTGCGGGGCGTCGTTCCCGCACTCCTCCAGCTCCTTGCCGAGGGCGTCCGCGGCGATGCCGGAGCCGATGAGCACGAGCTGGGTGAGGCGGGCCTCGCCGGGCGCCCAGGGCTCCGGGTAGAAGCGCAGGAACCGGCCGACGGCGTGCACGGCGTACCGGTTGACGGGGTCGTACGGCCCGAAGTCGACGTATCCCTTGATCCGGTACAGCCCCTCGGGCCGGCTGTCCAGGAACCGCATGAGCCGGCGGGGTTCCAGGGGCACCTCGGAGGTGAAGGACAGGCTGTCGTAGCCGGTGTGCAGATGTCCGGCGTGGCCGGGCCCGTCCTCCCCGTCCGTGTGGAGGTCGTCGAAGGAGAGCTGGCCGACACGCTCCTCGTCGGGCCGGCAGTCGAAGAGGAACTCGGGGTCGATACGGCCGTAGGTGGCGGGGACGACGGCCGCGCGGTCGGTGAGCGAGCGGACGAGCCCCAGCACCCGGTCGGCGTCGTCGGCGCGATCGAGTTTGTTGACGACGACCAGGTCGGCGAGGGCGAGGTGGCGGTCGATCTCGGGGTGCCTCGCGCGGGTGTCGGCGAACTCGGCGGCGTCGACGACCTCGACGAGGCCGCCGTAGACGATGCGCGGATGTTCGCTGGCGAGCACCATGCGCACGAGTTCCTGGGGCTCGGCCAGTCCGCTCGCCTCGATGACGATCACATCGATGCCGGTGGTGGGAGCGGCGAGCCGGTCCAGGTAGAGGTCGAGTTCGCTCGCGTCGACGGCGCAGCACAGGCAGCCGTTGCCGAGCGAGACGGTCGAGTCGCCGAGGGCGCCCGCGACGGCCATGGCGTCGATCTCGATGGCCCCGAAGTCGTTGACGATGGCCCCGATCCGGCTGCCGCCGCTGCGGTGCAGCAGGTGGTTGAGGAGCGTGGTCTTCCCGGAACCCAGGAATCCGGCGAGCACGACGACCGGGATCTGCTGCGGAGTGCGGCTGTGTCCCAAGCTGTTCCCCAACGCGCGACCTCTCTGACGTACCGGCGCGCACCGGCTCACGGCCCGGTGCGCGACGTGTGTGGACCGGGCGTCCAGCATACGAGCGGGGGGAGAAACGCCCGCGGGGAGCGGTTGCCGACGCCGGTCCGCGCACGGGTCGGTGCTCGCCCCCGTACGGGCGGCCGTCGCCGCCGGCCGCGCCGTCCCCGCGGCGGAGTACTTCCGCCCCTGGGCGGACCGATCGCCGCGCTCGGCCCGGGGGACGGCGCCCGGGTCACCCGGCGGCCGTGGCCACCCTCTCCGGCTCGGGCCCCACGTACCGTGCCACCGGGCGGATGATCTTCGGGTCGGCCGCCTGTTCCAGGATGTTGGCGCTCCAGCCCACCGCCCGTGCCGCCGCGAAGGTGGGGGTGAACATCTCCCGGGGCAGGCCGCACAGTTCCATGACCACACCGGCGTAGAACTCGACGTTCGTGTGGAGTTCGCGTCCGGGCTTCAGCTCGGCGAGGATCGCCTCCACCCGGCGCTCGACCTCCACCGCGAAGTGGACCCGCGGGCCGCCGAAGCCGAGGGCGATCTCCCGCAGCATGCGCGAGCGGGGGTCCTCGGTGCGGTAGACGGCGTGCCCGAAACCCATGATCCGGTCGCCGGCGAGGACCCGCTCACGTATCCACGCGTCGATCCGGTCCGGGGTGCCGATCGCGTCCAGGGTGTCCAGGGCCCGACTGGGCGCGCCTCCGTGCAGCGGCCCGGACAGGGCGCCGACGGCACCGGTCAGGCAGGCCACCACGTCGGCGCCGGTGGACGCGATGACCCGTGCGGTGAAGGTTGACGCGTTGAATCCGTGATCGATGGTGGAGATCAGGTATTGCTCGACTGCACGGGCCTTACGTGGATCGGGCTCCGAACCCGTCAACATGTAGAGGTAGTTGGCCGCGTACGAGAGGTCCTCCCGCGGCTCGACGGGATCGAGCCCCTGCCCGAGCCGGTACAGCGCGGTGAGCAGCGTGGGTACGGCCGCGCAGGCGGCCACCGAGTCGGCGCGCCGCCGGTCCGCGTCGATGTCGTACACCGGCCGGAAGCCCTGGGCGGCGCCCAGCAGGGACAGCGCCGTGCGGAGCCCTGCCAGCGGTCCGGACAGGCGGCCGGCGGCGGCGATCGCGGGGAGGGCGGCGCGGATCTCCCCGGGCAGGCGCCGCAGCGCGGCGGTCTCGGCGGCGAAGGCGGCGGCGCGCCCGGCGTCCGGGAGCGCGCCGTGCACCAGCAGGTGCCAGACGTCCTCGAAGCTCCGGGTGCGCGCGAGGTCGACGGCCGAGTACTGCCGGTAGTGGTAGAAGCCCTCGCGCCCCCGGACGTCACCGACTTCGGTCTCGGCGACGACGACGCCCGCGAGACCGCGCGGGGCGTTGATGAGCGGGGTGGCGGTCCTGTTGACGGTCATGACGTTCCTCCCTGGACTTGATCCGACTGTCCATGCTTGACTCAACTCATGTCAATATTGATTGGATCAATGCACGGCCATCAAGGTGTGCAGAGGCGACTACGGTGACCCCATGCGCGATCACGACACCGCTCCCCACCGTCCCGGGCGCCGGCTGACCACCAAGGAGACCGCCGAGCTCCTCGGCGTGAAGCCCGAGACGGTCTACGCGTACGTGAGCCGCGGCCTGCTCGGCAGCAGACGCGAACCCGGCGGCCGGGCGAGCACCTTCGAGGCCGGGGAGGTGGAGGCCCTCGCCCGCCGCAACCGGCGCGAGGCGGCGGGCAGTCCAAGCTCCGGCGGCGACCTGTCCGTCCGCACCCGGATCACGCTGATCGAGCAGGACCGGTACTTCTTCCGTGGCGTGGACGCCGTAGAGCTGGCCGCCCGCCACTCCTACGAGGAGGTCGCGGAGTGGCTGTGGACGGGCCGGCCGGTCCCGGGGGCGACGTTCTGCGCGCCCGAGGCCACCGTCGAGACCGCCCGCCGCGCGGTGGACGCCCTGTCCGAGCACGCTTCCCCCGTCGACCGCCTGCGGGTGGCGGCGATCGCCGCGGCGGCCGAGGACCCCCTGCGCTTCGATCTGTCCGAGGAAGCCGTGCTGAACACGGCGCGCACCCTCATCCCCACCCTCGTCGCCGCCCTGCCGCCGGCCCGGCCCGGCCACAAGGACGACGGCCCGCTGGCCCATCGCCTGTGGGGCCGGCTGAGCGGCCGCCCTGCCGACGAGGCCTCCCTGCGCGTCCTGGACACCGCGCTGGCCCTGCTCGCCGACCACGACCTGGCCGCGTCCACGCTCGCGGTCCGGGTCGCCGCCTCGGCCCGCGCGCACGCGTACGCCGCCGTCTCGGCCGGGCTCGGCGTCCTCGAGGGCCCGCTGCACGGCGCCGCCAGCGGCCTGGCCCACCGGATGCTGCTGGACGTGCTCGACCAGGGCACGGCGGTCCCGGTCATCGCCGAGGAACTGCGCGCGGGCCGCCGGGTCCCCGGCCTCGGCCACCGGCTGTACACGGGCGAGGATCCTCGCGCGCAGGCGCTGTTCGGCCTCCTGGAGCAGATCCCGCGCGCGGAGTCCGCGCTGCTCGCGGCCCGCGACATCGTCGCCACCACCGCCCGGCACACCCCGCTGTACGCCAACGTGGACCTGGCCCTGGCGGTGTTCACGGCATCCAGCGGCATGCCGGCCGCGGCCGGTGAGACGATCTTCGCCGTCGCCCGGACGGCAGGCTGGATCGCCCACGCCCTGGAGGAGTACGGCGAGCGCCCGCTGCGCATGCGGCCCAGCGGCCACTACGTCGGTCCGCGCCCGCCGCAGCCCCTCCCGGAGTAGGACACGACCGGGGCGGGAAGTCCCCCCGGGGAAAGTCAGGTTAGGCTCACCTCTGTGAGTAGGTGTGCGACCGTCTCCCGGAGCCTCGACGAGCCGGTATCCGGTACGGCTGCCACGGCGACGACGTGGCTGCTGCTGGAACAGACCGGGCCGTGGGGCGCCAAGGCGCTCACGTCCAGCCACCTGGACCCCGCGCTGGGCCGGGCGCTGGAGGCCGCCGCGGACGGAACCGGAGTGCGTATCGCGCTCATCCGCCGCCCCGGGCGCCATGCCGACCCCGGTACGCCCGCGATCCGGCAGGTGTACGCCGCGCACACCGTTCCGGGGCGCGTGTGGCTGCACCGTGCCACCACCCGCGACCCGCGGCGACTGCTCGCACTCGACTTCGCCGGCCTCGGCGCGGGCGACCACCGTTCCTTCGGCGCGACGCTCGACGGGCGCCCGCACCGGGGCGACCCGCTGGCGCTCGTGTGCACCAACGGCAAGCGCGACCGCTGCTGCGCCCTCCTGGGCCGCCCCCTCGCCACGGAGCTGGTCGCCTCCGGGGTGCGCGGAGTCTGGGAGGTCACCCATCTGGGTGGACATCGGTTCGCGCCCACGGTGCTCGTCCTGCCGTACGGCTACGCCTACGCCCGCGCCGAGGCGCACACGGTCAAGGAAGCCCTGCACGGCGTCCAGGAAGGACGCGTGGTCGTCGAGGGGTGCCGGGGGTGCTCCGCGTGGGAACGGCCCGGCCAGGCGGCCGAGCTGGCCGTCCGCTCGACCGCGGGCGAATACCGGGCGGGTGTGCTCGCCGTCGTGCGGACCGACGGCACGGCTCCGCGCTGGCAGGTCACGGTCGCCCATGCCGACGGCCGCCGGTGGCGGGTCACCGTGGCACAGGGGGCGTCGCTGCCGCCGCGCCCGGAGAGCTGCGGCGCGACGGCGCTCGGGGCGCCCGCGCGGATGGACGTGGTCGAGGTACGCGAGCTGAGGGCGACGGCGCTGGCGAGCTAGCGGGGCGCGCGTGCCGCCGACGACCCCAGCTCGGCCGGCCGGGACATGCGGTCCGGACGGTTCGGCGTCCGATCCGTCAACGATTGATCAACGGGGTCACGAGTGGATCAAGAGATCCACACCACACCCGCTGGGGCGCTCCAGGCCGCCCCACGTACCGTCGTGGGTATGAGCCCCACTCCCCCCGCACGCCGTCTGCGCCTCGGTCTGCCCCGGCGGATGTTCTCGCAGGTGCTGCTGATGCAGGTGGCGATCGCCGCGGGGGTCGCGGTGCTCGCGACCGGGCTCTTCCTGGCGCCGCTGAGCAAGCAGCTGGACCAGGAGGCGATGCGCCGCGCGCTCGCCATCGCCGAGACCACGGCCCAGGACCCGCAGATCGCCGAGGGCGTCCTCGGCACCGAGCCGAGCGTGAACGGGACGGTGCAGAAGGAGGCGGAGCGGATCCGGGCGGCCACCCACGCCGAGTACATCGTGGTGATGGACCGGCGGGGCGTGCGCTGGTCGCACACCACGCCCGCGGAGATCGGCCGTCACGTCTCGACCGACCCGCGGGAGGCGCTGGCGGGCCAGGAGGTCATGCAGATCGACAACGGCACCCTGGGGCGCTCCGCGCGCGGCAAGGTGCCGCTGTACGACGCCGGCCACCGCATCGTCGGCGCCGTCTCGGTCGGCATCGCCTACGACAGCGTGCGGGCGCGGCTGATCAGCGCGATCCCGGGACTGTTCGCCTACGCCGGCGGTGCCCTCGCGGTCGGCGCGCTGGCCGCCTGGCTGATCTCCCGCCGGGTCCAGCGGCAGACCCGGGACCTGGCCTTCTCCGACATCTCCGCACTGCTCGCGGAGCGCGAGGCGATGCTGCACGGCATCCGGGAGGGCGTGGTCGCGCTCGACCGGGGCGGCCGTGTCCGCCTGCTCAACGACGAGGCGCGACGGCTGCTGGGCATCGGCGACGAGGCCGTCGGGCGGACCCCGGACGAGGCGCTGGGCGCGGGCCGTACGACGGACGTGCTGGCCGGCCGGGTGACCGGCACCGATCTGCTCACCGTGCGCGGCCAGCGCGTGCTGGTCGCCAACCGCATGCCCACCGGAGACGGCGGGGCCGTGGCCACCCTGCGCGACCGCACCGAACTGGAGCAGCTGGGGCGCGAACTCGACTCCACGCGCGGGTTGATCGACGCGCTGCGGGCCCAGGACCACGAGCACGCCAACCGCATGCACACCCTGCTGGGGCTGCTGGAACTGGAGATGTACGACGACGCCGTGGAGTTCGTCGGGGAGGTGGTCGGGGATCACCGGGCCACCGCCGAGCAGGTCACGGAGAAGATCCAGGACCCGCTGCTGGCCGCGCTGCTGGTCGGCAAGGCGACCGTGGCGGCCGAGCGCGGGGTCGCCCTGTGGGTGTCGGAGCGTACCCGGCTCCCGGACCGGCTGATCGACCCCCGGGGGCTGGTCACGGTCGTGGGCAACCTGGTGGACAACGCCCTCGACGCGGTCGCGGGCACCCCGCACGCGCGCGTGGAGGTCGAGCTGCGCGCCGAGGGCCGTACGGTCGTGCTCCGGGTGCGCGACACCGGCCCGGGTGTCCCGGAGGACCGACGTGAGCTGATCTTCACCGAGGGATGGTCCACCAAGAAGCCGCCCGCGCACGGCAAGCGGGGCATCGGGCTCTCGCTGGTGCGCCGGCTCGCCGAACGGCAGGGCGGGCGGGCCGCAGTCGGCGCGGCGGCCGGCGGGGGCGCGGAGTTCACCGTGGTCCTGCCCGAGGCGCTGACCGAGCCGGCCCCGGAGCCGGCGCTCACCGGGGCCGCGGAGTCCGCCGCGGCGGCGCGCGTCCCGGCCACCGCCGAGGAGGAGGCGTGATGATCGAGGTACTGGTCGTGGACGACGACACCCGGGTGGCCCGGGTCAACGCCGCCTACGTGGAGAAGGTGCCCGGTTTCCACGTGGCCGGCGAAGCCCACAACGCGGCCGAGGCGCTGCGTCAGGTGGAGACCCTGCCGCGGCTCGACCTCGTGCTGATGGACCACTACCTGCCCGACGACACGGGTCTCGCGGTCGTCCAGGAGATGCGCCGGCGCGGTCATCAGACCGACGTGATCATGGTGACGGCGGCGCGGGACGTCTCGACCGTCCAGGCGGCCATGCGGCAGGGGGCGTTGCAGTACCTGGTGAAGCCGTTCGCCTTCGCCGGCCTGCGGGCCAAGCTGGAGGCGTACGCCGAGCTGCGGCGCACCCTGGACGGCGGCGGCGAGGCCGAGCAGGCGGAGGTGGACCGCATCTTCGGTGCCCTGTCCGCCCCGTCGGAGCCCGGGCTGCCCAAGGGGCACTCGCCCACGACGGCGGAGCTGGTGCGCCAGGCGCTGCTGAACGCCGAGCACCCCCTGTCGGCCCAGGAGATCGCCGACCGGACGGGGGTGAGCCGGCAGACCGCCCAGCGGTATCTGAAGCTCCTGGAGCGCACGGGGCGGGCCCGGTTGACCCTCAAGTACGGCGACGCGGGCCGCCCGGAACACCGTTACGTGTGGGCGACCCGCGCCTGAGCGGGTTTCAGGCGGCGGTCACTCGACCGCCTCGACGAACTCCGTCGTGTACGTCTTGCTCAGGTCGACCTTCGCGTTCTGGACGGCGGGGTTGAACGCCCTGAGGACCTTCTCCACGGTCTCGGGGCCGCCCTGCGGCATCACGCCGTCGTCGGTGAACATCGGCAGGGTGCTCTTGATGGCCTGCGCGTACAGGGCTTTGCCGCCCTGGGAGTAGTCGGCGGGCATCTTGGCGGCGATCTCGTCGGCACTGTGCGTGGACATCCACTCGAGTGTCCTGACGAACGCGTCGGCCAGCTTCTGGACGGTGTCCTTGTGTCCGTTCACCCAGTCCGTCTGCATGTACAGACTCGACGACGGGTACGGCCCGCCCAGTGCCTCCTGCGAACCCTCGGGGGTGCGCATGTCGACGAGGATCTTCCCGGCCTTCTTGTCCAGGATCGTCGCGACGGTCGGGTCGGTGGTCATGCCGCCGTCGATCGCGCCCTTCTGGAGCGCCGCGATGAACGTCGGCCCGGCCCCCACCGCGACCGGCGTGAACTCGCTGACCTTCACCCCGTTCTTGACCGCCAGGTACTTGGTGAGGAAGTCGGTCGAGGAGCCGAGCCCGGTCACGCCCAGCTTGCGGCCCTTGAAGTCCTTGGGCGAGGTGAGGTCGCCGGCCGCCTTGCCGGAGACGATCTCGACCTCGCCGGGTGCGTGCGAGAACTGCACGACCGACTCCACCGACTTGCCCTTCACCTGGAGGTCCAGGGTGTGGTCGTAGAAACCGACCGCCCCCTGCACCTGGCCCGAGACGAGCGCGGTCTCGGCCTGGACGCCGGCGGGCTCGCTGAGGAGCTGGACGTTCACCCCCTCGGCCTGGAAGTAGCCGAGACGCTGGGTGAGCATCGCGGGCAGGTAGATGACCTTGTCCAGCCCGCCGACCATGATCTTGACGGTCGGACCCTTGCCACCGCCCCCGCCGCTGCCGGCGTCGACCGTGGAACTCGTCGCGTCGTCGGCGCAGGCGGTGAGGGAGGAGAGGGCGAGGAGCCCGGCGGCGGCCAGGGAGGCGTATCCGGTCTTGCGCATGCGGTTCACGTCCTTGTGAGAGGGCTGGGCGGAGAGCGGCGGGAGGCGGGGAGGGGCCGGTCAGCTGTCGGAGCCGGTGGGCTTCCAGCGGAAGATGCGGCGCTCGGCGAAGGTCAGCAGCCCTTCGGCGACGAGCGCGACGACGGCGAGGATGACCATCGCCGCGTACACCCCGGCCGCGTTGAAGGTGTTCTGCGACTGCGCGACGAGCAGGCCGATGCCCTTGGTCGCGCCGATGTACTCGCCGACGATGGCGCCGATGAGCGCGAAGCCGAAGCTGACGTGGAGGCTGGTGAAGATCCAGGAGGTGGCCGACGGGACGACCACCTGGAGAGTCACCCTGCGATCGCTCGCGCCCAGGATGCGGGCGTTGGCCACGAGGTTGCGGTCCACTTCGCGGGCGCCCTGGAAGGCGTTGAAGAACACCGGGAAGAAGACGAGCACCACGGCGGAGGCCACCTTGGAGGAGGGGCCGAGGCCGAACCAGATCAGGAAGATGGGCGCCAGCACGATCCGGGGGATCGAGTTGAGCACCTTGATGTAGGGACCAAGAACCTCTGCGAGCAATCTGATCCGCCCGAGAGCGATGCCGAGGAGCACACCGGCGACCACGCCGATGATCCAGCCGAGCAGCGCCTCGTACAGCGTGTACCAGATCTGCTCGCCCAGGGATCCGAGCGCGGTTCCGTGCTGCACCCAGGTGTGGATCTGGTCCCAGATCTTCGAGGGCATCGAGAAGTTGAACGGGTCGATGACCTCGGCACGCGACAGCGCCTCCCACAGTCCGAGGACCGCCGCCAGGAGCACCCCGCGCGCGGCGTTGACGAACAGCTTGCGGCGGCGTGCGGCCTGGGCCCGGGTCCGCGCGCGGTCGGATGTCTTCACCGGGTCGACGACCGGGGTGCCGAGGACTTCAGGCGACATGGGCGGCACCCCTCTCGCGCGTGATGCGGACCTCTTCACCGAGGGACTCCCAGATCTCGCGGTAGATCTCGATGAACCGCGGTTCCAGACGCACCGACTCGACCTTCCGCGGGCGGGGCAGGTCGATGTCGAAGACCTGCTTCACGGTCGCAGGCCCGGCGGTCATCACGACGACCTTGTCGGCCAGCGCGATGGACTCCTCCAGATCGTGGGTGACGAAGACGACCGAGGCGCCGGTGCCCTCCCACAGCTCCAGCAGCTCGTCCGACATCAGCGCCCGGGTCTGCACGTCGAGCGCCGAGAACGGCTCGTCCATCAGCAGGATCTCGGGGTCGTTGACGAACGTCGCCGCCAGGGCGACCCGCTTGCGCTGGCCACCGGAGAGCTGGTGCGGGTAGCGGTCCTCGAAGGCGGCGAGTCCCACCCGGGCCAGCCACTCACGGGCCTTCTCCTTGGCCTCCGGCTTGGGGACGCCCCGGAAGCGCGGGCCGGCCATGACGTTCGACAGGACCGTCCGCCAGGGGAAGGTGGCGTCCTGCTGGAAGACGAAGCCGACCTTGCCGCCGACGCCGCCGACCGGTTCCCCGGCCACCAGCACCTCGCCCTCGCTGGGCTCCTCCAGCCCGCTGACCAGCGTCAGCGTCGTGGACTTCCCGCATCCGGTGGGTCCTACGACAGCCACGAACTCGCCGCGCCCGACGGTGAGGTCCAGACCGCGCACGGCCGTGTGCAGTCCCCCCGACGGGGTTCTGAAGGTCTTGCTCGCGCCCCGCAGCTCGATGGCGGGGCTGGTGTGTGCGCTCATGGGCCGGGACGGTAGGTGTGGCCCCGGCCACAGCAGGAGTCTTGTGGGCACAAGCCGTTCTTTTGCTCGCAAGGCCCTGTTGTGCTCGTTTTGCTCGCGCTACAACTGCGGAGCCGAGAACACGGGCTCTGCGCTCGCCGGCCTTGAAGGAGAGGCCTGATGATTGACGTCCTGGTGGTGGACGACGACTTCCGCGTCGCCGAGATCAACGCCACGTACGTGGGAAAGGTTCCCGGCTTCCGGGTGGCCGCCCGCGCGCACAGCGCCGCCCAGGCCCTGGCCGCGGTGGAACGCGGCAGCATCGACCTGGTGCTGCTCGACCACTATCTGCCGGACCGGACCGGCCTGGAACTCGTGCACCGCATGCGGGAGCAGGGCCATGGCGCCGACGTCATCATGATCACCGCGGCCAGCGATGTGACGACCGTCCAGCAGGCGATGCGCCTGGGCGCCCTGCACTACCTGGTCAAGCCGTTCACCTTCGCCGCGCTGCGCGCCCGCCTGGACTCCTATGCAACGCTGCGCCGCACCGTCGACCGGGTGGGCGGCCGGGGTCTGACGGGGCAGGAGCAGGTCGACCGGATCTTCGGCGCCCTGCGTACCGCCCCCGCGCCCGCCGCACCCGGCCAGCCGACCGGTCACTCGGAGCCCACGACCGACCTCATCTGCGGTGTCCTGCACCGCGCCGACCATCCGCTCTCGGCCCACGAGGTGGCCACCCGCACCGGTCTGAGCCGCTCCACCGCCCAGCGCTACCTTCGCCACCTGGAACAGGCCGGCCGTCTCCGGCTCTCCCTGAAGTACGGCGACACCGGCCGCCCGGAACACCGGTACGCCTGGGTGGCGCCGTAACGAACCCGTGGCCGGGCTACACGGCTCCGGCCCCGGTCAGCGAACGCACCTCCGTCTCGGCGTACTTCGCCTCGTCCGCGACCTCGTCCGAGGTGACCGTGCCCAGCCAGCCCGCGAGAAAGCCGAGCGGAATGGAGACGATGCCCGGGTTCTCCAGCGGGAAGTACTGGAAGTCGACGGCCGGGAACAACGAGTCGGGGCTGCCGGACACCACCGGGGACAGCAGCACGAGGCCGATCGCCGGGAACAGTCCGCCGTACACCGCCCACACCGCGCCCCGCGTGGTGAAACCGCGCCAGAACAGCGAGTAGAGCAGGACCGGCAGGTTCGCCGACGCGGCGACCGCGAAGGCGAGGCCGACGAGGAAGGCGACGTTGAGATCGCGGGCCAGCAGGCCGAGGGCGATCGCCACGACGCCGATGCCGACCGCCGCCCACCGGGCCACGGCCACCTCGCTGCGCGCCGTGCCGCGCGACCGTCGCAGCGACGCGTACAGATCGTGGGCCACCGAGGCCGAGGAGGCGAGCGTGATCCCCGCGACCACCGCGAGGATCGTGGCGAAGGCCACCGCGGCGACCACCGCGAACAGCACGGTGCCACCGGTGGACCCCGCTCCGCCGCCCAGGTCCAGGGCGAGGAGCGGCACCGCCGTGTTCCCGGCCGCGTTGGACGCGTGCACCACCCGGGGCCCCACCACCGCCGCCGCCCCGAATCCGAGGACGATCGTCATCAGGTAGAAGCTCCCGATCAGGCCGATGGACCACACCACGGAGCGACGGGCGGCCCGCGCGGTGGGCACGGTGTAGAAGCGGGACAGGATGTGCGGCAGCCCGGCCGTGCCCAGCACCAGCGCGAGCCCCAGGCTGATGAAGTCGAATCGGGCGGTCCAGTCCCCGCCGTACTTCAGGCCCGGCGCCAGGAACGCCGTCCCGTGACCGCTGCGCTCGGCGGCCGTGAGCAGCAACCGGTCGACGTCGCCGTGGAAGCGCACCAGCACGAGCACGGTCAGCACGACCGTCCCGCCGAGCAGCAGGACCGCCTTCACGATCTGGATCCAGGTGGTGGCCCGCATCCCTCCCAACGACACGTAGATCACCATGAGCGCGCCGACCCCGATGACCGCCCAGACCCGGGCGGCGCCGCTCGTCCGCCCCAGCAGCAGCGCGACCAGGCTGCCCGCGCCGACCATCTGCGCCACCAGGTACAGAACGGACACCACGACCGAGGACGTGCCCGCGGCGATGCGGACCGGTCGCTCCCTCATCCGTGCGGCCACCACGTCGGCCAGGGTGAACCGCCCGCAGTTGCGGACCAGTTCGGCGACGAGGAACAGCACGACCAGCCACGCCACGAGGAACCCCACGCTGTACAGCAGTCCGTCGTAGCCGTACAGCGCGATGAGTCCGGCGATGCCGAGGAAGGAGGCGGCCGACATGTAGTCGCCCGCGATGGCAAAACCATTCTCCATCGGGGTGAACAGCCGCCCGCCGGCGTAGAACTCCTCCGCCGAGCCATGCCGCCTGCGGCTCACCCAGGTCGTGATCCCGAGGGTGACCGCGACGAACCCGCTGAACAGCAGCAGCGCCAGAGCCTGATGGTCACCGGTCACAAGGCACCTCGCTGCGCTCCGCGGGCCAGTTCCTGGGTGTCCCAGCGCAGGTCCAGCGCGGCGCGGTCCCGGCGCAGCCGCGCATGCCGGGAGTAGGCCCAGGCGAGCACGAACGTGGTGAGGAACTGCCCGAGCCCCGCGAGCATCGCCACGTTCACCGCCCCGGCCACGGGCCGGGCCATGAGTCCGGGTGCGGCCGTCGCGGCGACCACGTACCCCACGTACCAGATCAGGAAGGCGGCGGCCCCCGGCACCACGAACCGCCTGTACCTGCCGCGCACCTCCTGGAACGCCTGGCTGCGCTGCACCTCCAGGTACACCTCGCGGGCACGCGCCGCCGTCGACCCCGGCTCGTCCCGCGCGGGCGGCACGGAGGGCGCCGGCCTGCCCGTCCCGTCCAGCTCACCCCAGCCCGAGGCCAGCTCGTCGTACCAAGGGTCCCCGTACGTCACGTCGCGGGCGGGCGCCTCGTGCTCTTCCTGCTTCCCGGCCGGACTCTCGGGACCGCCCCCGGCTCCGCAGGGTCGATCGTTGCTTGACTGCATGCCCAAGGATGGACAGACCGGACGTATCCCTGACTCTTCTTCCTCGGGCTCTTCACCCCATCAGGTGACTCACCGGGTGGGTGGCGACACCAGCCCCTTGCCGTAGGCGTAACGCACGGCCTGCGCCCGGTCCTTGAGGCCCGTCTTGGCGAAGAGGTTGTTGATGTGTGTCTTCACGGTCGCGGTCGACACATGCAGTCTGCGAGCGATCTCCTGGTTGCTGAGTCCTTCGGCGATCAGCACCAGGACCTCGGTCTCGCGTGCGGTCAGCCCGTCGGGCGCTTCTCCGGCCGCCCCGGGAGCCTCGGGCTCGGCCTGGGACAGCCGCTCCAGCAGCCGGCGCTGGACACTCGGCGACAGCCCCGCGTCCCCCGACAGCACGCTGTGCACGGCGCGGACGATCTCGTCGCCGCCCGCGTCCTTGGTCAGGTATCCCCGGGCACCGGCCCGTAGCGCGGGGAACAGCGAGTCGTCGTCCGCGTAGGTGGTGAGCACCACGACCTGGGTGCCGGGATACTGCGCCCGGATCCGCCGGGTCGCCTCCACGCCGTCGCAGCGAGGCATCCTGAGGTCCATCAGGACGACGTCCGGAGCCAGCTCACCGACCAGCCGCACCGCCTCCTCGCCGTCTCCCGCGGCGCCCACGACCTCCACGCCGGGCAGCAGCCCGAGCAGCATCACGATGCCCTCACGAACCACGGTCTGGTCGTCGGCCACCACCACGCGTGCGGGCTTCCTCTCCCCCTCCGTCTCCGTCATACGGGCACCTTCAGCGTCACCACGAACCCTTCCTCGTCCGGCCCCGCGTCCAGCGAACCGCCCAGCAGTTCGGCGCGCTCGCGCATGCCCAGCAGACCGTACCCGCCTCCGGACGACCCGAGTTCGCCCGGCCGGCCGCCCGAGTCCCTTACGTTCAGCGTCACTTCGTGCTCGCCGTACTCGAGCCGCACGTCCACCTTGGCGCCCTGGGCGTGCTTGCGGACGTTCGTCAGCGCCTCCTGCGCGACCCGCCGTACGGCCTGGGACGCCTCGACCCGCAGGGGTCTGCGTTCACCTGTGACGGTGACCTCGGCGCCGTCGGCCGTGCTGACGAGTTCACTCAGGAAGTCCTCCAGCGGGGACAGGTCGCCGCGCAGCGCGGACAGCGCCTGCCGGGTCTCGGCGAGGCCGTCGCGGGCCATCCCCCGGGCGGCGACCACCCGCTCCAGGATCCGCTCCCGGTCCGCGCCGTTCTCGATCAGCAGCCGGGCCGCCTCCAGGTGCACGAGCTGCGCCGAGAGGCTATGGGCCAGGACGTCGTGGATCTCCCGGGCGATGCGGGCCCGCTCGGCCAGCGCCACGGACTGGGCCTCGGCCGCGCGGGCGGCTCGCTCCTGGGCGAGCAGCCGCTGGGCGCTGCCCCGGGCTTCCGCGTCCAGCCGCAGGACGTACCCGCCGAGAGTCAGACCGGCCACGGTGACGGCCGTGGTCAGCCAGAGATCGTCGGCGAACAGGGAGTACGAGGCCAGTGCCACCGAGGCGGCGGGGATGGCGGCCCCGAGCGGCAGCCGCTCCAGCGCGCTGACCCCACAGGCGCACCAGATCACGAGGGCCGGCCCTCTGAATCCCGTGGCATCGGCGGCGACCGCGAGGCCCAGGATCACCCCCATGAGCGCGAGGGAGGGCACCAGCCGGTGCTCGTAGGTGGTCCGGAAAAAGGCCCAGGAGGCGAGAGCGACGAAGAGGACCACCGCCGCTGCCGCGAGTGCCCCCCACAGGCCGACGTGCCGCTGGCTGAAGGCGGCCCACAGAAGTACGCCCAGCGCGAGCAGCCGGATGGCCCAGGTGATCAGGCGCCGGGGCAGGGTGGTTCCCGCGCGGCCGAGCGCTTCGCGCGACGGCCAGCGCGTCCAGGCGTTCTCCGTCACACGCACTCCTTCCAGGCCGTCCGCTTGTCGTCACCGTACGCCGGGCCGGGCCGGCTCGCGGCGCCGACGGACTGCGCCCGCAGGACCAGGATCCCGCCGCGGACCAGCAAGGTGCCGGCGAGACCGAGCAGCAAGGCGGAGCTGTCCTGGTGCAGGCCGAGCGCGGAGCCGAGGGCGAAGACACCAGCCCGCAGGGCTATGCCCACGATCCAGACGGCGGCGCTCGCCTTGCTGCTCCTGGTCCACACGACACCGTCCGGTGCCGTCCAGACGCGTGTGGTCCAGCCCCAGCCGACGCCGGTGGCCAGGCCGATGAACAGCTCCACCGCCAGCAGTGCGCCGGATTCGGCACGGTGGTGGGCGTCGAGGATGCCGGGCTCGCGCAGCGCGACCACGGCCAGGATCACGGGCAGCGCCCACCAGCGCCGATCCGTGGTGATCGCGCGGGCGCGGAACTGCCGCGCTGTCACCACGGCGACGGCGGCCACGATCACCAGCGCGTTGACGAGCCCCGACATCGGGTCCTCCGTGAGCGAGAAGGCGGTGCCGGGGGCGAGTGCTCCCGACGCCTTCGAAGCTACGGACATCCGCCGGCCGGGAGATCGGAGCCGGGGTGGATCACGGGTGGATCCTCGGACCGTCCCGGCTCCACCCAGGGGTGGAGAGACCCTGGTGGCCGGGTGGCTGGCCGCGGTGGGGGGTCGGTGAGGGGGCGGTCCAGCGGGGGCCGCCGGCCACGGCAGAGGCCGTCTGGCCAGGAGAGGCGGCCTGCCCGGCAGCGCCTACCCGGAAGAAGCCGCCTGCCCGGCAGTGCCTGCCCGGAAGAAGCCCGCTGCCCGGAGGCAGCCTGCTCAGAAGGGGCATGCTCAGAAGGGGCCGCCTCCGGGTGAGCCCGCCTCCCTCGTCGGCTTCCGGCAGCGCTCGCTTTCCGGCAGCCCCAGCGCGCCCGGCCCTCGGCCCCGCCGCTGCCCAGCTCGCCCGGCCCTCGGCCTGCTACTGCCCGGCCCGCCCGGCCCCCGCTCCGCCCTCGGCATGCCCCCCGGTCTGCCGCCGCCCGGCACCAGCGGCCGGGCGCGGCGGCCAGGCCGGGCGCGGCGGCCGGGCCGGGCGCGGCGGCTACGCGTCGATGCGCGACCGGTCCAGCGTCGCCGCCGAGCCGGAGATGAACTCCTTGCGAGGAGCCACGTCGTTGCCCATCAGCAAATCGAAGACCTGCTCGGCGGCCTCCAGGTCGGAGAGGTTGATGCGGCGCAGGGTGCGGTGGCGCGGGTCCATCGTGGTCTCGGCCAGCTGGTCGGCGTCCATCTCGCCCAGACCCTTGTAGCGCTGGATGGAGTCCTTGTACCGGATGCCCTTGCTCTGGAACTCCATGAGCTTGTCGCGCAGCTCGCGGTCGGAGTACGTGTAGACGTACTTCTCCTGGCCCTTCTTCGGCTGGACCAGCTCGATGCGGTGCAGCGGCGGCACGGCGGCGAAGACCCGGCCGGCCTCGACCATGGGCCGCATGTAGCGCTGGAACAGCGTCAGCAGCAGGCAGCGGATGTGAGAGCCGTCCACGTCGGCGTCGGTCATCATGATGATCTTGCCGTAGCGGGCCTGGTCGATGTCGAAGGTGCGGCCCGAGCCCGCTCCTATGACCTGGATGATCGCGCCGCACTCGGCGTTCTTGAGCATGTCGGTCACCGACGACCGCTGCACGTTGAGGATCTTGCCGCGGATCGGGAGCAGCGCCTGGAACTCGGAGTTCCGCGCCAGCTTGGCCGTGCCGAGCGCCGAGTCGCCCTCGACGATGAACAGCTCGCTGCGGTCGACGTCGTCGCTGCGGCAGTCGGCGAGCTTGGCCGGCAGGGACGAGGACTCCAGGGCCGTCTTCCGGCGTTGGGCGTCCTTGTGCTGGCGGGCCGCGACACGCGTGCGGGCGGCGGCCACCACCTTCTCCATGACGACCCGGGCCTGCGCGGCGGCGTCACGCTTGGTGGCGGTCAGGAACGCCTTCAGTTCCTTGGTGACCACGTTGTTCACGATCCGGCGGGCCGCCGAGGTGCCGAGGACCTCCTTGGTCTGGCCCTCGAACTGCGGCTCGGCCAGGCGCACGGTGACGACGGCGGTGAGGCCCTCCAGGGCGTCGTCCTTGACGATGTTGTCCTCGGCCACGCGCAGCAGCTTCTTGGCCCGCAGCACATCGTTCATCGCCTGCGTGAGCGCCTGCTCGAAGCCGGCGACGTGGGTGCCGCCCTTGGGGGTGGCGATGATGTTGACGAACGAGCGGACCCTCGCGTCGTAACCGGTGCCCCAGCGCAGGGCGACGTCGACGCCCAGCTCGCGGGTGACCTCGGTGGGGGTCATCTGACCGTGCTCGTCCAGGACCGGGACGGTTTCCTTGAACGTGCCCTGGCCGGAGAAGCGCAGCACGTCGCAGACCGGCTTGTCGTCGGCCAGGTATTCGCAGAACTCGCTGATCCCGCCGTCGAAGCGGAAGGACTCCTCGCCCTTGCTGCCGCCCTCGCCGAGGCCGAACTCGTCACGGACGACGATGGTCAGGCCGGGCACCAGGAACGCGGTCTGCCGGGCGCGCTGGTGCAGGTTCTCCAGCGAGAGCTTGGCGTCCTTGAGGAAGATCTGCCGGTCGGCCCAGTAACGCACGCGCGTGCCGGCGCGCGTCTTGGGGATCTTCTTGGTCTTGCGCAGTCCGCTCTTGGCCTCGAACTTCGCGTCGGCGCCGTTCGCCGCGAAGGCTCCCGGCACACCACGCCGGAAGCTGATCGCGTGCGTGTGGCCGCCACGGTCCACCTCGACGTCGAGACGGGCGGAGAGCGCGTTGACCACGGAGGCGCCGACGCCGTGCAGGCCACCGGAGGCGGCGTAGGAGCCGCCGCCGAACTTGCCGCCCGCGTGGAGCTTGGTCATGACGACCTCGACTCCGGACAGGCCGGTCTTGGGCTCCACGTCGACGGGGATGCCCCGGCCGTTGTCCCGTACCTCGACGGAGCCGTCGTCGTGGAGGATCACCTCGATGTGGTCGCAGTAGCCCCCGAGGGCCTCGTCCACGGAGTTGTCGATGATCTCCCACAGGCAGTGCATCAGACCGCGGCTGTCGGTCGAGCCGATGTACATGCCAGGGCGCTTGCGCACGGCCTCAAGGCCCTCAAGGACGAGCAGGTGCCGCGCGGTGTAGTTGGAACCGTCCCGGTCTGCTCCTGCCAGCAGCGCTGTGGACGGCACGGACGTATCGGCGGTCACGCGGTTCGCTCCTCGCTGAATTTCAGATGGCCCCCTTTTGGGTAAGGGGTCGGCTTCGGTCGCCGCTCAGAGGGTACCGAGCCCTGGTAGAGCCGGTGTAACGCCACCCTCGTAGGGAACTCACACTAGTCCAGGCTCGCATGCGTGTTCGATCCCTCGATGGAGTGAAGTACATATCACGTTCCCTTCGGGGCATGAACCATTTAGGCTCCGGGCACGTCCTCATGAACAACCGGCAACCCAGCCGGGAGGACCGAGACAGACCAAGACAAGCGCGAACCCGTACGCATACAAGACACGCAATACGGCACATTCGCCGCCAACCGGCAGCAGACAGCCGCCCCGGAAGATTTTTTTCGAGGAAAAGCCACGAGCGGGAACGTTTTCGGGCTGGTTGGATGTTGACCCTGGTACGACAGCTCGTCGAGCTAGAGAAGAGGCGACGTGACTACTGTTCTGACCCCCGCGAGCCCGTTGACGGCCGCCGATCGCTGCGACCGCTGCGGCGCCCAGGCATACCTGCGCGTCGTCCTGCTCAGCGGCGGAGAACTGCTCTTCTGCGCCCACCACGGTCGCAAGTTCGAGCCGGAACTCAAGAAGATCGCCGCTGAGATACAGGACGAGACGGAGCGCCTGACGACCGCTCCGAACACCGCTTCCGAAGAAGAGCGCTGAATCTCGCACACACGACGAGCCAGCCCCGGCCCAGGCCGGTGAACGGGCGGCCACTCCTCCCGGAGTGGCCGCCCGTGCTCATGCCCGTACCCGCGCTCACGACCGCGCCTGAGGCCCTCCCCGGGTCTCCGCGCCTGTGTCCAGCGCGTGCACGACCTCGGAGATGCGGGTGTAGACGCCGGGCAGGCCCGGCCGCCCGCAACCGCTCCCCCATGACACCAGGCCGATCAGTCGCCCGCCGGCCACCAGAGGCCCGCCGCTGTCACCCTGGCAGCCGTCGGGCCCGCCGGCCGGTTCGCCGGCACAGAGCATGCTGGCGGCCTGGTAGGTGCCGTCCGGTCCGCCGGGGTACGCGCGGGCACACAGCTCGTCGGGCAGCACGCGTACGCGTGCGGCGCGCAGCCGGCGCGCGTAGGCCCCTCCGCCGGTCGTGTCGCCCCAGCCGGACACCAGGGCTTCCGTTCCGGACGCGTACGCCGGGTCGGAGGCGCGTGCCATGCCGACGACCGCGCGCTGCGGCAGTGGTTCGGCGAGCGTGAGGACCGCGAAGTCGCCCGAGTTGGTCATGACGTCGTACCCCGCGTTGAGCCGGACGCTCCGTACGGCGATCTCCTGGCCCTCCGCCGACAGCAGGTCCGTGCGGCCCGCGATGACCTTGAGGTCGCGCACCCGGTTCGGGGGCGCCCCGAGGACGTCCTCGGCAAGACAGTGGGCCGCGGTGAGCACCGTCGTGCGCCCGACGGCCACAGCGCCGCAGAACTGGCCCGCCCGCGTACCTCCGAACCGGTCACGGCTGGACAGGGCCACCGTCCACGGGGCCTGGGAGACGTCTATCGGAAACCCGCCGACCACCACGCTGCCGGCGACCGCGGGAGCCGTGCTCGCCAGGGGTATCGCGGACAGGGTGGCCGCCAGGACCAGCGGTCGGATCAGTGCCCGGGCAACGGAACGGCGCATGCATGCTCCTCACTCTGGGGTCCTCTTGGGACACCCAGAGTCGTCCAAGTCACGGAGGAGCGCAGCACGAAGGCCCGGCTCCCGAGGGGAACCGGGCCTTCACCGTCGTACGACCGCGACCTAGTCGAGGTAGTCGCGCAGCACCTGGGAACGCGACGGGTGGCGCAGCTTCGACATGGTCTTGGACTCGATCTGGCGGATGCGCTCACGCGTCACGCCGTACACCTTGCCGATCTCGTCGAGCGTCTTCGGCTGACCGTCGGTGAGACCGAACCGCATGGAGACGACGCCGGCCTCGCGCTCGGACAGGGTGTCCAGAACGGAGTGCAGCTGCTCCTGCAGAAGCGTGAAGCTGACGGCGTCGGCGGGCACGACGGCCTCGGAGTCCTCGATGAGGTCACCGAACTCGCTGTCGCCGTCCTCGCCCAGCGGGGTGTGCAGCGAGATGGGCTCACGGCCGTACTTCTGGACCTCGATGACCTTCTCGGGGGTCATGTCGAGTTCCTTGGCCAGCTCCTCCGGGGTGGGCTCGCGGCCCAGGTCCTGGAGCATCTGGCGCTGCACGCGCGCGAGCTTGTTGATGACCTCGACCATGTGCACCGGGATACGGATGGTGCGGGCCTGGTCGGCCATGGCGCGGGTGATGGCCTGACGGATCCACCAGGTGGCGTACGTGGAGAACTTGTAGCCCTTGGTGTAGTCGAACTTCTCGACCGCGCGGATCAGACCGAGGTTGCCCTCCTGGATGAGGTCCAGGAAGAGCATGCCGCGGCCGGTGTAGCGCTTGGCCAGGGAGACCACCAGACGGAGGTTGGCCTCCAGGAGGTGGTTCTTGGCGCGGCGGCCGTCCTCGGCGATGATCTCCAGCTCGCGCTTGAGCTTCGGGGCGAGCTTGTCGGCGTTCGCCAGCTTGTCCTCGGCGAACAGACCGGCCTCGATGCGCTTGGCCAGCTCGACCTCCTGCTCGGCGTTGAGCAGGGGGACCTTGCCGATCTGCTTCAGGTAGTCCTTGACCGGGTCGGCGGTGGCGCCGGCCGCGGCGACCTGCTGCGCGGGCGCGTCGTCCTCGTCCTCGTCGGACAGTACGAAGCCGGCGCTCTCGGCACCCTCGGGCTCGTCGGCGACCTTGGTGTCCTCGAGCACCTCGTCCTCGAGAAGCTCGACGTCGTCCTTCTTGCCCGTGGTCTTCTTGGCGGCCGTCTTCTTGGCGACGGTCTTCTTGGCGACCGTCTTCTTGGCGGTCGCCTTCTTGGCGGCGACCTTCTTGGCGGGGGTGGCTTCTTCGGCGGAATCGGCTGCGGTCGGAGCGGCGGGCGCCGCGGGGGCGGCCGTGGTGGCGGTGGCCTTACGGGTGGTCACCGTCGTCTTCGCCGCGACCGTCTTGGTGGCGGTGCGCTTCGCCGGGCTCTTCGCTGCGACGCTCTTGCGGGTGCGCTTGGGCTCTGCGGCACTGACCATCAGCGTCACACCCTCTTCCTCAAGAATCTGGTTGAGGCTGCGCAGTACGTTCTTCCACTGAGTGGCCGGAATCTGGTCAGCTTCGAAGGCCCGACGCACATCGTCGCCGGCGATCTGCCCCTCAGCCTTTCCCCGCTCAATGAGCGCCATGACAGAGACGGACTCGGCGATCTCCGGCGGGAGCGTACGGGATGTGCTGGCCGACACGAACAACCTCTCGGAACGTTGGAAAACGGCTTCCGGCACCGTCCACTGCGGACGGGAGCCGACCACCGGCTTGGGTATGGGCCGACGGCGCGGGCGGGGGCCGGGAAGATGCACAGCGCCTGTTCTGGCGTCCGTATTCCCTCCGCGGCTGTCACCTCTTAGGTCATCGCGCTGTTCCCACGAGTGTTACGCCCAATCTGCGTGGCCCGAGTCACACCCCGTAAGCGGTCAAAAGCGGTCAGACATGCACATATGAGATCAACCTACCTCGGCCTCGGTCGCGTCGACGAACGCGGCGGCCCGTCGCACCGCCGGACCCCGCCGGACTCCAGATGGTCCGGCGGGGTCCGGCGACGGCCGGTACTCAGGCCCGGCGCCGCCACGAGCGCCACGAGGACGCCGCACACTGGCGACCGCACCGCGCCCCTCGCGGGGTCAGTGCTCGCGCGGGGCGGGGACCACGCGCTCTACCTCGGGGTGCACCGTGAGGAGCTGGCGCATGGCCGTCTCCGCCGCCCCGCCGTCGCCGGTGCCGAGCGCGTCGACGATCCGCGCGTGCTGTGCGAGGGACGCCTCGTTCGGCCGGTCGCAACCGGTGACCGGGCCGCCCGAGACCTGGAGGGCCGCCGAGACGATGCCGGAGAGGTGCTCCAGCATGCGGTTGCCCGCGATCTGGATCAGCAGCGAGTGGAACTCGCTGTCGGCGCGCGAGTAGGTGAGCGCGTCACCCTGTGCCATGGCGTGGCTCATGATCTCGACCATGTCACAGAGGCGCTGCTGCACCTCCTCGCGGCCGTGCCCGGCGGCGAGGCGGGCGGCGAGCGGCTCGATCGTCCAGCGCAGCTCGCTCAGCTCCCGGCGCTGGTCGTCGCGCTGCGGCCCGAAGGCCCGCCACTCGATGATGTCGGGATCGAGAAGGTTCCAGTCGCTGACGGGACGCACGCGGGTGCCGACGTTCGGGCGGGCGCTGACCAGGCCCTTGGCCTCCAGGACGCGGAGGGACTCGCGGACGACGGTGCGGGAGACCTCGAAGCGCTGGCCGATCTCCTCCGGTACCAGCGGACGGTCCGCGCCCAGATCACCGGAGACGATCATCTGGCCCAGCTGCTGTACGAGTTGGCCGTGCAGTCCGCGTCCGCGGCTGCCCGCGGTCCGCCGGCCGACACGGCCCAGGTCGGGATCTCCTCCGTCCCAGGCAGGCGCGCCGAGGCGGTCGGCCACCGGGGCCTCCGCGTAGGGGTAGCGGTCGAGTTCGCCCGGGCCGGCGAGGCCGGAGTCTGCGGAACGGGCGGCGGTCATCATGGTGTGCGCAAGGGTACTCACGGATCCTTTGTCGGCGTCGCTTCCAACTCCCTTGAGGTCTTTGGTGAAAAGCACACGAAAGGGTGATCGCTCACCCCGTCGCAATTGACGCCTTATCGGAAAGAAATGGGCTTTCTGCGGGGAGTTGTGGACACAGCGGGACCGGAAGCGGACGCACGGCTGTCATCTGAGCCTGGTGCGGACCGCCGTGAGCAGATACGCGCAGAGCAGTGCCATGAGCGACAACGCCAGTGCTCCGCCTACCGGTTGGGCGAGGACCCGCGCCGCCGCGAGCAGATATCTCTCCCCTCCGAAGGGCCATTGCAACAGGTAGACCTCCCGCATCCGCACCGGGAAATCGGCCGCCATCCGCACGGCCGGACCCTGTAGCGCCTTGTGCACGACGGGAACCACAAGGACGGGCACGGCGAGGACGGCGGCGAGTCCGGCCGTCGTGGACCGGAACACACCGGCCGCCAGCACTCCGGCCCAGGCGCAGCCGACGATCAGCCCGAACCAACTTGCGGTCAGCGAAAGCCAGTCCGCGGGAACTTCCGCCAGCTCCCGTCCGTAGACGACGTAGAGCGCTTCGGCGTCGCAGCCCACGGTGAGGAACGCGAGCAGCACCGCGGTGGCTCCGGAGACGAGCAGTTTCGCGGTGAGCAGCCCCAGACGGCGGGGTACGGTGCCGCGGTCCGCCGCGAGGGCGGGGTGGCGGAACTCGTCCCCGAAGGCCAGCGCACCGAGCAGCCCGGCCGCGAGTGCCGCGGGCGGCAGCGGCAGCTCCCGCGGCCATGCCGCGAACAGGCGCGCCTGGGGGGTGTGCCCGATCCGCGCCAGGAGTACGGCGGTGAGCGCGGACACGACCAGCGAGGCACCGCAGGTGAGAAAGCCGGTGCCGATGCCGGCGGCGCGCCGGATCTCGTAGCGGAGGGGGCGGAGCGGGCTGGGGGCGGGGTGGACGGTGATGGGGGGTGGGAGCGGAGAGGGGTCGGCGAGAGAACGGACACCTTCGGGGGGCGCGGCGCGGCCGGCCTGCGGCTGCCGGGCGCCGCGGTTCCTGGCCCCGGGAAGGAGGGCGCGGGTGCCGACGAGGGTCCTCGTGAGGGTGCCGCCCTCGGTGCCGGTCCGCTGCCCGGATGCCGTCGCGTCCGCGGTGAGGCCGGTGTCCGCGGTGGCCGCCGGTTCGGCGGACCGTTCGTCTGCCGTTCCGGCGTGCGCGTCGCCGGTGCCACCGGCCATGCCTCCCTCACCGGACGCGACGGCCTTGAGCGACGTGCCGTGTGCCGTGCCGCCGGTCCGCGTCGTCGCGGTGGCGGACGACGCTTCGGGGGTCGAGGCGCCTCCCGACGGTTGTGCGGTGGGCGCGGCGTTTCCCGACGGGAGTCCCGCGGCCGGGATCTCCGGCTGCGGGACGGACCGGTCGAGAGCGGCCGGCCCCGGTCCGGAGGCCGCCCGGGCGCACGCAGCGGCGCCCATGTCGGCCGCCGGCGGGTCGGAGCCCGCCGCGCCCGGTGCCGCCGTCGGCTCGGCGACGCTCGGCTCTCCCCCCGGGAAGTCGGCGGCCGTGGCCTCCCGCGGCATCGCCGGCCTCGCATGGTCAGGCGCCGCCGGCGACTCGTCCACGGTTCGGTCCGGGTTCCCGGGTGAGCCGGCGTGCGCGACCGGGACGGATTCACGCACGGAAGGCCCGGACGATCCCGGTGCCGTGCCGCCGGGCAGCGCGCGGCCGCGCTCCCTCACCGCCCGGCCGGCCAGAGCCTTCTCGCGCTCGCCGGGCGACAGGGCGGCCTGCGCCGGTTCAGGTTCCGGCCGGGTCTCCCGGTTCGCCGACGCCCCGTCCGGTGCGGCCTGCCGGGGCTCGACGGAGTGCGTCCCGCCGTCGCCCTCGGTTCCGGCGCCCGGCCCCATGTCGCCCACCTCGTCGGCGAGTTGATGGACGAGGATGCCGTTGCGGAACGCGATCTCACCGACATCGGCGGTCGTGGTGCCGTACACCGAAAGGCGGTTGCCGCCCTCGCGTACGACCTCGACGGAGCGGCGGGCGGTACGGGCGTCCTTGGCGAGCACCGCCGCGAGGCGTACGGCGTGGGGGCTGCGGACGGCCACGCGGGGACGCAACCGGGTGCGGGCGAAGACCTTGGCCTCCTGGTCGGCGACGAGTCTGCCGCCGTCGATCGTGACGACCCGATCGGCCCTCCGCGCCGCCTCCTTGGGGTCGGCCGTGGTGAAGAGCACCGTGCCGCCCTGTGTGGCATGGGCCCGCAACATGCTGTGCAGCCACTGGGCCTCGCGGGCGGAGAGACCGTCGGCGGGTTCGTCCAGGACGAGCGTGTGCGGATCGGGCAGCAGCGCACAGGCCAGGCCGAGCCTGCGGTCCATGCCGCGCGACAGCGTGCCGAGGCGCTCCTCGCGAAGGCTGACGAGACCGACCACTTCGAGGACCTCGTCCGCTCGCCGCCCGGGAACTCCCGACGCCGCGCACAGCATGCGCAGATGGCCACGGACGGAGCGGGCCGGATGGCCCGGCACGTCACCGAGGAGGACGCCGACTTCCCACGACGGATGAGCGATCTGGTGCAGGGGCCGTCCCCTGAAGTAGGTGATGCCGCGCCCCTGTTGGAGCTCAAGCATCAGTTTGAGCGCCGTCGTCTTGCCCGCGCCGGCGCCACCGAGGAGCGCGGTGACATGCCCGGCTCGCGCTTCGAAGGAGAGGTCGTCGACGGCGGGCGGATGCGCCTTGCGGGGGTTGCTGGTCAGTCCGAAGGCATGGATCACCTGCAGCAAGATAGCGCGACATGTCCGGTTTTTCGGGTATAAGGCGTCTTGCGTGACGATGCCGCGCGACTTGACCCCGCTCTTGTCCGCCGTTCGATGGACCCGGAGCCCGGCGCGGGCGACCGGCGCACCCGGCCTTCAACGGGGCCGGGGCACCGTTCCTCAGACCTCGGGACGCAGCATCGGCGGGTTGAGCAGGGTCGCGCCACCGGCCCGGAAGAGCTGCGCCGGCCTGCCGCCCTGGCGTGTGGTCGTGCCTCCCGTGGGCACGAGAAACCCGGGGGTGCCCGTGACCTTGCGGTGGAAGTTGCGCGGGTCGAGCGCCACGGCCCACACCGCCTCGTACACCCGGCGCAGCTCGCCGACGGTGAATTCGGGCGGGCAGAAGGCGGTGGCCAGCGACGAGTACTCGATCTTGGAGCGGGCTCGCTCCACCCCGTCGGAGAGGATCTGGGCGTGGTCGAAGGCGAGCGGTGCCACGAGTTCGCCGTCACGGCCGTAACCGCCCTGCGCGAGGAGTTCCTCGACCGGGGCCCAGCGTGCGTTGCTGGCGTCGCCTCCGGCGCGCGGCGCGGGCAGGTCCGGCGCGAGCGCGAGATGCGCGACGCTGACCACGCGCATTCGGGGGTCCCGCTTGGGATCGCCGTAGGTGGCGAGCTGCTCCAGGTGGGCTCCGTTGTCCTGCGCCGGGACCGAGGGGTCGTGAGCGTGCAGCCCGGTCTCCTCGGCCAGTTCGCGTGCCGCCGCCTGGGAAAGATCCTCGTCGGCCCGTACGAAGCCGCCGGGCAGCGCCCAGCGCCCCTGGAAGGGAGGCTCGCCCCTGCGGACCGCCAGCGCACACAGGGCATGGCGACGCACGGTCAGCACGACCAGGTCCACGGTGACGGCGAAGGGCGGAAAGGCTGACGGGTCGTAGGGCATGCCGCGATCATAGTCGTCTGCCTGACGATAAACACGTCCTTCGTCGGCCGCTTCGATGGTGGTTCCGCTTCGTTCCGGTATGCGGCGCGAGGGGGCCTCCCGGCCCTCGGTCCGGTGGTGTCGTGCGAGGTCATCCCCCTTCCGGAAGGTCACGTGCCCAGTTGCAGTCCTTCCGCCGCCTCCTCCACCATCGCGAGTCCCAGTCGGCTGACGCGCACGGCGAAGGGGGCGCCGTCGACGCGCAGGCCGCCGAGGACGAGCTCGCCGAGCGGGGCGTTCCGCAGGGGGCGCAGGGTGACCGTGCGGGCCGGGGCGTCGGGGCGGATACCGGCGAGGGCGGTGAACAGCAGGACCACGGAGGCCGCGGCGGTGGCCGCCGGCCGGCAGGCCGCGGGGTGCGGGAGAGGCGCGGAGCCGGCGGAGCGCTGTTCACCGGCGAACATCTCGGGCAGCCGGTGGCCGAAGTGTTCCGCCGCGTCCAGCAGGCCGTGCAGCAGGCCGGTGGCTTCCTTCTCGTACCCTGCTGCCGCCAGTCCGGCGACCGCGAGTGCGGTTTCCTGTACCCTCACGGCTCCGGTCCGGTGGCCGAACGGGTTGTGTCCGGCCTCCTTGGTGCCCAGGCCGCGCAGCCCCCAGCCCGCGTCCATGGCGGGGGTGCCGAGCAACCGGGCGAGGTGCTCGGTCTGCACCTTGTCGAGCAGGCCCGGGGCGAGCCGGCCGGCATCCAGCAGGCCGGTGTCCAGCAGGTGGACGGCGGTGGCGGCCAGATGGGGCACGGGTCGGCCGTCCGGCGCGAGGGCCGCGGCCGGGCGTCCGCCGCCACGATCGTCCACCCAGAAGTCGGCCCGGAAGGCCGCCCGCAGGTTCTGGGCCCACTG
Organism: Streptomyces sp. NPDC038200; assembly: GCF_055600785.1. Taxonomy (NCBI): domain Bacteria; kingdom Bacillati; phylum Actinomycetota; class Actinomycetes; order Kitasatosporales; family Streptomycetaceae; genus Streptomyces; species Streptomyces sp. NPDC038200. The sequence goes on from NZ_JBVJYH010000001.1 coordinate 504,129, forward strand.
GCGTATCTGTGTGGCACCCGGCCGGTCGTAGGCGTCGAGGAGATCTGCGCCGAGCAGGGCGGCGCGATGCGCGTGTGCCTGGGTCTCGGTCCGGGCGGGGCCTGCGGGGTGCGGGTCGGGGAGGTAGACGCCGTCGCCGACGGTGGTCCGCAGCCAGGTCAGGCAGCGCTCGGCGGCGGGCAGCAGTTCCTGTGTCTCCTGGTCGGACAGCCCCCAGCGGCGGGCTTCGGCGAGGAGGACGGGGAAGAGCAACGTGGCCTCCACGCCGGTGCAGCTGGGCGGGAGGTGAGGACCGGTGTCTCGTCGGGGCCCGGGAATGAGCCCGGCCCGGGGGCCCGGGCCGGCGAGCTGGGTGCGGGCCAGGGTGCGCAGGGTGCCCGCGGCGAGCCGGGTGCCCAGGGGCAGCGTCATACGGGCGGCGGCGAGGGCCTCGGCCGGGGCCATTCCGCAACGCCAGGGGGCGCCCGCCGCGAGGTGGGTGTCGGCGGGGTGTGCGGGGTCACGCAGGAGCAGCGCCCGCAGATCGGCGACGGCCGACTCCAGCAGCGGGGCCACCCGGGGGTCGTCCCCCGCAGCCCGCGCGGAGGCGAGCGGGCTGGTGACGGCGTGACCCGCGGCCCGAAGCGGGCCCGCGCCCTCCGGCCGCACCCTCAGCTGCAGGGCCGCCGTCCCACCCGGTGGCAGTTCCAGTTCCCAGCGCAGCAGTCCGGCCGATGCGAGGGCGTCGGCGGGCGGCGGGTCGGCGGTGACGCAGGCGGCCGCGTCGGCCGTGGCCCAGCGCAGGCCCGAGTCGTGGACGGTGGCCGGGAGCTCGGGACCTGCCGCGCCGGCCGCGATGGCACCGAGTTCCGCCAGGTCGGTGCCGAGGGCGACCTCGACGGGCAGGCGCAGTGGGCGCCGGGCGGCGTTGCGGAGTGTGATCCGTTCGGTCCCGTCGGCGTGCCGTATGCGTTCGACGACGACGTCGGGGTCGGGGCCGCCGGCTGTGGGCGAGGCGCTCAGCGTCCCCACGAAGCGGGCGCTGTCGGCTCCGGTCATCCTGGCTTGCACGGGCAGTGGTTCGCGGCCCGCCACGCGGAGCCGGCAGCGGGAGAGGAGCCGCCTGCCGCCCCGGTAGAACCCGTCCAGTCCCCGGCCGGCCAGCTGCCCCTGTTCGCCGGAGACGGCGAGGCCGGGCAGGGCCACACAGATCAGCGCGGCGTGCGTGGACGGCAGCTCGGCCGCCGTGCGGCTGCCCGTGGGCCCGCGCGGGGGCGGGGCCGAGGCGGGCCGACAGGGCCGGACGGCGACGGGGGGCGGGGGGCCGCCGCGGGCGGTCGGGGGCTGAGGGCCTGGATCCGCGGACGGCGGAAGGGGCAGGCCGGTGGTTCGCGGTGTGCGGGGCCGGGTGCCGTCGGTCGGGAACGGCTCGCGATCGCCCTGGGGAGGACGTTCGCCGACGGCGGAGGGCGGAGTCGGCTGCTGGTGCATGGCGTGGCTTCTTCTGCGCTCGGTGCGCCTCGGACGTGCTGGGCGGCCGGAGGGTCGCCCCGTGGGACAGGTGGGGTACGGCGGCGGTAGGGCCTGTCCAGGCGTTCCGCCACTCAGGTGAACGGAATGGGACTCGTCCGGGTCACGGCCCGCCGCGGGGAAGCCGAGGGAACAGCCGCGTGACGGGCCGGCGGGGTGTCCGTCCATGCGCTCCCCGCAGGGCCGGCGCCGGAAGCCACTCCGTCGGCGCTCCGGCGCCCTACGGAACCGGGCCGCGAAGTCACTCCGCCGGCGCACACGCGCCCCACAGAACCAAGCCCGGAGGCCACTCCACCGGCGCACACGCACCCCACAGAACCAAGCTCGGAAGCCGCTCCGCCGGCAGGCGTGCTCCTCGTCGGTGTCCGGCGGCGGGCCGCCTGCGCTGTCGGTGAGGGCCGATGCCTGCTCGAACCCTCGCCGGCCACTGCTCATCCCTCCCCCTCGGGTTGCGGGCTCCCGCCCTCCGGCAGAGCGCCACGGGTCGAGACGTCGTCCGGGCCCGTCGCACGGGTGCGCGTGGCGTTCGGCCTCCCGCGGGTGCCGGGCCGGGTGGCTTCCGCGGCGGACGGGCGAGGACGGGCGTCGGCCGGCCTCCGTCGGCCTCCGTTCACCCGGTCCGTGTCCCTCCCCCGGTCCGTGTCACGCCCGCCCTCGGCGTTCGCGCGTCGCGCACGGCGGCGCCGCCGCACGACGCGCGAGCCGGGTCCGGGAGTCCGGTCGTCCCCCTGGGCTTCGGCTCCCGGTTCGAGAGACGGCGTCACGGGCGCTTCGGCGGGAGCGGTCCGGGGTGTCGCAGGCATGTGCTCCGCGGGCGGCGCCGGTGGGCACTGCGCGCTCTCCGCGCGCAGGCAGCGGCGGACCGCCTCGGGGTCGAGCCCTTCGTTGCATGCCTGGTGCAGCAGGCGGGCGAAGAGGTAGTCGGGATCCGCGGCCAGCGCCATGGCCAGCGCCTCCCGCGCCTCCAGTTCGTCCCCCGTGGACCACGCGACCCAGCCCGCGAGGGTCAGCGGTGCGGCGGCGTGCTCGCCGTAGGGCCCGACGCAACGGCGGGCCAGGGCACGCCAGAGCCGGAGGGCCGGGCCCGCTTCGTCGCCCTCCATCCAGGCGGCGGCCCTGTCGCGGGTCGTGCGGTCCTGGAGCCCGAGGATCAGGGCCGCCGCCTCGTCGTCCTGGAGCAGGTCGTCGTCGCGTACGTCCGCCGGATGCGTCCCGGAGACCGGAGCCGCCGCGGCGAAGCGGCGGATGATCCGCTCGGCCAGGCCCACGGTCTCGTCCGCCACGTCCTGGCGGGCCGTCTCGTCCAGGATGCGGGGCACCATGCTCATGCCGGCCGCGTCCAGGGCGATCTCCTGCGCGAGCGCGGCGGTGCTCTCCCGGGGCTGCAACCTGGCACGCAGCTCCCTCAGCGTGCCGCGCACCTGAATGCCGGCGTAGGTGGCCGCCGCGGCGAGCACCGAGGTGCCGGGCAGGCCCATGGGCGAGCCGTCCTCGGGGCAGCAGCCCGTGACGGGGCAGCAGTAGGACCAGTAGCGGCCCGCCGAGATGCACAGGGCCTCGACGACGGGCACGTCGAGGCTGCCGCACTCGGTGCGCATGACGTGGGCCAGGCTCTCCAACCGCCGTTTGACGTCCTGGCCGGACTCCCCCGGGCCCGGTTCCTGGCAGACGTAGGCCACCATCCGCTCGGGCCGGGCGCCGCGCCGCTCACTGCCCGTCACCAGCCCACGGGCGAGCTGCCGGGCGGCGGCCTCCCAGTCCTCCTCGTTCGCCGGGATGCCGAGCCGGGCCCGGCCGCCGAACCGGCCGCGGCCGTCGCTGTCGTGCAGGGCGACGAGCACCATGCTGTCCTCCGGGCGGTAGCCGAGCAGGTAGGGGAGGGCGTCGGCCAGCTCGGCCGGGGTGCGCAGGACGACCTGTGCGGTGTGCTGGACCGGCCCGGTCGACGGCTCCCGCCCCGAGATGTCGTTGCTTTCGAAGGGTCCGGTGGTCTCGCTGTGATTCGTCATGCGCCGACGATCCCGCGGATCTTGAGGTTCCGGTTGAGCCTGTGGATAAGTCGAATCAGGGACACGACAAGATCGCCGGCGTTGTCCACAGACTCGGCCCGGGCCCGCCCGGATGTCAGTCCCGTCCTGTTGTATGGAGCGCATGGAGCACACGAGCAACGCGGATCTCCGGGCAGAGGCCGACACCGTCCTCGCCCGGCTCGTCGGGGATGCCACGGGCGCCGCCCGGCTGCGCGAGGACCAGTGGCGGGCGATCGAGGCGCTGGTCGCCGACCGGCGCCGGGCCCTGGTCGTGCAGCGCACGGGATGGGGCAAGTCTGCGGTGTACTTCGTGGCGACCTCGCTGCTGCGGGCCAGAGGAAGCGGGCCCACGGTGATCGTCTCGCCGCTCCTCGCACTCATGCGCAACCAGGTGGAGGCCGCGAGCCGGGCCGGAATCCACGCCCGCACCATCAACTCCGCCAACACCGAGGAGTGGGAGACCGTCCAGGCCGAGATCGCGGCGGGCGACGTCGACGTGCTGCTCGTCTCGCCCGAGCGGCTGAACAACCCCGACTTCCGTGACCACGTGCTGCCCAAGCTGTCCGCGGCCACCGGCCTGCTGGTCGTGGACGAGGCCCACTGCATCTCCGACTGGGGCCACGACTTCCGCCCCGACTACCGCCGGCTGCGCACCATGCTCGGCGAGCTCCCGCCCGGCGTCCCCGTGCTGGCCACCACCGCCACGGCCAACGCGCGGGTGACCGCGGACGTCGCCGAGCAGCTCGGCACGGGCGGCGCATCCGATGCGCTGGTGCTGCGCGGGCCGCTGGACCGGGAGAGTCTGAGCCTCGGCGTGCTGCGGCTCCCGGACGCCGCGCACCGGATGGCCTGGCTCGCCGACCATCTCGACGACCTGCCGGGCTCCGGCATCGTCTACACGCTCACGGTCGCCGCCGCCGAGGAGGTCACCGCCTTCCTGCGGCAGCGTGGGCACGCCGTCGCCTCCTACACGGGCAAGACGGAGAACGCCGATCGGCAGCAGGCGGAGGACGACCTGCTCGCCAACCGCGTGAAGGCCCTGATCGCCACCTCCGCGCTCGGCATGGGCTTCGACAAACCGGATCTCGGTTTCGTGGTCCATCTCGGCTCGCCCTCCTCCCCCATCGCCTACTACCAGCAGGTCGGCAGGGCCGGCCGCGGCGTCGCCCACGCCGAGGTGCTCCTGCTGCCCGGCAAGGAGGACGAGGCGATCTGGGAGTACTTCGCGTCGCTGGCCTTCCCCTCCGAGGAACTGGTCCGGCGCACCCTGGACGTCCTCGCCCGAGCGGACGGGCCCCTGTCGCTCCCCGCGCTGGAACCACGGGTCGAGCTTCGCCGCTCACGCCTGGAGAGCATGCTGAAGGTCCTCGACGTGGACGGAGCGGTGCGCCGGGTCAAGGGCGGCTGGATCGCGACCGGACAGCCGTGGTCGTACGACACCGAGCGCTACGCGTGGGTGGCCCGGCAACGCGCGGCCGAGCAGCAGGCGATGCGCGAGTACGCCACCACCACCGAGTGCCGGATGGAGTTCCTGCAGCGCCAGCTGGACGACGAGGGGGCCAAGCCCTGCGGGCGCTGCGACAACTGCGCGGGCTCGCGCTTCACCTCCGGCCTCTCCACGGCGGCCCTGGACGCCGCCCGGAGCGACCTGGGCCGTGCCGGGGTGGAAGTGGAGCCCCGCCGCATGTGGCCGACCGGTCTCCCGGCCATCGGAATCGACCTCAAGGGACGGATCCCGGCTGCGGAACAGGCCTCGTCGGGGCGGGCTCTGGGGCGTCTGTCGGACATCGGCTGGGGAAACCGGCTGCGTCCGCTGCTCGCGCCCCAGACACCGGACGCCGCGGTGCCGGACGACGTGGCGCGAGCCGTGGTCGACGTACTGGCCGACTGGGCCCGAGGTCCCGGCGGCTGGGCCTCCGGCGCACCCGACGCCGGGCCTCGGCCGGTGGGCGTGGTCACCGTGGCCTCGCGCAGCCGGCCGCTGCTGATCCGGTCCCTGGGTGCCCGGATCGCCGAGATCGGCAGGCTCCCCCTGCTCGGATCGGTGGAGTACGCCGAGGACGTCCCCCGTGTGCCGCGCAGCAACAGCGCGCAGCGGCTGAAGGCCCTCGACGGCGCGTTGACCGTACCGCCCGCCCTGGCGTCGGCGCTCGCCGAGGCGCACGGTCCCGTGCTGCTGGTCGACGACTTCACCGAGACGGGCTGGACCCTGGCGATCGCGGCCCGCCTGCTCCGGAAGGCCGGTGCGCGGGACGTGTTGCCGCTGGTTCTCGCCGTCCAGGGGTGAGCCACGCGGTGCCGTCGAGTCTCGCCGTCCGGGGACGAGCCACGCATGGCCGCCGGTCTTCGCGGTCGAGGCAGGGTCAGCGCAGGGCCGTCGGCCCGCCCGGTCCGCCCGGTCCGGGAATGAGTCACGCATTGCCGCTGGTTGTCGCCGTACGGAGGCGACCGTGCGGCCGTCCGGGGCCCGGTGGACCGTGGCGGAAGGTCTCAGGCGTCAGCGGCCGAACCTTTGGGTAGGGATATAAGCCACGCACCACCAGATAACAGTCGGTGGCCCCAATTGCTCGTTGCCGCATCCAAGTTCGACAGGAAGAATTGAGGTCCGCTGCCCGCACGGCCCGCCCGTTGTCTGGTTGGGCTCCGCTGCGGTGCGCGCTCCCCCGAATCCGACCTCGCCCGCAGTATGGGCGCGTAGCCGAAGGGAGGAACGTGACCTTCGGATTCGCCTCGTCCTCGGCGGCCTCGTTGTCGACGTCCGCGTCCGCCGCTTCCGCCAGCCGCCTGCTCGAGCCGGCGGAGTGGGCCTCTGCCGGGATCCCTCTGCTGCGCAACCCCCGCGAGGTCGTCAGCGGGCTGCACGCCCGCCATCACCCGCAGCCGCTCACGGCGGTCGTCGCGGTGCTCGACCCGGACGAACGGCTGTGCGCCAGCGCCTCGTTCAGCCGTCGCCCGGCTCCGGCCGACGGCTGGATGTTCCGCAACGCCCTGTTGGCCCAGCTGCGCCGGGTGATTCCCCACGACCTGCGCCGCCGCACCCCTGTGCGCACGGCCGTCCTGCTCTACTGCCGTGACGGCGACGGGCATTGGACGGAGGAGGACGGCGCCTGGATGTGGGGGCTGCGCGATGCCTGCACTCTGCACGGGCTGCGCTGCGGGGCGTACATCACGCTGACGCACGAGGGCTGGCAGGTACTCGGCGAGGGACGCGGCGGGCGGCGGCCCAACGCGCACTCGACACCGGAGCCCTTCGCCACATCGGAGGCGCCGCCGCTCATACCCCGCACCGGCGGCCCGGTCTCCGAGGTTCTGCGCCGGGCTGCGGCCCGCTGAACGGCGTGCCGCCGGCGGTACGGCGGTCCGCACCGACCAGGACGGCACGAGCCGCGCACTCCGCCGACATGCGATGACCCAGCCGGGCCGGGCCGACTCGCGGCGCCTGGAAGCGCAAGCGGCCTCGCGCGCCGGCTCCGGCCGAGCTGCGGGTTCCGCTCCGGCCGGGCCGTGCATGCGCCGCCGTGGCGGCCCGCACCAAGCCCGCCGGAGAGATCCTGCCCGTGTCCCTTGAGGTCGCCGCCAGCCGCCGCCCACCGGCGGAGCGACCGCCGCCCGTCGTCCAGGCATGCGAAGGGCCGCACCGTGCGGAAACCGCTGGAGCGGCTCCTTCGGCACCCTGGTGTCCCAAGGCGCCTGGGGTGGCTCAGACGCCGGCGCCCAGCACCGAGTTGATCTGCTGCGGGTCGCCGCAGACGATCAGCAGTGCACCGGCCCGGGAGTGGGCCAGCGGCAGGGCGGTGGCAGCGTCGGAGGCGGGTCCGCCGTTGACGGCCACGACGACCACCGGGCGGGTCGCGGCGCGCGAGGCGGCGCCGGCATCCGCGTAGAAGACGTCGTCACCGGCGTCGTGCTGCGCCCAGTAGGACGCATCGCCGAAGGACAGTTCGTGCTCGGCCCAGGGGTGCTGGGCACCCGTGGTGAGCACGAGCACGTCGCCGGGGGCACGGCCCGAGTCCAGGAGCAGGTCCACCGCCTCTTCGGCGGCGTCGAGCGCACCCTCGGCCGAGGCCGGGATCAGCTGGATCTGCGGGCTTGCCGCGGTGGCGGCGGGAGCGGCCGGGCCGGAGGGGCCGGGCTGGGCCGGAGCCACCTCACGCGGCGTGCGCTGCACCGGCGCCGTGGGCCGCACAGGGCCGGGACGACCGGGGCGTGACGGGGCCGCGGGGCGGGGTCCGGGTACGGGGCGGGGGGTCGGCGCGGTACGGCCACTGGCCGAAGTGGCGCGGGGACCCTGGGCACTCTCGTGAATCTGAGGCTCCTCGGGAATGAGAGGCATGAGCTGATTTTTATCAAACGTTGGTGCGGCGCGGATGACCGGGTGGCACATCAGTGCGAGCGGAACCGTCAGAAATCGAAGCCGAGCTGACCCTCAATTTCCGGAACGCTTCCGTCCGCCCAGCTGCGGACCTTCTTGAGGTGCCGCCACTGAGGCAACGCATCAAGATACGCCCACGACAAGCGGTGGTGCGGGGTGGGCCCCCACTCCTCCAGCGCGGCCTTGTGCACGGGCGACGGATACCCGGCGTTGTCCGCAAAACCGAAGTGTGCATGGTCGATACCCAGTTCGGCCATCATTTTGTCGCGCTGAACCTTGGCGATCACCGACGCCGCCGCGACAGCCACGCACGACCGATCGCCCTTGATCACCGTGCGCACCTTCCACGGGGTACCGAGGTAGTCGTGTTTGCCGTCGAGGATCACGGCGTCGGGGCGGACCGGAAGGGCGTCCAGGGCGCGGACTGCGGCGAGCCGCAGCGCGGCCGTCATCCCCAGGGCGTCGATCTCCTCGGGGCAAGCATGCCCCAGCGCGTAGGCCGTCACCCACGACTGGAGGGTCACGGCGAGTTCCGTACGTCGCTTGATCGTCAGCAGCTTGGAGTCGGTCAGCCCCTCGGGCGGACGGCGGAGTCCGGTGATCGCTGCACAGACGGTGACGGGCCCGGCCCAGGCGCCGCGCCCCACCTCGTCGACACCGGCAATGACCTTCGCTCCGGTCGTGGCTCGCAAGGAGCGCTCGACGGTGTGAGTAGGTGGTTCGTACGGCATGGCGCCCTTAGCGTACGCCGCCCGGCTCGCCGCGCGACACCCCGGTCGCCCTACGGACACCGGGAGCGTCGACGCGCCCGATCAGGCGCCGTAGGGCCGCAGCAGGGGGAGCATCAGCCGGTCGACCATCTCTTCGAGATCCTGATCATTCCATTCGCTTGCGCACATCTTTGATCGGTACATCATCATGGCCGGGACGGCGTCGAAGACATATCCGTTGGCTGCGTCAGAGCGGACCTCTCCTCGCTCAATGCCACGGACGATGACTTCGCGAAGCAGTCTGACCGTGGGGTCCACCACACTCCCGATGATCACTTCTCCGAAGCGCTCTGCTTGCGTGTGATCGCATTCGTGAATGATCGAGCGGAGCGCGACGCCAGGTCGTGAGTACATGATCTGGCGCACTTGGCGGCACAGGGCGAGCAGGTCCTCGCGCACATTGCCGAGATCCGGGGCCTTCTCCACCCGGGGCAGTCCGGACACCAGGGCATCCGCGACCAGATCCTCCTTGGAGGGCCAGCGGCGATAGACCGCGGCCTTGCCGGTCTGGGCGCCGGCCGCGACGCCCTCCATGGTCAGCCCCTTCCAGCCGACCGTGCTGAGCTGCTCCAGGGTGGCGTCCAGGATGGCGCGTTCCAGCACCGCGCCGCGCCGACGAGGGGAAGCCGTCTGGGCAGGCGCGGCCGTCCAGCGCGAGGTAACCATCTGTGTTTCTCCAGCATGCAAGGAAAGCGGGTGTTTCGGGGCAGTGGGCCGCGCTGCAGCAAGAGGGGGACGCAGGGCACGGCACACGATTAAGTGAACGCTTGCGTTCACTGTCGGGGACTCACTACCGTGGGCGCGACAGTGAACGCGAGCGTTCACTAATGTCTGTATGGGGGACCCATAGTGACGACCTCTCAGCTGCTCAAGGACGATCAGAAACCGGGCGTGGCCCGCCGGGAGGGGCATCCCGGCATCGCACTCACCGTCATCGCGGCCTGCCAACTCATGGTGGTACTCGACGCGACGATTGTGAACATCGCGCTCCCGCACATTCAAGACGCTCTCAAGTTCAGCACCACCGATCTGACGTGGGTGGTCAGCGCGTACACGCTCACCTTCGGTGGTCTGCTGCTGCTCGGTGCGCGGGCCGGTGACGTCCTCGGCCGCCGCCGGGTGTTCATGGCCGGCATCCTGCTGTTCACCTTCGCCTCGCTGCTGGGCGGCCTGGCCCAGGAGCCCTGGCAACTGCTGGCGGCGCGGGCCCTGCAGGGCGTGGGTGGCGCGATCGCGTCGCCCACCTCGCTGGCGCTGATAACGACGACCTTCCCCGAGGGGCCGGAACGGAACCGCGCCTTCGGCGTGTTCGCCGCTGTCTCCGCGGGCGGTGGTGCCATCGGCCTGCTCGCGGGCGGCATGCTCACCGACTGGCTCGACTGGCGTTGGGTGCTGTTCGTCAACGTGCCCATCGGTGTGCTGATCGCCTCGCTCGCACCGCTGTACATCAACGAGTCCCAGCGGCATCCCGGGCGTTTCGACCTCACCGGTGCGCTGACCTCCACGGTCGGCATGGCCTCGCTGGTGTACGGGTTCATCCGCGCGGCGGAGGACGGCTGGCGTGACGGCCTCACCCTCGGATCCTTCGGGGCGGCCGTGGTGCTGCTGTTCGCCTTCGTCTTCACCGAGATGCGGGCGAAGGAACCGATCACCCCGCTCCGGATGTTCACGGACCGGAACCGCTGGGGCACGTACGTGATCATGCTGAGCCTCGCCGCGGCGATGTTCGGCATGTTCTTCTACATCGTGCTGTTCGTGCAGAACGTGCTCGGCTACAGCGCCATCAAAGCCGGTGTCGCCTTCCTTCCCGTGACGGTCGCGATCGCGGTGGGCGCGGGTCTGTCCCAGCGCTTCCTGCCGGCGCTCGGACCCAAGCCGTTCATGATGACCGGTTCCGCACTCGTGCTGGTCGGGCTGGTCTGGCAGACCTTCATCCGGCCCGACAGCACCTACGTGGGCGGCGTTCTGGGCCCCATGCTGGTGTTCGGCTTCGGCATGGGCCTGAACTTCGTGACGGCCACCGTCACGGCCGTGTCCGGTGTCGCCCAGCACGAGGCGGGCGCGGCTTCCGGTCTGCTCAACGCGATGCAGCAGGTCGGAGGTTCGCTCGGGCTGTCCATCCTGACGACCGTCTTCGGTTCGGCCAGCACGGACGAGGCGAAGAAGCAGCTGCCCAAGTTCCTCGCCGACGCGACGCCGGAGCAGCAGGCACAGTTCGCCAAGACGCACCAGTTGCCGGCGCCCTGGGGGAACGACGTACTCGCCCACGGCATCTCCACCGCCTTCATCCCGGCAGCCGCGATGGCCGGGCTCGCCTTCCTGACCGCCTGGCTGGTGCTGAAGGTCCGCAAGGGCGACCTCGACTCCCTGGCGGGCACGACGGGGGCGCACATGGGCTGAACCAGGCCGCGCCGCGCGAAGCCGCAGCCGGCCGGACCGCTGCCGGGGGACACACGGCGCACTCGGCGGTCCGGTCGGCCGCACCACGGCCACCAGCGCACCCGACACGGTCGGAGGCGGCACGAGGGACGTGGGCGGCGCCTGCTCCGATCCCGGCCGCGACAGCGGCACGGGCACCAGCACCAACTGCCGCGGCTGCCGCGGCTGCCGCGGCTGCCGCGGCTGCCGCGGCTGCCGCGGCTGCCGCGTGGCGAACGCCATCTCGCCCCCCTCCGTCACCGTCATCACCGCTGTGCAGGCCCCCGCGATCACGGGCACGAAGCGCGGCAGACACCCGATGAACGCACGGCCATCACGGAGAGTTCCGAGCCGACACGGAGAGTTTCCAGCCGCTCGGACACACGGTGAGTAACCCGGAAGCCGGCACCGGGCAGGCGCCCCGGACGCCGACACAAGGCGAACAGCCCGGGTACCGGCACCGGACGAGCAGCCCGGAGACCGACACAAGGCGAACGGTCCGGAAACCGGCACGGCGGCCGACAGCCCGGTGGCGAAAGCCGTCAGGTGCCCGTCGACAGCCCGGTGGCGGAGGCGTCAGGTGCCCGTGGGCACCCAGTCCGGCACCGCCTCGGTGCGCTGGACCCACTCGGCGGGCGGTGTCCCCGCCTTACCGGCGGCCAGCACACCGCCCACGATCGCGCAGGTCGTGTCGACGTCCCCGCCCACCTGGGCGGTGGTCCAGAACGCCGATGCGTAGTCACCGAGGGCACGCGCGGCCGACCAGAGCGCGAACGGGACCGTGTCGTGGGCGGTCGTACGGCGTCCGCAGCCCAGTACGGCCGCGACGGTGGCCGCGTCGCCGTAGTCCAGCATGTCCCGGGCACGGCGGAGGCCCTGCCCGACCGCGCTCTTCGGCACGAGGGCGATGACGCCGTCGAGGAGGGCCTCGGGGGCGGGCGGTCCGCCGGGGGTGCCGGCCAGTGCCGCCGCCGCGGCCACCGCCATGGCCCCGACCACGGCCTCCCGGTGCTGGTGCGTGGGATAGGCGGAGATCTCCGCCTGGTGGGTCGCCTGCTCGGGGTCGTCCGCGTACCAGGCGCCCAGGGGCGCGATCCGCATCGCCGCGCCGTTGCCCCAGGAGCCCTGTCCGTTGAAGAGCCCGGCGGCCAGCCGGCGCCAGTCCTCGCCCTCTCTGACCAGGCGCAGGAGCCGGTTGACCGCGGGGCCGTAGCCCCGGTCGAAGTCGTGGTGCTCGGCGAAGGAGCGGGCGAGCGCGTCCTGGTCGACGCGGTGGTGGGCGGCGAGGACGGCGACCACGGAGCACGCCATCTCGGTGTCGTCGGTCCACTGCCAAGGACCTGGGGGCAGCTCGCGGCGCTTGAGCAGCGGATAGTTCGCGGGGACGAAGAACTGGGAGCCCAGAGCGTCCCCCACGGCCAGTCCGCGCAGGCTCGACAGGGCGCGCTCCAGGCGCCCGGGGGAAGAGGAGTCAGCGGTCATCGCTCTGCCACTCTATCCGTTCACCCAGTACGAGACCGGCTCACGCCAGCGTGCGAAAGGCCGGTCGAGTGCGTACCTGCCGTCCTCCCCGAGAACGAGCATCCGCATCTCGGCGTTCCCGGGATTGGCGAGGGACTCGAATTCCGCGACCGTCCAGTGGAACCAGCGCATGCAGAACAGCCGCATCGCCAGCCCGTGGGTCACCAGGAGGACGTTCGGGGGGTGGTCGGGCGCCTCGAAGCTGCGGAACAGGCTCTCCAGGAAGCCGCCGACCCGGTCGTACACGTCCGCGCCGGACTCGCCCTGCGGGAACCGGAAGAAGAAGTGCCCGTACGCGTCGCGGTAGGCCTTCTGCAGGCGCACATCGTCACGGTCCTGCCAGTTCCCCCAGTCCTGCTCGCGCAGGCGGGGCTCCTCCCGGACGCGTATGAGGTCGGGGTCCAGGCGGAAGGCGCCGAGCGTCTCGTGGGTGCGGCGGTACGGGGAGACGTACACGCTCACGCGTTCCCGGCCGAACAGCTCGCGGAGCCGTTTTCCGGTCTCCTCGGCCTGCCGCCGGCCGCGCTCGGTCAGCGCGAGGGCGTGGTCGGGTTCGCGCTCGTACACGGAGTCGTCAATGTTCCCGGTTGACTCGCCGTGCCGGACAAGGACGATGCGCCGTGGTCGTGCCATGCCAAAACCCTAGATCGAACGACGGGTGATCGAGCACTCACAAGGGTCCCATACAGCGTATGTCACATCAGAACCGCGCCCGGAGCCGCTCACGGACAGGCCGTTCGGCGACCCCCCGGGAGTGCGTTTGCTCATCAAACCAATGCTGCTCAGACCGTCCAGGACGGCTCCATGTCCACGATGTCACCGGAGAGAGCCGCGACGTCCGCCTCGGTCTGGGCGCGCAGGGCGAGACGTTCGACACGCTCGGTGCGGTACTTGCCGTGCTCGGCCGCCGACCGCCACATCGACAGGATGAGGAATTCCTGCTCGGGCGCTTCGGCGAACATTCCGCGGATCATGCCGGGCGAGCCGGCCATCGCCGGGTTCCAGACCTTCTCCTGCATGAGCGTGAAGTGCTCGACGCGCTCCTCATGGATGCGACACAGGGCCACGCGGATCAGGTCGGCGTCGGTGAAGCGCGGCTCGAAGCCCGTCTTCACGTCGAAGCGGTACTCGAACAGCTTGGCCTGGGCATCCTTGAAGGTGCCGGACTGGGCGGCGGCCAGGCGGTCATGGGAGCGGGCCATGAAGGAGTCGTAGAAGGCGCGGCTCTCCCAGAAGGCGAAGAGGTGCGCCACTCCCGGCCGCTGCCGGCTCCAGCCCCCGCCCTGCCCCCGAAATCCCGGCTCTCCCAGAAGCCCCGCCCATTTTCGCTGCCCCCGCTCGAAGCCCCGGCGGTCCACCACGGCGCAGCGAATCCACTTGACCAGCACCGCGCCATCGTAAGGCCACCGGGCGTGGCGTCGGTCGGTCTCCGGTGGAGATCGCCCGCACATACGCCCCCTCGCGCGTGGCACGATGGACAAGGTACCCCGGCCGATGGGGAGTTGGGGACGAGAGCCACAGGGGGAAGGGACAGCCTGGTGACCGGCGTCAGCAAGGGAATCCGCAAGGTCGAGGTCGCGCTCAAGTGGGACCCCAGTCCGGCTGGTCGGCCGCCGACCGATCTCGACATCGTCGCCGCGACGTTCGTGTCGGGTGACGCGTACGGGGCTCCGGCCTATCTGGTGCACTTCGACAGCCGCTCGCCGGACGGCACGATCCTGCTCAACCGCGACAGCACGGACGGCAAGGGGTTCGGCTGGGACGAGGTCATGACGGTCGAGCTGGACCGCCTCGACAGCCGCTACGCGCGCGTGGTGGTGGGTGTGGTCATCCAACAGCGTTCCGACCACAGAACCTTCGCCGACGTGCTCAATCCGGCCGTACGCGTCCGCGAGGGCTACACCGTGCTCGCCGAGGACGACTTCGGGTCGGTCCTCGGGGCGACGGCCGCCGCGATCGCCGAGTTCGTGCGGGACGACTCCGGCGAGTGGACCTTCCGTCCCGGTGTCCACGGCTTCGACGAGGATCCGGCGACCTTCACCCGGGTCATCGGCAGGGCGCACCGGCCCTGAGTCCCTCGTTCCGACCGAACACGGGTAAGGGGCGCCGACCCTGGCCGGCGCCCCTTACTTCACGAACGGCGTGTCATCAGCTGCAGCCGCTGGTCGAGCCGCAGCCCTCGCAGATGTAGCAGGAACCGGCCCGCTGCATCTTCGTGCCGCAGGAGAAGCACAGCGGGGCGTCGGCCTGGATGCCCAGCTGCATCTCCACGAGCTCGGCGCTGGTGTGGGCCTGCTTCGGGGCGGGCTTGGCCGCCTCGGACTCGGCCTTCGGCGTGGCGACCGCCTTCAGCTCCTGGGCGCGCGGGGCCGACTGGGCCAGGCCCTCGACGTCGACCTCGTCGTCGGCCGGCTCGTAGGAGCCGGTCTCCAGGTGCCGCTGGCGCTCCTCGGCGGAGTGGATGCCGAGCGCGGAGCGGGTCTCGAAGGGCAGGAAGTCCAGCGCCAGGCGGCGGAAGATGTAGTCGACGATCGACTGGGCCATCCGCACGTCCGGGTCGTCCGTCATGCCGGCCGGCTCGAAGCGCATGTTGGTGAACTTCGAGACGTACGTCTCCAGCGGCACGCCGTACTGGAGGCCGACGGAGACCGCGATGGAGAAGGCGTCCATCATGCCCGCGAGAGTCGAGCCCTGCTTGGACATCTTCAGGAAGACCTCGCCGAGACCGTCGTCCGGGTAGGAGTTGGCGGTCATGTAGCCCTCGGCGCCACCGACCGTGAAGGACGTGGTGATCCCCGGGCGGCCCTTCGGCAGACGCTTGCGGACCGGGCGGTACTCGATGACCTTCTCGACCGTCTCGCGGATGGCCGCCTCGGTCTTCTCCGTGACCTCCGCCTTCTCCTTCTCCTTGGTCTTGGCGGAGAGCGGCTGGCCGACCTTGCAGTTGTCCCGGTAGATGGCGAGCGCCTTGACGCCCAGCTTCCAGGCCTCGAAGTAGATCTCCTCGACCTCCTCGACGGTCGCCGTCTCCGGCATGTTGACCGTCTTGGAGATGGCACCGGAGATCCACGGCTGGATCGCGGCCATCATGCGGACGTGGCCCATCGGGGAGATGGCGCGCTCGCCCATGGCGCAGTCGAACACCTCGTAGTGCTCGTGCTTGAGGCCGGGGGCGTCGATCACGTTGCCGTTCTCGGCGATGTGGGCGACGATCGCCTCGATCTGCTCCTCCTGGTAGCCCAGGCGGCGCAGGGCCTGCGGGACGGTGCCGTTGACGATCTGCATCGAGCCGCCGCCGACCAGCTTCTTGAACTTCACCAGAGCCAGGTCGGGCTCGACACCGGTGGTGTCGCAGGACATCGCGAGACCGATGGTGCCGGTCGGCGCGAGCACGGACGCCTGGGAGTTGCGGAAACCGTTCTTCTCACCGAGGCGCACGACGTCCTGCCAGGCCTCCGTGGCGGCGGCCCAGACGGGGGTGTCGAGGTCGTCCATGCGGACGGCCTTGCCGTTGGCGTCGGCGTGCTGCTGCATGACGCGCTTGTGGGCGTCGGCGTTGCGGGCGTAGCCGTCGTAGGTGCCGACGACCGCGGCCAGCTCGCTGGAGCGGCGGTAGGCCGTGCCCGTCATCAGGGAGGTGATGGCGCCGGCCAGGGCGCGACCGCCGTCGGAGTCGTAGGCGTGACCGGTGGCCATCAGCAGGGCGCCGAGGTTGGCGTAACCGATGCCGAGCTGGCGGAACGCGCGCGTGTTCTCGCCGATCTTCTGGGTCGGGAAGTCCGCGAAGCAGATCGAGATGTCCATCGCGGTGATGATCAGCTCGACGACCTTCTGGAAACGCTCGGTCTCGAAGGACTGGTTGCCCTTGCCGTCGTCCTTCAGGAACTTCATCAGGTTCAGCGAGGCCAGGTTGCAGGACGTGTTGTCCAGGTGCATGTACTCGCTGCACGGGTTCGACGCGGTGATCCGGCCGGACTCGGGGCAGGTGTGCCAGTTGTTGATGGTGTCGTCGTACTGGATGCCCGGGTCGGCGCAGGCCCAGGCGGCCTCGGCGATCTTGCGGAAGAGGGCCTTCGCCTCGACCTCCTCGATCACCTCACCGGTCATACGGGCGCGCAGGCCGAACTTGCCGCTCTCCTCGACCGCCTTCATGAACTCGTCGTTCACGCGGACCGAGTTGTTGGCGTTCTGGTACTGGACGGACGTGATGTCGTCGCCGCCCAGGTCCATGTCGAAGCCCGCGTCGCGCAGGACGCGGATCTTCTCCTCCTCCTTGACCTTGGTCTCGATGAAGTCCTCGATGTCGGGGTGGTCGACGTCGAGCACGACCATCTTGGCGGCACGGCGGGTGGCACCACCGGACTTGATGGTGCCGGCGGAGGCGTCGGCGCCGCGCATGAACGAGACCGGGCCGGAGGCGTTGCCGCCGGAGGAGAGCAGCTCCTTGGAGGAGCGGATGCGGGAGAGGTTCAGGCCGGCGCCGGAGCCGCCCTTGAAGATCATGCCCTCTTCCTTGTACCAGTCGAGGATCGACTCCATGGAGTCGTCGACGGACAGGATGAAGCAGGCGGAGACCTGCTGGGGCTGCGGGGTGCCGACGTTGAACCAGACGGGGCTGTTGAAGCTGAAGATCTGGTGCAGGAGGGCGTACGCCAGCTCGTGCTCGAAGATCTCGGCGTCGGCGGGCGAGGCGAAGTACTTGTAGTCCTCACCGGCCTTCCGGTACGTCTTCACGATGCGGTCGATCAGCTGCCTGAGGCTGACCTCGCGCTGCGGGGTGCCGACGGCACCGCGGAAGTACTTGCTGGTGACGATGTTGACCGCGTTCACCGACCAGAAGTCGGGGAACTCGACGCCACGCTGCTCGAAGTTGACCGAGCCGTCGCGCCAGTTGGTCATGACGACGTCACGGCGCTCCCAGCTCACCTCGTCGTACGGGTGTACGCCGGGGGTGGTGTGGATGCGCTCGATGTGCAGTCCCTTGTTCCCCGCCTTGCCGCTCTTGGCGCGGGAACCTCGTGCCGGACCGCTCGCCGTCTCTGTCATGCCGCCTCCCTGTACGGGCAAAAACGCCCTGAAATGCCCCGTTGTTCCCGTGGGCACGTGGTTCTGTCTTGCGCTGCGGGCACCCTGGAATACCGCCCGCAACAGGTCTTGGTTCGCCGCCTTCCGGGCCGGAATCCGGGTCTCCTCCCGGTTTCCGGCGCGCCGGTCAGTCGGCGGCGCCGGCGGGCACGGGGACCTGAGTGGTCCCGCCGGGCCCGCGGCCGTCTTCCTGGCTCCCCGCTCCCGCGTCTTCCTCGTCCGCGGCGGGGTCCCGCGTCGCCTCCCTCAGCTCCGCGATGGCGGCCTCGAAGTCCTCGAGCGTGTCGAACGCCCGGTAGACGGAGGCGAACCGCAGATAGGCGACGAGGTCGAGCTCCTGCAACGGGCCGAGTATGGCCAGCCCCACGTCGTGGGTGGTCAGCTCGGCACTTCCGGTCGCGCGCACCGCCTCTTCGACCCGCTGGCCGAGCTGGGCGAGAGCGTCCTCGGTGACAGGCCGCCCCTGGCACGCCTTGCGCACGCCGTTGATGACCTTGGTACGGCTGAACGGCTCGGTGACGCCGGACCGCTTGACCACCATGAGCGAGCACGTCTCCACGGTCGTGAAACGACGGGAGCAGTCGGGGCACTGGCGGCGCCGGCGGATGGACGTGCCGTCGTCGGTCGTACGACTGTCGACCACGCGGCTGTCGGGGTGCCTGCAGAAGGGGCAGTGCATGGTTCTCCAACCCTCCTCACAGCAGACTCGTCAGCCTCGCCGGACCCGGGAGCCCCGCGAAGCAGCCCTAAGCATAGGCGATCGCGGAGCCTTCTCGGACCCGGGGGACCACAACTTGTGGGCTGCCGTAGCCATCCAACCACTAGATGTGGGGATTGGCTCATACATCGAGGCGGATACGCGTGTCGCGCGGGAGCGGCCTTCCCGGCCGCCCGCGACGGCCGGCGCGGACACGCGGGCGCCGAGCCGTGCCGCGACGGCGCTTGCGGGGATACCGTGGGCGCCACAGGGAGGACGCGTGGCACTCCCGCGCAGAAGGGACCCCGGGTCCCGGACTGCGCGATTCCGGATGGCAGACTGGGGTCGCTGCTCACAAGGCGGACAACCCCGGCGGTGAAGAGTACAACAATGGGCGCTTTTGCCCTCCGAGTGTCGCGTTAGCCATACACCCAGACACCTGATCGCGTCAGGCGAAACGCACTTTTTCACTCGAACGTGTGTTTGGCGCAACCTTTCGAAAGCAACTACCGTTGTGCAGCAGGGAGACCATCGAGAGGGGCCGACGTGACCACCACCGCAGACAGTGCCACCATCACCGCCCAGGACCGCTCCCAGGGCCGAGTCGAGCCGGTACACGCGATGAACGAAGCCACGAATCCCGAGGGGCACAAGCGCTCCCTGCCTGGCCGACCTCCAGGCATCCGGGCGGACAGCTCGGGGCTCACCGACCGGCAGCGCCGGGTGATCGAGGTCATCAGGGACTCCGTCCAGCGGCGAGGCTACCCGCCGTCGATGCGGGAGATCGGCCAGGCCGTCGGCCTCTCCAGCACGTCGTCCGTCGCCCATCAGCTGATGGCACTGGAGCGCAAGGGCTTCCTGCGCCGCGACCCGCACCGCCCGCGCGCGTACGAAGTGCGCGGCTCCGACCAGGCCGTCACGGTGCAGCCCACGGACACCGCGGGCAAGCCCGCCGCGTCGTACGTCCCGCTGGTCGGCCGCATCGCCGCCGGTGGCCCCATCCTCGCGGAGGAGTCCGTCGAGGACGTCTTCCCCCTCCCCCGCCAGCTCGTGGGTGACGGCGAACTCTTCGTCCTCAAGGTCGTCGGCGACTCCATGATCGAGGCCGCGATCTGCGACGGCGACTGGGTCACCGTGCGCCGCCAGCCGGTCGCCGAGAACGGCGACATCGTGGCCGCCATGCTCGACGGCGAAGCCACCGTCAAGCGCTTCAAGCGCGAGGACGGCCACGTATGGCTGCTCCCGCACAACGCGGCCTACGAGCCGATCCCCGGCGACGACGCCACCATCCTGGGCAAGGTCGTCGCGGTGCTGCGGCGCGTGTGACCGCCGCGGCGGGCGGGCCGGTCGGCTCGCTCCCCTGACCGGGCCCCGGAACCCCTGCGCCGGTTCCGGGGCCCCGCGCATGTCCGAGACGGTCGCATGGCGGCCGTCCTCCGGGGTGGCCCGACCAGCCGGTCGGGCCACCCCGCGCTCACTTCTCCTCGGCCTGCTGCGCCGCCGCGTCGATCGCCGCGAGCGACTTGCGGACCTGGTTGCGGTCCGTGGTGAACCAGAAGTCCGGCAGTGAGGCCTTGATGTAGCCGCCGTACCGCGCGGTGGCCAGCCGCTGATCCAGCACGGCCACGACGCCCCGGTCACCGGAGGCCCGGACGAGGCGGCCGGCACCCTGCGCCATGAGCAGCGCCGCGTGGGTGGCGGCCACCGCCATGAAGCCGTTGCCGCCGTTGTCCTCCACCGCCTTCTGCCGCGCACTCATCAGCGGGTCGTCGGGACGCGGGAACGGGATCTTGTCCATGACGACCAGCTGACAGCTGGGGCCGGGGACGTCGACGCCCTGCCACAGCGACAGCGTGCCGAAGAGACAGGTCTTCGGGTCGGCCGCGAAGTTCTTGATCAGTTCGCCGAGCGTCTCCTCGCCCTGGAGCAGGATCGGGAACTCGGGGATCCGGGAGCGCAGCTCCTCCGCGGCGAGCTGGGCGGCCCGCATGGACGAGAACAGGCCGAGGGTGCGCCCGCCGGCTGCCTGGATCAGCTCGGTCAGCTCGTCCAGCATGTCGGCACGGTCACCGTCCCGTGCCGGGCGCGACAGATGCTTGGCGACGTACAGGATGCCCTGCTTGCGGTAGTCGAAGGGCGAACCGACGTCGACGCCCTTCCACTGCGGCAGGTCCTCGCCCTCCGTGCCCTCCGGGCCGAGCCCCAGGGAGGCGCCGACGCCGTTGAAGTCGCCGCCCAGCTTGAGGGTCGCCGAGGTGAGGACGACGGACCGGTCGGCGAAGAGCTTCTCCCGGAGCAGGCCGGAGACCGACATGGGGGCGACCCGGAGGGACGCGCCGAAACGGTCGTGCCGCTCGTACCAGACGACGTCCCACTCCGAGCCGTTCAGGACCCGCTCGGCCACGTCGTGCACCGACTCCACCGAAGCCAGGGCCTGCTTGCGCACCGCGTCCTCGTCCTGGACCGACTTGTCCCGCGTGGCGCCGATCGCGGAGATCACCGTACGGGCGGAGTCCCGCAACGCCATCAGGGCGTAGGCGAGGTCCTCGGGGATCTCCTCCAGACGGCCCGGCAGCGCGAGTTCCATGAGCCGCTCGAAGCCCTCGGCGGCGGTCTGGAGCTGGTCGGCGGCCTTCTCGTCGACGAGCTTGGCGGCACGGCGCACGGCGCGGTTGACCTGGCCGGGGGTGAGTTCGCCGGTGGCGACGCCGGTCACCCGGGAGACGAGTTCGTGGGCCTCGTCGACGATCAGCACCTCGTGCTGCGGCAGCACCGGAGCGCCCTCGATGGCGTCGATGGCCAGCAGGGCGTGGTTCGTGACGACGACCTCGGCGAGCTTGGCGCGCTCGCGGGCCATCTCCGCGAAGCATTCGGCGCCGTACGCACACTTCGACGCGCCCAGGCACTCTCGCGACGACACCGAGACCTGCGCCCAGGCGCGGTCCGAGACGCCCGGGGTGAGATCGTCCCGGTCGCCGTTCTCGGTCTCGTCCGCCCAGTCCCGCAGCCGCAGCAGGTCCTGGCCCAGCTTGCTCGTGGGCGCCGCGGCCTCGAACTGGTCGAAGAGCCCCTCCTCCTCGTCCTGCGGCATCCCCTCGTGCAGGCGGTGCAGGCACAGGTAGTTCGACCGGCCCTTGAGCATCGCGAACTCCGGGCGGCGGCGCAGCAGCGGGTGCAGGGAGTCGACCGTGCGCGGCAGGTCGCGCTCCACGAGCTGGCGCTGCAGGGCGAGCGTCGCCGTGGCGACGACCACCCGTTCCCCGTGCGCGAGCGCGGGCACGAGGTAGCCGAGCGACTTTCCGGTGCCGGTGCCGGCCTGGACCAGCAGGTGGGATCCGTCGTCGATCGCCTCGGCGACCGCTTCGGCCATGGTCACCTGGCCGGGGCGCTCCGTGCCGCCGACAGCCGAGACGGCGGCATGCAGGAGTTCGGGGAGTGAGGGCTTCGTCATAGCCCGACCACCCTACGGCCCTGCACTGACAAACGGGGGGTCACGGCGGGGGGAGGGGGCGGGATCACGGCCGGGGCTCCTGAAGGGGTGGGCTGGGCGGGGTGGGACGGCGAAGGTCGTCGGCCGGGGCTGCCGGTCCGCGGGAACGATCCGGGTCCGCCGTTCGTATCTCACGGTGAGCGCCCGATCACGGGGCGCTACGACACATCGCGTCGGACCCGGTCCCGGATCATGAGGGCGGCCCGCTTGCCGGGCAGGTCGATCTCGGCCGCGCACCGGAAGCCGGCGCTCAGGAACGCGGCGACGGAGGGGGTGTTGCGAAGATCGGGTTCCGCCACGACACGGACACAGGCGGGACGCCGCTCCAGGATCAGGTCGGCCACGGCTCGCAGGAGGGTGGATCCCCGCCCCCGCCCCCGGTCGGAGGCGTCACCGACGAGCAGGTGGATCCCGGTGTCGTGCGGACGGGCCGGGTAGCGGCGGGCCAGTGGATCCAGGTCGGCGCGGTAGATCTCCCAATAGCTCATCGGGGTGCCGTCGAGTACGCCGAGACACGGCACGCTGCGCCCGTCGCCGTGAAGCTGGGCCCGCAGATGGTCCTCGGTCCGGTTCCGGGGCCCGGCCAGATCCCAGAACTCCGCCACGGCGGGGTCGTTCATCCAGCGGTGGACGAGCGGCAGGTCCTGATCGATGCGTACGGGCTCCAGCCGGAAAGAGCCGACGGGGGTCGCGACGGGGCCCCACGTGGCGATCCGACCGAGGAGGCCGGCCGTCACGCCGGCGCGGAGGGCCACGAACTCGGTGGGCAGGCAGAAGCTCAGCGTGTCCTCGCCGTCCGGGTCGTCGTCCTGGACGGCGAAGCGGCCGAACGGTGAGTTCCGGGGACCCGTGGAGTCCGCGCGGGGGCCAGGGCTGTCCGGCTGGGCAGGGGCGGGGCCGGGGCCGGCGCTCCCGTGGGTGGGAGGCATGGTGCGCTCCTCTCAGGAGACGAGGTGGGTCGTGTTCCTCGGTGTCGGGGGAAGGGGATGCGGCCGGCCGGGGATGCCGGTCCGCTCAGGTGACGCGCGGAGTACTTGGCTCAGTAATGAAGGGGGTTGGCGATGGTGACGTAGACGGACTGGGTGTCGACCGGGCCGACGAGTTCGTCGAGGCCGTGCAGCCGGGTCAGCAGGTTGGCCTTGCAGCGCAGGACGGGTGAGTCGAGCAGGCGGCCGGGCAGGGAGGTGCGCAACGAGGCCGGGCCCGAGGCGAGGTCGGTGAGGAATCGACGGAAAGCCGCGAGGAGCAGTCGCTCGTCGGCGAGGCGCTGGGAGCCGAAGGCCCCGATCAGGCCGAGCACGTTGTTGACGGCGAGGTAGTAGGCGAAGCGTTCGTCGGTCACGTCGTCCGGGACGAAGGTGTCGCTGTGCTCGCCGATGCCGGGCAGCCGGGCGTCGAGTTCGGCTCGCCGGGACTCGCGGAAGTAGTACCCCTGGTTGTCGCGGTACCGGCCACCGGCGGGCCAGCCGTCGCGGTCCAGCAGGAGCAGCGTGTTCTGCTGGTGGGCTTCGAGGGCGATGCCGGCCTCGCCGTCCAGCCAGAGGACGGGCCGCACGACGTGCTCCAGGTAGCGCAGGAACCACTCCGCGGCGACGGTGCCGACCGGCCGTCCGGTGCGGGCGGCGAGCCGTGCGACGAGTTGGGCCAGGCGGGACCGCATCGGGCAGGGGACCCCGGACGGCGACGCGTCGACTCGCGGCGGATCGAGCGGGCGGGGCGAGACGAGGCCGGCGACGCAGCCGACGTCGTCGGCCGGGGCGAACGGGTTGTGCCGGATCATCACGTCGAGTCCCGGCAGGGGCCGGCCGTCCGGGCCGTCGACGGCGAGCCAGGCCGGGTCGCGGACGATGTCGAAGCCGGGGTGCACCGCATGCCATTGCGCGGCGAGGCCGGTGCGCAGCAGCCGGTGCACCTCGACTCCGCGGTGGAGTTCCTTGCGCAGGTTCTCGCGACGGGAGTTGGTGATGCGCAGGGCCAGCGACAGCTTGAGCATCGCGGGGGCACCGGATCGGTGGACGGTTCGTACGGAGGAGGTGGGGTGCCAGGGCGGGCCTGCGGGACCGAGGTCGTGGAGGAGTCCGGCGTCGAGCAGCGCAGCGACGGATGGGCGGTGGCGCACCTCGCGGGCTTGCCAAGGGTGCAGCGGCAGAGCCGTGTAACCGTCGGGCAGCGGCAGCGCGGTTCCGGCGAGACGTCGGATGAGGTGGCCGGCGGGAACGGGACGGCCGCGCTCGGTCCAGGCCGAGTCGGTGGCGAGAAGAGAGGGGGCGACGGCCAGCCAGTGCAGGGGGAAGGAGCCGCGCAGCTCAGGTGAGTACCGGTCGGCTTCGGCCTCGGTCAGGCCTTCCCGGCTCTTCGGGGTCGGGTGCAGCGGATGCCCCAGGAGGAGGGCCTGTTCGGCGCTGAGGAAGTGGTCCGGGACGTCGGCGGGGTGTTCGCGCCGGTGGCGGAGGAAGACCTCGGTTCGGCGGACGGAGTCGGCGACCCTGGCCACGAGATCGGCGCCGTCGCCGGGGGCGGGGGTCGTGGCACCGTCGTCGGGACCGGGACGGGTGCCGGGGCCGTTGTCGGGACCGGGGCCGGCGCCCCTGTCGGGGCGGCCTGGGCCGCGGAGGTCACCGATGGCACGGGGATCAGGGAGCCGCACGCGGTTGCCCGGTACGCCACCGTCACCGGGCCCGCTGCTGTCCCCCGGTCCACCACGGTCGTCCGGCCCCCGGCTCGCCCCCGGCCCACCGTCGTCACCCCACGGTCGGCTCCCCATCAGCCCACCGCCGTCACTCACCCCCCGGCTGTCCCCACCGCCTCCGTCCAGCCCCTGACCGTCCCCGAACCCATCACCGTCATCCAGCCCCTGGCCGCCCGCGGAGCCATCCCCGTCATCCAGCCGTCGGCCGCCCGCGAGGCCGCCACCGTCATCCATCCCCCTGCTGTCCCCCGGCTCGCCGTCCGCATCGGCGACCGGCCCCGAGCGGTGGGCGTCGCTGACCGGTGGGACGGTTGGCTCCCTGACGAGCAGTGCCGCGAGGGTGACGGCGTCGACGGGTGGGGCGGTATCGGGGGCGTGGGCGAGGCGCGGTGGGCCGAAGCGGTGCCAGCCGGTCGGGGACCAGTAGCGGACCGGCGCGATGAGGGCGGTGGCACTGGCCGGCAGCAGGATGCGGAGGCTGCCGGTCGTGGGTGCGGCGAGGCCGGTCTCGCGGGCCCAGCACCGCAGGAGGTTCTCGACGGCGGCGGCCTGGGCCGCTGTGCGGGCGTCGGGGTCCTCCAGCGAATCGGCGCCGGGCGTCGTCCTTCGGGTGGGATCCGGCTCCCGCTTCTTCTGCTGGGGCACCGACTCGGTGCGTGGTACGGCGGGGAACGGGGCCCCGGAGCCTCCCTGGTCGTCGGGTGCGCCGGAGCGGCCGTCGGGGGCGGGGGTGGCGTTCATGACGGCTCCTCGGGGCTGGAGTGGGGTGGTGCGGGCTCGCTCCACCCGCCCGTCCGTCCGCTCGGTGGCCGTTGGCCGGGTGCCGGTGACTGCCGGGGTGGTGGCGAGGCCCGGGGGAAGGGGTGGTGTTCAGCCGGCGCGTTGGGCCGGGCCGGGGTGTGGTTGCCGGCGCGGGCCGTGGTGCTCGTGCTGCCGGGCCGCCGCTGTGACCGCGTCGGTCAGGCGGTCCAGTACGGCCGCCGCCTGTTCGTCGGTGATCGTCAAGGGCGGGAGCAGCCGCACCACGGATGCGTGACGGCCGCCGAGTTCGACGATCAGCCCGCGCTGGAGGCACTCGCGCTGCACGGCGGCGGCGAGTTCCGGCGCGGCCGGGTACGGAGTCCGGGCGGGTCCCGGGGTCCGCGGCGCGGCACAGGGGTCACCGAGGCCACCGAAATCATCGGGCCCACCGAGGCCACCGGAGTCTCCGAGCTCACCAGAGTCACCGGAGTCACGGAGGTCACCGAATCCACCAGATCCACCAGCGCCACCAGCGCCACCACCGCCACCACCGCCACCACCGCCACCACCGCCACCACCGCCACCACCGCCACCAGCGAGGGATTCCCCGCGGAGCACGGCTTGGTCGGCGGCCGGGTTCACCAGTTCGAGTCCGATCATCAGTCCGCGCCCCCGCACCTCCCCCACGCAGGCGAATTGCCGCGCGAAGTCGGCGAGTTGGGTCAGCATGCGGGAGCCGAGAGCGGCGGCGCGTTCGGCGAGGGCGTTCTCGCGGACGTAGGCGAGCGTGGCGGTGCCCGCGGCCATGGCGAGCTGGTTGCCGCGGAAGGTGCCGGCGTGGGCGCCGGGTTGCCAGGCGTCGAGGTCGTCGCGGTAGACGACCACGGCCAGCGGGAGGCTGCCGCCGATGGCCTTGGACAGGACCATGACGTCGGGGGTGATGCCGCTGTGGTCGACGGCCCAGAACGCGCCGGTGCGGCCGACTCCGGTCTGGATCTCGTCGGCGATCAGCGGGACGGACCGGTCCGCCGTGAGCTGTCGCATGCGGCGCAGCCAGTCGTCCGGCGCGGGGATCACCCCGCCCTCGCCCTGGACGGGTTCGAGGATCATCCCCGCGGGCAGGGGGACACCGGATTTGGGGTCGTCGAGGAGGGACTCGGTCCAGCGGGCGGCGAGTTCGGCGCCGGACGGGCCGCCGACGCCGAAGGGGCAGCGGTAGTCCTGCGGATAGGGCAGGCGGGCGACCTGGACGTCGTGTGCGCCGCCGGAGGCGGCCAGGGCGCCGGCGGTCATGCCGTGGTAGGCGCCGGTGAAGGCGAGGATGCCGGTGCGGCCGGTCGCGGCGCGGACCAGTTTGAGGGCGGCCTCGACGGCGTCGGTGCCGGCCGGTCCGCAGAACTGGACGCGGGCGCGGTCGGTGAGTCCGGGCGGGAGGGTGCGGAACAGCTCGGTGATGAAGGCGTCCTTGACGGGGGTGGCGAGGTCGAGGACGGAGAGGGGGGCGCCGGAGTCGAGGACTCCGCGGATCGCTTCCAGTACGACCGGGTGGTTGTGGCCGAGGGCGAGGGTGCCGGCGCCGGAGAGGCAGTCCAGGTAACGGCGGCCGTCGGCGCCCTCGATGGTGAGGCCGCGTGCGCGGACGGGCACGATGGGCAGCGCGCGGGCGTAGGTGCGCGCCGAGGACTCGCGCGCCGACTGGCGTCTCAGGATTCCCTCGTGCACGGCCCGCGCCTCCCCGGGTGTGCCTCCTGCCATCGACTCCGTAACGGCCACGGCGCGCTGTCCTCCACGCTGTTCGAGGGCGATCTGGTCCGCGGGGGCCGCGCACAGGCAGCAGGATCCCCACCGCCTACAACCGCGGACCGTTCACGGGGTTACGGGTCGGGGCGAGATCATTGCCATCAGGGCGGGTGCCTGACGGTCCGCCGGGCGAGGGCGGGAGGTGGCGCCGGCCGTCGGCGAGGCCGGTCGAACGTGACATCGCCGCGTGGCCGTGCGTCAGCGGGGCCACGGTGAGGGCTCATGGGATGCGGATCCTCGCCGAGTCGGAGTGCGCGAACCGGGTGCGGGGTGGCCTTTCTCGTCCACGAGGCCAGGGCCTGCCGGGCCCGGCCTGATCGTCCCGGTCGCCCGTCTCTCCGGACGATGGGCCAGGTCAGGCGCCTTGTAGCCGAACCGTTGCCGTTCCATCGGAACTGTCCCGCAGCGAACGCATAGTGTGTGTTGCCGTTCCAGAAGGTTGTGGGACCGGCCCGAACTCCCCGGTGGACGAAGGCCGGTGGCACAGCCGAAGCGCCGAGTTTCCTTCACAGCAGGGGGAGTCAAGAACATGCGATCCATACGGCCGTCGTTCACCGCTCGGCGAGGCAGGGGCGGTCGCCGCGCCTCCACCTCGCTGACGGCGGTCGCCCTCGTGTCGGCACTGGCGTTCACCGCCACCGCCTGCAACGACGACGGTGGCGACAACGCCGACGGCAAGCCGAACGCCACCGCGACCGCGGGGGGCACCGGCGACGGAAAAATCGAGATCCCGGGAGACCTCAGGCAGAGGCTCAAGGAGCACGGGATCGACATCGACAAGTGGAAGAAAGGCGCCTGGAAGAACTGGAACAAGAGCGACTGGCTGCGCGAGGCCAATGACTTCGTCAACCCGATCATCAAGGGCCTGTGGGACCCGGACCGGATGCGCGACGCCGACGACCCGGACCAGGGCGTCGACGACAACGACATCTCCGGAGACCAGGGCGTGACGGACCCCACGCCGCAGCCGGTGAAGGCGCAGGCGGTCACGCCGCCGTACCACACCACCGCGGCCCCTTCGGGCAAGCTGCTCTTCGACTCGCCCGAGGGCACCATGGTCTGCTCGGGCACGGTCGTGCAGGACCCGGCGCACCCGGGCAAGTCCAACCTCGTCTGGACGGCGGGTCACTGTGTGCACGCCGGCAAGAAGGGCGGCTGGTACCGGAACCTCGCCTTCGTGCCGTCGTACAACAACCAGGCCAAGTCGGCGGCCGAGCTGGAGAACGCCGGCCGGTCCGAGATCGCCCCGTACGGCGTGTGGTGGGCCGACGCGGCGAAGACCTCGCAGCAGTGGATCAGCAAGGGCGGTGAGACGGGCGGTGACGGCGCCTCGTACGACTTCGCCGTCATCCACGTGACGCCGGAGCAGGGCAGCGGCGCCAAGTCGCTGGAGGAGACGGTCGGCGGAGCGCTGCCGGTGAACTTCGACGCGCCCGCGGTGGCGAAGGTCGAGAGCATCACCGCGTCCGGTTACCCGGCGGCGGCGCCGTACGACGGTCAGCTGCTGTACCAGTGCCAGGACGCGCCGGGCCGGCTCTCCATCGAGCAGTCCGACCCGACGATGTACCGGATCGGCTGCACGATGACCGGTGGGTCCTCCGGCGGCGGCTGGGTGGAGACCGGCGCGGACGGCAAGCCGGCGCTGGTGTCCAACACGTCCATCGGCCCGGTGAGCGCGGGCTGGCTGGCCGGACCCCGGCTGGGTGATGTGGCCAAGAGCGTGTACGAGTCGGTGAGCAAGCAGTTCGCCGGAAGCTGAGCAGGACGAAGGCCCGCCGCCCGGAGAGGGTGGCGGGCCTTCGTGCCGTCGTGGGTCAGGCCGCGGAGACCGGGACGTGGGGTGCCAGGTCCGCCGCCAGTTCCTCGTGCACCCGGACCTTGAGCAGGGTGCCCTCCGCGGTGTGCTCCTCGGAGATCACCTCGCCCTCGGCGTGGGCACGGGCGACCAGCTTGCCGTGGGTGTACGGCACCAGCGCCTCGATCTCGACCGAGGGGCGGGGCAGCTCGTCGTCGATCAGGGCGAGGAGTTCCTCGATGCCCTGGCCGGTGCGTGCCGAGACGGCGATGGAGCGCTTCTCCGTCCGCAGCAGCCGCTGGAGGACCAGGGGGTCGGCCGCGTCCGCCTTGTTGATCACGACGATCTCGGGCACGTCGGTGGCGCCGACGTCCCGGATCACCTCGCGTACGGCGGCGAGCTGCTCCTCCGGCACGGGGTGCGAGCCGTCCACCACGTGCAGGATCAGGTCGGAGTCGCCGACCTCCTCCATCGTGGAGCGGAACGCCTCGACCAGGTGGTGCGGCAGGTGCCGGACGAAGCCGACGGTGTCCGCCAGCGTGTACAGCCTGCCGCCCGGGGTCTCGGCCCGGCGGACGGTCGGGTCCAGGGTCGCGAACAGGGCGTTCTCGACCAGGACACCGGCGCCCGTGAGGCGGTTGAGCAGGGAGGACTTGCCGGCGTTGGTGTAGCCCGCGATGGCGACGGACGGCACCTTGTTGCGCCGGCGCTCCTGGCGCTTGATCTCGCGGCCGGTCTTCATCTCCGCGATCTCCCGGCGCATCTTCGCCATCTTCTCGCGGATCCGGCGCCGGTCCGTCTCGATCTTGGTCTCACCGGGACCACGCGTGGCGAGGCCGCCGCGACCGCCACCCATCTGCCGGGACAGCGACTGACCCCAGCCGCGCAGCCGCGGCAGCATGTACTGCATCTGCGCGAGCGCGACCTGCGCCTTGCCCTCTCGGGACTTGGCGTGCTGGGCGAAGATGTCCAGGATCAGGGCCGTACGGTCGATGACCTTGACCTTGACGACGTCCTCCAGCTGGATCAGCTGGCCGGGGCTCAGCTCACCGTCGCAGATGACGGTGTCCGCGCCGGTCTCCAGGACGATGTCCCGCAGCTCCAGTGCCTTGCCGGAGCCGATGTAGGTGGCCGCGTCGGGCTTGTCGCGGCGCTGGATGACGCCGTCGAGCACGACCGCGCCCGCGGTCTCCGCGAGGGCCGCCAGCTCCGCGAGGGAGTTGTCGGCGTCCTGGGCGGTGCCGGTGGTCCATACGCCGACGAGCACGACCCGCTCCAGGCGGAGCTGGCGGTACTCGACCTCGGTGACGTCCTCCAGCTCGGTGGAGAGGCCCGCGACGCGGCGCAGTGCGGCGCGCTCGGAGCGGTCGAACTGATCGCCGTCCCGCTCGCCGTCGATCTCGTGGCTCCAGGCGACGTCCTCTTCCATCAGGGCATCGGCCCGAAGACCCTCGGGATAGGCGTGCGCGAGGCGCTTGGTGTCCTGGGAAGGGGAAGAAGAGGAGGTCATTGGATCCTTACGTCGATGAGAAGTGCCGTTCCGGCGTCGGTGCGGCGGTCGTCCTGACCGCTCGTCCGTTCAACGCTCGGGTACCCCGGGAGATTCCCGTGACCCGTACCGCGCCGACCCCTACGATGGTCGCACGGAACGACACGTCTCGTCACCGGGTTATCGCCGGGTGTGAGGCCGGGCGGCCTTGGCCGGCGCCGTCTGCTTCCAGTCGGGGTGGCCGGGCATCGGCGGGGTCTTCTCGCCGTACAGCCAGGGGCTGAGGAAGCCGCTCAGGTCACGGCCTGCGACGGCCGAGGCGAGCCGGACGAAGTCGGCGGTCTCGGCGTCGGCGTCCCGGTGTTCCCGGACCCAGATCCGCTCCAGCCGCTCGAAGGCCGGCCGGCCGATCTCCTGCCGCAGGGCGTAGAGCACGAGGGCGGCGCCGTCGTAGATGTTGGGCCGGAAAATACTGATCTTCTGGCCGGGGGCGGGCGGCTTGGGCCGGGCGGGCGGGCCGCCGGCCTCGCGCCAGCGGTCGGAGGCGCCGTAGGCGGCCTTCATCCGGTCCGCCATCGGCCGGTGCGCGGTCTCCTCGGCGTACAGCTCCTCGTACCAGGTGGCGTGCCCCTCGTTCAGCCAGACGTCGGACCAGCTCCGCGGGCTGACGCTGTCGCCGAACCACTGGTGGGACAGCTCGTGGACCATGATCGATTCGAGGTACCACTTCGGGTAGGCGGGCTCGGTGAACAGGCTCTTCTCGAAGAGGGAGAGCGTCTGCGTCTCCAGTTCGAAGCCCGTGGCGGCCTGTGCCATGAGCACGCCATAGGTCTCGAACGGGTACCGGCCGACCTTGCCCTCCATCCAGGCGATCTGGCCGGGCGTCTTCGCGAGCCACGGTTCGAGGGCCTTGCGGTCGGCTGCGGGCACCACGTCGCGCACGGGCAGTCCGTGCGGTCCCTCGCGGCGCACCACGGCGGAGCGGCCGATGGACACCTGGGCGAGTTCGGTGGCCATGGGGTGCTGGGTGCGGTAGGTCCAGGTGGTGGTGCGGCCGATCCGGTCGGTGCCGGCGGGCAGGCCGTTGGCGACGACGGTGTAGCCGTTGGGGGCGTTGATCCGGAAGGTGAACATCGCCTTGTCGGACGGATGGTCGTTGCACGGGAACACCAGGTGGGCGGCGTCGGCCTGGTTCGCCATGACGAGGCCGTCGGAGGTGCGCACCCAGCCGCCCTGCTGGTCCTTGCCGTAGACGGGGTCGCTGGTGTGCCGCACGGTGATCCGGGTCCAGGTGCCCTCGGTCAGGGGGTGCTCCGGGGTGACGACCAGGTCCTCGCCGGCGCTGGCGAAGTCGGCGGGGCGCCCGTCGACCTCCACCGACCGCACGGTGCCGTGGGCGAAGTCCAGGTTGATGCGTGCCAGGTCGGCGGTGGTCCAGGCGTCGATGGTGGTGACGGCCTGCAGGGGTTTGTCGTGGGAGCCGGGATAGGTGAGGGACAGGTCGTACGAGGCGACGTCGTAGCCGGGGTTGCCCAGGTACGGGTAGAGCCGGTCGCCGACGCCGAGCGGATCGGCCGGGGCCGCGGCGGCGACGAGGCAGAGGGAGGCGGCGGAGGCGAGCAGGGCCGCCTTCCGGTGCCCGGACATCCTGCGCCGGGTCCGGCGCCCGGAGGTCTCGGGCTGGGTACGGGGGCGAGGGCGGGGGGTGAGCAGCATGGACCACCGCTACCAGTGCGTGCCCGTCCCGCGACGGCGACGCGCGCCCGGCCCACCCGAACGGGTAAGCCGGACACCGTCGTCAGGAGGCCGGTGCCTGGTGCTGCGCCCTGGTCACGTCGTACACCCCCGGCACCTCCCGCATGGCGCGCATCAGGGCCGGGAGGCGGGCCGCGTCGGGGAGCTGGAGGGTGTACGTGTGGCGCACCCGCTGCTGGCTGGGCGGCTCGACGGTGGCGGAGACGATCTCGGCCCCCTCCAGGGCGATCGCCTCGGTGAGGTCGGCGAGCAGATGGGGGCGGCCGAACGATTCAGCGACCAGGGTGACCCGGCACTCCGCGGTGTCTCCCCAGCGCACACCGATCTCCGCGCGCCCCCGGCTCTTCATGTGCGCGACCGCGGCGCACTCCACCCGGTGCACGGTCACCACTCCCCCGCGCACCGCGAAGCCGGTGATCTCGTCCGGAGGTACGGGGGTGCAGCACCCGGCGAGTCGTACGGCGGCACCGGGGCGGTCCGTGAGCACGTCGGCGTGCCGGGGGCGGGCGGTGGGGGCGTCGTCCGCGGAACGCCCGGCCGAGGCACCGCGTGGCGTGGCGGCGGACTCGGCGGACTCGGCGCGGGTGTCGTCCGGCTCGGCCGTGCCGGTGCCGCCGCCGGGGTGTGTCGCCAGCCAGCGCTGGATGGCGATGCGGGCGGCCGGCGTGTGGGCGTGCTCCAGCCATTCGCGGGAGGGCTCGGAGGCCGGGTCCTGGCCCATCAGGAGCTGGACCGTGTCGCCGTCGCGCAGGATCGTGCTGAGGGTGGCCAGCCGGCCGTTGACGCGGGCGCCGATGCAGGCGTGCGCGTCCTCGCCGTACGCCGCGTACGCGGCGTCCACGCAGGTGGCGCCCTCGGGCAGGCCGAGGGCGCCGCCGTCGGGGCGGAAGACGGTGATCTCGCGGTCCTGGGCGAGGTCCTCGCGCAGGGTGGACCAGAAGGTGTCGGGGTCGGGGGCGGCCTGCTGCCAGTCGAGCAACCGGGAGAGCCAGCCGGGACGGGTGGGGTCGGCGCGCTCGCCGTCGGCGGGGCCGGGTGGGACGGCGGGAGCGGACGCGGGCGTCTCGGCCGCGGAGGCGTCGGCGGCGGACGCGTACGGATTACCGAGGGCCACGACACCGGCCTCGGCGACCTTGTGCATCTGGTGGGTGCGGATGAGGACTTCGACGACCTGGCCGTCCGGCCGGGCGACGGCGGTGTGCAGGGACTGGTAGAGGTTGAACTTCGGTACGGCGATGAAGTCCTTGAACTCCGAGACCACGGGCGTCATACAGGTGTGCAGTTCGCCGAGGACGCCATAACAGTCCGCGTCCTCGTTCACCAGGACCAGCAGGCGGCCGAAGTCGGTGCCGCGCAGCTTTCCGCGCTTGCGGGCCACGCGGTGGACGGAGACGAAGTGCCGCGGGCGGATGAGGACTTCGGCCGGGAGGTCGGCCTCGCGCAGCACCCCGCGCACCTCGTCGGCGACCTCGGCGAGCGGGTCGTCGGAGCGGGCGGCGTTCTTCGCGATGAGTTCGCGGGTGTGCTCGTACTCCTCGGGGTGGAGGATGGCGAAGACCAGGTCTTCCAGCTCGGTCTTGAGGGCCTGCACGCCGAGGCGTTCGGCGAGCGGGATGAGCACGTCACGGGTGACCTTGGCGATCCGCTCCTGTTTCTCGGGGCGCATCACGCCGAGGGTGCGCATGTTGTGCAGGCGGTCGGCGAGTTTGATCGACATCACGCGGACGTCGTTGCCGGTGGCGACGAGCATCTTGCGGAAGGTCTCCGGCTCGGCGGCGGCCCCGTAGTCGACCTTCTCCAGTTTCGTGACGCCGTCGACCAGATAACGCACCTCCTCGCCGAACTGCTCCCGCACCTGATCCAGCGTCACCTCGGTGTCCTCGACCGTGTCGTGCAGCAGGGAGGCCGTCAAGGTCGTTGTCTCCGCGCCGAGTTCGGCGAGGATCAGGGTGACCGCGAGCGGGTGGGTGATGTACGGCTCGCCGCTCTTGCGCATCTGGCCCCGGTGCGAGGACTCCGCCAGGACGTAGGCACGGCGCAGGGGTTCGAGGTCGGCGTCGGGGTGGTGGGCGCGGTGCGCCTCGACGACGTGGCCGATGGCGTCGGGCAGTTTGCCGCGGGCGGCGGGACCGAGCAGCGCGGCGCGGCCGAGCCTGCGCAGGTCGATCCGGGGCCGGGACTTTCTGCGCACCGCGCCTGGCGGCACGGACGCTGTGAGCGCTTGTGGCGCTGTGGACGCTACCGGGCCAGCGGTCGCAGGGTTCGTGGCCTCCGCACTCATGGGCACCTCCGGCTCGTGACCGGCGGACGGAGCCCCATGGCACACGCGGCTCAGGGTTGGCGACGTTCCTCCGTCCGTGCCGGTGCTTGATGCTACCGAGCCCATCACGTGCGACCGACCGCCTCTCGCCGAGCGTGAAACGGATCACCCAATCGAGCGACGTCTACGAGGTTTAGGCGTTGCGTCACGTGCCCAGGGCTCGGCCGCGGTTTCGAACGTCTCCGGCCATCGGCACCACAGGCCCGGCCGGTTCCCCGCGACGCCGGCCGCAGGGGACGAGGGTTCCGGGCGGTTCCCGGCGACATCGGCCGCCGGGGACGACGGTTCCGGGCGGTTTCCGACGACGTCGGCCGTCGGCACCGACGGTCCGGGCGGTCGTTCCGGTCGTCCTCGCCGTCCCGCGAGATCAGCCGAGCGCGCGGGCCAGCCACTCGGGGTCGAACTCGCCCTCGGCGACGATGACGGCGGGTCCCGTCATCTCGATCTCGCCGTCGGGCCGCTCGGTGATGACCAGACGCCCGCCGGGCACGTCGACGGTGTACGCCGCCGGGGTGCCGGTGACGGCCGGGTCGGCGCCGTCCCGCCGGGCGGCGGCCACGGCGACGGCGCACGCGCCCGTGCCGCACGAGCGCGTCTCCCCGGAGCCTCGCTCGTGCACGCGCATGGCGACGTGACGGGGGCCGCGGTCGACGACGAACTCCACGTTCACGCCGTCCGGGTAGGCGGCGGCGGGGCTGACCGGCGGCGGGGAGTAGAGATCACCGGCGTGCGCGAGGTCGTCGACGAAGGCGACCGCGTGGGGGTTGCCCATGTTCACGTTGCGCGCGGGCCAGCTGTGCTCGTCCACGGTCACCGTGACGTCCCCTTCGGGGAGGCGGGCGCGGCCCATGCCGACGGTGACGTCACCGTTCTTCGCGAGGTGGACGGTCTTCACGCCCCCGCGCGTGGCGATCGTGAGATCACCTTCGGCCACATGTCCGGCGTGCTGGAGATAGCGCGCGAACACACGAACGCCGTTGCCGCACATCTCGGCGACCGAGCCGTCGCCGTTGCGGTAGTCCATGAACCACTCGGCCTCGGCGGCCATCTCCCGGGCCTCGGGATGTGCCGCGGACCGGACGACGTGCAGCACTCCGTCGCCGCCGATGCCCGCGCGGCGGTCGCACAGGGCGGCGACGGCGGCCGGGGACAGGTCGAGGGCGTTCTCGGGGTCCGGGACGATCACGAAGTCGTTCTCGGTGCCGTGCCCCTTGAGGAAGGCGATCGGTGTGCTCATTCCTCGATCGTACGGGAGCGTTCCGCCGGGGAACCGGTGGGAGGCAGGGGCCGACGGCAGGTGGTGGCAGGGGCGACGGGAGGTGGAGGTCCGGGGGGAGGGATGGGGGCGGGGGCCGACGGGAGGTTGATGTCGGCGGAGGGGGACGGGGGGGCGGCTGAGGTCGTGGCCGGTGCCGAAGTGGCGGCCGGTGCCGAGGGGGCGGCCGGTGCCGAGGGGGCCCGGGCGCGCTTCAGCGGAGCCTGGCCACCCGCCAGACCGCGAGGACCACGACCACGGCCACCAGCAGGACGTACCCGAGCACGACCCGCCAGTCCGGACGGCGGCCGGAACCGCGCGGCGGCAGGCCCGGCCAGGTGTAGCCCACCCGACGGGCGGCCATCATGCCCCAGCCCGCCGCGCAGGAGCAGATCAGCAGGCCGAGCATGGCGATGACCGCGCCACTGTCGCCGAAGTCGAAGGCGAGCGGGAAGGCGAACATCAGGGAGCCGAGGGCGGCGAGGCCCACGATGGGCGCGAGCTGCCAGATGCGCAGCCGACGCTGCGGGCGCAGCTCCACCTCGACCTCCGGACCGCCCGGGTACATCTCCTCGGGCGCCGGTCCGTCGGCGGTGACGCCACCCGCGGTGTCGTCGTCGGGCCCGTAGTCGGCGAGTCGGCCCGCGACCGGACCGTCCTCCGCCAGGGCGTCCTCCACCGGACCGTCCTCCGCCAGCCGGCCTTCGATCGGGCCGACGTCCACGAGGCGGTCGTCGATCAGGCCGTCGCCGGCCAGACGGTCGCCGTTCAGGCCCTCGCCCGGACCGTCGCCGATCAGGTCCGTCCCGGGCAGGCCGTTGTCGGGGGTGCCGTTGTGCCGCGGGCCGCGCGGCTGTCGGCGGTCCTCGTCCCGGTGGTCTTCGCCCCGGCCGGGACCATCACCCTCGGTGGTGGGGTGATCGGCACTTTGTGCGGTGTCGCGAGGGCCGGCCTCCATCGCCACGCGCCCTCCCAACTAGGCTCCACTTGGTCGATCGAAGCTCGATGATGGCACGGCGTCGAAGGCCGGGATGACCGGCGGCGCATCCCGATGCCATGACGTGATCAGGCTGTGACCGGTCGTTCGACCAACGTCAGGGCCTGGTGCGGAAGTTCCCCGCGATCCACGGCGGCCCCACTCAACCAGTGCACCCGGGGATCGCGCCTGAACCATGAATCCTGGCGGCGCGCGAAGCGCTTGGTGGCACGGACGGTCTCGGCCCGCGCTTCCGCTTCGGTGCACTCCCCGGCGAGCGCGGCGAGCACCTGCTGGTAGCCGAGCGCGCGCGACGCCGTGCGCCCCTCGCGCAGACCCTGCGCCTCCAGTGCGCGCACCTCTTCCACGATGCCCGCCTCCCACATGCGGTCGACGCGCCGCGCGATGCGGTCGTCCAGCTCCGGACGAGCCACGTCGACGCCGATCTGGACGGTGTCGTAGACCGAGTCGTGGCCGGGCAGGTTGGCCGTGAAGGGCTGGCCGGTGATCTCGATCACTTCGAGGGCCCGGACGATACGGCGGCCGTTGCTCGGCAGGATCACCCGGGCGGCCTCGGGATCGGCGGCGGCCAGCCGGGCGTGCAGGGCGCCCGGGCCGCGCAGCGCCAGCTCCTCCTCCAGACGGGCCCGGACCTCCGGGTCGGTGCCGGGGAACTCCAGGTTGTCGACGGCGCCGCGGACGTACAGGCCGGAGCCGCCGACCAGGACCGGCCAGCGGCCCTCGGCGAGCAGGGCGTCGATCCGGGCGCGGGCCAGCTTCTGGTACTCGGCGACCGAGGCGGTGACCGTCACGTCCCAGATGTCCAGCAGGTGGTGGGGGACGCCGTCACGTTCCTCGGGCGTCAGCTTGGCGGTACCGATGTCCATCCCTCGGTACAGCTGCATGGAGTCGGCGTTGACGACCTCGCCGCCGAGCTGTTGGGCCAGGAAGACGCCGAGATCGGACTTTCCGGCCGCGGTGGGTCCGACGACGGCGATGACGCGGGGGGCGGAGGGTGCACTGCTCACCGCACCAGTCTCGCAAACCTCCGGGCGGGGTCTCGAACGAGTTACGTGACGGCGCGGGTGCCGGGTCGTTGCCCGAGGCGAGGTGTGCCTGCCGGATTGCCCGGGGGCGAGGACCCGGGCGGCGCAACCGTACGCACCGGGCGACGCGGGAATTCGCCCGCACGAGTACCGTATGGAGTGGATATGGGCGTGTTTGCACGGCTTCTCGGCAGGTCGAAGGCGACTCCGGAGGCCACGGACGCGGCGGCGGACGCCGGCACCGAGCCGGAGGGTGCCGACGCGAAGCGGACCGAGCTGACGGAGCGGACCGAGCAGGCGGAGGCGGCGGAGACCAGGGAAGCCGGGGCGGCGGAGGCGACGGACCCGGCCGGCGACGGGCGCGAGGGCGGCGAGGATGCGGCCGTGCGGTCGGACGCCGGTACGGACGACGCGTCCGACGGTGCCGGGATCCCCCGGCAGCCGTCCGCCGGGGAGTCCGCCGACAGTGAGGCCGGCGAGGGCGCCCGCAGGTAACTGCCCCGCGAGGGAAGGTGGACCATGGGTCTGTTGGACAACATGAAGGCCAAGCTCGGCCCGGCCAAGGACAAGGTGTCGGACCTCGCGCGGCAGCACGGGGACAAGGTTCAGCACGGGATCGACAAGGCCGCGAGGGCCGTCGACGATCGGACCAAGCACAAGTACAGCGACAAGATCCACGCGGGTACGGGCAAGGCCAAGGAGGCGATGGACCGCCTCGCGCACAAGACCGGTCCCGAGACGGCGACCGGCGACGCGATGCCCCCCACCCGTCCGGAGGGCCCGCCGCCGGCGTCCTGAGCCGACGACGCGTACGGGGTGCCCGGCGTCCGCGGGGCACCCCGGCGGCGGTGTCCGACCGGTCCCGGCGTGCAGACGCCCGTGCGGTGGCCGGCCGGGTCAGGACCAGGTCGCGACCAGGTAGCCCACGCCGTACGGTGCGTCGTCGTACAGCAGGGAACCGGTGAGGTCCGCGGTCTCCGCGGCGCCGGCCAGGATCTGCCAGGGGGCGCGGCCCGCGGCCTTCAGCTCGTGAGCCAGGCCGGGATCCAGCGCACGCAGGGCCGCGACGTCGGCCGCGCCGAGCGCCCTCGCCACCTCCTCGTCGAAGGGCGCCGCCCGTTCGTCCAGGTAACCCGGTGCCTTGAGGGTGCGGCAGGCGCTGGCGTCTCCCAGCACCAGTAGTGCCACCCGTCCGGCCCGGCCGGCGAGTTCCCGCCCGGTCTCGGCGCAGCGCTCCGGCTCCAGCGTGTCCGCGACGCCGAGTCCCTCGATCGGGGCGTCGGCCCAGGCGGTCCGCTCCAGCAGCCAGGCACCGACGGCCAGCGAGGCCGGCAGCTCGCGCTCCGGGGCGGGGTGGACGGCGGGCCCCAGGCGTACGTCCAGGTCGACCCCGAATCCGCGGAAGGTGCCCCGGGCGCCCTGCGGGAACGGACCGTGCCCGCTCTGCTCGGCGGTGCCCACGACCACGAGCAGGTCGGGGCGGGCGGCGGCGAGCACGCCGAGCGCGTCCGCGCAGGCCGTGCGCGCGGCGTCCAGTTCGGGGGCGGCACCCGCGGCGACCTCGGGGACGAGCAGCGGCGGGCAGGGGCAGACTGCGGCGGCGACAAGCATGATCGGCAGCGTAACCCCGCGAGCGGTCCGCGTGTCACTCCGCGATCACGAGGTCCGGCAGGTCGGCCGCCGTCGGCCCGATCAGCCGCCCCCGCGCCGCCCCCGCCGGCCTCACCCGCCACCCATGGGGCTCACCCGCAGCCCGCCCACGTCACCGCAACGCATCAGCCTCACCCGCGACCTGCCGGCATCGCCCGCACCGCATCGGCCTCACCCGCGACCCGCCGGCCCCGCCCCGCAACGCATCGGCCTCACCCGTGACCCGTCGGCGTCAGTCGCAGCCGCACGCGGTCTGGGCCGCCGGCAGCGGTGCCGGTACGCCGATCTTCGGGAGGCCGAGCATGACGCCCGCCGGCTTGGCGGCCTCCGCGGCGTTCCGCTTCTCCCAGGCGTCGCCCGCACGCGTGCGGCGCACGGCGAGGGTCGGGCCCTCGGCGAGGAGGTGGTGCGGGGCGGCGTAGGTGATCTCGACGGTCA
Source organism: Streptomyces sp. NPDC038200 (assembly GCF_055600785.1). Taxonomy (NCBI): domain Bacteria; kingdom Bacillati; phylum Actinomycetota; class Actinomycetes; order Kitasatosporales; family Streptomycetaceae; genus Streptomyces; species Streptomyces sp. NPDC038200. Next base: position 543,975 of record NZ_JBVJYH010000001.1, read on the forward strand.
CGACGTCGCCGGGGCGGACCTCCTGCTCCGGCTTGGTGAAGTGGACCAGGCGGTTGTCGGGGGCGCGGCCGGAGAGACGGTGGGTGGCGCCGTCCTTGCGGCCCTCGCCCTCGGCGACCATCAGCTCCAGCGTGCGGCCGACCTGCTTCTTGTTCTCCTCCCAGGAGATCTCCTCCTGGAGGGCGACGAGCCGCTCGTAGCGCGCCTGGACGACCTCCTTGGGGATCTGGTTCTCCATGGTCGCGGCCGGGGTGCCGGGGCGCTTGGAGTACTGGAAGGTGAAGGCCTGGGCGAAGCGGGCCTCGCGGACCACGTGGAGGGTCTGCTCGAAGTCCTCCTCCGTCTCGCCGGGGAAGCCCACGATGATGTCGGTGGTGATCGCCGCGTGCGGGATGGCGGCCCGCACCTTCTCGATGATCCCCAGGTACCGGTCCTGGCGGTACGAGCGGCGCATCGCCTTCAGGACCGTGTCCGAGCCGGACTGGAGCGGCATGTGCAGCTGCGGCATGACGTTCGGCGTCTCGGCCATGGCGGCGATGACGTCGTCGGTGAAGTCGCGCGGGTGCGGGGAGGTGAAGCGGACCCGCTCCAGGCCCTCGATGTTCCCGCAGGCGCGCAGCAGCTTGCTGAATGCCTCGCGGTCGCCGATGTCGGAGCCGTAGGCGTTGACGTTCTGGCCGAGCAGGGTGATCTCGGAGACACCCTCGGCGACCAGCGTCTCGACCTCGGCGAGGATGTCACCGGGGCGGCGGTCCTTCTCCTTGCCGCGCAGGGCCGGGACGATGCAGAAGGTACAGGTGTTGTTGCAGCCGACGGAGATCGACACCCAGGCCGCGTACGCGCTCTCGCGGCGGGTCGGCAGCGTGGACGGGAACGCTTCCAGGGACTCGGCGATCTCGACCTGCGCCTCCTCCTGCACGCGGGCGCGCTCCAGCAGGACCGGCAGCTTGCCGATGTTGTGCGTGCCGAAGACGACGTCCACCCAGGGCGCCTTCTTGACGATGGTGTCGCGGTCCTTCTGCGCGAGACAGCCGCCGACCGCGATCTGCATGCCGGGGCGGGACGCCTTCCTCGGCGCGAGCCTGCCGAGGTTTCCGTAGAGCCGGTTGTCGGCGTTCTCGCGGACCGCGCAGGTGTTGAAGACGACGACGTCCGCGTCCCCGTCCGCCCCCTCGGGGGCCCGTACGTACCCGGCGTCTTCGAGCAGCCCGGCCAATCGCTCGGAGTCGTGGACGTTCATCTGGCACCCGTAGGTGCGGATCTCGTAACTCTTGGGGGCGGGAACGTCCACTGCCGGGCTCCGGTCGCTGCTGCTGGTCATGGCTTCAAGGGTAGGCGGTCCGCGGAGGCCGCCGCCGCCGCGCTCCCACGCTCGCGCGGGCGCCCGGCACGGCGGGCAGCCACGATGCCGGACGGCCCGTCCGAGCCTGTGGTCCCCGTCACGGAAAGCGGCGCTGGGGGGCGGTGATACCTACGGCTCGGCACTTTGTCCTGAACCCTCGCACGCCGCGCCACCGCCCCTTCCGGACAGGAGAAGATTCTCGCCAAAGGCCGTCCGAAAGGGCCGGCAGGCGTGTTCAAGGGGGCGGGCGACCTGCTTAGGTTGAGCGATCAGAAACGGGGAGACGCCCCAGTCGTTCCGGCCGGCGAGAACAGCGAACGGGGTGACACGGCAGGTGAGGAGAACGGGCGAGTACGCCGCGTTGCAGCGCCGATGCACCAGGATCCTGCGTGATCTCGGGGTGCAGCGGTCGCTTCCCCTGGAAGCGCTCTGCGAGCGCGTGCAGGAACTCAGAGGCCGCCCGCTGGTGCTGAGAGAGCTGCCCGAGCAGGCGGCGGCGACCGGGGCCTGCGGGCTCTGGCTGGGCACGGACAACGCCGACTACGTGTTCTACGAACCCCGGACCGCTCCGCTGCACCAGGAGCACATCATCCTGCACGAGATCGGTCATGTGCTCTGCGACCACCACCGCAGCTTCACGGGCGACGACGAGCCGACCGGTCCGCCGGGCGAGATGCAGCCTCATCTCGTCAGGCGGCTGATGGCCAGGACCAGTTACACGACCGTCGAGGAGCAGGAGGCCGAGATGATCGCCAGCCTGATCCAGAGTGCCGGGAGGACGGGCCCGGTGGCCGGCCCCCTGGGGCGGCTCGGCGCGTTCCTCGGTGTGACGGACGACGCCGGTGAGTGAGCTGGCGGCCCGGATCGGCCTCGCCAGTGTCTGCGCCCTGTGGTTCGCCCTGCTCTGGCGGGCCCGGCCCGCGCTGCGCCAGCCTCATCAGCGGGGACTGTGGGTCACCGTCCTGGCCGCGACCATCGCGATCACTCTGTTCCAGCCAAGGATCGTCGCCGGGCTCACGTCCGTGGGCGTCGACGTCCACACGGTGTCCCTCGGCCGCAATCTGATCGGCGTCCTCAGCGCGGGGCTGGTCCTTCTCTTCGTGGTCGACTCGCAGCGCTCTCCGCACCTGAGCCGGGCCGTGGCGGTGGGGATGACGGCCGCCCTGGCCGCGCTGCTCGTCCTGGACCTGCTGCAGGGCGGTCAGCCGCCCGCGGGGGCGGCAGCCGTCCAGGGGCCCGCGTCCGCCGCGTCCGCCTACTGGCTGATCCTCATCACCGCCCATCTCCTCGGTGACGCCGTCGCCCTCGTGGTCTGCTGGCAGTACAGCCTGCGCACGACGGAGCGCGATCTCGTGTGGTCGCTACGGCTGTTCGCGGCGGGCAGCGTCCTGGCCCTCGCCTTCTGGTCCGGGTACCTCTGCCACCTCTACGGCCTCGCCCCGGCCCGGCTCCCCTACCTTTCGGTGCTCATGGGGATCCACGGCTTCCTGCGGGCGGCCTCCCTGCTGGTGCCCACCGCGACCGCCGTGACCCGGTCGGCCGCCGCGCTGCGGACCACCTGGCGGCTGTGGCCGTTGTGGCGGGACCTGGTGACGGCGGTGCCCCACGTGGCCCTCGCCCTGCCCCGGCGGACCCGGCTCCAGGAGGTGCTGCGGCCCCGGTATCCGCTGGCGCTGCTGGCGCACCGGCAGACCATCGAGACGTACGACGCGCTGCTGACGCTCCAGCAGTACGTGCGGCCGGACGCCTACGAGAAGGCGCACCGGCACGCCCGGCAGGCAGGGGTGCGGGACGACCGTCTCGCGTCCGCCGCGCTCGCCGGTGCCGTGGGCCAGGCCCGGCGGGCCGTCCTCGTCGGCGTGCCGCCGTCGTCCGTCCCGCATCCGCTGCCGGGCGTGGTCCACGGCAGTCCCGAGACCCTGCTGGGGATCGCCCGGATGTGGCCCTTCATGACCGACGCGCTCGCCCACCAGGACCGGGCCCCTTCCGGCGAGCGGCGCTGATCCGGGGCCGCCCGGCTCACCCGGCCGGGCGGTCCTGTCCGCTCGCCGGGGTCACCGGGACGCGTCGGCGTCCTGGCCGCCGCGGGGCGCGATGCTGTGGTCGAACGCGAGCGTCCCGGGGTCCAGGGCCGTCGTCCCGCCGTCGACGGTGAGTACCGCGCCGTTGACGTACGACGCCGCCGGGGACAGCAGCCAGCCGATCGCCTCCGCGACCTCGCGCGGCTCACCCGGCCGCCCCTGCGGCAGCAGCCTGGTCGCCTCCTCGTAGGCGGCTTCCATCCCGCCGCCCGGCAGGTCCGCCTCCACGGCGAAGCGGGCCATGCGCCGGTCGGCCATCTCGGTCCGCACCCAGCCGGGACAGACGATGTTGGCCCGCACTCCCCGGCGCCCGTAGTCGACGGCGACGGAGCGGCACAGCTGGAGCAGGGCCGCCTTGGAGGTGGCGTACGGGGCGTTGCTGGTGCCGTTGCGCAGCGCGGACACCGAGGCGACGGCGACCACCGCCCCCCGGGACTCCAGCAGGTGCGGGATCGCGGCGCGCATCAGGAGCAGCGGACCGGTCACGTTGGTGCGCATCACCTCGTCCCAGTCCCGCAGCGACATGTCGCCCACGGAGCCGCCGCGTCCGATGCCGGCGTTCAGCACGAGTCCGTCGATGCGTCCGTACGCGTCGACGGCCGCCCGGACCAGGCCCTCGGCCGCGTCGGGGTCCCCGACGTCGGACGGATGCGCCAGCGCCCCCGTCTCCTGCGCGAGGCGCTCCAGGGGTTCCACCCGCCGGCCGGAGACGACCACCTGGTGCCCCGCCTCGCTCAGCAGCCGGGCCGTGGCCTGGCCGATGCCCGAACCCGCGCCGGTCACCACGACAACCCGCTTGTCCTCCACTGCAGTTCAGGCCCTTTCCCCAAGTCCGATACGCGCTCACCGAGATCGTCGAGCGCCTTCGAGCTTAGGACGGGCCGATCACCCGGTGATGACTTCCGGCCAGGATCCGCGCGGCGAAAATCCTTCCCTCACCTCTTACTTCACACCTTGACGGAAGTGGTCTGGACCTCTAGTTTCACCGGGCGACCACACCCCCCACGAAAGGCCGCCCCTCCATGCCAAGAGCCAGAGCCCTCTCCCTGTCCACCGCGCTGGCGGTCACCGCGCTCTCCCTGTCCGCCGGTCTGCTCGCCGCCTCCCCCGCCCAGGCCGCGACCGGCACCATCACCGGTCTCGCCGGCAAGTGCCTCGACATCGCCGGGGCAAGCTCCGCCGACGGCACCGCCGTTCAGCTCTACGACTGCAACGGCACCAGCGCCCAGCAGTGGACGGTCGGCAGCGACGGCACCATCCGCGCCCTCGGCAAGTGCCTCGACGTCACCGGCAACTCCACGGCCGACGGCGCCAAGGCGCAGCTGTGGTCGTGCACCGGCGGCGCCAACCAGAAGTGGACCGTCACCGCCGCCCACGACATCGTCAACCCGCAGGCGAACAAGTGCCTGGACGTCACCGACAACAACTCCGCCAACGGCTCGCGGGCACAGATCTGGAGTTGTGGCGGCGGCGCCAACCAGAAGTGGAACGCACCCGCGGCGGACGGCGGCACCACCCCGTCCGCCCCGATGGCCGTGGCGCCCTACCTCTACAACGGCTGGGGCAGCCCGCCGAACCCGAGCACGATCACCCAGGCCACCGGCGTGAAGTGGTTCACCCTGGCCTTCGTGCTGAGCAACGGCTACTGCAACCCCCAGTGGGACGGCAGCCGCCCGCTGACCGGCGGGGTCGACCAGCAGACGGTCAACACCGTGCGGGCGAACGGCGGGGACGTCATCCCGTCGTTCGGCGGCTACAGCGGCAACAAGCTGGAGAGTTCCTGCTCCAGCGCGGGCGAGCTCGCCGCCGCCTACCAGAAGGTCGTCAGCGCCTACGGCCTGAAGGCGATCGACATCGACCTGGAGGCCGACGCCTACAGCAACGGCACCGTGCAGCAGCGCACGGTCGACGCGCTGAAGACCGTGAAGGCCAACAACCCGGGGCTGAAGGTGTACATCACCATCGGCACCGGGCAGAGCGGCCCGGACACGAGCCTCATCAACCGGGCCGCCGCCTCGGGGCTGACCGTCGACGCCTGGGCCATCATGCCGTTCGACTTCGGCGGGGCCGGCCAGAACATGGGCAGTCTGACGGTGCAGGCGGCCGAGGGCCTGAAGAACGCGCTGAAGAACGCCTACCACTACAGCGACGACCAGGCCTACCGGGACATGGGCATCTCGTCGATGAACGGCATCACCGACCAGAACGAGACCGTCACGGTGGCCGACTTCCGCACCATCCTCGCCTACGCCCAGCAGCACCACCTGGCGCGGCTGACCTTCTGGTCCGCCAACCGGGACCGCCCCTGCACCGGCGGCCCCGCCGACAGCTGCTCCGGCGTCGGGCAGTCCGCCTGGGACTACACGCGCGTCTTCGCCGCCTACACCGGCTGACCGCAGCGTCCCCGCCGCGCCGCCGGGACGGTCCGTCCTTCTCCACGACACCCCGCGCGGGCACCGCAGCCCGGTGCCCGCGCGGGGCCGGGCCTTCCGGGCCGCACAGGACATACCAGACCTTCCTGGCCGCACAGGACACCCGGGGCACCGCCTCCGCGTGGTCGAACGCGGCGCCGCGCTCCCGGAGGTCGCTCGCCGTCCGCCGCCAGGGCCCCGGCAGGGAGCCGACGGGCCCGCCGGGCGGGACCGGTCCCGCCCGGCGGGCCCGTCGGGCGGGACCGGTCCCGGCGCCTTCTTCCCTTTACTCGAAATCCCCTAAGAGCTCGAACACGATCTTGTTGATGTGAGCTGGTTGGGCGTTACCGGTGTGCCGATTCGGCCGTTCGTGATGGCGTGGGTACTCGACCGTGGATCGTGGACGATGCGTTGTGGGCGTTGACCGAGCCGTTGTTGCCGCCGTGGCCGGAGCGGTCGCCGGGACCTCGGCCGGTGTCGGACCGGCTCTGTCTGCAGGGCATCCTGTTCGTCCTCCACAACGACATAGCCTGGCAACTCCTGCCGCTGGAGCTGGGATTCGGCTCGGGGCAGACCTGCTGGCGGCGGCTGGACCGGTGGCAGCAGGCAGGGGTCTTCGACCGGCTGCACCGGGTCCTGCTCGCCGAGCTGAACGCGGCCGGCGAGCTCGACTGGTCACGGGCCTGCGTGGATGGTTCTCACATCCGCGCGAAAAGGGGGGCGCCGACACCGGTCCGTCGCCGGTCGACCGGCGGAAGACAGGCAGCAAGCACCACCTGATCTGTGACGGACGCGGCACCCCATTGAAGGTCATCACGACCGCGGCGAAGGTCAACGACGTCACCCAGACCCTCGCCCTGGTCGACGGAATCCCACCCGTCGCGGGACGCCCCGGCCGCCCCCGCCGCCGACCTGAATCCCTGCTCGGTGACAAGGGCTACGACTCCGACGCCCACCGCGACGCGCTGCGGAACCGACGTATCCTGCCCGCCATCTCCCGCAAGGGATCACCGAACATCAAGGGCATAGGCAAGCTCCGCCACGTCGTCGAGCAGACCTTCGCCCTACTCCACCACTTCAAACGCCTCGCCGTCCGATGGGAACGCCGCACCGAACTTCACGACGCCTTCGCCTCCCTCGCCTGCAGTTTGATCTGCTTCAGACGTTTCAAGAAGACACGTCCATGATCGTGTTACGAGCGCTTACGCGCCTGGCCATCGTGCTCATGGCTGTCATCAGTGATGGCGCATCACCTGGAGCGGTGGTGCGGCTGGTCAGAGCTGTACCGCTGCTGTGGGTCGCTGTCCGGTGATAGCTTCGCCGGCGCGGGCTGCCATTGCCGCTGTCAGAGCCTGGAGGACATCGAGGCTGGTGCCGCCCGCGCCTTCATTACGGAGCAGGACGGTCGCGGTGAGCGTGCCCACTCTGAGGACGGAGGTCGCTCCGGTCGCCTCTGTCATATCGGGTTCCGTCGGGTTGGGGTGAGTGGCCCATGAAACGGCCATGGACTCATCACCGCCCACGCCAGGCAGGGAGAGCGGGTCCAGCCCATTCTCGCCGCGGTTTTCCTGCTGCTGTGCCATCGCCTGGTAGCCGACGGAGGCAGCCTCGACAGTGTCGTAGGAGCGCAGCTCGATCACGACGATGTCGGGACTGCCATCGGTAATGTATTCCGCCGAGGCACTGACCAGGGTGCCTTCACAGCCGGTGCCTTCTGCCGGGCAGCTCATCTCGCGCGGGGAGCCGTCCTTGACGGCCCAGCCGGTGGGCAGACTGCCCAGACCAGGAAGGACTTCCTGTGTCCGGGTAGCGTCCTTGAGAACCACGCGCTCCGTCTCCGGCGCACTGTCGGGCGACGACGGGTCCTCTCCGGTCGCCAGTTCTACCCCTCCGTACACCGCCAGGGCCAGCACCAGCAGAGCCAGGACGATGATGGCGAACCACGATCCCGACGAGTTGCGGGTATGACTGACGGTCAAGGGCCCCAGGGAGAAGTGGCTGCCCCGCACCCGGCTGCTCCCGACGACGATGCTGCCGGTCGCATGATGTGGCGGGTAGGAGGGCGGCGGTCCTGAGAGGGCGCCTCTCAACTGCCCCATGAACGCCGGATCGGCCGCGAGCTGCTCCTGGAGTGTGGCGCGCAGTGTGTCCGCGCGCGCCGGATCCTCGGGATTCTCCTCCAAGCCGCTCAGAGCCGTCCGGCCCGGCTCGGAACCGCCGATCCGAGAGCGCACCAGGTCGCCGACGGCCTGCCCTACGGACGTAGCGGCACCCGATGCCGCTGCCGTTATGACTTGCACAGCTGCTAACGCCAGACTTTCAGAACTCTCCATAGCCCCCGCCTTCCTCGGACAGCAAGAGAGACAGCATCCCCCGCTTACGGACAGACAGGAAGACCACCCCCGCCCCGGACCCAACAGACGTCGCTGCTTCCCACAGACACCACCCCCGCCGCGGGCCGAGCCGGAGCTTCTAAGACGCGATCATGATCGTGTTACGAGCTCTAAAGTCGTCATGGTCAAGGGGATTTCCGGTCGCATTTACGAGGCCCCGCAGATAGCTGCTCTTCCCGGTAAATCCGGATACTCCGCGCCGACCGCACCGCCCGCCGACACCCCGACACAAAGGGCCGCCGTTGACAAAGAAGGCATGTACAACGAAGCATGACCGTGTACATCGGCGACACCTCAACGAATTCCGGGCAGCACAGGCGACCCGTCATCAAGGCAGGGACCGGTGACCACGAACCAACTGTTCGCGCTCTTTTCCGACCTCGCCCTCATACTCGTCCTCGCCCATCTCCTGGGCCTTGCGGCACAGCGATTCTCCCAACCCGCGGTCATCGGCGAGGTAATCGCGGGAATCTTACTCGGCCCCACTTTCCTGGGCCATACCGTGTCGGACTTTCTCTTTCCCACCGACATCCGGCCGATGCTCACCGGCCTGGCCGACGTGGGCATGGCCGTCTTCATGTTCATCGTCGGTCTGGAACTGGACCGGGAAATGCTGCGGGGCACGGGGAGACTCGCGGCCACCGTGTCGGTCTCCTCCATCCTTCTGCCGTTCGGGCTGGGCGCTCTGCTCGCCCTGACGCTGATGGAGGACAACGCCCCGGGCCACCGGCTGGGTTTCGTGCTCTTCATGGGTACGGCGATGTCGGTGACCGCGTTCCCGGTGCTGGCCCGCATTCTCACGGACCGCGAGATGCAGCACACCCCGGTCGGCGGGCTGGCGCTGGCCTGCGCCGCGATCGGTGACGTGCTCGCCTGGTGCATGCTCGCCGCCGTGGTGGCGCTGGCCGGCGGGGGCGGCACCGGTCAGTGGCTGCTCCTGCTGCTCGTGCCGTACGCCGCCGTGATGCTGTGGGTGGTCCGCCCGCTGCTGCGGAGAATGGTCGCCGCGGCGGACGGCCGACTGGGTCCCGCGCTGCTGACGACCCTTCTCGCCGGGCTTCTCGTCTCGGGCGCCATCACCGAGAAGATCGGCCTCCACTTCATTTTCGGCGCCTTCTTCTTCGGTGTGGTGATGCCGAAGGAGTCGACCGAGCGGCTCCGCGCGGACGTCACGGACCGGATCGGTCATGTGAGCGGCCGGCTCCTGCTGCCGGTCTTCTTCATCATCGTGGGCCTGAAAGTCGATCTGTCCCACCTCGGGCGGTCCGGATGGCTGGACTTCGCCCTCATTCTGCTCGTCGCGGTCAGCGGGAAGTTCCTCGGCGCATTCCTGAGCGCGCGGGCACACGGCGTCACGACGCGCCAGTCGGCGGTGCTCGCCACCCTCATGAACACCAGGGGCCTCACGGAACTGATCATCCTCACCGCCGGACTGCAACTCGGCGTCCTCGACGAGCGGTTGTACTCCCTGATGGTCATGATGGCCGTCGTGACCACGGCCATGGCGGGGCCGCTCCTCACCGTGTTCCACCCGCGTCCCGTCGCCGACCACGGCCTGGTCCCACCGGCCCGTGACGCCCAGCCACCGGCCGCCAAGCGCTGATCCGGGGCCCTGGCAGGGCCTGCCGCCCGGCCGCACCTCCGGCCGGGCGGCACGGGTCCGGCGCCCCCCGTGGTCGCCGGACCCGTCGGGGCTGTCAGCCCCGTCGGACCGTCATGCGGGCCACTCGGGCCTGGCGATCCGCGCGTACAGCGGCGCGAGAAGTTCGTCGGCCCGCTCACGGCCCTCCGCGGAGCCGAGGTCCGGGATGCCCCGGCCGGGCAGCACCTCCAGCGGTACGCCGCCGGGCCCCGCGCAGCGGTCGTGGTAAAGCACCAGCGCGTGCTCGGACCGGTTGCGCCGTGACTCCCAGATCAGCCCCATCGCATCCGACGCCTGCGCCCGGATCTCGCTCGACCAGCGCCGCGCCCGGGCGTAGTTGCTCTCGTCCTCCAGGAGCCTGGCGTCCTGGCACACGGCGGCCAGGTCCGTGCCGCTGACCAGGGAGACCAGGGTGAGGTCGGACCGGGTGCGCAGACAGCTCAGCGACCGCTGCCACACGGCGCGGTAGGGGATCGTACGGTCGCCGGCCGGCGGGTCGTAGGGCCGGGAGCGCAGCACGCTCTCCGCGAGCGCCGTCAGCGCGCTCTCCGCCAGGTACAGGCTGTGGTACTGGTCCAGCACCGTGCCGTCGAAGCGGCCCCCGTCGAAGTGGATGTCGGCGAGCCGCGGGTTGAACTCGTCCGGCGCGTACCGGGACAGGTGCACCCGCCACAGCTCCGTGCCCGCCGGGATCACCCGGCGGTGCGGGCGCAGCTTCAGGTCGATCATGGGGAAGAAGCCGCCCATCACTCCCCCTCCGCCAGTTCCCGGGCCGCGCCGACCAGCCGCTGGTCGGGGAGCCGGCCGAGCAGTCCCGCGGGGGTGCCGCCCAGCCAGGTGTTGCCGCTGAACCACCAGGCCGCGGCGCCCCACGGGTCGATGTCCGCCAGCAGCAGCCGGTTGACCTCCAGAACGACGCCGTGCGGGGTACCGCCGGACGGGGCGAACTGGAACTCCGGGTAGCGGTCGCCGTCCCGGGGGTCGCGCAGTCTGATCAGTTCCGGGGGCGGCGACCCGCCGCAGCGGATCCGCGCCTCGTCGGCCGACAGGGCCGGTTCCCCCAGCAGCCGCCCCTGCTCGCGGTCACCGCCGTGCGCCGGTTCACGCACCGGCGACGGCAGCCGGAACCAGGCCGCCAGCTCCTGCGCACCGGCCACGGTCCCCGGTCCGGGCGGCGCCACGTGTTGGCGGGAACCGTCCACCGACCGGCGCACCGGGTGGTCCAGCGGCAGCTGCAGCAGCGCCAGGCGGACGCCCATGAGTGCCTTGCGGACCGCCCGGTCGTCGTCCGGCGCCGTCGCCGCGAGGGCCGTCAGCCTCGTCAGCAACAGCGCGTACTGCGTGTCGTCCAGTGCCTGGCGGATGGTGTCGCGGTGCTCGCCGATCAGGCCGAGCAGCCGGTCCGCGGCCCCCGCATCCTCCTCGTTCACGCCGTCCTCCCTACTGCGTTCACGGTCTTCGACGTTCCGGACGCGCCGTGCCGGGACATGCCGGGCCGGGGCGGCCCTGGTGGACGAAGGGCGCCCGGAACGCGTTCCGCTCCGGCCCGGCACCGCCACGGCGTCTCGCCGCCCGGAACCTCGACAGCCCCGGGATCACTGCCACTATGCCGACCCCCGGGGCGCACGGCCACAAGGTCCCGCCTTCGGCACGCTCACCGACCGGACTCCGCCCGGAACGCACCCAGTTCGGTGCGCATCTCGCGCCGCATCCGCCGTAGCCGGCCCCACAGTTCGTCGATGCTCTCCCGCACGACCGCCGGCGAGTCCCCGGCACCCGGGTTCCCGTCGTCCAGGCGCCGCACCATGCCGTAGACCGCCCCGAGGTCGTGACTGAACCCGGCCGCGAGGTCGAGCACCCGCTCCGGCATCCGCAACTGGGCCTCCGCGTAGACGTCCCGGTACTGGTCGCGGGCCTCCGTGAGCCGCTGCCGTACGGTCCGCAGCTCCTCCTCCCGGCCCAGCGCGTGCACCTGGTCCGTGAGCGCGGCCAGATACTGCCGGGCGGAACTGTTCAGGGCGACGTAGCACGCGCGCAGCTCCTGGGCGTGCCGGCGCCGCTCCCGCACGGCCTCGGCGCGCTCCTGCTCGCGCCGGCGGCTGCGGTCGGCCGCGCGCTGGGTCAGCAGCGCGGACAGCAGCGTCCCGACGACTCCGACCACCGCGACCACGGGCGCGGTCGCTTCCCCGAGGTCCACCCCGCCCCCTCCCCGTAGTCCCGTCAACTGTCAGGGAAACAGCGGAACCGGGGCGCGGTGAACGGCCGGTCCGGACGTCGCCCGGTGTTCGCCCCGCCGACGACCGGGCCGGGCGGACGGCACCGGACCGGCGGGCGGCACCCGGTCGCATACCGGGCGTCGTACGGGAGTCGGCGGCAAGAGCCGCCCGGACGGGGCGTGGCGGGGGCATCATGAGGCGACGGGGGCCGACGAGGAGCCGGGGCGCGGACGTGTGCGGTGGCCGGCGGGACGGGGGGAACCATGGGCGACGAGGAGAGCGGGGGCGTCCGGGGGCTGCGGGTCTGGGCCGCCGAAGCGAGCGGGCGGGCCAACGAGTTGATCGGCCGGCTGCGCGACGGTACGGCGACCTCCGCGGAGTTCGAGGGTCCGCTGGCCGAACTCACCGCGCTGCGCGACCTGCTGGACCACGACGGGGCATTGCTCGCCAAGATCACCCTGGGGCTCGGCGGCCTGCTGGCCCTGCGGTTCTCCGCGGGGCTCGGGACGCCGGAGGACCGCGAGCGGGCGCAGCGGCTGCTGCGCGAGGTACACGATCCGGCGACGGCGGCCGGAGCGGCGGCCGAGGAGGAGGACCGCAGTCGGGCGGCACTGCTCCTGCTGACCCTGTCCGCGCCCGGGCAACCGCGCGGCGCGGCGGGGCGCTCCGCGGACTTCTGGTCCGTCTTCGACTGGGCCGCGCAGGCGGGCCCCGGCGACGGGGAGGCCCTCGCGGCGGACGTGACGGCGCTGGCCGGCGAGGCCGAGACGCTGTCGCTGCCCCCGGAGGTCCACGAGAAGCTGGGGCAGCTGCGCGGCGTGCTGTCCCACCTGTCGCGCGCCGGCTTCGACGACCCGGAGACGCTGCTGGCACTGCTGCCCGGGGACTTTCCGTTCCGGGAGCAGGTGCGCATGCTCCTGACCGCGATGGCGGAGCAGCCCGACCCACCGACACCGCAACCCGACGAGCCCGCCCCCGTCGTCCCCGGCTCCTTCCTCAGCCCCGGCCCCGGCCTCGGCACCAGCCCCGGCTCCGGCTCCGGCTCCGGCTCCGGCTCCGGCGAGCCTGCGCCCAGCTCCGACGCGCCGCCCGTCGTCCCGGACACCGGCGCCCCCTCCCCCTCCAACGCCGTGATCACCGCGCTGGTCGGCGGCTCGGAGGCGCTGCGCAGCGGTGACCCGGAAGCCGTCAACCACATCCTCCGGCGGCTGGGCGCGGAGCTGGACCGGCTGCCGGACGACCACGGCGGGGCGGACGAGATCAGAACCGTGATGCGGCTCGTGCTCCAGATCGGCCAGCCGCTCGGCGGCAGCCATCAGGACGGTTCCCTCGCCCGTGACCAGTTGCAGTCGGTGGCGGAGTACTTCGCCCGGCAGACCGCCGTTCCCCCCTCGGCCGGGCTCACCGTCGCGACACAGGTGCTGACGCTGGTCGCCGAGGCACGCAGGGCGCGGGAGACCGAGTCCGGCGAGGAGATCGCCCGGGCGGTGGCCGAACTGGAGTCCCTGGAGCGGTCCACCCCCGCCGACCACCCCGTCCGCCCCATCGTGCTGCTGGGGCTCGGCCTCGCGCTCACCGAACTCGGCACGCACACCCGCGACACGGACGTCCTCCTGCGGGGCCTCACCCATCAGGAGACGTTCATGAGCGGCTCGTCCGAGGGGATGCCCTTCATCCCCGAGACCCTGCTGACCGCGCTCAAGGACGGACTGCGCGCCACCCGGGCCGTCGTGGGCCGGACCCCCGACCAGCTCCCCGCGCACACGCCCGCACCGCCGGAAGCCGCCCCGGACGCCCTGTGCGCCTCCGGGATGACGGCCACCCTGCGGTACTCCGCCACCGGGGATCCCGCCGACCTGGACGCCGCCATCGGAGAACTGGAGCGGTTCCGCGAGCGGATCCGGCAGGGACTGTCGCCCCAGCTCGCCGCGGACGGGCTGTGGCTGCTGGCGGAGAACCTCCGGACGCGTTTCACCCGCACCGAGGACCCGGTGGACCGGGACGCGGCCACGGACGCGGCGCTGGAGTCCCTGCAGGCGCTCGCCGCGGACGTCGTCCTGCAGACCGGGCCGGACCACGGGTTGCTGACCGCCCGGTCCGGCGCGGACCGCGGGGTGCGGGCCGCCGTCCGGGCGGCCGCCGAGGGCCGTGTGGCGGAGGCCGTGGCGGCGCTCGAACTCGGCCGCGCGCTGGTGCTGCAGGCCGCGTCCACCTCGCGGGCCGTCCCCGAGCTGCTGGAGGAGCGCGGGCACCACGAGCTGGCGCGGGCCTGGCGTTCGGCGAGCGCCCACGGCGAGACCGGGCCCGGCGCGCTCCCCCGCGAACTGCCCAGCTCCCTGCGCCGCCGCGCCCTGGAAGCGCTCGGTCACCGGGATCCCGGCGGCGCCCTGTTCCGTACCCCGACGGTGGCGGAGCTGCGGGCGGGGCTCGCGGAGAGCGGCGCGGACGCCCTGCTGTACCTGCTGGCCGGCGAGGGCGGCATGCCGGGCGCGGCGATCCTGGTGGGGCCGGGCACCGATACCGGCGTACAGGCGTTGCCGCTGCTGTCCGGCGAGCACAGCGGTCCCCTGGAGCGCTACCTGGACGCCTCCGCGGCCCGTCAGCGCCGGCCCGGCGCCGCGACGACGGAGACCTGGCGGCAGGCGCTGTCGGAGCTGTGCGACTGGGCGACCGAGGTGGTCGTCACGCCCGTCCTGGCCGGTCTCACGGAGCGGCTCGCCGCCGACGGGGAACGGCGCCGTCCCGGCCCGCCGCGGATCGTGCTGGTGCCGTGCGGCCGGCTCGGCATCGTCCCCTGGCATGCGGCCCGCCTGCCGGCCGGGGCGCCGCACGAGTACCTCTGCCAGATGATGGTGATCAGTTACGCGGCGTCCGGCCGCCAGTTCCTGGACGCGGTACGGCGCACCCGGCGCGCCCCCGCCGCCGACCCGGTCCTGGTGGCGGACGCCAGTCTGACCCTCCCGCACGCCGGACTGGAGGTGACGGCGCTGTACCGCTCCTGCTACCCGCGGGCGCGGTTGTACGGCGACATGTACGAGCCGCCCGTGCCACCGCTGGCGTCCGGCACCCCGGACGAGGTCCTCGACCTGCTCGACGGCGTCCCGTCCCTGCTCCACCTGGCCTGCCACGCCTCGGCCGGCACCCACCCGACGACGTCGTCCCTGCTTCTGGCGCACCCCGACGGCCGCCCGGGCACCGACGACCGACCCGACCCCGACCCCGACCGGCTGACCGTGGCCCGGCTGCTGGCCCGCCCACGGGCCGAACGGGATGGCGCGGAAGGGCCGTTGGTCGTGCTCAGTGCCTGCGAGACGGACCTGACCACCCGTGACCACGACGAGGCGCTCACGCTGACGACCGCGTTCCTGGCGGGCGGCGCGCGTGATGTGGTGGGGTCGCGCTGGACGGCCCAGGACTCCGACACGGCGCTGATGATGACCGTCTTCCACCACTGTCTGGCCATCGAGGGCCGCGGCCCCGCCGACGCCCTGCGGGCCGCCCAGCTGTGGATGCTCGACCCGCACCGCCGCGCCCCCGGCCCGCTCCCTCCTGAACTCCTCGCCGAGCTGGACGGAAACCACCGGCTGGAACACCCGGCGGCCTGGGCGGCCTTCATCCATCAGGGCCACCCGGGCGTGTGAACCCGCCGCCGCCAGAGCCGTCCGGGCCCGTGAACCCGCCGCCACCAGGACCGTCCGAGCCGTGAGCCCGCCGCCGCCAGGACCGTCCGGTCCGGGAACCCGCCGCGCCGAGCGGCCTCGGAAACCCGGTGGAGGACTCGCCCGCGCTGTGCCTATGGTCGCCGAATGAGTACCCGAACCTTCCGTATCACCGTCCGCGGCGCCTTCGACGCCCTCACCGACGCCCAGCGTGCCGCTCTGCTCGCCGAGGCCCCGGAACACGACGTCCTGCGCGCCGCCTTCACCCCCGAGGGCACCCTCACCTACGACATCACGGCCCGGCCCGCCTTCACCTTCCGTTTCTCCGCCACGGGCGAGGAAGAGGAGGACATCCTGGAGGCGACGGAGCAGGCCGAGGAGACGGCGACGGCGTGGCTGGCCGAGCGCGGCTACGGCTTCAAGCGTCTGCGGACCACGGCCGAGGACCTCTCCCAGGCCCCGCTGGGCAAGCGGCAGCGCCGCGCCGCCCGCACGACCGGCGTCTGAAACGAGACCATAAACTTGAGCAGTCAAGGATGCGGCAAGGAATCCGGGAGGGGTGACCGGTGAGCGAGGCCCTGGACGCCGCGCTGCGGCTGGTACGGGCCCAGACGGCACTCGTACGACGTTTCGACGCGCGGCTGAGCGGGCTGCACGGCGTGAGCCTCGCGGACTTCACGCTGCTGCTCCGGCTGGGACAGGCGCCCGGCGGCCGGATGCGCCGGGTCGACCTCGCCGAGTCGCTGGGGCTGACCGCCTCCGGGGTCACGCGCGGGCTGGCGCCGCTGGAGCGGATCGGGCTCGTGACCCGGGAGCCGGACGCCCGGGACGCGCGCGTGGCGTACGCGGCGCTGACCGCGACGGGCCGGCGGCGCCTGACGGAGATGCTGGCCACGGCGGAGGAGACCGCCGCCGAGATCTTCGCCGGCCCCGCGTGGTCCGCGGCGGACCTCGCCGGCCTCGCGGACCTGTTGTCCCGGCTCGGCGGCACGGGCCTGACGGGACGCTGACTCCGCCACGCCACAACTCCTCGTGGCACAGGTCACGTTGAGTTGTGGCCGGATCGTGGGCGACCCGTGTGCAGGGGGTGGCATGCTCATGGCTCGACCACTGGTTACCGACCGGTTCTACCCATGAGTAGGACCGGTGTCGGTGCCTCTCTGCCACCCCCCACTCCCCCTCAGGACCCACCTTGCACAGACGCATGAGGCACAGGCGTGCCCTGCTGCCCTCCTTCGCCGTGACCGCCCTGTTCCTCGCCGCGGCCTGTTCCTCGCCCGCGCCGCAGGCCGACCACCGGCCGGCCGCCGGACACGAACAGCGGATCCGGGCCGCCGAGGACCGCGCCGACGCCGCGGACCACGCGCTCACCGTCGCCGCCGCTCCCACCGCCACCGCGACCGCCACGGCGAGCCCCGGCCGGTCCGCCCGCTCCGCCCGGCAAGCGCACAAGACCACGCTCGCCGTCCGCTCGTACGACAGCCGCACCCGGCGCGCCGTCATCTCCGACAAGCCCCGGCGGAACGGGAGTTCCCCCGGTTCGCCCGGCCCTTCCGCCAGCGCCTCCGCGGCACCGCACCGGACCGCCGTGGGCGACGTGATCGCCAGCGCGCCGGCGCCGGGCGCGCCGCACGGGCTGCTCGCCAAGGTCACCGACGTGATCGGCGAGACGGACCGCGGCACCGAGGTGCAGACCGAACCGGCCACGCTCAACGCGCTGCTCGGCGACGACACGGCGCAGGGCGACGTGCCGGTCGACCCGTCGTCCTTCGCCGTCGACAAGCTGCTGCCCGATGTGCAGGTGTCCTGGTCGAAGACCGGTGACGTGCACGCCGGGCCCAAGGGTGCGACGGTGCCGCTCGGCAGTCTCCGGCTCGACGTCAGCGCCGAGGTGCCCACCTCCCGGAACGCCTCCGCGTCGGCCTCCGCCTCCGTGCACGGCTTCGTCCAGGTCGCCCCGCAGGTCGACTTCGCCTACGGCGGCGCCGGGACCGACGCGCCGCCCGGCTCGGCGTATCTCGGTGTGTCCGGCGACTGGACCTCCGGCTGGGCCGTCAGGGGGCGGGCCGCGGCGTCCACCGGCGGCAGCCCGCTGCGGATCCCGTTCGCCAAGCTGCACGCCGACCCCGTCCTCCAGGTCGGCCCGGTCCCCGTCGTCGTCAACCTCGATCTGACCTGCTACTTCCAGATCAGTGCCGACGGCCGGGTGACCGTCGACGTCGAGCAGAGCCTGAAGGGCGACTTCAAGGCGGGCGGCACCTTCGGCCCGGCCAAGGGCTGGACGCCGGTCAGTTCGTCGGACATGACCGGCACCCCCGTACGCGCCTCCGTCAGCACCGCCGGCAGCGTGAAGACGGCCCTCGGCGCCGAGGCCACGGTGGGCCTCTACGGCACCGTCGGCGTCACCGCCGACCTGGCCCCGTACCTGCGCGGCGAGGCCGCCGGCACGATCACCGCCGCGACCGACGGCAGCGAGCCGAAGGCGGACGGCACCTGGGCGGTCTACGGCGGCGTCGACCTCTCCGGCACGCTGCGCCTCCAGCTGTCGATCTTCGGGACCCCGGTGATCCAGCGGAGCGTCCCCCTGGGCGCCCTGCACCGCGAGTGGAAGCTGGCGGGCGGCTCGCTGTCGTCGTAGCGGCCCGGCACCGTGAGCGCGGCCGGGGCACGTCCCGGCCGCGCGGGTCAGGCGGCGCCGCCCGGTATCCAGCCCTGGCGGCGCAGTACGGCGGACACGTCCGGTGCCCGGTAGTGCTCCCCCTTGAGAACCTTGCCGTCGGCCCGGCGGGCGATCTGCCCGTCCGGGCCGACCTTGCTCATGTTGGCGCGGTGGATCTCGGCGATCACCTCGTCGAGGTCGATGCCGTGCACCAGCGCCGTGCCGTAGGCCACGTACACCACGTCGGCCAGCTCGTGCGCGAGCCGGTCCAGCGGTCCCTGCACCGCGACCTCGGCGACCTCGGCGGCCTCCTCCGCCAGCAGTTCCCCACGGTGGGCGGCCAGTTCGGGGTCCACCTCGGCCGGCGTGCTGCGGGCGGCCAGGCCGAAGACCTGGTGGAACTCACGGACGAGGTGGGCGGGCGAAGTGCTCATACGGCGACTCTAACGGCCGCCACCGACAGCGCCCGTCGCCCGCGGCCGGCCCCCGAGTGCCCCCCGGCCCTGGTCAGGGTCGCGCGTCGCCTGGCAGGATCGCCGCATGTCCAAGAGGTTCCCCCGGGTCAGCAGGCGCCGAGCGCTGCAGGGCGCGGCCGTCGGTGTCGTGGCCCTCGGGCTGCTGCTGTGGTGGCTGCTGCCGTTGGGCGAGAAACCGCCGAGCGGGACGATCGTGTTCAGCACCGGCACGCCCCGCGGGGTCTACCAGGAGTACGGCGAGCGGCTGCGCGCCGAGCTGGGCAAGGACATGCCGGGCCTGAAGGTGAAGCTGCTCAACAGCGCCGGTTCGCAGGAGAACGTCCAGCGCGTGGCCACCGGGCAGGCCGACTTCACCATCGCGGCGGCCGACGCGGTGGCGACGTACCAGCTGCGGCACGGCAGCGGCGCCGGCCGGCTGCGCGGGGTGGCCCGGCTCTACGACGACTACATGCATCTCATCGTGCCCCGCGACTCGGACATCAGGAGCGTCGCGGACCTGCGGCACAAGCGGGTGGCGACCGGACTGCCCCATTCCGGCGTGCGGCTGATCGCCGAGCGGGTGCTGCGGGCCGCCGGAATCGACCCGCGGAAGGACATCACGCCGGCGGGCGACGGCATAGACACCGGTCCCGCGCGCTTGCAGCAGGGGAAGATCGACGCCTTCTTCTGGTCCGGCGGCCTGCCCACGAAGGGGCTGGCCGGGCTGGCGCAGAAGGGTGCCTTCCGGTTCGTGCCGATCGACGATGGGCTCGTCGCCAGGCTGCACGACGAGGGCGAGGGCGCGCGCTACTACCGGGCCACCAACATCCCCGAGTCGGCCTACCCGAACGTCCAGCACGGTACGCAGGTGCCGACCATCGCCGTGTCCAACCTGCTGGTGACCCGCACGGACATGGACCCCCGGCTGACCGAGTGGGTGACCCGCACGGTGATCGACAGCCGGGACGGCATCGGCCGGCACGTCCACTCCGCCCAGCTGGTCGACCTGCGCACCGCCGTCTACACCGACCCGCTGCTACTCCAGGAGGGCGCCCGGCGCTACTACCGGTCGATGAAGCCCTAGGACCCGCGGTGCGGACGATGCCCGGGTGCGGGGCGGAGCGACTCCCGCCCGGCGCGCTCCGGCCCGCCGGAACGCCTCAGGAAGCGGCGCCCGCCGGCTCCTCGCCGGTCTCCGGGTGCCGTGGCACCGTGACCGTCACCCGGAGCCCCCGCGGCTCGTGGTGGGCGTAGTCGATCGAGCCGCCGCCCGCCGCGAGCAGGGCGCGGGTGATGGACAGGCCCAGGCCCGAGCCCTTCACGTTCTGGTGCCGGCCGCTGCGCCAGAAACGGTCGCCCACCCGCGCGAGTTCGTCGTCGGTGAGGCCCGGTCCGGTGTCGGTGACGACGACCGTGGTGGTGTCACCGTCGGCGGCGACACCCACCTCCACCGTGCCGCCCTCCGGGGTGAACTTCACGGCGTTGTCGATGACCGCGTCCAGCGCGCTGGACAGGGCGATCGGGTCGGCCCAGGCGGTGGTGGGCGGGCAGTCGCCGGTCAGCCGGACGCCCCTGGCCTCGGCGGCCGGCGCCCACGCGGCCACCCGCTCCTCGGCCAGCGCGCCGATGTCGGTCAGGCTCAGATCGGCCTCGGCGTGCTCGGCCAGCGCCAGGTCGAGCAGGTCGTCCAGGACCTGCGCGAGCCGCTTGCCCTCGGTGCGCACCGAGGCGATCTCCGCGTTGTCCTCCGGGAGTTCGAGGGCGAGCAGTTCGATACGGAGCAGCAGCGCCGAGAGCGGGTTGCGCAGCTGGTGCGAGGCGTCGGCGACGAAGGCGCGCTGCTGCTCCAGCACGTCCTCGACGTTGTCCGCCATCTCGTTGAACGAGCGGGCCAGTCGTCTGAGTTCCGGCGGACCGCCGGCGACCGCGACCCGGGACTTCAGACGCCCGGTGGCGATGTCGTGGGTGGTGGCGTCCAGCACCCGTACCGGCTTGAGCACCCAGCCGGTGAGCCGCAGTGCCGCGCCGACGGCGAACAGCATGGCCGCGATCTCGCCCGCGCCGATGAGCAGCCAGCCGCGCAGGATCCGGGAACGCAGCTGTCCGGTGGGCGAGTCGGTGACCACGACCGCGACGACGTCCCCGTCCCGGATCACCGGCGAGGCCACGACGAGCCGGCCGCGCTGCCAGGGCCACACCTGTCCCGGGTCATGGCTGCGCCGGCTGAGCAGCGCCTCGTCGAACGCCCTGCGGACCTCCCCCGTCCGCGGTACGAACCAGTCGCCCGGTGCGTTGGCCATGGCCGAACCGTTGCGGTAGAAGACACCGGCGCGGATGCCGTAGACGCCGTGGTAGCTCTTCAGTTCGCTGCGCAGGGTCTCCCCGCGCTCGTCCGTGGTGGTGCGCCGTGATCCGCTGGGGGCGTCGGTGACGAACTGGGCGAGCGCGGCGAACCGTGCCGTGTCGTCGATCCGGTCGACGACGACCCGCTGCTGCTGGGCGGCGGCCACACTGCCGGCGAGCGGGATGCCCAGCGCGAGCAGGACGGCCGCCAGCAGGACGATGAGCAGCGGGAGGAGACGTGTGCGCACCCGGCCCCGCTAGGCGGCCGGGGCGACGAGCCGGTAGCCGACGCCGCGTACGGTCTCGATCAGCGCGGGCATGCGCAGCTTGGCGCGCAGGGAGGCGACGTGCACCTCCAGGGTGCGGCCGGTGCCCTCCCAGGCGGTGCGCCAGACCTCACTGATGATCTGTTCCCGGCGGAAGACCACCCCGGGCCGCTGGGCGAGCAGGGCCAGCAGGTCGAACTCCTTGCGGGTGAGCTGGATCACCGCGCCGTCCACGCTCACCTGCCGGGTGGGCAGTTCGATGCGGACGGAGCCGAGGAGCAGGGCGTTCTCGCTGCCGGCCGCGGGGTCCTCGTGCACGGTGCGCCGGCTGACGGCGTGGATCCGGGCGAGCAGTTCCCCGGTGTCGTAGGGCTTCACGACGTAGTCGTCGGCGCCCAGGTTGAGCCCGTGGATGCGCGAGCGGACGTCGGCGCGCGCGGTGACCATGATCACCGGGATGCTGGTGCGCTTGCGGATCTTGCCGCAGACCTCGTAGCCGTCCTGGTCGGGCAGGCCGAGGTCGAGCAGGACGACGCCGAAGCCGGCGCCCTCGGGAACGAGTGCCTGGAGCGCTTCCTCGCCGCTGCGCGCGTGCGTGACATGGAAACCGTGCCGCGCGAGGACGGCCGACAGCGCCGCGGCGACGTGGTTGTCGTCCTCGACGAGGAGCAGTCTCATTCCGGCCCCCTCCGGTTCAGCGGTCGTACGGTCTCGGTTCGCGTCGGCCTTGTAGATCACACGCACGCGCGCGTGCACCATGGCAGTGACGCTGATGGATAAGGACGGCGTCAAGAGGGTTCGGGTTGCCTGCCGCTTCCGTTACCCGCCCGATACGCGCCCGCGGGACCCGTACTACGACACGTGTCCGATTGCTATCGGATCGTGATGCTCAGATCTCCCTCAGATGTGATGACGCAGGTCACAGCCCCTCATTACTGTCCTCGGAAACCCGAGGAGGACGGAGCCCGAGAGCGATGACCAAAGTAACGGTGGCCAAGGAAGATGTGGCCACGTCCGACGAACTGGTCGTCCTGAGCAGCGTCAACAAGCACTTCGGCGCGTTGCACGTGCTCCAGGACATCGACCTGACGATCGCCCGCGGCGAGGTCGTCGTGGTCATCGGGCCCTCCGGGTCCGGCAAGTCGACCTTGTGCCGCACCATCAACCGCCTGGAGACGATCGACTCGGGCACGATCACGATCGACGGCAAGCCCCTGCCGCACGAGGGCCGGGAGTTGGCCCGGCTGCGGGCGGACGTCGGGATGGTGTTCCAGTCGTTCAACCTCTTCGCGCACAAGACCGTGCTCGAGAACGTGATGCTGGGGCAGGTCAAGGTCCGCAAGGCGGACAAGAAGCAGGCCGAGGAGAAGGCGCGGGCGCTGCTGGACCGGGTCGGCGTGGGCACCCAGGCCGACAAGTACCCGGCCCAGTTGTCCGGCGGCCAGCAGCAGCGGGTCGCGATCGCGCGGGCGCTGGCGATGGGCCCGAAGGTCATGCTGTTCGACGAGCCGACCTCCGCCCTCGACCCCGAGATGATCAATGAGGTCCTGGAAGTCATGCAGCAGCTCGCGCGTGAGGGCATGACGATGATCGTCGTCACGCACGAGATGGGCTTCGCACGATCGGCTGCAAATCGAGTCGTCTTCATGGCGGACGGCCGGATCGTCGAACAGGCTGCGCCCGACCAGTTCTTCAGCAACCCGCGCAGCGACCGGGCCAAGGACTTCCTGTCCAAGATCCTGCACCACTGACCGGCGCCACGGCCCGCTCGCGTCGCGCGCTCCAGGGACCTCGTTCCTCACCACTCAAAGGATGTTCACCATGAAGCTCCGCAAGGTCACCGCCGCCTCGGCCGTCCTCCTCGCCCTCTCCGTGACCGCCACCGCGTGCGGCGGCGACAAGGACGACAAGGGCTCCGGCGGTGGCAAGAAGATCACCATCGGCATCAAGTTCGACCAGCCGGGCATCGGCCAGAAGACCCCGCAGGGCTACTCGGGCTTCGACGTCGACGTCGCCACCTATGTCGCCAAGAAGCTCGGCTACAGCGCCGACCAGATCGAGTGGAAGGAGTCGAAGAGCGCCGACCGCGAGACCATGCTGAAGCGCGGTGACGTCGACTTCATCGCCGCCTCGTACTCGATCACCCCCGAGCGCCAGCAGCTGGTCGACTTCGCCGGTCCGTACCTCCTCGCCCACCAGGACGTCCTCGTCCGCGCGGACGACACCTCGATCAAGACGGCGGCGGACCTGAACAAGGCGAAGCTGTGCTCGGTCACCGGTTCGACCTCGGCGCAGAACGTCAAGGACCGGCTCGCCCCCAAGGCGCAGCTCCAGAAGTACCCGACGTACTCCGCCTGTCTGACCGGTCTGCAGAGCAAGGCGATCGACGCCCTCACCACGGACGACTCGATCCTCGCCGGTTACGCCAGCCAGTCCCAGTTCAAGGGCAAGTTCAAGCTCGGCGGTCTGAAGATGACCAACGAGAACTACGGCATCGGCGTCAAGAAGGGCAGCGACCTCAAGGCCAAGATCAACAAGGCCCTCGAGGAGATGGTGGCCGACAAGTCCTGGCAGAAGGCCGTGGACAAGAACTTCGGCCCGGCCGGCTACAAGAACGAGCCCGCCCCGAAGATCGGCGACATCAAGAGCTGAGGCAACGCCCGTGGGGTGCGCCGTCCGTGAGGGCGGCGCACCCGGGCATCCCTACACGCGGAAGCGCGGGAGATCGTGTTCGACTTTCTTGAAGGTTACGACGTACTCGGTGCCTTCTGGACGACAGTGCAGCTGACCCTGTTGTCCGCCGTGGGCTCCCTGGTCTGGGGAACCCTGCTGGCCGGCATGCGGGTGGGCCCCGTACCGCTGATGCGCGGTTTCGGCACCGCCTACGTGAACATCGTGCGGAACATCCCGCTCACGGTGATCATCCTGTTCGCCTCGCTCGGCCTCCACGACACGCTGGGCGTCAGCCTCGGCGCCGGCGACATCGTGGACTCGTACAGCTTCCGGCTGGCGGTGCTCGGGCTGACCGTCTACACGTCGGCCTTCGTGTGCGAGGCGATCCGGGCCGGCATCAACACCGTGCCGGTGGGCCAGGCGGAGGCCGCGCGGGCCATCGGCCTGAGCTTCACCCAGGTGCTGTTCCTGATCGTGCTGCCGCAGGCCTTCCGGGCCGCCGTGCTCCCGCTGACCAACGTCCTGATCGCGTTGACGAAGAACACGACGGTGGCCGCCGCGATCGGTGTCGCCGAGGCGGCGGCGCTGATGAAGGACATGGTCGAGAACGAGGCACAGTTGCTGCTGATCTCCGCGATCTTCGCGTTCGGCTTCTGCTGCCTGACCCTGCCGACCGGCCTGATCCTCGGCTGGGTGGGCAAGAAGGTGGCGGTGAAGCGATGACCTCGGTCCTCTACGACGCCCAGGGGCCGCGCGCCAAACGGCGCAACGTCCTCTACACGGTGCTCTTCATAGCCGTGCTCGCCGCGGTCGTCTGGTGGGTGTACGCGGCCCTCGACGACAAGAACCAGCTGGAGTGGGCGCTGTGGAAGCCCTACTTCGGCGGTGACACCGAGGCGTACTCGACGTACATCTGGCCCGGTCTGCAGAACACCCTGAAGGCCGCGGCGCTGGCGATGATCATCGCGCTGCCGCTGGGCGCCGTCCTCGGTATCGCCCGGCTCTCGGACCACGCGTGGGTGCGGGGCCCGGCCACGGTCGTCGTGGAGTTCTTCCGCGCGATCCCGGTACTGGTCCTGATGATCTTCGGCAACGAGCTGTACAGCAGTTACACCGACGTCAGTTCCGACGACCGTCCGCTCTACGCGGTCGTCACCGGCCTGGTGCTGTACAACGCCTCCGTGCTCGCCGAGATCGTCCGCGCGGGCATCCTCTCCCTGCCCAAGGGCCAGTCCGAGGCCGCCATGGCGATCGGCCTGCGCAAGAACCAGGTGATGCGGCTCATCCTGCTGCCGCAGGCGGTCACCGCGATGCTCCCGGCGATCGTCAGCCAGCTCGTCGTCATCGTGAAGGACACCGCGCTCGGCGGCGCCGTCCTCACCTTCCCCGAACTGCTCGCCTCGGCGAACACGATGAGCGGCTACTACGGCGCCAACACCATCGCGTCCTTCACGATCGTGGCCGTGATCTACGTGATCCTCAACTTCTCGCTGACCTCGTTCGCGGGCTGGCTGGAGGGCCGGCTGCGGCGGCGCAAGAAGTCGACCGGCGCGGTGCTCGGCGTCCAGGACGTCGCGGACATCGGCGGTACGGCGGCAACCGGGGCCGGAGGCGCGCCCGGCGGTGTCGACCCCAGCGGGCCCTTCGTCGCCGGCGGGTCCGGCGTCGGCAAGGACGACTGACGCGCATTCAAGTGACATGACTCCCCCGGAGGCAGTGGCGTGATCGCCACTGCCTCCCGTCGCTTGACGCAAACTCTGCCAATGGGTTGCATACCTTTCGTGATCGTGCACCCCGCTCCGCCTTCCTGTTCACTTGTCTCCGTCAGGGCATCGTCACGGGCAGGGGGCGCCGCGTCATGGACCCGGTGATCATTGTCGGAGCGGGGCCGGTCGGACTGACGCTCGCCCTGCTGCTGGCCCGTCAGCACGTGCCTGCGGTCGTCCTCGACGAAGGCCCCGGCAAGGACGAACCCCGCCCGGCGCGCACCGTCGTGCTGCGCGAGGACACGGCCGCCCTGCTGACGCGGCTGACCGGAACGGCGCTCGACGAGCAGGGCGTGCGCTGGGCCGGATGGCGGTCCCTGCGGCGCAAGCAGGTGACGACCGAGATCGCCTTCGACGCGGCCGACCCCGCCGCCCCGCTGCACATCGCCCAGCACGCCCTCACCCACGCACTGCGCGCGGCCCTCGCCGACGAGCCGCTGGTGAAGGTGGCCGTCGACAGCCGTCTGGACGCCCTCGAGCAGGAGCGGGCCGGTGTCACCGCGCACACCCGCGGTCCGAAGGGTGTCTGGTGGCGCGGCAGTTACCTGGTGGGCTGCGACGGCCCCCGCTCGACCGTGCGCAAGCTCCAGGACATCCGCTTCCCCGGCCGTACGGCGGTGGAGCGGCACGCGGTCGCCGCACTGCGCGTGGAACTTCCGTGGGAGGGCCGGGCGTTGCTCCATCGGATGCCGCCGTGGCGGTCGTCCGGGCCCTCGGCCGGAGAGGTGACCGCCCGCCCCCTCCCGGACGGGGTGTGGCGCCTGGACTGGCTGCTGCCGCCGGGCAAGGACCTGGTCACGCCCGAGATCCTGCTGGCCCGGATCCGCGAGACCCTCGAAGGCTGGTCGGACGGCACCACTCCCCCGTACGACCTGCTCGACACCGGTGTCCACACCGTGCACCACCGGCTGGCCCGCCGGTGGCGCGCCGGCCGGGTCTTCCTCGCCGGGGACGCCGCCCATCTGCTCGGCGCCCTCGGCACCCAGGGGCTCGACGAGGGTCTCCGGGACGCCGACAACCTCGCCTGGAAGCTGGCCACGGCCTGGCACCACGGCCCGCACGAGGCCCTGCTGGACAGCTACCAGTCCGAGCGCCGCGCGATCGTCGCCGCCCGGCTGCGCGCCGCCGACCAGGTGCTGCCGGTGCTGCGCGGCGGGGGCGGGCTGCGCCAGATCGTCCCGGGTGCGGCCAAGGGCCACGACGCGCTGCTGGCGGACGGCCACCTGGGGCGCGGTCCGCTGGGCGCGCCGGGGACGTACGCCGGCTCACCGCTCGCGCCCCCGCGCCTGGAGGCGGACATCGCCGTCGACACCCCGCCCGGCGCACCGGTCACCGATGTCCGGGTCACGGCGGAGGACGGGTCCTTCGTCCGGCTGCGCGACCGGCTGGGGCGCGGCGCGCTGCTCGTCGTCCTGATCGCGCCCGGTACGGGTGTCTGGGACCGCAAGCACTGGGTGTCCGCCGGAGTGATGCCCCGGCTCGCGGCGGCCGTGACCGCGCTGCCGCACCCCGCCGAGCTGCTGGTCGCCGAGTGCTACCCCGGTGCCCCGGCGCACAGCGTGCTGCTCGTGCGCCCCGACGGACACCTGGTCACCGCCCTGAGCGGGGTCCGTCCGGCCGACCTGTACGCGGCGGCCGAGGCCGCGCTGGGCGGTGCGGCGCGAGAGGAGTCGCACCGGGCGGAGGCGGCGGCGGAGGCCGGCTCCGGCGCGCGCTGACCGTGCGCCCCGTGTCCCTTCGTCCACAGGGTGACACTCGGTTGACCGGAGTACGGCAGCGTGCTGTACTCCGGATCGTGACCGACACCTGTGTGCGCCTGTGGCGGAGGGTCCATATGGACCTCGTCCGCTATGCGGGCTGCGTGTGTCGTCCGTCCTGCTGAATTCGCCTCCCCCCTTTCCGGGCGCCGTCGCGCGCCCGTTTCCGCGAACGCTCTTCAGGACGGTGCGCGTGTCTGTCCCCTCCCCTTCCCTGTCGGCTTCCGCGTCCGCTGCCACCGGCTCGGCACCCACCCAGGCGGACCTCCTCGACTTCGTCCGGCGCACGGCGGCCGACGCCGAGCTGATCGCCTCCCTGCCGCTCGACCCGGAGGGCCGCACCTGGGTGCGGCTGAAGGGCCCCGGCGGCAGCGAGGCCTGGCTGATCGGCTGGCCGCCCGGTACCGGCACCGGCTGGCACGACCACGCCGACTCGGTCGGCGCCTTCCTCACCGCGTCCGGCGACCTCACCGAGAACTCCCTCGCCGCCCGGCTGCCCACCGACGGCTGGAAGACCCTGGAACTGACCGACGGCGTCGACCGGGTACGCCGGCTGTCCGCCGGGCAGGGCCGCGCCTTCGGCCGCCACCATGTGCACGAGGTGCTCAACGAGTCCCAGGACCGGCACGCGGTCTCCGTCCACGCCTACTACCCGCCGCTGCCACGGATCCGCCGCTTCAGTCGCGCGGGCCAGGTGCTGCGTCTGGAGCAGGTCGAGCGCCCGGAGGACTGGCAGTGAGCGGCACCGGTGAGCGGCCGACGGTGACCGGCGTGACGGACGAGCAGCCGGCGGTGACCGGCGTGACGGACGAGCAGCCGACGGTGACCGGCGTGACGGACGAACAGCCCGTCGGCATCGACGCGTTGCTGGAGCGGGTGCGGACCGGCTACCAGCGTGTCGAGGCACAGGAGGCGCACGAGGCGGCGCGGTCCGGGGCGGCACTGCTGGTCGACATCCGGTACGCGGCCCTGCGCGAGCGGGACGGGCTCATCCCCGGTGCCGTCGTCGTCGAGCGCAACGAACTGGAGTGGCGCCTCGACCCCCAGGGCAGCCACCGACTGCCCGAGGCCACCGGACACGATTTGCGGATCGTGGTGATCTGCAACGAGGGCTACGCCTCCAGCCTCGCCGCCGCCTCCCTCCACCAGCTGGGCCTGCACCGGGCGACCGACCTGGTCGGCGGCTTCCAGGCATGGCGGGCGGCGGGACTGCCGGTCACACCGGCGACCCCCTGAACGGACGTCCGAAGCCGCCGTGCCCCCGGCACTACGCGGGGGTCACGGCGGCTTCGGCAGAAGGGCGGCAGGGGCTCGCGGCGGCTCCGACAGGCGGACCGCGGGGGCTCGCGACGGCTCCGACGCGGGGCCCGGGGGCTCACGGCGGCTCCGACGGGCGCGCCGGGGACTGGCGCCGGTGCTACTCCTTCGCCGTGGCGACCGTCACCGCCGGCACCCGGAGAGCCGCGCGCCCCGGCAGGGCGCCGGCCACGAGCGCGAGGACACCGGCGACGCCGACGACGCCCACGTAGAGCAGCGGGGTGACCGTCGGAGCGGCCCGGCCCGTCATGCCGACGCTGAACGCGGTGAGCACGGCGAGGGCGATACCGCTGCCGAGCGCGGTGGCGAGGAACAGGACGGACAGCGCCTCGGTGCGCAGCATGCGCAGCACCTGACGGCGGGTCGCGCCGGCGAGGCGGAGCAGCGCGAACTCCCGGACACGCTCCGCGACCGACATGGCGAGCGTGTTGACCACGGCGATGGCGGTGAAGGCCAGGACCAGCCCCATGGCCAGGTAGTTGACCTCGGCATTCGTCTGCTGCCGGTTGGCCTGGAGGGAGTCGGCGGCAGCCGGCGAGAGAATCCGCAGTCCCGGGAACTCACGGAGCGTAGTCGCGAGTTGTGTCTGTGTACGGGCCGTGCTGACGAGGACGGAGGAGGCGAGCGGGTTGTCGACGTGGTGGGCGACGAGGTCGTGGGCGAAGGTGAGGTCGCCGAAGCCGAGACCTCGGGCGTAGACGGCGGCGACGGTGAGCGTGGCGGGCGTGCCGTCGCCGAGCGTGAGCCTCAGCGTGCTGCCCGGCTTCAGATGCTGCTGGTCGGCGGCGAGTTCGCTGACGGCGACGGTGCCGGGCCCGAGCCGGTCGAGGGAGCCGGCGGTGACCTTCGGGTCCCAGGTGCGGGTCAGCCCGGCGGGGGTGACGCCCTGGGCGGGGTACTTGTCGAGGCCGACGCGGACGGTCGTGCGGACCACCTCGGTGACGGCGTTGTGCCCTGTGCGCAGCCGCCGGGCGGCCTCGCCGGGGATGCCCGGCCCCTGGGCGGCGACGACCCAGTCGGCCCTGATGCCTTCGCGGGTCTGGGTGCGGGCGGCGTCACCGAGGGTGGCCTGGACGAACAGGACGGTGCAGGTCATGCCGACGAGCAGGGTGAGCGGGGTGACCACGGAGGCCATGCGGGCGGCGTTCCCGCGCAGGTTGGCGGTGGCGAGCCGGCCGCCGTGACCGGTGAGCCGGAGCGGGCCGGCGAGCAGCAGTGTGGCGGCCTTGATCAGGAGGGGACCGAGCAGCGCGACGGAGGTGGACAGGACGACGACGGCGAGGAACGTGACGGGGGTCGAGGCGGGCTCGGTGCGCAGGGAGGCGAGGACGACGACGAGGACGACTCCGCCGACGAGAAGCAGCAGCCCTGCGACGATCCGGCCCCAGGCGGGTCGGGTGCGCTCGGTCCTGGCTTCGGCCAGGGCCTCGGCCGGACGGATCCGGGTGATCCTGCGGGAGGCGATGCGGGCCGCCGCCCAGGCGCCGAGCAGGGTGACGACGAGCGCGGCGAGCGGCGGGAAGACACTGACGGTGAGTTCGAGCGTGTCGGGTACGGCGCCCAGGGCGACGAACCTGGAGTGCAGCCAGCCGCCCAGCGGCAGCCCGAGCAGTGCGCCGACCGTGCCCGCCGCCGCGCCGACGATCAGCGCTTCCCGGCCGAGCAGCTTGCGGATCTGCCCGGGGGTGGCGGCGATGGCGCGGAGCAGGGCGAGTTCGCGGTGGCGCTGCTGCACGGTGAGCGCGAAGGTGCCGACGACCACGAGCACCGCGACCAGCAGCGAGGTGCCGCCCATCGCGCCGCCCATGCTGACCAGCCGGGTGCGGGCGGCAGCGGCGTCCAGGAACTCGACGGGACCGCGGGCGTCACCGGTGCTGACCTGGGCCGTGGTGCCGTGCAGCGCTCCTGCCACGGCCCGGCGCACCCGCTCGGGGTCCGTTCCCTTGGCCGGCAGCACGCCGAACGCGGTGACCTGCCCGGGGTGCGCGGCCAGCCGGCGCGCCTCGGCGGTGGAGAAGAACAGGGACGTCTGGTGGTCCACGGCGGTGGCGGGGGTGGCGATACCGGTGATCGTGTAGCCGCGCGGGGACTGCGTGGACTGCACGGTGAGCCGGTCGCCGGGCCGCAGCCGGGCCCGCTCGGCGAGGTCGCTGTCGACGACGAGGTCGCCCGCGCCCTCGGGTGCGTGGCCGGCGGTCAGCCGGTACGGGGTCAGCGCGGCGGAGTCCCACGCGTGGCCGTAGGCGGTACGGCCGCCGGTGCCTGCCGGGGTCGACGGCTGGGCCGGGAAGGTGAGTTCGGGGACAACCCGGGCCACGCCGGGGGTGCGGGCGAGCGTGCTGCGCAGGTCCTCGGGCAGCCAGGCCCGTTCGGCGATGGGTTTCGCCTTGCGCTTGACCTTGGTCTTGCCCTTCTTGTGCTTGACGGTGGTCCGGTGCACGTACTGGTCGGCGGAGACGACGACGGGAGCGGCGGCGTAGCGCTCGGTCCGGACGGTGCCGCGCAGGCCGGTGTCGAGGAGGGTGCCGCAAGCGGTGACGAGAGCCGCCGCGCACATCAGGGCGAGGAAGGCACCGAGGAAACCTGCCTTGCGTGCGCGGACGGTCTGCAGGGCGTAACGCAGCATCATGGGGACGGGGCTCTCTTCTGTTGTACGCATCGGTCGTGTCGTGCGCTGAGCGTGGATACACACTCGCCGGTGCGGGGGTGGGAAAGCACTGCGGTGGTCCGGCGTCTCCGGCGGGGGTTAGCCCCACCCCGGACGCCGGTGCCCACCGGCCACCCCGGAAGGCCGCTGCCGGGCTCCGGCAGAAGCGCGCGTCAGGGCGCGCAGCGCGTCGGAAGCCCCCGTCCCCGCAAGAAGCGGCCGCGCCCTCGGACCTCGCCCCTCAGAAGTCCCCGCCCGCCGGACGTTCCGCCGGAAGCCCAGCCCCGCCGGACGTTCCGCCAGAAGTCCAGCCTCCGGCAGATGTCCCGCCCCCCGTCAGAAGTCCCCGTCCCCGAGGGACTCCGTGTCCTCGCCCTCTTCCTCCAGCGCCTGGCGGACGACGCGGAGGGCCATGCCCTCGGGATAGCCCTTGCGGGCGAGCATGCCTCCCAGCCGTCGGAGCCGCTTGTCGCGGTCGAGGCCACGGGTGGCACGCAGCTTGCGCGCGACGAGTTCGCGGGCGGTCGTCTCCTCCTGTTCGGAGTCGAGCTGACCGACGGCGTCCTCGATCAGCGTCGAGTCGACTCCCTTGGTGCGCAGCTCCCGGGCGAGGGCGCGGCGGGCGAGTCCCCGCCCATGGTGCCGGGACTCCACCCAGGCGTCCGCGAAGGCGCTGTCGTCGATGAGCCCGACCTCCTCGAACCGCGTCAGCACCTCCTCGGTCACGTCGTCGGGGATGTCCCGCTTGCGCAGGGCGTCCGCGAGCTGCTTGCGGGTGCGGGGGGTCCCGGTGAGCAGGCGCAGGCAGATCGCCCGGGCCCGCTCAGCCGGGTCCCCCGAAGACTCCCCCCGCTCGTCCCTCGCCGAGGGAGGGGCGCCTTCGTCCTCATCGGGCGCGTCCCCGAAGCCGCGCCGCCGGCCGCGCCCCCGGCCACCGCCGCGCGTCCCGCCGGGCCCCCCGGACCCACGGCCAACGGACCCACGACCACCGCGCGAACCGCCCCCGTGCGGCTCGCCGTCCACGCCGTCCACGCCGTCGGTGCCGGCCGGGTCCGTGCCGCCGCCGTCCTCGGCGTACTCGTACTCCGCCCAGTCGGTTCGTCGTGTCACGGGTCAGCTCTTGGCTGCGGCGGCCTTGGGCTTGGTGGCCTTGACGGCTGCCGACTTGGCGGCGTCCTCGGTCGCCGCGGGGGTGACCGCCGCGTCCGCACCCGGCTCGGCCGCGGGCTCCTCCGGCCGGACCCCCACGCCCAGCTTCTCCTTGATCTTCTTCTCGATCTCGTTGGCCAGGTCGGGGTTGTCCTTGAGGAAGTTGCGCGCGTTCTCCTTGCCCTGGCCGAGCTGGTCGCCCTCGTAGGTGTACCAGGCGCCGGCCTTGCGGACGAAGCCGTGCTCCACGCCCATGTCGATCAGGCCGCCCTCACGGCTGATGCCCTGGCCGTAGAGGATGTCGAACTCGGCCTGCTTGAAGGGCGGCGCGACCTTGTTCTTGACGACCTTGCAGCGGGTGCGGTTGCCGACCGCCTCCGTGCCGTCCTTCAGCGTTTCGATACGGCGGATGTCGATGCGCACCGAAGCGTAGAACTTCAGCGCCCGGCCACCGGTCGTGGTCTCGGGGGAGCCGAACATCACACCGATCTTCTCGCGGAGCTGGTTGATGAAGATGGCGGTGGTCTTGGACTGGTTGAGCGCGCTGGTGATCTTCCGCAGCGCCTGGCTCATCAGACGGGCCTGGAGACCCACGTGGCTGTCGCCCATCTCGCCCTCGATCTCCGCGCGCGGCACGAGCGCGGCGACGGAGTCGATGACGATCAGGTCCAGGGCACCGGAGCGGACCAGCATGTCCACGATCTCCAGCGCCTGCTCGCCGTTGTCCGGCTGGGAGAGGATCAGGTTGTCGATGTCGACGCCCAGCTTGCGCGCGTACTCGGGGTCGAGGGCGTGCTCGGCGTCCACGAAGGCGACCTGGCCGCCGGCCTTCTGCGCGTTGGCCACGGCGTGCAGGGTCAGGGTCGTCTTACCGGAGGACTCCGGTCCGTAGATCTCCACGACACGGCCGCGCGGCAGGCCGCCGACACCGAGGGCCACGTCGAGGGCGGTCGACCCGGTCGGGATGACCTCGATGGGCTCCTTCGACCGCTCGCCCATGCGCATGACCGCGCCCTTGCCGAATTGTCGTTCAATCTGTGCGAGCGCGGCGTCGAGCGCCTTCTCGCGGTCGGTTCCTGCCATGGGTTCCACCCGGTTTGCTTGAGTCGATCGCTTCACGTCAAAGACGCTAACGCCTGCCACTGACAATGCGCCCCGACGCAGGTCCAGCCTGTGGATAACCGAGGGACATCTCCCCGCGAATCGGGACGGAATCCCCAACCGAAAGCCTCGCCTGAACCTCCATGAGAATGGATGTTCGATTTTTGTGTCAAGCGCACCCCGCGGCACCGGAGGGGCCTTCGCGGGGTGGGCGGAGAGGAACGACGACGACCGGCCGACCGTGGACTTCGCATCAGCCCTGCGACCTGGACGAGGGGGTCCAGGACGCGAGCCTCGGCCTACCGCGCCGCCCCCGCGCGGCAGCGGCCTACGCCCGCTCCTCCCCGCCGGGCCGGCGGCCGACCCGGAGCCGTCGCATGCGCGTGATCATCCCGGGACCGCCCGAGCCCCTGCTCCGGTGCCCGTGCACCCGGGGGTCGTCCGTGACGGCGTACCGCTTCACGTACGCCCCGAGGAACGCCTGCAGGGTCGCCACCGCCGGGATGGCGATCAGCGCGCCGACCGCGCCCAGCAGGGCGGTGCCCGCGACGACCGAGCCGAAGGCGACGGCCGGGTGGATGTCGACGGTCTTGGCGGTCAGCTTGGGCTGGAGCACGTAGTTCTCGAACTGCTGGTAGATCACGACGAAGACCAGCACCCACACCGCGTACCAGGGGTTGACGGTGAACGCGATCAACATCGGCAGCGCGCCCGCGAGGTACGTCCCGATGGTGGGGATGAACTGCGAGACCAGGCCCACCCAGACGCCGAGCACGGGCGCGTACGGCACACCCATGACCTCCAGCAGGATGTAGTGCGCCACCCCGGAGATCAGCGCCATGAGACCGCGCGAGTACAGATAGCCGCCCGTCTTGTCGACGGCGATCTCCCAGGCGCGCAGCACCTCGGCCTGGCGTGCGGGCGGCAGGACCGAGCACAGGGCCCGGCGCAGCCGGGGACCGTCCGCGGCGAAGTAGAACGAGAACAGGGTGACCGTCAGCAGCCGGAAGAGCCCGCCGAGCACCTGGGCGGACACGTCGAGGACACCGGCCGCGCTGTTCTGCACGTACTTGCGCAGCCAGTCGGAGTGGAGCAGGCCCTCCTGGATGTCCACCCGTCTGAGCTTCGTGTGGAAGGACTCGTTGATCCAGTTGATGAGCGAGTCGAGGTAGTCCGGGAAGCCCTCGATCATCTTGATGATCTGGCCGGCCAGCATCGACCCGAGCAGGATGACGAATCCGGCGACGGCGACGGCCAGGCCGAGGAAGACCAGAAACGTGGCCAGCCCCCTGCGCATGCCGCCGGCCGCCATCCGGCTCACCGCGGGCTCGATCGCGAGGGCCAGGAAGAACGCGATCAAGATGTTGATCAGGAGTGCGGTCAGCTGATGGAAGGCCCAGCTGCCCAGCTGGAACGCGGCGATCAGCGCCAGCGCGAGCACCATGGCCCGCGGCAGCCAGCGCGGCATCCGGCCGCCCGGAGCGACGGCCTCGGAGAGCGGGGGCCGGGCGGGCGGGGGCGGAGCGGTCGGTGCTGCCTGCCGGGCGGACGGCTCGCCGTCCTCGGCAGTGGGGGCCAGGGGGTCCTCGTCAGTGGGTGCCACGCGCCCAGTCTCGCCCACGCCACCGACAACCCGCGCCCCTCGGCGATCTTCGTGACAGATCAGTGCCGTACCGCCGCCACCATCCCCGGCAAGTCCGACATTTCGCCCTGCCGTCAGCGCTTCTCGCCCGGCACGTTCATGACCGTGCAGACCACACGCCACACGTCCTTGGCCGCCCAGCCGGCGTCCAGTGCCTCGTTCACCGTCCGGCCGCCCAGTTCCGACATGACGTGATCGCGCGCGAAGGTGTCGGCGTACCCCTGACCGAAGTGGTCCGCCATTCGCTCCCAGAAGACCGTCAACCGCATGATTCCAGTATCCCGCCCCTGAGGGTGGGCCCCGACCGGGAGCCCTCGCCGAGACCGCTTTCCGCCCTACGGTCTGACGCATGGCCGAAACAGGAGTTTCCCCACTCCCCTCCACGCCCCCGGCGCGCTCCCCGCTCTTCCGCGCCGAACAGTTCGTGTGGCTCACCGCGCGCGTACTGGAGCAGCGTCTCTTCGCGTACCACTTCCTGCACGGCAGCCCGGAGGCGGTGGAAGCGGCACTGGACGCCTACCGCAACGAGGACGGCGGGTACGGGCACGCGCTGGAGCCCGATCTGCGCGGACCGGTCAGCCAGCCCCTGCACACCGCGCACGCGCTGCGTGTGCTGGACGCCGTCGAGCGCTGCGGCGGGCAGCGGGCGGAGCGCGTGTGCCGCTATCTGACCTCCGTCTCCACCCCGGACGGCGCCCTGCCGGCGATCCACCCCAGCCAGCGCGGGTATCCGACGGCACCGTTCGTCCCGGTCGTCGACGATCCCCCCAGCGAGCTGCTGGCCACCGGACCGGTGGTCGGGCTGCTGCACCGCAACGAGGTGTGGCACGCCTGGCTGTTCCGGGCCACCGACTTCTGCTGGCAGGCCGTGGAGTCCCTGGAGAAGTCCCATCCCTACGAGGTGGAGGCGGCGGTGGCCTTCCTGGACTCCGCTCCGGACCGCCCGCGCGCCGAGGCCGCCGCCGACCGGCTGGGCCGTCTGGTGCGGGAGCAGCGGCTCGCGGCCCTGGACCCGGACCGTCTCGACGCGTTTCCGGTCGCGTCCGGCTACGCCCCCGGCGAGCACCACTTCCCGCACGACTTCGCCCGGAGCCCGGACTCGCTCGCGCGCGCGTGGTTCACGGACGACGAGATGGCGCGCTCACTGGACCATCTGGCCGCCGGACAGCAGGAGGACGGCGGCTGGCCGATCAGCTGGCGCCGGTGGGCCCCGGCGCCGGTGCTGGAGGCGCGTCCGTTGGTGACCATCGAGGCATTGCGCACCCTGCGGGCCTACGGCCGGTTCGTGGGCTGAGCCGCCTCCCGTTCGCGAGCCGGGACCTTCTCGTCGGCGGACGCGACCTTGCTCCTGGCGGCGGGGCGGCCGGGTCGCCCTC
The DNA here is from genome assembly GCF_055600785.1 of Streptomyces sp. NPDC038200. NCBI lineage: Bacteria > Bacillati > Actinomycetota > Actinomycetes > Kitasatosporales > Streptomycetaceae > Streptomyces > Streptomyces sp. NPDC038200. The sequence continues at coordinate 580,870 of NZ_JBVJYH010000001.1, forward strand.
ACCCGCCGATGGCCCGTACGCCCGCCGTCACCACCACGGCCGCCGCCACGACCAGCAGGAACGGCGCACGCAGGACGAGTGCCACGGCCGCCGCACCGAGCCCCGCGGCCCGCGCGTCCAGCACGAGCGCGTGCCCGTCGGCGAACGTCTGCTGGGCCGTGAGCGCGGCGAGCAGGGCGACCGGCAGCAGGGCGGCGAGCCGCCGCACGTACGGCCGCTCGACGGTGTGCGCCGGGACGAGCAGTCCGGCGAGCTTGACGGCGTAGCAGCCGAGGACGGTCACACCGATCGCGATCCAGACGTTCAACGGTCCACCTCCGAGCCGTCCGCTTCCTTCGGCCGTTCGTCCGACCGTTGTGACCGTCGTGCCTCTTGCCGCTCTTCCGGCCGCTCGTCCTGCCGTTCCTCATGCCGTTCGTCCTGCCCGGTACGCCCTCCGCGTCGGCCTTCCACGAAGAGCGCGAGCGGTGCCGCCAGCGCCGCCGCCAGGACCGGGACCCCGGCCGGCAGGACGGGCAGCAGACCCAGGCCCAGCAGGACGGCGAGGCCGGCGACCGCGCGCTCGGTGGCCGTCCTCAGCATCGGGGCGAGCAGGGCCAGGAACACGGCGGGTCCCGCCGCGTCCAGTCCCCACGCGCGTGTGTCACCGATCGCCCTGGCACCCAGCGCGCCGAGCAGCGTGGTGAGGTTCCACAGCACGTACAGGCTGAGCCCGGTGACCGTGAAGCCGATCCGCGCGGCTCGCCGGGTGGGCTGCGCCAGCGTCACCGCGGTGGTCTCGTCGATCACCCACTGGGCGGCGAACGGCCGCACCGCGCGCGGGAGGGCGAGCAACTGCGACAACCGCAGTCCGTAGAAGGCGTTGCGTACGCCCAGGAAGAAGGCGCCGGCTGCGGCCGTGAACGGGTTGCCCCCGGCGGCGAGCGCCCCGACCAGGGCGAACTGGGAGGCGCCGGTGAACACCAGAAGGCTGAGCGCGCAGGTCTGGAGCAGCCCCAGTCCGCTGCCGGCCGAGGTCACCCCGAAGGCGAATCCGGACAGGCCCACGGCGACGCCGACCCCGAGGGCGTCCCGTACGACGGCCGCGTCCGGCTTGTCCGCCCCTTCGGCGGTCCGGTCCGTGAGTGCTGTGTGCTGTGCCACGCCCCGGACGGTACGGGCGGCCGTCAGCCCGCGTCTTGTACGTTCTTGCGCTGGTCCGCGCGCGTGCGCTCGCGCTGGTACGCCCCCGGAGGCACACCGACGATCCGGGCGAAGTGCCGGTTGAGGTGGGGCTGATCGGTGAAACCGACGGCGACGGCCGCCTCGGCGGGTGCCGTCCCCGCGTCCAGCAGCAGCCGGGCACGCCGTACCCGGGCGTCGGTCAGCCAGGTGTGCGGCGGCATGCCGTAGGCGTCGCGAAAGGCCCGCAGCAGAGCGAACGGGCTGGTCCCGAGATCCGCGGCCAGCCGTTCCAGGGTCGGCGGCCCGGCCATCCGCTCCTCCAGCACCGCACGCGCGCGTGCGGCGATCCGCGCGCCGGCTGTCCGGGTCCGCCGCTGGGGCAGCGGGCCGCCGTTCAGCCGCAGCAGCCGGGTGACGGCGACGCGCAGGAGTGTGTCGGCGGCCAGTGCGTTGCCCTCGTCGGCGGCGCGCAGCACCTGGTGGACCAGCCGGACGGTGTAGGGGTCGTCGAGGACGGGGCTGGCGAAGCCCGGCGTGCCCCGCAGGGTGGTGGTCTCGGCGGCGATCGCGGCGACCACGTCCGGCGAGGGGTAGAGCGCGCCGTACCGCCAGCCCTCGGGCACACCGGCCCGGCCGGTGTGCGGGGTGTCCGGGTTGACCAGGGCGAGCGCTCCTGCACCCGCGGAGACGTCGGAACCGTGGTGGTGGAAGACCTCGACGCCGTCGGCGATGGCCGCGATCACGAAGTTCTCGTGGGTGTGCCGGACGAAGGTCTTGCGGATGTACCGGGCGCGCAGCAGATCGACATCGGGCAGCTCCGCGTACCGCCAGTGCCGTGCCCGCTCCCCTGAACCCGCCATACGGCCATTGTCGCCCTGCGCCGCACCCCGCCCTCGCCCAGCCCCACCCGCCCCCACTCACGCCCAGCTCCCCCCACGCCCGCCCCCACCACGCCCAGCTCCCGCCCGCACCCATCGGCTCACCCTGCCCCGGTGCCGCACCGCCCCGATCCCCCGCCCCCCATGCCCTGCTGCCCCGCCACCCCCCACGCCCCTCGCACCCCTTGCGCCCTCGCGCCCCATCACCCCCTCGGCGTCTCCACCACCACCCTCCAGCTCGGTGTCACCCGCCCCGCTCGCCGTCCACCACGACGGCTGGACTCACGCCTGTCCCGTTTGCCCAGGTCAGGGCGATTGTCAGTGGGTGGGTGCAGGATGGACGCATGGTCAGCTCCGCACACCGAGCCCTCGACGGCTTCTCCCCCGCGACCCGCGGCTGGTTCACGGGGGCGTTCTCCGCGCCCACCGCGGCCCAGGCGGGCGCGTGGCAGGCCATCGGGGAGGGCTCGGACGTGCTGGTGGTCGCCCCGACCGGTTCGGGCAAGACCCTGGCCGCGTTCCTCGCCGCCCTGGACCAGCTGGCCTCGGCCCCGCCCCCGGCCGACCCGAAGAAGCGCTGCCGGGTGCTGTACGTGTCCCCGCTGAAGGCTCTCGCGGTCGACGTCGAGCGCAATCTGCGCAGCCCGCTGACCGGTATCCGCCAGGAGTCCGTGCGGCTGGGCCTGCCCGAGCCCGAGGTCAGGGTCGGCATCCGGTCCGGCGACACCCCGGCCGCCGAGCGCCGCGCCCTGTCCACCCGCCCGCCGGACATCCTGATCACCACGCCCGAGTCGCTGTTCCTGATGCTGACGTCCGCCACGCGCGACGCGCTCACGGGCGTGGAGACGGTGATCCTGGACGAGGTGCACGCGGTCGCCGGCACCAAGCGCGGCGCGCACCTCGCGCTCTCCCTGGAGCGGCTGGACGAGCTGCTGCCGAAGCCGGCCCGCCGGATCGGTCTGTCGGCGACCGTGCGCCCGGTGGACGAGGTGGCCCGGTATCTGTCCCCGCGCCGCAAGGTGGAGATCGTCCAGCCGGAGTCCGGCAAGGAGTTCGACCTCTCCGTGGTCGTCCCGGTCGAGGACATGGGCGAGCTGGGCGGCTCTCCGGCCACCGAAGCCGCCGAGGGCGCGGAGCGGCCGTCGATCTGGCCACACGTGGAGGAGCGGATCGCCGACCTGGTCCAGGCCCACCGCTCCACGATCGTCTTCGCCAACTCCCGCCGCCTGGCGGAACGGCTGTGCAACCGGCTCAACGAGATCGCCTACGAGCGGGCGACCGGCGAGACCCTGGACGAGCACCACTCCCCCGCCCAGCTGATGGGCGGTTCGGGCGCGGCCCAGGGCGCGCCGCCGGTGATCGCCCGCGCGCACCACGGCTCGGTCTCCAAGGAGCAGCGCGCTTTGGTGGAGGAGGACCTCAAGGCCGGCCGGCTGCCCGCGGTGGTGGCCACCTCCAGCCTCGAACTCGGCATCGACATGGGCGCCGTGGACCTCGTGGTGCAGGTCGAGTCCCCGCCGTCGGTCGCCTCGGGGCTGCAGCGCGTCGGCCGTGCGGGACACCAGGTGGGCGCCGTCTCCACGGGTGTCGTCTTCCCGAAGTACCGGGGCGACCTCGTCCAGGCCGCCGTGGTCACCGAGCGGATGCGGTCGGGCTCGATCGAGTCGCTGAAGGTGCCCGCGAACCCGCTGGACGTGCTCGCGCAGCAGCTGGTCGCCATGACGTCGCTGGACACCTGGCAGTTCGACGACCTGCTGGCCATGGTCCGCCGCGCGGCTCCGTTCGCCTCGCTGCCCGAGTCGGCGTTCACGGCGGTCCTGGACATGCTCGCGGGCCGCTATCCGTCGGACGCGTTCGCGGAGCTGCGCCCGCGCGTGGTGTGGGACCGGGTGACCGGCGACATCACCGGCCGGCCGGGCGCCCAGCGGCTCGCCGTCACCTCCGGCGGCACGATTCCGGACCGTGGCCTGTTCGGTGTCTTCCTCGCCGGTTCCGACCCCAAGAAGGGCGGCGGCCGGGTCGGCGAGCTGGACGAGGAGATGGTCTACGAATCCCGGGTGGGCGACGTCTTCACCCTGGGCACGAGTTCCTGGCGGATCGAGGACATCACACGCGACCGCGTCCTGGTCTCGCCGGCGCCGGGCGTGCCGGGCCGGCTGCCCTTCTGGAAGGGCGACCAGCTGGGCCGCCCGCTGGAGCTGGGCCGCGCGGTGGGCGCGTTCCTGCGCGAGGTCGGCTCGCTGCCCAGGGACGACGCCCGGCTGCGGCTGCTGACGGCGGGCCTGGACACGTGGGCCGCGGACAACGTGCTGTCGTACCTGGAGGAGCAGCGGGAGGCCTGCGGCCATGTCCCGGACGACCGCACGATCGTCGTGGAGCGGTTCCGGGACGAGCTGGGCGACTGGCGGGTCGTCGTCCACTCCCCGTTCGGCGCCCAGGTCCACGCTCCTTGGGCCCTCGCCCTCGGCGCCCGGCTGTCCGAGCGGTACGGCATGGACGCGCAGGTCATGCACGCCGACGACGGCATCGTCCTGCGGCTGCCCGACGCCGATCTGATGGGCCTGGACCTGCTCGACCGGGAGCCCGTGAAGGCGGGCACCGAGTACGACAGCGAGCAGGCCCCGATCGGCGCGGCCGACGTCGCCTTCGACAAGGGGGAGGTCGACCAGATCGTCACCGACCAGGTCGGCGGCTCGGCGCTGTTCGCCTCCCGGTTCCGCGAGTGCGCCGCCCGCGCGCTGCTGCTGCCCCGCCGCAACCCGGGCAAGCGCACCCCCTTGTGGCAGCAGCGCCAGCGGGCGGCCCAGCTGCTGCAGGTGGCGAGCGAGTTCGGTTCGTTCCCGATCGTCCTGGAGGCCGTCCGTGAATGCCTCCAGGACGTCTTCGACGTCCCCGGCCTCGTGGAGCTGATGGGGGACCTGGAGTCCCGCAAGGTGCGCCTGGTCGAGGTCACGACCCCGGAGCCGTCCCCGTTCGCCCGTTCCCTGCTCTTCGGGTACGTCGCCCAGTTCCTGTACGAGGGCGACTCCCCGCTGGCCGAGCGCCGCGCCGCCGCGCTGTCGCTGGACTCGCGGCTGCTGGCCGAGCTGCTGGGCCAGGCGGAGCTGCGGGAACTGCTCGACGCAGAGGTGCTGACCGAGCTGGAGCGCGAGCTGCAGTGGCTCACCGAGGAGCGCCGGGTCAAGGATGTGGAGGGCGTCGCCGACGTGCTCCGTCTGCTCGGCCCGCTGACCGACGCCGAGCTGGTGGCGCGGGGCGCGGATCCGCAGTGGGCGCGGGAGCTGGCCGCCGCCCGCCGGGCCATCCGGGTGCGGATCGCGGGCACGGACCACTGGGCGGCCGTCGAGGACGCGGGCCGGCTGCGCGACGCGCTCGGCACGGCGCTGCCGGTCGGTGTCCCCGAGGCGTTCACCGAGCCGGTCAAGGACCCGCTGGGCGACCTCCTCGCGCGGTACGCCCGTACCCACGGCCCGTTCACCTCGGCCACCGCGGCGGCCCGGTTCGGCCTGGGCGCGGCGGTCACCGAGGGGGCCCTGCAACGGCTGGCCGGGGCCGGCCGGGTCGTCCAGGGCGAGTTCCATCCGGCGGGCATCGGCCAGGAGTGGTGCGACGCGGCGGTGCTGCGCCGGCTGCGTCGCCGTTCCCTCGCGGCGCTGCGGCACGAGCTGGAGCCCGTCCCGCCCGCCGCGCTCGCCCAGTTCCTGCCGCAGTGGCAGCACATCGGCAAGGGCCACGGGCTGCGGGGCATCGACGGCCTGGTGCGCGCCGTCGAGCAGTTGCAGGGTGCCTCCGTGCCCGCTTCCGCGCTGGAGAAGCTGGTCCTGCCCTCCCGCGTGGCGCACTACACGCCCGCGATGCTGGACGAGCTGACCGCCGCGGGCGAGGTGGTGTGGGCCGGGGCGGGCGCCCTGCCCGGTAAGGACGGCTGGGTCTCCCTCTATCTGGCGGACGCGGCTCCGCTGCTGCTGCCGGCACCGCACCCGCTGGAGCTGACCGCGCTCCACCAGTCCGTCCTGGACACGCTCGCCGGTGGCTACGGCCTGTTCTTCCGGCAGATCGCCGACCAGGTCCGTGCCACCACGCACCCCGACGTCACCGACCCCCAGCTCGCCGACGCGCTCTGGGACCTGGCCTGGTCGGGCCGGCTCACCAACGACACCCTCGCGCCGATGCGGGCCCTCCTCGGCTCGGGTCGTACGGCGGGCTCGACCGCGCACCGCGCCAAGCGTGCCGTCCCGCGCGGGCGCTACGGCTCGCTGACGGCTGCCGCGCGCACCGCCTCGCGCACCGGCCCGCCGACCGTCGCCGGCCGCTGGTCGCTGCTGCCCACGGCCGAACCGGACGCCACCGTGCGCGCCCACGCGCTGGCCCGCACGCTCCTGGACCGGCACGGCGTGGTCACCCGGGGCGCGGTCGGCGCGGAGGGCGTCGAGGGCGGCTTCTCGGCGGTGTACCGGGTGCTGTCGGTGTTCGAGGAGAGCGGCCAGGCCCGGCGGGGTTACGTGGTCGAGGGGCTGGGCGCGGCACAGTTCGCGATGGACGGCGCGGTGGACCGCCTCCGCGCGGTGGCGAACGCCCGCGAGCGGACCGAGGGCCTGCCCGCTCCGGCCCTCGGGACCGGCTCCGGCGCCCCCGCCGGGGCGTACGGCTTCGGCGCTTCCGGTGCCGTGGACGGCTTCGCCGAGCAGGGCTTCGCGAACCCGTTCGAGGGAGCCGGCTCCGGGGGCGCCCCGCACGGCCACACGCCTGCCGGTGCCTTCGACGGAGCCGTCGGCGGCTTCGCCCACCCCGGTCTGGACGGCGACTTCACCTGGCCTCCGGAGGACGCCGCCCCCGACGGCGGTCACGGCTCACCCCGCGACCTCGCCGACCCGTTCGCCTCCCCCGGCTACGGCGGCCCACGCGGCAGCGGCTCCCCCTCCGGCTCCTACGGCCCGCCCGCCTACGGCACGGCCCCGCGCCGCGGCTACGGCAACGGCCGAACGGGCACGCCCGCGCCCGACCCCCGTGCCGTGGTCCTCGCCGCGGCCGACCCGGCGAACGCCTACGGCTCCGCGCTCGGCTGGCCGGAGCCGCCGACCGGAGCCGGGCACAAGCCGGGCCGCAAGGCGGGTTCGCTGGTCGTCCTCGTGGACGGCGAGCTGACGCTCTATATGGAACGCGGCGGCAAGACACTGCTGGCCTGGCCTACGGCGCCGGACACCGCTGCGGCGGACGACCCCCGCCTGCGTACGGCCGCCGAGGCGCTGGCCGCGGCGGCCCGCGCGGGCTCGCTCGGCACGGTCACGGTCGAGCGGATCAATGGCGCCCAGGCCCTGACCTCCCCCATAGGCGCCCTCCTGGAGGCGGCGGGCTTCGTGGCGACACCGCGCGGCCTGCGCCTGAGAGCGTGACCGGCACCGGGGCCGCCGCCCCGCCCGGCACGGCCGCCGGCCCGCGTCCGACTCACCCCGTCGTGGCACCCTTGACGCATGCCCGAAGGTGACACGGTCTGGCAGGCCGCCCGTCGGCTGCACGAGGCCCTCGCGGGCAGGGCGCTGACCCGCAGCGACTTCCGTGTGCCCCGGTACGCGACGGTCGACCTGACCGGCCGCGGGGTGCTGGGCACGATCCCGCGGGGCAAGCATCTGCTGACCCGGTTCGAGGGCGGCCTCACCCTGCACACCCATCTGCGCATGGAGGGCGCGTGGAAGGTGTACGGCAGCGGTGAGCGCTGGCGCGGCGGACCGGCCCACCAGATCCGGGTGATCCTCTACACCGCCGACCGCACGGCCGTCGGGTACCGGCTGCAGGTGCTGGAGTTGCTGCGCACGGCCGAGGAGGAGCGGGTCGTCGGCCATCTCGGCCCCGATCTGCTCGGCCCGGACTGGGACCCCGGGCGTGCCTTGGCCAACATCCTCGCGGACCCGGCCCGTCCGCTCGGCGAGGCCCTCCTGGACCAGCGCAATCTGGCCGGCATCGGCAACGTCTACAAGAGCGAGCTGTGCTTCCTGCTCGGTGTGACTCCCTGGCTGCCGGCCGGCGCGCTCCCCGCGGACCGCGCCGAGCAGCTGCCCGGCCTGGCCAAGCGCCTGCTGGAGGCGAACCGCGAACGCCCGGTCCGGCAGACCACCGGCCTGCCCCGGCACGACCTGTTCGTCTACGGCCGCGCGTTCCGCCCGTGCCTGCGCTGTCGGACCCCGGTGCGGGTGGGCGACCAGGGCGACGGCTCCCAGGAACGCCCCACCTACTGGTGCCCCACCTGCCAGACGGGTCCCGTCCCGGCCCCCGGCGCACCGCAGCGCTGGCGGGAGAAGTACCCCCGCCGCACCGGCTGACCCCGCGCCGTCCCGGACAGTCCGGCAAGCGTTGAGCCCGCCGCACCAATTGACGGTCCGTCAGAAATGCTCGTACCGTCCCTGCATGGCCCTCACCGCGTACGACCTCAGCGGACGCACCGCCTTCGTCACCGGCGCCGCCGGCGGCATCGGCCGGGCCTCCGCCGTGCTGCTCGCCGAGGCGGGCGCGACGGTGCACTGTGCCGACCGGGACACGGACGGCCTGGACGGCACGGCCGCGCTGATCAAGGAGCGGGGCGGCACGGCCCGGGTCCATGTCCTCGACGTCACCGACCGGGCCGGGCTGGGCGAGGCGGTCCGGTCCTGCGAGCGGCTGGACGTCCTGGCGGCGATCGCCGGGATCATGCACAGCAGCCCGGTGCTGGAGACCCGGGACGAGGATCTCGACCGGGTGCTGGAGGTCAACTTCAAGGGCGTCCTCCACGCCTGCCAGGAGGCCGCCCGGCTGATGCTCGCCCGGAAGATCCGCGGCAGCATCGTCACCATGGCCTCCGGCGCGGTCGACACCGGCGGCGCCGGGCTGCTCTGCTACGGCGCGGCCAAGGCCGCCGTGGTGCAGCTGACCAAGACGCTGGCCACCGAGGTCGGCCCGCACGGCATCCGGGTCAACGCGATCGCGCCGGGCTGGATCCGCACCCCCATGACCGACCGTCACGACCACGAGGCACAGGCGCACACCGAGGCCGCGATGACCCGGACGGCACCGCTGCGCCGGGTCGGCGAACCGGACGACGTGGCGCACGCGGTGCTGTTTCTGGCATCGGACGCGTCGGCGTTCACGACGGGCCAGATACTTCGCCCGAACGGGGGTGTGGCGATGCCCTGGTGACGCCTCCGGCCCGCCAGGCGGCCCCCCAGCGCCCCGCCGGCACGGCGCCGGTCGCGCGCCCCTTGGGCGCACAGTGCACGGGCAGCAGACTCACCCCCCAGCCGCCGGCCGCGACGGCGCCTTCCAGCACGCCCGAGCCCTGCCCCGCGGCGAGCCGCAGCACGGCCCACCACCACACCACCCCGAGCCCGAGCGCGACCCCCCTGCGCACTATCCGCTCCGCCATGCCCGCCATCACCTCCTGCGGGACGCTAGACCGGCGCCCGGGCCGCGCGGGAGGCGCACCGAGGGCTCATTGATGCAGCACCGGCGGGAGATCAGCCCGTCCGGCGCTTCGGGAGCAGGCCGGAGGCCGACCGGCGAGGGCCGGAGGGCACGACCCCCGGACGGTATGCCCGGCACAGGTCAGCCACCCGGCCCCGGGCCACCGCCCCCGGCCGGACCGCTCACGCGTTCTCCGCCTGGAACATCCAGTGGTGCTTCTCCAGATCCGCGGTGATCCCGATGAGGAGGTCCTGGGAGACCGGGTCCGCCTCCCCGGTGGCGTTCACCCGCTCCCGCATCCTGGTGATCACCGACCCCAGCGCGTCCACCATCGCCCCGACGGCATCCGTGTCCTTGATCCATCCCGAGGGAGTGGGCTTGATGCCGCTTCCGGAGGCCACCGTGGGGGCGCGCCCGTCGGGCGGTACGCCCAGCGCCGAGGCCCGCTCGGCCACCGTGTCCGAGTGCGCACGCGCGGAGGCGACGACCTCGTCGAGCTGGAGGTGGACGGAGCGGAAGCGGGGGCCGACGATGTTCCAGTGGATCTGCTTGGCGACCAGGGAGAGGTCCACCAGGTCGAGGAGGGCGCCCTGCAGCGCCTCGGACACGGTCTTCAGGTCCGCGTCGGCCAATGGGCTCTTCACGACATACATCCGCTTCCTCCGGAACTTCGGCGCCGTCACATCCCTCCCACCATGACCGCACCACGCAACACCGGCAAACGGGAATAGAACGGATATACAACCCGACGGCCACGCAGAAGCCCCGGCGGGCCTCCCAGGTTCTCCTGGGGGCCGGCCGGGGCTTCGGGCGTATCGGGTCGTCAGGCCGCGCGCGGTCCTCAGGCGGCGACCACGTCCACCGCCTCCGCGGGCGCCTTGATGGTCACCCGTTCCGGCGGCACACCGGTCACCGACACGGAACCCAGCATCGGGCGGACCGGCGTGGGTACGGGTTCGGTGGCCGCGGCGGACTGGGCCAGCTCGGCGAGCGCCAGTTCGTCGCTCACCTCTCGCATGAGTTCCGACATCCGTACGTCCAGCGCGTCGCAGATGGCGGAGAGCAGCTCGGAGGAAGCCTCCTTCTGCCCCCGCTCCACCTCGGAGAGATAGCCGAGTGAGACTCGGGCGGACGAGGAGACTTCGCGCAGAGTACGGCCCTGGCGCTGGCGCTGCCGACGCAGCACGTCACCCAGCAGGCGACGGAGCAGAATCATCGGTGGCTCCCTCCTCGGACCGCGTAGCCGCATCCTTCTCGCCCCACCGTACCGCCTTGCGCCGCGGCCGTGCGGGGAGCGATGTCGTGTTCACTCAGGGCTGCAAACATCAAAACCCCCCGTTCCGTTCCGTATCCTGTGCCCGCTCATTCCCAGTCTGTTCGCCCGCAAGCCGCTCCAGGAGCACTGCGAGTACGCTCCGTACACTCTCCATACGAATTTCCGCACGGCTGCCGTTCAACCGCAGAGCCTCGACTTTTCCGCCACCGGCGGAACCGGCGGGGGCGGTGAGGGGACCGTCCACGGCCACGAAGACCGTCCCGACGGGCTGTCCGTCCTGCGGATCGGGGCCGGCGACCCCGGTGGTCGCGATGCCCCAGTCGGCCTTCAGGGCCTTGCGGACTCCGGCCGCCATCTGGCCCGCGACCTGCGGGTCCACCGCTCCCCGCTGGGCCAGCAGGGTGGCGTCGACACCCAGCAGCTCGTGCTTCAGCTCGGTCGCGTAGGCGGTGACCGAGCCCCGGAACACCCGGGACGCGCCGGGTACCCCGGTGATCTCCGCCGCTACCAGGCCACCGGTCAGCGACTCCGCGACGGCGAGGGTCTCGCCCCTCACAGTCAGTAGTCGCACCAGTTCGGTGGCCGGGGAACTCACGCTTCCGTCTCCTCCAACGCCGCGGCGCGCTCCGCGATTCCCTGCCGGCGCAGCACAATGGCTTGTCTTACGTAGTCGAGGCCGGTCACGACCGTGAGCACGACCGCCGCGGCCATCACCCAGAACCTCAGGGTGGCCAGCCAGCCCGTCAGCGCCAGGACGTACATCCCGACGGCCACGCCCTGGGTGAGCGTCTTCAGCTTGCCGCCCCGGCTGGCGGGGATCACGCCGTAGCGAATGACCAGAAAACGCAGCAGGGTGATGCCGAGTTCCCGGCCGAGGATCACGGCCGTCACCCACCACGGCAGATCGCCCAGGCCCGACAGACAGACGAGCGCCGCCCCCATGATCGCCTTGTCGGCGATGGGGTCGGCGATCTTCCCGAAGTCGGTGACCAGGTTGTAGGTGCGTGCCAGATGCCCGTCGAACAGGTCGGTGATCATGGCGACGGCGAAGGCCGCCCAGGCCAGTGAGCGCCAGGCCGGGTCGTATCCGCCGTCCGCCAGCATCAGCGCCACGAAGCCGGGCACCAGGAGCAGCCGGAGCATGGTCAGCAGATTGGCGACGTTCCAGACACTGGCCTGGTTGACGGCCGCGGCCGCGATCTTGCCGCCGCGCGGTGCCCGGCCGCCGTTCTCAGGGCCGGAAGCGGGAGCGGTGACCTCGGACCGGGCGCCGTCGGCAGCGGCGGCGGATCCACGGGCGCCCTGCGCGCCGGAGGGGCCGCCCGCGGCGGATGCCGGGACTCCGGTCATCTGCCCGCCTCCTCACTACACGTGAGCGAGCCGGTCAGCGGCTCGGCCACCAGGTCGACACCTTCCGTACCGACCACCTTCGCCTCGACCATACGTCCGACACTCAGGCCGGCGCCGCTCGTGAGCAGGACCTGTCCGTCGGTCTCCGGCGCCTGGTGCGCACCGCGGCCGTAGACGCCCTCCTCCTCGTCCACGGACTCCACCAGGACCCGCACGGTCGAGCCGACGCGCTCCTCGGCGCGCTGGGAGACCAGTTCCTCGGCGAGCCGGGAGATGTGGGCCAGGCGCTCGGCGACGAGGTCCGGGTCCAGCTTGTTGTCGTACGTCGCCGCTTCCGTGCCCTCCTCGTCGGAGTAGCCGAAGACGCCGATGGCGTCCAGCCGGGCGCCGTTCAGGAAGCGCTCCAGCTCGGCCAGGTCCGCCTCGCTCTCGCCGGGGAAGCCGACGATGAAGTTGGAGCGGACGCCGGCCTCGGGGGCCTTGCTCCGGATGGTGTCGAGCAGCTCCAGGAACCGGTCGGTGTCGCCGAAGCGGCGCATGGCGCGCAGCACGCCGGGCGCGGAGTGCTGGAAGGACAGGTCGAAGTACGGGGCGACCTTGGGCGTCGAGGTGAGTACGTCGATGAGCCCCGGGCGCATCTCGGCCGGCTGCAGGTAGCTCACCCGCACCCGCTCGATGCCGTCGACCTCGGCCAGCTCCGGCAGCAGGGACTCCAGCAGACGGATGTCGCCCAGGTCCTTGCCGTAGGAGGTGTTGTTCTCGGAGACCAGCATGATCTCCTTCACGCCCTGCTCGGCCAGCCAGCGGGTCTCGTTGAGGACGTCGCTGGGGCGGCGGGAGATGAAGGAACCGCGGAAGGAGGGGATGGCGCAGAAGGAGCAGCGCCGGTCGCAGCCCGAGGCGAGCTTGACCGAGGCGACCGGGGAGCCGTCCAGCCGGCGGCGCAGGGGCGCGCGGGGGCCGGAGGCGGGCGCGACACCCTGCGGGAGGTCGGCCGGGCCGTGCCCGGGAAGCGCCACCGCGGCGGCCGACTCCTGCCGCTCGGCCGGGCTGATCGGCAGCAGCTTGCGCCGGTCGCGCGGGGTGTGGGCGGCGTGGATGCCGCCGGACAGGATGGTCTGCAGGCGGTCGGAGATGTCCGAGTAGTCGTCGAAGCCGAGCACGCCGTCGGCCTCGGGCAGCGCCTCGGCCAGTTCCTTGCCGTACCGCTCGGCCATGCAGCCCACCGCCACGACGGCCTGGGTTCTTCCGTGGCCCTTGAGGTCGTTGGCCTCCAGCAGGGCGTCGACGGAGTCCTTCTTGGCGGCTTCCACGAAGCCACAGGTGTTGACCACGGCGACGTCGGCGTCCGTGGCGTCCTCGACGAGCTGCCAGCCGTCCGCCTCCAAACGGCCTGCGAGCTCCTCGGAGTCCACCTCGTTACGGGCGCAGCCGAGAGTGACCAGTGCGACGGTACGGCGTTCAGGCATGGGCTCAAGACTACTTTGTCTCACTGACAGCCCACGTCGACGGGGTTGGCCGATCTTGGCCGACTCCGTCACATCCGGCGCCCGCCGTCCGTCAGCCGGCCACGGGGTCGCCCTTGGTGTAGGTGAGACGCTCCACGGCGCCGGCCCGGAAGGAGTCCTCGATCTTCTTGCCGTTGACGTACAGCTCGATGGCGCCCGCGTCGCCGAGGATCAGGTTGATCTTGGAGCTGTCCTGGAAGGTCTTGGACTCGCCCTTCTTCAGCAGTCCGTCGAAGAGCATCCGGCCGTTGTGGTCCTTGGCCGAGATCCAGCTGCGTCCGTTGGGGGCGCTGACCTGGACGGTCACCTTGTCCTGGGGCGCGGCGGCGATGGCGCTGTCGGAGGGCTCGCCGCTCGGCTCGGCGGGCTTGTCCTTCTTCGGGGTGGGCGAGGCGGACTTGCCGGCGGTTGCCGGGGTGCCCTCGGCGACCTGCGACTTCGAGTCGCCCGAGGCGTCGCCGCTCTTGAACGCGGTGAACCCGACGAACCCGATCACCACGACGATCGCGGCGACCATCGCCGCGGTCCAGTTCGGGCCGCGCCGCTCGGGCCTGATCCGCTCCGCCTCGAACAGAGGTGCGGCGGGGGTGGGTGCGGGACGGCCGCCGTGCTCGGTGTCGAACTGGGCGATCAGCGGCTCGGGGTCGAGGTGGACGGCTCTGGCCAGCGTGCGGATGTGCCCACGGGCGTACACGACGCCGCCGCAGGGGGCGAAGTCGTCGGCCTCGATGGCGTGCACGATGGCGATGCGGACACGAGTGGCACTGCTGACGTCGTCCACGGTGAGCCCGGCCGCGATCCGCGCCTGCTGCAGCGCGCGGCCCACGGACGGTCGGGCTTCCGGGGACTCGTCTCGGAACGGACGCTCGTCTTCGGGGGAGTTGCCGATGGACACGGGGGCGCCTTTCGAGCGTGTAGCCACCTGTGCTGGAAGCTCAGTCTAGGGGGGGTACGAAAGGGTGGGGCAACCGGGCGGTAGGACTTTGTACGCCATCGGAATGGCCGGGCATCCCGAGGACGGGACAGGCGGATACCCCAGGATCGGAGCCCTACCTGTCCTCTCGCTCAACTTGACGTACGACATAGGGAAACGGTTGCTCACGTTCTCTAACGGGTGGATCACGGCGTGTCCCGCCACCCGGCGTAACCGGCTTCCACCGAACGGCCCTTCGTATTAACCCTTGATCTACCCGTCACCCTTCGGTCTCCCCGCGAATCAGGGCGAGCACTCCGTCCAGCTCGTCAGGCTTCACGAGAACGTCACGTGCCTTGGAGCCCTCGCTCGGTCCCACGATGTTGCGGGACTCCATGAGGTCCATGAGCCGTCCCGCCTTGGCGAAGCCCACGCGCAGCTTCCGCTGGAGCATGGACGTCGACCCGAACTGGGTGGAGACGACCAGCTCGGCCGCCTGGCACAGCAGGTCGAGGTCGTCGCCGATGTCCTCGTCGATCTCCTTCTTCTGCTTGGAGCCCACGGTGACGTCGTCCCGGAAGACCGGCGCCATCTGGTCCTTGCAGTGCTGGACGACGACCGCGACCTCCTCCTCGGTCACGAACGCGCCCTGCATACGGGTCGGCTTGTTCGCGCCCATCGGCAGGAAGAGCCCGTCGCCCTTGCCGATCAGCTTCTCGGCGCCGGGCTGGTCCAGGATGACCCGGGAGTCGGCCAGGGAGGAGGTGGCGAACGCCAGCCGCGAGGGCACGTTGGCCTTGATCAGGCCGGTGACCACGTCGACCGACGGGCGCTGGGTGGCGAGCACCAGGTGGATGCCGGCCGCGCGCGCGAGCTGTGTGATGCGCACGATCGCGTCCTCGACGTCCCGCGGGGCCACCATCATCAGGTCGGCCAGCTCGTCCACGATCACCAACAGGTACGGGTACGGCTGGAGCTCGCGCTCGCTGCCCTCGGGCGGCTTGACCTTGCCCTCGCGCACCGCGCGGTTGAAGTCGTCGATGTGCCGGTATCCGTAGGCGGCCAGGTCGTCGTACCTGAGGTCCATCTCGCGGACCACCCACTGGAGCGCCTCGGCGGCCCGCTTGGGGTTGGTGATGATCGGTGTGATCAGGTGCGGGATGCCCTCGTAGGCGGTCAGCTCGACGCGCTTGGGGTCGACCAGGATCATCCGGACGTCCTCCGGGGTCGCCCGCATCATGACCGAGGTGATCAGGCAGTTGATGCAGGACGACTTGCCGGAGCCGGTGGCGCCGGCGACCAGCATGTGCGGCATCTTCGCCAGCGAGTGCATGACGTACCCGCCCTCGACGTCCTTGCCGAAGGCGACCAGCATCGGGTCGTCGTCCTCGGCGGACTCCGCGAGGCGCAGCACGTCCCCGAGGTTGACCATCTCCCGGTCGGTGTTCGGGATCTCGATGCCCACCGCGGACTTGCCGGGGATGGGGCTGATGATCCGCACGTCCGGGCTGGCCACCGCGTACGCGATGTTCTTGGTCAGCGCGGTGATCCGCTCGACCTTCACGGCGGGGCCGAGCTCGACCTCGTAGCGGGTGACCGTCGGGCCGCGGGTGAAGCCGGTGACGCGCGCATCGACCTTGAACTCGGTGAACACCTGGGTGAGCGAGGCGACGACCGCGTCGTTGGCGGCGCTGCGCGCCTTGCCGGGGCCGCCCCGCCGGAGCAGGTCCAGGGAGGGCAGCGCGTAGGTGATGTCGCCGGACAGCTGGAGCTGCTCTGCGCGCGCGGGCAGGTCGCGGGGCTGCTCCGGGGCCTTCTTGGTGAGGTCGGGTACGACCCCGGCGTCGAGCTTCTCCCGCTTGGGCCGGGCGGCGGGCACCGGCGCGGGCGCGGGCTCGGGCGGGGCCGCGGGAGTGGGGACCGGGGTGGTGTCCTCGCGCTCGCCCGGGCTCACCCCCTGCGTGAGGTCGGCGACGATCGGGGACGGCGGCATGCCGTGCGTCACGGCCCCGTCGAGCGCGGCGGCGGCAGCCGCCGCGACGTCCACGGCGTCCATCTGCCGCTGCAGATCCGGCTGGGGCACCGCGGAGCGCCTGGGGCGCCCGCGACGCTGCGAGAGGGCCTCCTCCTCGGCGCCGTCGGGGTCGTACGCCCGGGGTGCGCCGGAGCGCCTGCGCGGGCGCGCGGGCGTCGCCTCGCGCCACTGCTGGTCGTACTGCTCGTCGTCCTCGTCGAACCGGTCCGCCTCGGGGTCGTGCAGCACGCCCAGCTGGACGCCGAGCATCCGCAACCGCTGCGGAATGGCGTTGACCGGGGTGGCCGTCACCACGAGCAGCCCGAAGATCGTCAGCAGCACCAGCAGGGGTACGGCGAGCACCTCGGACATGGTGTAGGTCAGCGGGGTGGCCGCCGCCCAGCCGATGAGGCCGCCGGCGTCCCTTATGCCCTGCATGCCGTCGCTGCGCGCGGGTGAGCCGCAGGCGATGTGGACCTGGCCGAGCACACCGACGACGAGCGCGGACAGGCCGATCACGATCCGCCCGTTGGCCTCCGGCTTCTCCGGGTGCCGGATGAACCGTACGGCGATCACCGCGAGCAGTATCGGCACCAGCAGGTCGAGCCGGCCGAAGGCGCCGGTGACCAGGATCTCCACCAGGTCGCCGACGGGCCCGCGCAGGTCCGCCCAGGTGCCGGCGGCGACGATCAGCGCGATGCCGAGCAGCAGCAGCGCGACGCCGTCCTTGCGGTGGGCGGGGTCGAGGTTCTTGGCGCCCTGCCCTATGCCGCGGAAGACGGCGCCGACCGCGTGCGCGAGGCCGAGCCAGACAGCGCGCACCAGCCGGTACAAGCCCCCGGTGGGACTCGCCACCGGCTTCGGCGGCGGGGGCTTCCTGACCGCGGCCTTCCTGGCGGGCGCCTTCTTGGCCGGGGCCTTCTTCGCTACGGCCTTCTTCGCCGGAGCCTTCGCGGGAGCTGCCGCCTTCTTCGCGGGCTGCTTCTTGGCTGCGGAGGGACGTGAGGCCATGGGTGTGAGGTTACCGGGGGAGACGACAGCGGACACGTGTGCCCACTGCTTCACCCGTTCGTGTCGTGCCTGCCGGAGACCGGAACTGACGCACGCTCATCCGCAACCGCCGTCCCGGCGTACGTCAGTTCTGCGAGGGCACCGCGGCACCGCCGCCGCCCATGCCCGGCTCCAGCGCGTCGAGCGCACGGCGCAACCCGGTGAGCTTGCGCTCCAGATGGGCCGCCGTGGCCACCGCCGCCGCGTCCGCGGAGTCGTCGTCCAGCTGCTTGGACAGCGCCTCCGCCTGCTCCTCGACGGCCGCGAGCCGCGCGGACAGCTCGGCCAGCAGTCCGGCGGACTCCTTGCCGGCGACGGCGCCCTTGCCACCGCCCTCCAACTGGAGCCGCAGCAGCGCCGCCTGCTCGCGCAGCTGGCAGTTCTTCATGTACAGCTCGACGAAGACCGAGACCTTCGCGCGCAGCACCCACGGGTCGAACGGCTTGGAGATGTAGTCCACCGCGCCCGCCGCATAGCCCCGGAAGGTGTGGTGCGGGCCGTGATTGATCGCCGTGAGGAAGATGATCGGGATGTCCCGCGTCCGCTCGCGCCGCTTGATGTGCGCGGCGGTCTCGAACCCGTCCATGCCCGGCATCTGGACGTCCAGCAGAATGACCGCGAAATCGTCCGTGAGCAGTGCTTTGAGCGCTTCCTCCCCGCTCGATGCCCGCACCAGCGTCTGATCGAGCGCAGAGAGGATGGCCTCCAGCGCCAGCAGATTCTCCGGCCGGTCATCGACCAGGAGGATCTTGGCCTTCTGCACCATGGCCCGCCCTCCTCGCCCCGGCGGTACACCGGGCGCCGCCCCAGGGGACGACTCCGTTTCGCCGCCCGTCCTTGTGCCGGTCATCGTAGCCGCACCCCGCCTGTCGCCACACCCTGTCACCGCGATGTCACTGTGCACGTAGCAGAAACGCGGCAGGACCCCGGAAGGTTCCCGGAATCCCGGATTCCTGCACGTTCCCGGCCTTCATCATGCAGCAACTCCCCGCGCCCGCCAGAGGTTCCCCGGCCGTTCACATCCGGCCGGGTCACGCCCCGCGCCGCGCCCGCCGCGATCACTCCGCGATCATCCACTGGCTCATCACGGACAGCAGATGGTCGGGGTCGACCGGCTTGGTGACATAGTCGGAGGCACCCGACTCGATCGCCTTCTCCCGGTCGCCCTTCATCGCCTTCGCGGTGAGAGCGATGATCGGCAACCCCGCGAACTGCGGCATCCTGCGGATCGCCGTGGTCGTCGCATACCCGTCCATCTCGGGCATCATGATGTCCATCAGCACGACCGCCACGTCGTCGTGCTGCTCCAGCACCTCGATGCCCTCACGGCCGTTCTCGGCGTACAGCACCGACAGGCCGTGCTGCTCCAGAACGCTGGTGAGCGCGAACACGTTACGGATGTCGTCGTCGACGATCAGCACCTTCTCCCCGCCGAACCGCACCGCGCGGCTCTGCTGCGGCGCACGCTCCTGCTCGGAGACGGGTGCCCACTGCTCGGGCCGCAGCGTCTCCTCGGGCAGGCTGCGCCGCCGGCGCCGGAAGAGCGCGGCGGGACCGTTCTGCGTCTCCCGGTACGACTTCACCTCGGCCGGCGTCTCGATCTCCACCGCGGACAGCTCCGACGACAGGTGCGCCTCGGAGGCGACCAGGTCGCCGGCCTCCAGGGCGGGCACGGACTGCTGATAGCCCTGCGGCGGCAGTTCGCTCAGGTACAGCGGCAGATAGAGCGTGAACGTCGAGCCGCGGCCCGGTTC
This sequence comes from Streptomyces sp. NPDC038200, assembly GCF_055600785.1. Lineage (NCBI taxonomy): Bacteria > Bacillati > Actinomycetota > Actinomycetes > Kitasatosporales > Streptomycetaceae > Streptomyces > Streptomyces sp. NPDC038200. The sequence continues at coordinate 600,208 of NZ_JBVJYH010000001.1, forward strand.
GCTCTGCGCGTGGATCTCACCGCCCAGCAGCTGCGCGATCTCCCGCGAGATCGACAGGCCCAGGCCGGTGCCGCCGTACTTGCGGCTGGTCGTGCCGTCCGCCTGCTTGAACGCCTCGAAGATCACCCTCATCTTGCTGGCCGCGATACCGATGCCCGTGTCGGTCACCGAGAACGCGATCAGCTCACCGCCCGGATTGGTCAGCGAACCCGCCTCCAGCAGCTGCTCCCGGATGGTCTGCGGCACATCCGCGCCGGCCGGCCGGATCACCAGCTCCACCGACCCGGAGTCGGTGAACTTCACGGCGTTGGACAGCAGGTTGCGCAGGACCTGCAGCAGCCGCTGCTCGTCGGTGTGCAGGGTCGCCGGCAGCTCCGGTGAGACCCGTACCGACAGATCCAGGCCCTTCTCCGCGGTCAGCGGCCGGAAGGTGGCCTCCACGTAGTCCACGAGCTGGACGAGCGCGATACGCGTCGGGGAGACGTCCATCTTGCCCGCCTCGACCTTCGACAGGTCGAGGATGTCGTTGATCAGCTGGAGCAGGTCGGAGCCGGCACCGTGGATGGTCTCGGCGAACTCCACCTGCTTCGGCGAGAGGTTGCCCTCGGCGTTGTCGGCGAGCAGCTTCGCCAGGATCAGCAGCGAGTTCAGCGGGGTGCGCAGCTCGTGCGACATGTTGGCGAGGAACTCGCTCTTGTAGCGCATCGACACCGCGAGCTGCTCGGCCCGCTCCTCCAGGACCTGCCGGGCCTCCTCGATCTCGGTGTTCTTCACCTCGATGTCCCGGTTCTGCCGGGCCAGCAGCTCGGCCTTCTCCTCCAGCTCGGCGTTGGAGGCCTGGAGCGCCTTCTGCCGGTTCTCCAGCTCGGCCGACCGCTCCCTGAGCTGCTCGGTCAGCTCCTGCGACTGCTTGAGCAGCTGTTCGGTCTTGGTGTTGACCGAGATGGTGTTGACGCTGGTCGCGATCATCTCGGCGATCTGGTTGAGGAAGTCCTTCTGGATCTGCGTGAACGGCGTGAAGGACGCCAGCTCGATCACGCCGAGCACCTTGCCCTCGAACAGCACCGGCAGCACGATCACCTGCGCGGGCGGGGCCTCGCCGAGCCCGGAGGCGATCTTCAGATAGCCGCTGGGCGCGTTGTCCACCAGGATCGTGCGCTTCTCCTCGGCCGCCGTGCCGATCAGCGCCTCACCGGGCCGGAACGACGTCGGCATGGAGCCCATCGAGTAGCCGTACGAGCCCAGCATCCGCAGCTCGTAGCCGTCCTCGCCGTTGCCGACCCCCTTGCCCTCCATGAGCGGCATCGCCAGGAAGAACGCGCCGTGCTGCGCGGACACCACCGGCGTCAGCTCGCTCATGATCAGCGAGGCCACGTCCTCCAGGTCCCGGCGGCCCTGCATCAGGGCGGAGATACGAGCCAGGTTGCCCTTGAGCCAGTCCTGCTCCTTGTTGGCGATCGTGGTGTCGCGCAGGTTGGCGATCATCTTGTTGATGTAGTCCTGCAGCTCCTGGATCTCGCCGGACGCGTCCACGTCGATCTTGAGGTTCAGGTCGCCACGCGTCACCGCGGTCGCCACGCGCGCGATGGCACGCACCTGCCGGGTCAGGTTCCCGGCCATCTCGTTCACGGACTCGGTGAGGTCCCGCCAGGTACCGTCGACGTCACGCACGCGTGCCTGACCGCCCAGCTGTCCCTCCGTACCCACCTCGCGGGCCACCCGGGTGACCTCCTCGGCGAAGCTGGACAGCTGGTCGACCATCGTGTTAATCGTCGTCTTCAGTTCGAGGATCTCACCGCGCGCGTCAATGTCGATCTTCTTCGTCAGGTCACCCTTGGCGATGGCCGTCGTGACCATGGCGATGTTGCGCACCTGGCCGGTCAGGTTGGACGCCATCTGGTTCACCGACTCGGTGAGGTCCTTCCAGGTGCCGGCCACCCCCGGAACGTGCGCCTGACCGCCGAGGATGCCGTCCGTGCCCACCTCGCGGGCCACCTTGGTGACCTGGTCGGCGAACGAACTCAGCGTCTTCACCATCGTGTTGATGGTGTCGGCGAGCTGGGCGACCTCACCGCGCGCCTCGATCGTCACCTGCCGCGTCAGGTCACCGTTGGCGACGGCCGCCGAGACCTGGGAGATGTTCCGCACCTGCATGGTCAGGTTGTTGGCCATCAGGTTGACGTTGTTGCTCAGGTCCTTCCAGATACCGGTCACGCCCGGTACGTGCGCCTGACCGCCCAGGATGCCCTCGGTGCCCACCTCGCGGGCCACCCGGGTCACCTGCTCGGCGAAGCTGGACAGCTGGTCAACCATGGTGTTGACCGTCGTGACGAGCTCGAGGATCTCGCCCTTCGCGTCAACAGTGATCTTCTTGGACAGGTCGCCCTTGGCGACCGCCGTCGTGACCTCGGCGATGTTGCGCACCTGGATCGTCAGGTTGTTCGCCATGAAGTTCACGGACTGCGTGAGGTCCTTCCAGGTGCCGGAGACACCCTGCACCTCGGCCTGACCGCCGAGGATGCCCTCCGTGCCCACCTCACGGGCCACCCGCGTGACCTGGTCGGCGAACGACGACAGCTGGTCCACCATCGTGTTCAGGGTGTTCTTCAGCTCCAGGATCTCCCCGCGCGCGTCCACGGTGATCTTCTGGGAGAGGTCACCGCGCGCCACGGCGGTGGCGACCTGCGCGATGTTGCGCACCTGCGCCGTGAGGTTGCCGGCCATGCCGTTCACGGAGTCGGTCAGATCCCGCCACACACCGGCGACACCGGGCACCTGCGCCTGCCCGCCGAGGCGGCCCTCGGTACCCACGTCGCGCGCGACCCGGGTCACCTGGTCGGCGAAGGCCGACAGCTGATCCACCATCGTGTTGATCGTGTTCTTCAGCTCGAGGATCTCGCCGCGGGCGTCAACGTCGATCTTCTGCGACAGATCGCCGCGCGCCACCGCCGTCGTCACCTGGGCGATCTGCCGCACCTGGGAGGTCAGGTTGCCGGCCATGAAGTTGACGGAGTCCGTCAACTCCTTCCACGTACCGGAGACGCCGTCCACCCGGGCCTGACCGCCCAGCCGGCCCTCCGTGCCCACGTCCCTGGCCATCCGCGTGACCTGGTCGGCGAAGCTCGACAGCTGGTCCACCATCGTGTTCACGGTGTTCTTCAGCTGGAGCATCTCACCGGACACGTCCACGGTGACCTTCTGCGACAGATCACCGTTCGCCACCGCCGTGGTCACCTGGGCGATGTTCCGCACCTGGCCGGTCAGGTTGCGGAATGCCGTGTTGACGGAGTCCGTCAAGTCCTTCCACGTACCCGCCGCGCCCGGCACCTGCGCCTGGCCGCCCAGCTCACCCTCGACACCGATCTCCCGCGCGACCCGCGTCACCTCGGCACCGAACGACGACAGCTGGTCCACCATCGTGTTGACGGTGTTCTTCAGCTCCAGCATCTCGCCGGCCACGTCCACGGTGACCTTCTGCGACAGGTCACCGCTGGCCACCGCGGTCGTCACGGCGGCGATGTCGCGCACCTGCGTGGTCAGATTCCGGAAGACCGTGTTGACGGAGTCCGTCAGGTCCTTCCACGTACCCGCCGCGCCCGGCACGTTCGCCTGACCGCCGAGCCGCCCCTCCGCACCGACCTCGTTCGCCACCCGGGTGACCTCGTCCGCGAAGATCCGCAGCGTCTCGGTCATCTGGTTGATCGTCTCGGCCAGCTGCGCCACCTCACCGCGCGCCGGAACGGTCACCTTCTGCGACAGGTCACCACTGGCGACAGCGGTCGTGACCTGCGAGATCCCCCGCACCTGCGCGGTCAGGTTGCCCGCCATCGTGTTGACGGAGTCGGTCAGCTCCTTCCACACACCGGCAACCCCGGGCACCTGCGCCTGACCACCCAGGATGCCCTCGGTGCCCACCTCCCGGGCCACGCGCGTGACCTCGGAGGAGAACGAGGACAACTGGTCCACCATCGTGTTGACGGTGTTCTTCAGCTCCAGCATCTCGCCGGCCACGTGCACGGTCACCTTGCGTGACAGATCCCCCTTGGCGACCGCCGTGGTCACCAGCGCGATGTCCCGCACCTGCGCCGTGAGCCGGTACGCCATGGTGTTGACGGACTCGGTCAGGTCCTTCCACGAACCCGACATCCCGCGCACGCGGGCCTGGCCGCCGAGCTTGCCCTCGGTACCGACCTCGCTGGCCACCCGCGTGACCTCGTCCGTGAACGTCGACAACTGGTCGACCAGATTGTTGACGGTACGGCCGACCTTCAGGAACTCACCCCGCAGCGGATGACCGCCACCGCCGTCCGGCGCCTGCGTCCGCAGCTCCATCCGCGGCGAGAGATCACCCTCGGCGACCGCCGTGAGCACCCGGCTGACCTCGGAGACGGGCCAGACGAGGTCGTCCACCAGCGCGTTGGAGTTGTCGACGGCCGCGGCCCAGGAGCCCTCGCAGGACCCCGTCTCCAGCCGTTCCGTGAGTTTTCCCTCACGCCCCACCATGCGCCGTACCCGGGACAGCTCCCCGGTCAGATGCAGGTTCCGGTCGGCCACCTCGTTGAAGACGGCCGCGATCTCCGACATCACCCCGTCGCCGGACACCGTGAGCCGCTTGCGGAAGTTCCCGTCGCGCATCGAGACGAGAGCCGCCAGCAGCCGGTTCAGGGCAGCGGTGTCCACAGCGGTGGTACCACCGCTCCTGCCCAGGGACGGTCCGCCTTTCGCGCGCGTCTTCGTGCCCCGCGTCGCCGCGCCAGACTCCACTGTGTCCCTCCCGGAGGGGTAGACCGTTACTGCTGTGCTCGGCCGCTTCGGGCCCGGCCTGCCGGTCATCGGCACACCGGTCACTTCCGCGTACCGGTTACTGCTGCGTCTTTCTGCCAGACGAGATCGGGCCGCACCCAAAGGCTGCTGCCCGCCGTGCACGGAACACACGCGGCCCGACCCGACCTTCATCAGAAGCTTGCCCAGTGTTTCACCCCGGCCGAACCAGGCCATAACAGTTCGGCAGCTTCCCACATCGTCCGCACACCCTGGGGGCGTAAACACGTAAGACCGGCATCCGCTCGGACGGCGAAGGTAAGTAACCTTGCATGCGGCTGTCCAGCCGCACCGGTCCAGACCGGTCTGGGCGGTGGCACGAGTACGAGCGGGCATCGGAGGGGCGGCCGGACACCATGACCACCGGACTGATCCCCGGGGGGCAGCCCCCGGAGCCACAGCCGACGGGCGAGCTGATGCCGCAGCAGCGGCGCGAGCCGGCCGGCCAGACAGCCCTGCCCGCCGACGACCGGCCGAGGAGTTTTGTGATCACCGCGCGCGCGGCCGCCAGTTTCGAGCCCGTCGGACGATCGGTCGCGACCGCCCGGTCCTTCGTCCGCGACACCCTCCAGGGCTGGGGCTTCGCCGACATCGTCGACGACGCGGTCGTCCTCACCAGCGAGCTGGTGACCAACGCCGTCGTCCACGCGGGCACGCACGCGGACCTGCTGTGCCTGCGCACCGAGGACGGTGTGCGCATCGAGGTCTCCGACCGCTACCCCGAGCGCGAGGTCCCCCTCCAGAGCTCGGCCGCCTCCATGGGCAGCCCCGACCGCGAGGGCGGCCGCGGCCTTCAGCTCTGCGCGGCCCTGGCCACCCGCTGGGGCGTGGACTACACCCCCACCCACAAGAACGTCTGGTTCCAGCTCAACCTGCCGGAACGCCCGGTCGGCACCCGCACCGCCGGCCCGGCCCTGCCCGCCGACCTCCTCCCGCTGGCCGACGGCCGCGTCCGGGTCGCCGTCCTCCAGGTCGACCGCAAGGGGAACATCAGCGCCTGGAACGAGGACGCCGAGGAACTGTTCGGCTACCCCGGGGCCGACGTCATCGGCAAGCCCCTCACCGAGCTGGCGGCCTGGCCGCACACGCCCGGCACCGGCACCGGCGTCGCCGAGGCGCTCCAGCTCTCCCGCTGGGAGGGCACCTACGGCATCCGCGGCGCGGACGGCCGCGTGGCCCAGGTGTACGCATCCCATCTCAGGGTCCGCGACACGGGCGGCGAGCCCTCCACCGTCTGCCTCCTGGTCCGCGACCACGAGCGTGCCGTCCTGCAGACCCCGTCCCGCGTCCCGGCCACCGACCAGCCCCCGTCCTCCGACGGGCAGAACACCGACCCCTTCGAGGTGTTCATCGGCTCCCCCGCTCCGGACGACCTCGACGGCCTGCTGCAGCGCACGGTGGAACGCGCCCGCGACATGCTCGACGGCGACTCCGCGTTCCTGCTGCTCGCCACCGACGACGAGACGGAACTGGAGGTCCGCGCCTCCACCGGCCTGCCCTCCGCCCGCCAGCGCTTCGCACGCGTGCCCGTCGAGGCCGGCCCCGGCCGCTACGGCTCCGCCCGCATGCCCGCCGTCCACGACGACCTCGCCGCGGTCCCCGGGGCCGTACCGCTGCTCGCCGGTACCGGCATGCGCTCGGTCGTCACCGTGCCGCTGAAGGTCGAGGGCCGCCTCACCGGTTCCCTCGGCGTCGCGGCCGAGGCACCCGGCCGGTACTCCAACGAGGAGGCGCTGCGCCTCCAGTTCGCCGCCGACCGCATCGCCCTGGCCGTGGAGTCGGCCCGCCTCGGCGAGCTGGAACGGCTGCGCCGTGGCTCCCTGAGCTTCCTGGTCGAGGCCTCCGACCTGCTGGCCGGCACCCTGGACCGGGACCAGACGCTCGCTCTGATGGCCCAGATGACGGTCCCGACCCTGGCCACCTGGTGCGCGGTGTACACCATCGCCGACCAGGCCTCCGACCCGTACCTGTCGTACGTCCTGCACGAGGACGAGGAACTCATCGACGGCATCAAGTCGCTGCTGTCGAAGGTCCCGCCGCCGGACCCGGTACCGACGCCCGGCGCGCGTGTCTGGACGTCCCCGGGCGAGGTCGCCCACCAGGCGGCCCTGCGCAGTTCCATGCGCAGCCTGGGCCTGGCCGGCGGCCCCACGCACCAGCTCGCCTCCGCCATCGGCCCGACGCTCGCCACGGCCTCCGCGGTCGGCGGCGAGACCGTCGTCCTGCCGCTCGTCGCCCGCAACCGCGTCATCGGCATGCTGACCCTCGGCAAGCCCACCGACGAACACTTCCGCCAGGAGATCCTGGAACTCGCCGAGGACCTGAGCCGCCGGGCCGCCCTGGCCCTGGACAACGCCCGTCTGTACTCGGAGCGTACGGCCATCAGCCAGTCCCTCCAGCGCAGTCTGCTCCCGCCGGGCCTGCCGCAGATCGACGGCGTCGAGGTCGAGGTCATCTACCGCGCGGCCGGCGAGGGCAACGAGGTCGGCGGTGACTTCTACGACCTCTTCCCCATCGGCAACGGCGCGTACGGTTTCGCCATCGGCGACGTCTGCGGTACGGGTCCCAACGCGGCGGCCGTCACCGGCCTGGCCCGGCACGCGCTGCGCCTGCTGGCCCGGGAGGGCCTGTCCGGTCCCGCGGTGCTGGAGCGCCTGAATTCCGCCATCCTCGACGAGGGTGACCGCAGCCGTTTCCTGACCCTGCTCTACGGCGAGTTGCGGCCGCAGGAGGACGGCAGCGCCGAGCTGAAGGTGGTCTGCGCCGGCCACCCGCTCCCGCTGCGTCTGCGTCAGGACGGCACGGTGGTGGCCTCGGCCGAACCGCAGCCGCTGCTGGGGGTCATCGAGGACTTGGAGCTGTACGAGGAGACGGTCACGCTCGACCCGGGTGACGTGCTGCTCTGTGTCACGGACGGGGTCACCGAACGCCGCGAGGGCACACGCATGCTGGGCGACGACGGCCTCGCCGACGTCCTCACGACGTGCACGGGTCTGACGGCGGGTGCGGTCGCGGCACGCATCATGCGCGCGGTGGAGCGCTTCGCCTCCGACGCCCCCTCGGACGACATGGCGATTCTGGCGATGCGCGTTCCGGGAATCCACAAGGAGGCGTGAGAGCGCACGAAAAAGGCCCCACCCGGAAGGGTGGGGCCTTTTGTCTGAGCCCCCAAACGGAATCGAACCGTTGACCTTCTCCTTACCATGGAGACGCTCTGCCGACTGAGCTATAGGGGCCTGTCGCTTTTCGAGGTTTCCCTCGCGGCGACAAAGAAACTGTACCCCGAGCAGCCCCCGGTTCCCAAATTCGTTCGGTGTCCGGTCAGAAGGCGGGCTGCAGCAGGCCGCCGAGGGCGTTGGTCGCGGACACGGTCCGCTGCATCTCCCGTTTGGTGAGGGCGGCGTCGACGGGCAGCGCGAGTGTCTCGTCGGCAGCCAGCTCGGTCTCGGGCAGGGACACACAGCGCCGGAACTCCGGCAGCCGGTGCACGGGTGTCTTCACCGGTACCCGGCACTCGATTCCCTTGGCCCGCAGGGCACGTGCGAAGGCGTCCCGGTCGGGCCGGCCGTTGCCCGGCACGCGCACGACGTACTGCTGGTAGGTGTGTCCGTCTCCGCCGTCCGGCGTGCGTACGCCCTTCAGCTTGGCGTCGAGGAAGGCGGCCCGCTGCCTGCGCTGGGCTATCTCGTCGTACGGCGTCTCGGACTCGCCCTGTTCCAGGACGAGCAGTCCGTGCCGCTGCCCGAGCGCGTGCAACCGCCCGATGTCGGCTCGTCGTCCGAAGCGGTGCACGACAACGACCGCCGCGGTGCGCGAGGTTGTGGCCGCCTCGACCGAGTCCGGGGCGAGGCAGTAGGTCATCGGGTCTATGTCGGCGAACACGGGGAGCGCTCCGGCCAGGGTCACGGCCTGGGCGACCTCGACGTTCCCGAAGGCCGGCACGACGACCTCGTCACCGACTCCGATGCCGGCGGCCCTGAGCATTGCTGCAGTTCCCATGTCTGGATGCTGTGCTCGCAACGTGAACGACACGTTACGCACAACAGAAAAAGGTCGGACCCTGAACCGAAGTTCAGGGTCCGACCTTTATCAAAAGGAGTTCGGCGGCGTCCTACTCTCCCACAGGGTCCCCCCTGCAGTACCATCGGCGCTGTGAGGCTTAGCTTCCGGGTTCGGTATGTAACCGGGCGTTTCCCTCACGCTATGACCACCGAAACACTATGAAACAATCAACAACCGTTGGCTGTTCGTGGTTTCAGAACCAACACAGTGGACGCGAGCAACTGAGGACAAGCCCTCGGCCTATTAGTACCGGTCACCTCCACCAGTTACCTGGCTTCCAGATCCGGCCTATCAACCCAGTCGTCTACTGGGAGCCTTACCCCATCAAGTGGGTGGGAGTCCTCATCTCGAAGCAGGCTTCCCGCTTAGATGCTTTCAGCGGTTATCCCTCCCGAACGTAGCCAACCAGCCATGCCCTTGGCAGAACAACTGGCACACCAGAGGTTCGTCCGTCCCGGTCCTCTCGTACTAGGGACAGCCCTTCTCAAGACTCCTACGCGCACAGCGGATAGGGACCGAACTGTCTCACGACGTTCTAAACCCAGCTCGCGTACCGCTTTAATGGGCGAACAGCCCAACCCTTGGGACCGACTCCAGCCCCAGGATGCGACGAGCCGACATCGAGGTGCCAAACCATCCCGTCGATATGGACTCTTGGGGAAGATCAGCCTGTTATCCCCGGGGTACCTTTTATCCGTTGAGCGACGGCGCTTCCACAAGCCACCGCCGGATCACTAGTCCCGACTTTCGTCCCTGCTCGACCCGTCGGTCTCACAGTCAAGCTCCCTTGTGCACTTACACTCAACACCTGATTGCCAACCAGGCTGAGGGAACCTTTGGGCGCCTCCGTTACCCTTTAGGAGGCAACCGCCCCAGTTAAACTACCCATCAGACACTGTCCCTGATCCGGATCACGGACCGAGGTTAGACATCCAGCACGACCAGACTGGTATTTCAACGACGACTCCACCCACACTGGCGTGCGAGCTTCACAGTCTCCCAGCTATCCTACACAAGCCGAACCGAACACCAATATCAAACTGTAGTAAAGGTCCCGGGGTCTTTCCGTCCTGCTGCGCGAAACGAGCATCTTTACTCGTAGTGCAATTTCACCGGGCCTATGGTTGAGACAGTCGAGAAGTCGTTACGCCATTCGTGCAGGTCGGAACTTACCCGACAAGGAATTTCGCTACCTTAGGATGGTTATAGTTACCACCGCCGTTTACTGGCGCTTAAGTTCTCAGCTTCGCCCTGACGAATCAGAGCTAACCGGTCCCCTTAACGTTCCAGCACCGGGCAGGCGTCAGTCCGTATACATCGCCTTACGGCTTCGCACGGACCTGTGTTTTTAGTAAACAGTCGCTTCTCGCTGGTCTCTGCGGCCACCCCCAGCTCGAGGAGCAAGTCCTCTCACCAGATGTGGCCCCCCTTCTCCCGAAGTTACGGGGGCATTTTGCCGAGTTCCTTAACCATAGTTCACCCGAACGCCTCGGTATTCTCTACCTGACCACCTGAGTCGGTTTAGGGTACGGGCCGCCATGAAACTCGCTAGAGGCTTTTCTCGACAGCATAGGATCATCCACTTCGCCACAATCGGCTCGGCATCAGGTCTCAGCCGTATGCAAGGCGGATTTGCCTACCTTGCGGCCTACACCCTTACCCCGGGACAACCACCGCCCGGGATGGACTACCTTCCTGCGTCACCCCATCACTCACCTACTAACCGCTTGGTTCGGCGGCTCCACCACTTTCCTTTCCCCGAAGGGTCCGGAACGGCTTCACGGCCTTAGCATCACGATGCTCGATGTTTGACGCTTCACAGCGGGTACCGGAATATCAACCGGTTATCCATCGACTACGCCTGTCGGCCTCGCCTTAGGTCCCGACTTACCCTGGGCAGATCAGCTTGACCCAGGAACCCTTAGTCAATCGGCGCAAACGTTTCTCACGTTTGTATCGCTACTCATGCCTGCATTCTCACTCGTCAACCGTCCACAACTACCTTCCGGTGCTGCTTCACCCGGCAGACGACGCTCCCCTACCCATCACAACACCCGTTGGGGCTATATGCTGCAATGACACGACTTCGGCGGTACGCTTGAGCCCCGCTACATTGTCGGCGCGGAATCACTAGACCAGTGAGCTATTACGCACTCTTTCAAGGGTGGCTGCTTCTAAGCCAACCTCCTGGTTGTCTGTGCGACTCCACATCCTTTCCCACTTAGCGTACGCTTAGGGGCCTTAGTCGATGCTCTGGGCTGTTTCCCTCTCGACCATGGAGCTTATCCCCCACAGTCTCACTGCCGCGCTCTCACTTACCGGCATTCGGAGTTTGGCTAAGGTCAGTAACCCGGTAGGGCCCATCGCCTATCCAGTGCTCTACCTCCGGCAAGAAACACACGACGCTGCACCTAAATGCATTTCGGGGAGAACCAGCTATCACGGAGTTTGATTGGCCTTTCACCCCTAACCACAGGTCATCCCCCAGGTTTTCAACCCTGGTGGGTTCGGTCCTCCACGAAGTCTTACCTCCGCTTCAACCTGCCCATGGCTAGATCACTCCGCTTCGGGTCTTGAGCGTGCTACTAAAAACGCCCTATTCGGACTCGCTTTCGCTACGGCTTCCCCACTCGGGTTAACCTCGCAACACACCGCAAACTCGCAGGCTCATTCTTCAAAAGGCACGCAGTCACGAGATACAGCAAGCTGTATCCGACGCTCCCACGGCTTGTAGGCACACGGTTTCAGGTACTATTTCACTCCCCTCCCGGGGTACTTTTCACCATTCCCTCACGGTACTATCCGCTATCGGTCACCAGGGAATATTTAGGCTTAGCGGGTGGTCCCGCCAGATTCACACGGGATTTCTCGGGCCCCGTGCTACTTGGGTGTCTCTCAAACGAGCCGCTGACGTTTCGACTACGGGGGTCTTACCCTCTACGCCGGACCTTTCGCATGTCCTTCGCCTACATCAACGGTTTCTGACTCGTCCTGTTGCCGGCAGACAACAGAAGAGAGATCCCACAACCCCCACGACGCAACCCCTGCCGGGTCTCACACGTCGTAGGTTTGGCCTCATCCGGTTTCGCTCGCCACTACTCCCGGAATCACGGTTGTTTTCTCTTCCTGAGGGTACTGAGATGTTTCACTTCCCCTCGTTCCCTCCACACTGCCTATGTGTTCAGCAGCGGGTGACAGCCCATGACGACTGCCGGGTTTCCCCATTCGGAAACCCCCGGATCAAAGCCTGGTTGACGACTCCCCGGGGACTATCGTGGCCTCCCACGTCCTTCATCGGTTCCTGGTGCCAAGGCATCCACCGTGCGCCCTTAAAAACTTGGCCACAGATGCTCGCGTCCACTGTGCAGTTCTCAAACAACGACCAGCCACCCGTCACAACC